>NZ_BAAGZL010000005.1:0-412979 GCF_054778555.1 Spirosoma flavus
TTTGTGTTTCGGTAAACTTCTTTTTTTTCATGTGTCAGTTAAAATTAGCTCTTTTCGAGTCTAATCCATGACTGTCCTAATTTCAGGGAAGCTTACAATAGGACTAATACCTGCGTGCCATTCTTTTGCCTACATTCAAGAGGGTAATACGACCTGGCAGGCAACTCTTTCTATACGGTTGGTATTTAAGTTGTTTACGATCATCATGGATCCAGACAATCGACCCACTGGTAGCAGTAAGAGGCAAAGACACCCGTTACCAGTCCACGTGGTTGAAGAGCAATTGAAAAGTATCGTTTTTCCAACAAGTCGTATAGCCTACTAGCTACTATCAATGTTTTTTTAACTGCACTACAAGTCTAGAATATGTAGACGATATGCAACCAGAACGGGCGATAATAAGGATTATGGTATATAATACTTGCTGGTTTTTATGTCTGTGCGCCAATATAGCGGTAGCCCAGACGTCAACGATTACGCAGTTAAAAAAGCAACTGCAGGGCGCACAATCGGACAGGGAACAGGCACGAATTTTCTTCAAGTTGGCTGAAGCCTACGAGACAATCCAGGTGGACTCAGCCCTTCATTATTTGCAGCAAACTATGTACCTGTCAAAACGATGGGCTACGGCACGGGAGCTGACCGATCAGTATTACCTACTGGGCAGACTGAACTATATAAAATCTGATTTTGCGACTAGTTTAAAAGTTTTTCACCAAGCCAGACAACTTGCTCAGCGGTATCACCTGCTGGCCCAGCAGTTCAAAATCCAGGCCAACATGGCGCTTACCTTCAGTAACCAGGGAAACGACCGGCAGGGATTACAACTCGCTTTACAGACCCTGCAGGCTTACCAGCAGCATCCGGAAATTGATCAAAGCGGACTGCCCAGACTTTATACTACGCTAGGCCTACTATATGAAGCAAGCCGGGATACAACCCAAGCGCTTTTGTACCATAAACAACGGCTGGCCTTGGCTCGGACAAACAAAGACTCCATTGAAGAAGCCACGGCCTTGAGTAACCTGGGCCAATTTTACGTGGATCACCATGATTTACCCCACGCCTATTCTGCTGCCCAGGGGAGTCTGTTAATCGCCTGTAGAATGAGCAACCTGTCTCAAATGATATCCTCCCTCGATATCTTGGGGAGTATAGCGTATGCCCGACATCAATTCAACAAGGCACTGAGTATTCACCAGAAGGCGTTGGCGCTGGCTCGTTCGGTTCAACAGCCTGAATTGATCGGAAGCCTTCTTCAACTGCTGGCTTTGGATTACCAGGCGCTTAAAAATTATCCTCAGGCCCTGGAGCAAATCGAACTGGCCATTACCATCTTTCATAAAATAAATTCGCCCAAACACCTGCAACAGGCATTGACGATCCAAAGTCAACTGTGGGCCAGGTTGGATAACTACCGGCAAGCGTTTCAGTCAAGTCAGCACGCTCAGCTACTCAAAGACAGTTTATCAGGATTGGACCATCAGAAAGCTTTGCTGAGCATTCAGTCCCGCTATGAGTTAGCCAGTAAGCAACAGCAGATCAAAGCCATAGCCCTTCAACTGCAGTTAGCCAGTCAGCAACGCCTATTTCTGGGTATAAGTCTCGGTCTTCTGCTCCTTCTATTCAGCCTAAGTCTTTATTTCTTACGCCGGCAACAGCGGGCTACAGCGCAACGGGCCCAGGCTTTATCGGTTCTTAATGCCACAAAGGATAAACTCTTTTCCCTTATCAGCCATGATCTTAGAAGTCCACTGGCCCGGCTGAAACTCGGCTTTACTACGCTGCGTTCACCATCACCGGCTGAAGCCACCAGCCAATCGATGGACCAGCTTGAACAATTGCTGGATAATGTCCTGGACCTGGTCACGAATTTACTGGAATGGTCGGCTACGCAGCTGAAAGGCGGGAAAGGGCAAGTTCGGCCCCTGGATCTTGCCGATGCTATTGCCGAAACTGTTTGCTTACTGACCCATTCGCTTCAGCATAAGCGGATCACCCTGCTCAACCAGATGCCGGTTGGCCAATGGGTACAAATGGAACGGGGGGCTTTACAGGCTATCCTGCGTAACCTAATTGGAAATGCGATTAAATTTACGCCCGATGGCGGCTTTATTCGCCTGTCAACCAGGCAGACCGGTGATTTCATAGAACTGCGTATCCAAGATACGGGTATTGGCATGAGCCAGGAGCAGCTTGAGCGGTTGTGGCGGGATCCAGAAATCCGAACCGGTACGAAGGGCGAGCTAAGTACGGGGCTAGGGCTGCGACTAGTGCAGGATATGCTGGCTAAACAGGCGGGGCAGCTTCGTTTATCGAGTGAACCCGGAAAGGGGACAACGGTTAAGATAACGTTTGAATCGTTGCGAATGTCTACACAACGAGCGAACTAGATGAGGTAAGGTCCCAGGTCTTTGCTGTATGATGAACCAGTGCCGACGGCTTACTTGCGTATAGCTCACCTTATCTACTTGGCCTAACCAAGCTGGCCTCCCTGACTAATGGGTCATATAATTGATTATCATACTACGTCTCTATTGAGGCAACAAAATGACCACCTCTTGTTGCTATTTAAAATTAAAGAAAGCGTCTGATTACTCTTGTATTAGACTCCTTTCCTTGGCAACAGACATTTTGGTAACGTATCCTTGATGAAAAGAGACCATTATTCTAGTTGTTCACTATAGTATGGCGCGAATTTTGTTCATACACTCCAGAAATCGCTTTGTCGAATGCACCTAAAAAAATACCTGATTGTCGATGACCTAGAAGTTGAGGCAAGGCAACTGGAAGCGCAATTGAATAAACTACCTTTCCTGTCATTGACGGCTATTTGTTACACGCTGGAAGCTACTCTAGAATGTCTGGCTATTCAACCGGTCGATCTGCTTTTTCTGGATATCAAATTGGCCGACCAATCAGGGCTCTTTCTGCTTAAGAATGGTATTCAGTTGCCTCCTGTGATTATTATCAGCTCCAGCCCCCAATACGCTTTGGAGAGCTATGAAATTGGTAAGGCCGTTGATTACGTGCTTAAACCTTTTACGTTTGATCGGCTGTCATTGGCTGTTAACCGGGCACTGGGGCTGCAGGCTTCTGCTAACAGCTTTGCCAATAAAGATTTTATTTTCCTGAAAACAGGGCGTAAAGTACAGCGTTTTAACTTTCATGAGATCGATTTTATTGAAGCCTACGGAATTTACTCGAAGATTCAAACCGGCAAGCAGTCACATGTAGTCAACGAACGTCTTGCTGCCCTGGATAAATTACTGCCGGCGCAGTCATTTTACAGGGTGCATAAGACCTACATTGTTAATATCAATAAAATTTCGAGTTACAGTAAAAATGGCTTTCGCTTTGGGGAGCATACCGTTCCCATAGGTGTTTCCTACCGGGATAAAATTGACAAGATTTTGCGACTTTTTGACCATGGTGATTCGGGAGGATAAGGTTCTATTGTATACCTATTACCTCTCATTGATTGGTTGATTAGGAAGTCTGGGTATTTTCCCAAAATGGGGTATTAATTAACGTGAATATTGGGCTATGAGGTTAAGCGACAACCTGTTGCTGGAATACATACCGATTTCTTGTTAGGATAAAAACAGTAGACAATCAAACCCGGTAAAATGTGCGAAAGGGCATTTTAAGAGTTCTGATGGCGGGAATGATCCATATCAAACCTACTCATTAACAAATCATTGGTGGACTCAATCCAGGCCCACTTGCGCAGCTTGAGCTTATGGCTCAGCAGCAACAGTTGATTCTTCATCTTGAACCGTATCTTGCCGGGCCGCCAGCGCGGTGATTAAGTGCAATCCTGGCTGATAAAAATGCTCGAAGAACGCACACAGATACTCTTTATCGCCAATAAAATGGCCTTTTAGGTGATCCAGCAAGTAGTGCAAGACTTGGTGGTTGTTATCGGCCACATTGCCCGGTGTTAATGAGAAACTCGCCGGTTGTACTACCTGATTAATCCCCAGATGCATTTTGAGGCTATGGAAACAGTCAGTGGAGCTTTTATCACGAGCAACTACTCCCCCAAAATGCGGTGGGTGTGAATCCGGCGATTGTAACCGACAGGTAATTTTTTAGAGTCGAGAAAATAAGTGTTCCTCAACTGACTCTGCGATCGGCAGCAGTACTGCAGAAAAATAAACAAGCCCGGCAGCACGCATGTAATTGTGCTCACAAAGCACCCAAAGCTAATTAAGTGAGGGAAATAGGACGTTAACTCGATTGGGTATAGGAGATGTTTTCGGCCTTTGATGACCGTACACCAGTTAGCTATTTTGTTGGGCGAACGGGTCAAACCATACTTGAAGGTCTAAAGAAATGACACACTTCATTGAACATTCCCTAAACGGGTGCTAGAAAATAAACTTGATTCTAGCGTAACCATAAACAACCCCGAATAAAGTACGTTCGGGGTTGTTCTCTCAGGTTATTTCTTCTCCAAGAACCGCTGAAGCATTTTTTCAAGTTTCTCGACTTTGGCTTTCTGATCGGCCATTTCTTCTTTTAATGATTGGTTCTCCTTATATTGTTCAATACTATATAGCGTCAGCTCCTCAATCTTCTCCAAGAGTTTAGCGTCTGTCTTGTGTAGGTCGTTGCCTTTCTCAACCATTTCTTCTGCCGATGGAACACCCGGTAGGTGCTTATTAGCTTTAATGAACGTTTCCACCTCTACTAAATCTTTTAGCTGGTACGTATTGGTAAATACATAGTCGCTCCAATCATTGGTATTCTTTACGGCTACCTTCACTTTCTCGGTCAGAATACCCTCTTCGACAAATAACTTGTAACCCGACGGCGTACGCGCTACGTTACTACCAATAATGACCGCATCGTTCTGAGTGCTTTGCAGAAACGAGCCTTTGCGCTGCCACAGCGATTCCGACACGCCCTCGCGAGCCGAACCGTTCACGCTGGCCATCACTACGTCTCCCTGCTCGTTGACCGAGAGAAACTTGGTTTGGTTGAGAGAAGTAGCAGGGGCCGAATTCGTCAGATTGGTAAAGCGAAGACCAGACTGGTTCGCGGTGCCCTTGGTGATCTCCAGGGTGTTGTTGGGGGCCGAGTTGCCAATGCCCACCCTTGAGCCGGGAGATCCCAGAACCACCGCGTTGCTGACGGTGACAATGGCGTTGACGCCGATGGCGGTGGCGTTGTTGACGGTGGGCCCGTTGGTGCCCGCCCCGAAGCCGATGAAGGTGTTGTAATTGCCTGCCCCATTGCCCGAGTAGTTGGCCGCCCGGCCGATGTAGGTGTTGTTCTGACCGGTAGTGCTGCCGTAGCCCGAGCCGTCACCGATGAAGGTGTTGCCCAGGCCTGAGGTATTGTTGTAGCCCGAACCATTGCCGATGAAGAGGTTGTAGGAGCCGTTACTTTGGATACCTGCTGCGTTGCCCATGAACAGGTTGCCAAGGCCAGTGGTATTGTTTTGACCGCTCTGATAACCAATGAACACGTTATTGCTGGCAGTGGTGTTTTTGAAACCGGCTTGATAACCAAGGAATACGTTACTGTTACCAGTAGAGTTATTGTAGCCTGCCTGATTGCCCACAAAACTGTTCTCAACACCGGTAATGTTGTTGTAGCCAGCATACGTGCCTATAAAGCTGTTCTGATTACCCGTCGTGTTAGCACCGCCCGCAGAAAGGCCTACAAACATATTATTGGTGCCAGTGGTATTGTTATATCCTGCACCTCTGCCTATAAAACTGTTACTGTTACCAGTGGTATTAGAATAACCCGCCTGACTGCCTATAAAACTATTGTTATTGCCGGTTGTATTTGAAAAGCCTGCCTGAGTGCCTATAAAACTATTCTGTGTACCAGTTGTATTGTCATTCCCAGCATTATAGCCCAAAAACGAGTTATTTGTGCCCGTCATAGTTAAATTACCCGCACTAGGACCTATCAGGGTATTATTAGTACCAGGCGTGGTTGAGTTGGGCGTTCGAACTACGTAATTAGTTTGAGCCAGAACCAATAGGGGTAGCCCATTCAGGAGCAGAAAGCAGAGATATAAACGCATACAGTAGAGGTTTGAGTGGTTAAGCCTGCTATACAATCCGGAAGATGTACTTCCATAAAGTAAGGTTTGTATGAAAGCTTAGCTATTCACTAGTTGACGGGTCAAAAGTGATTTATGCAGGCATACTCAACAAAAAAAAACAAATGAACGGTAGCGTTGGATAGATGAGTCGTCTGTAAACGGATTTAAGTTGCTGAGAGTATTATATGAGGTCAACTGAATTTGTATAAAGACTTTTCGACAGCAGGAAAATAGGAATGTACAATTCTTACTTAGACTATAGGGGTTTGCGCAATCAATTTTGACCAATATGTTCAATAAGAAGCTAAGGCCTAGGGGCTATGTTTGGCGTTACAAATCTGTTAATCTACTCCAAGCTACCTGATATGGCCCTAAAAATCCGGACACGAAAGCTTACTCCACCGGAGTGTCTACGTTCCGCAAAAACGTCTTGCCTAACTAAAGCTAAATAGCTACGTCAAGCCGACTAAAATCCAACAAAATGCAGTCTGCAATACGTAAATTTTACGTTAGTCCAGACAAGTTAGCTTGCTCCTTTACGTAAAATACGTAAGCCAGCCGAGAATTGCTGGCTTACACAAGTTGTTAAAATCGTCCGTATTCTTCGTACACCTCAAACGGGTCTCGCCCTTCGGCCATAGCCTGTCGACTACGGGCTTCACTGGAAAACCATTCTTCGGCCTGTTCCAATACCGGGATGGTCAGTTCTTGAGGTACGACCACTACCCCGTCATTGTCACCGAAGATATAATCACCGGGGTTAATTTTGAGCAGCCCATCCATGCCTTTCACGTAAATCGGAATCTGGTAATCAACGACCATAAACCGACCGAATGCTTCGACCGGATTGCGAAACCGACAGAACGTAGGAAAACTCATGTCGATGAGGTAATTGGAGTCCCGGGTGGAGCCATCTATCACGGCCCCGACGCAACCATGGGCCAGAGCCGCCGTTGCGGAGATTTCGCCGAACTGCCCGCAGGACGTATCGCCCTGCGTATCGCGAATCTGCACCACGCCGGGAGTCATGCTCTTGAACATACCCAGACGAATATCGTGAATCTTCTCATCCCGGCTGGGCGTGGCAATACCATGGGCGGTGAAGGCGGGGCCAGCTACTTTCATGGTGTGAAGGAGGGGGTAAATACCGCTAGCCATGCACTGACTATGATACCCCATATGCTCAAGCACATCCGACACAAGGGCGGCATATAATTTTTTGTACCGATCCGCAATTTCAGCGGCATCGTACGAAATAATATGCTGACGAACAGGATAGGTGTTGGTGATAATTTCCATAAAAACGAGTTGGTTTACTAAATGAGTGAATTAATTCAAGTTGATCAGCTATTGGTGAATGCAGTGGATTGAGCCGGTATCGATAGGCCATCGTACAAAGGAAGCCCGGTAGCCTCTACGGATATGCTCAACACCTGACCCCGCTCGGCCTCGGTAACGATCAGGCCCCAGCGACCGAAAGGATCAAATGCGCAGTTTGTGGGGTTTAATCCAGGCAGCGGTATTCGGTCGATGATCGTACCGTTAGGGTCCGCCACCCGTATTTCGCTGGTACCGTAGACGGCTGCGTATAGGTTGCCATCCGTATCGAATGCCATGCCATCGGGCCCTCCCGGTCCGTCTGGTCCGCCAATGGCAGACCAGACCTGGTTCTGAGTCAATTCGGTCGTTTTGGGATTCCAGCGACCTTTCCACAACCGATGCTGGTAGGTTTTGGCAACGACCAGGTTTGTGCCGCCCTCGGTGAAGGCCAGTCCGTTGGGAAAATAAAGTCCTTCCGCTACTTTTCGTACCAAACCCGCCAGGGTCAGAACACATACGTAGCCCGACGGCTCTCGGCGCGACTCTCCAGGGCAGGTGAACAGCAGATTTCCCAGCGGATCAAAAGCGAGATCGTTCGGCTTGTGTAAAGGGGAATTATCGACCCTATCACATATGGTCTCACACTGACCGGACGGCGGGTTGAACCGGCGAATGGAATTCTGCCCTGCGTCGCAAAACCAAATCTGGCCCTGTCTGTCGATGGCAATTCCATTTGGTGCCCCCCCAACCCGATACCGGTACAACTGCCCACGCTGAAACTGTAGCAGGCTTTCTCCTTTTAAGTCAACGGCCCACAGACTGCCATCGGGAGCAAAGGCGGGTCCTTCGGGGAAGGCTATTCCATCCACTACTGTTAATACGTGCCTAGGCTTCATTACTTACCTGAATTTTGCATGGTGGTTATGGTCGACCCTACAGGCATAGTCAGCCCGGGAGCGTTCCAGGCTGAAACCATGATCGAGGTAGCAGGTCCTGGGGCTTCCCGCCAAAGTATATCTGCCGATAGGGTTCGACTCTCGCCCGGTGCCAGCCAGAAATAGTTATCATCAGCCACCAGCGCTCGTTTTGTGCCGATTACGTCGATTTTCGTCATGAAGGCGGGAACAGTGCCGACATTGCGGACCTGCACCGAAAAAACGGCCTGCACAGGCTGTGAGCCGGGCTCACCCAACGAGGTCATGGATAATATTTTACTTTCTAAACGCGTGGCTGTTTTCTGGGCGGTTGATTTCAGAAACGGCCCTTTTTCCAGGGTGGGCCAGGCAATGGGTTCGGCTACGTATTTGTCGTGGAACGGTTTATCATCCAGCATTGTCAGTGAACGAGGGTAATAGACCGACCGCGAAACCAGCCTGCCTACCTTGTCTTTCAGTTCGGTCACAACAAACAGGAATCGATCCTTGTAGTCGGCCGGTATAGTGAATGAGCCCATAGTGGCGGAACTAACGGACGGGCCAGTCGAGACAGCCACCGGTTTTTCGGACGTCCAGAGACTTGCGAATTGGTCGTCAAATACAGTTACTGACATTTTGCAACCGGGCATTGCGGCCTGGGCGTTGGTCACTTTCGCCAGGAAGGGAATCGTTTCGCCGGAAGCCCAGAGCAGCCGGGGTAAGTCAAGGGCAACATGGGTCGGTTCGTACGTGCGTTTCAGGAAGTAATAGGGGGCCGCTGCCTGCCCAAACCAATCCATCATCTGAATGGCGATGACCGGCCAATGGCGCTTAAATACCCAGGGCATCAGCCCTGCCGTTACGGGATAATTACCCTGCATTTTCTCCGACATGACCTGATAAAATTCTCCCGCACCGATCTGAGAAGCTTCAGCGATACTTTCGAGGGTTGGATCGGTCACGTCCGCTATGTGCGAAGCCCGGCTCAACATCCGGGGCACACGGGCCGGGCCATACTCGGTGAAATGGTGAATAAACTCAGGATGCGAGGGGCCAAACTCCTTCGCCCACATCTTGCCCAGGTCCGTAAATTCCTTTCTATCAATGACCTCGTAAAATCCGGCTGCTTCGGGAATACTGTGCATCCCCGTTTCCGATATCCAGGGGTCCAAGCGATAACTACGATTATACCAGGCCGGGTCCATGTCGGGATAAACGTGCAACGAGCCGTCGTCGGGGGTCGTACGGACGAAGAATCTGGATTTATCAAAAATATCCAGATTACGTTCAAGGATACCGATAGTCTTGGCGTTACCAGCTGAATAGGCGTTGAATTCATTCCCTCCGCACCAGACGACCAGCGAGGGATGATTCCGCAATCGGACAATGTTTTGCACGACCTGCGCTTCCCAGATGTCCTGTGGGTAATCGGGCGTATCCTGATTTCCAATGGGAAAATCCTGCCAGACCATCAGGCCCAGCTCGTTGCAGAGGTCGTAAAAAGAATCGGTCTCTAAAATGCCTCCTCCCCAAATGCGGATGAGTTGTACGCCCATGCGTTTAGCCGCTTGGAGTGTCCAGCGGTAGCGTTCGCGGGGTAAGTCAAGGAGAATATCCTGAGGGGTAAAGTTCATGCCCTTCACAAAAATCTTCTGCCCGTTGACGATGAATTGCCAGTTTTCCCAGCGGTCGGCCGTGCGTGGCCCGGCGGTCAACACGCGCTCGATGGTGCGGATGCCATACGTAAACTGATGCTGGTCGATAGGCTTGCCGTTCTGGTTCAGGCTTAGCCTGACCGTGTATATGTTTGGGGTGCCAAGGCCGTTGGGTTGCCAGCGTTTGGCATTCGGCAGGGTCAGATCTTCTTCGATCCAAATCCGACCTTCGTAGGCGTTAACGGGTATTTCTTTTGTCAGAACGGTGGCTTTTCCCGAAATCAGCTCTACCCGTACGCTCAACTTCTGGTTGATGGGCTTAAACAGGGTCCCTTTTTCGTTCGGGTGGTATAGTTGGGAGTTGTTCCAGGGATGAAGTTGTTTTTGTAGCGAATGGGCATTGGCAAAGACCTCCGCCGACAGGTGCAGTTGAGCCGTAGTGCCGATCACGTTTTTGGTGGTCAGGTAAGGTCGTTCGAGGTGGATCTTCGGCACAATTTCCAGCCGAACACCCTGCCAGATGCCGACTGAAAAAAATGCTTCCCCCCCGGAGCCGCCGGAAATGACCCAGGGTTTGATGATCCTGCCACTGGCGCGGGGATTGAAACCCGTCCGTTTTGAGAAATCATAATCGCCGGTCGCTGTACGGGGTAGTGTTTCGTAATCGGTCGCTTTATTACCCCAGTTACCAGCCCGCACTTCCACCGTGATGTCGTTTTTTTGACCTGTCTTCAGCAGACGACTGATTTCAATGGATGGCCCGCCGAACATGCCCTCGTGAATCCCCACGAGGCTGTCGTTTACCCAGACTTTGGTAAAATAATCCACCCCGTCGAAGCACAGAAACACATAATTTCCCTGCACCGATTCGGGTATTTCGAATGACTTTTTGTAATACCACGCTTTTTCTTCGGCCCAACGGTATTTTGTCGAATTCAGACCGTAATAGGGATGCGGTAGCTTGCCTGCTTTGTAGAGCGACCAATGTACCGAGTTCGGTATGGTGGTCTGGAAAGCACCCTGACGAGGTTCCTTCAGACTGGTTACAGGGGTATCGGTATAGGATAACTCCCAGCCAGCACCCGATAAGTCAATATGTTGGGAACCCACACGCGGAGTAATTCGGTAGGGACTCCACAGTTTGGTAGAGTCGGCTCGTTGGGCAACGGTGCTGGCAGGAAGCGATAGCGCCAATAGGGTGGTAGCAACGAGCCAGCGGGCTAATCCAGGTTTCATATAGATAGAGCAGGAGTAGGAGCCGGTTGAGCGGCCCGATGATCGAGTTTGAAGAAGAATAGAGCACCACTGGCAATGAATACACTGCCGAGCAGGTAGCTTACCGAAAGCCCCGACAGTCCTACCGAAAGACCTAGCGTTGGTTTTAATACGCCAAGCAGATAAGGGGCGAAAGCCCCAACCAAAAATGCGATCATGAGCATCAGCCCATAAGCAGAGGATCGCCAGTGCATCGGGACTACCTCATAAAGCGAGGCAACAATGTTCGAATCGTACACGCCCCGAAACAGGCCGAACAGCCCCAGAGCAAGGTAGGTGCCTGTTTCGGAGTGACTGCTGCCCATCCAGTAAATGAAGGGTGCCCCTGCGGCCAACGCCCCGGCTTGAATCCACAGACGGCTTTGCGGGCGGGTTGTCGCTAGTTGATCAGCCAGTCGGCCGCCGAGCAGAACCCCCAACACCGCGCCGAGATGGTGAAAAAACAGGGCGTTGAAACCCGCTGTGGGGAGGGATAAGCCAAATTTTTCGACCATGAACGAAGGCATCCAGGTTACGTACCCAACGTTCACGAACACCATGCAGGCAAAGCCCAGGGTGAGCAGAATAGCTGTGGGGTTACGACCCAGATAGCCAGCTGTATGGAGCACCGAATCAGGATTCGTACTCATCGCGGGTCGGTCTTTAGCCAGCGATATAAATACCAATACTCCTAAAACGACGCCGAAGCTACCAAACAGAAAAAAGGCATACCGCCAGCCGTACTGCTGTCCGATGTAGCCCGCCACAAAGCCGCTCAGAACGATCCCTACGTACACCGCCGTCTGGTGTAAGGACAGTACGAACGAACGATTCTCGCGGTATTGCTCACCCAGTAACGCATTGGCAGCCGGGGCATAAAAGGCTTCCCCTCCGCCCGTCGCCATACCCCGCAGGCCAATAAACTCCCATAGGGTTGAGCAAAAACCCGTTGCTAACGTAGAGAAACTCCAGAACAATAGACTAAACCCGACGATGTTCCGGCGCGATAGGCGGTCGCCAATGAAGCCCGCTACCGGCACCAGCAGGCCGTAGGTCCAGACCAGCGCGGCAGCAATCAAACCCAGGTCGGCATCACTTAGGTTGAGATCCGTACGGATGAGCGGCAGCACTACCCCGAAAATCTGGCGGTCGGCCTGATTGAGAAAAAAGGCCAGCCAGAGAAGCATAAGCAGTTTCCAGCGGGTAAAAAAAGAGAGCGTTGCTTTCATTCGACCGGGATGGTTAGCGCGTCCATAATGCCTTTCATGTAGCCGATGCCAAATAGGTTGCCTTTCATTTCGTAACCATGGGCCCGGTTGTCTTCGCCCGCCATCGTGGGTACGTGGTCCGAACGGATTGGGCCCGTAAAGCCCGCATCACGATAGGCCCGGAATGCAGCTACCATATCGGAGGGTCCGTTATCATGAAAGGTTTCGCGGAAATGGTCGGACGTACCAATTATGTCGCGGATGTGGATGAACCGAATGCGGTCTTTCCACTCCTGAATCAGTGCTGGAATATCCTCGCCCATCGTCGTGTAGGTTCCCTGGCAAAAGGTCAGGCCATGAGCGGGGCTACCGGATAAGTTGAGGGCACGGCGAGTAGCCGCGGCATTGATGAAAATACGGCCAATCCCATGCAGGGTCGGTACTGGCGGGTCGTCGGGGTGCATCGCCATCTGAACACCAGTAGCTTCGGCAGCGGGCAGTACGTTCTCCAGAAAGTAGGCGTAGTTCTCCCAGATTTTTTCGGCGGGAATTTCACCATATTTGGTGAGCGGTTCGCCCTGAGCGATTCGGTTGTCAAAACCCGTCACGCGTGCGCCAGCCCGTTCGGGCAAGTCTTTGTGGGTGCGATACCAGCCCGTCGCCATGAAATTATAACAGAGCAGCCGAACCCCCAGCCGCCCCATATTTTGAAGCATATGCCGGTACCGGTCGAGGTCTTCATCGCGGCCAGGTAGTCCGAGTTTAATCCGGCTCATGTCGAACTGATCCCCTTCCAGGCCAATGAGTTGAAAACCGTTTTCGGTAAATCGTTCGTGGGTTCGTCGGAACGAGTCAAACTCCCAAATGCCAGGCTGTCCAGTGAGGTCGGGGGCCAGTTTAGCGATGGCATATTGAATACCCATCTGACGGGCCAGCACCCATTTTTCGTCAGGTTGGTTGCCAAAAAAGAGAAAGGATAGTTTCATAGCGTCTTGTAAGGTTCGGGTTTTCCATAGCCCCGCATGAGCAATAGGCCACCGTCGAGGGTGATGGTTGTGCCCGTGAGGTAGCTGCCCGAAACCAGTAAATCCACCATCACCGCGGCTACTTCGTCGGGCAGACCAAATCGCCCCATGGGAATGCCGTCTTTTACTTCCTGAAAAAAAACCGGGTCGGCCATCGCCGGAGCTGTCATATCGGATTCAATAGCGCCCAGCGCCACCGTATTGACCCGAATATTATGCACGGCCAGTTCGAGGGCAACACCCCGCATGAGCGATTCGAGGGCGTATTTACTGGCACCGTAGGCACTTTGTCCAAAGTTGGGTCGGATGCCGTTTACCGAGGTAATGGTGTAAATGCTTCCCTCCCGTCTCTCGTCAACCATTCTTCGGGCGACGGTCTGCGTCAGGAACGTAGTGCTTTTGTAATTGACTGTGTTGAAGGCATCAAAATCGGTTTCGGTCAAATCGAGAAAATGCTTTTTGTACGAAATACCGACATTGTTTATTAACATATCCAGCCCTCCGGTTATCTCCCAGGCTTGTTCGCCCAGCCGGATGACCTGCTCAACCTCCATAAAATCAGCCTGCAAGAGGTAAGCCGTGCCGCCGTTGTTCCGGATGGTTTCCGCAACGGATTGGGCTTCCGGCTGATTATCATGGTAATGTATAACGACCGCACACCCTTCCCCGGCCAGGCGAAGGGCGATGGCTTTACCGATGCCCCGAGAGGCTCCCGTGACGAGGGCAGTTTTTCCGGTTAGGCGATTCATGCGGAAGGAAAAAGTTTAATAGACAGCATACAGGTAGCTTTATTGAATCATTAATAAAAGGTCCAAAAACGGCCTACTAAGTTGAATCGTTAAATCAGGTAGCCAAAACAAGCCAGCTACCTGACGATTACCGACCTATCTAAAGTACAATTAAGGTGTAATGGTGTAGGTAAAGGTCGAATAGCCTTTTGGGAAACCTATCCCAATATCAAAGCCTTCGGTAGCACTGACCAGGTTAATCAACACCGTTTTATTGGTTGTCTGAGCCGGGTTGTTCAGCACGGCAAAATTGATTTCGCCGGAATATCGACCTGCCACAATCGTGACGCTCTGTGTGGTGGGGGGCGTATAGTCCTGTCCAGCCGTTGCCGTGCCGCCTAGGGTAAAATTCACCGTCACATCTTTCTCATAGGGTTGGTTGAGGTACACACGTGCAGCTCCGGTTGTTACGTTCTTTTTGGCACTGGCCGAATTGGTGATATTAGCCGTGCCGTCGGCTACCTTGTTAGTAATATAAACCGCTTTGGGCAAATCTTTGTAAACGGTCTCTTCTTTGGTGCAGCCCGCCAGCATAGGTAGGACCGCAATCAGCAGCCAAGCCAGATTTGATTTTATTTTCATCGTAATAGCGATATTGGTTAGTAGCCAGGGTTTTGAACAAGGTTGGGGTTTTTCGTAATTTCGGTCGATGAAATGGGCCAGCGAAGCCAGTTCGGATCGTTCTTACCCGTTACAGCCGCGTACCGACCCGTGCGTTTTAGGTCGTAGTAGCGTTTCCCTTCAAAAGCCAGTTCTAAAAACCGCTCGTTTTCAATGGCTAATCGCACATCGGCCTGTGAGCTGGCGTTGGTTACGGATACGCCCGCCCGCGTCCGAATCTGATTCAGCAGCGGAATAGCATCGGTGGTTTTACCCAGTTCGTTCAGCGCTTCGGCCCGCATCAGTATCACGTCGGCCAGTCGGTAAATGACTTGATTCGCGTCGAAGTAACGAATGGCGTTGCCATTGGCTAGTGTTCCCAGATACTTATTGATATAGGCCGTGTTCGCATCGCGAAACGATGTGCTGTTGGGCGTACCGGTGTTACGTACCGTTGCAGGGCCGCGCAAGTCGCCAGATACGTAGGCGTTCAGAAGTTTGGGGGTGTAGGTAAAACTCCAGTTGCCACCAGCGTAGCCCGTGCCGCCCAGTGGGACAAAGAGATTGACCAGGTTATTCGTGTTATTGCTTTCGAGGTAGGCGTTATTGAACTGAACCTCCCAGATGGACTCCGACGAGTTTCGGTTGAATATCGTTCCGAAGTTAGCCCCCGAAACCAGCGCGTACCCATTCGGACTACTGATCACCTGCTGGGCGGCATCGGCGGCCTGCTGGTATTTCTTCTGCCATAAATACAAATCTGTCAGGGCAGCCCGAACCGCACCCAGCGATGCCTTTCCTTTCTGCTCAACAAGCGAGCTGAAGGGCTGATTAGGTAGTCTGCTTTCGGCTGCTTTCAGGTCGGTTTCTACCTGGGCAAATACCTGCTCGGGCGTCGCCTGTTTGGGAAAGAAGTCCTGCGTCAGACTTTCGTAGGGTTCCAGAATAAGCGGTACGTTATCGAACGTGCGCACTAAATAGAAGTAAGCCATGGCCCGCAGAAAGTAAGCTTCGCCCAGCACACGCTCTTTACGACCGGCAAAGCCCGGATCGGCAATAGTTGGGACGTTCTTTAGTACGCTGTTCGTTCGCTTGATGGCTTCGTACATGTTATCCCAGCCGATATACGGGTTGGTTGCGTTCAGGTTGCCATTCACCAGTTGGATGTCGTTGTTAGTGGATCGATCCGTAACCGCCAGCAGATCCGCGCGGCCATCCCCCCAAAGCACGTATTGGGAAGGATTTTGGAACGCATCGTAGCAGCTATTAATCGCTACGTCCGCATCCGCTCCGTTGCGGTAAAAATTGGTCGCCGTAATCCCACTTGGGTTGAGCTGCGTTGTCACATCCCGGCAACTGGCTAAACTAACCAATACCAGCGCGAGTGTTACGTTTTTATGAATCGTTTTCATGGTATGCTTAGGTATACGATTCGGTTTAGAAGCCGAGGTTGATGCCGAACAGGAACGTTTTGTACTGTGGATAAGACGCATAGTCGAAACCCAGATCCGTTACCGTGCTGCTGTACGAATTGGCTTCGGGGTCGACACCCGTATAGCGGGTAAAAGTGAACAGATTCTGGGCCGTTGCATACAGTCGCAGGTTGCTTACCCGAATTTTTTGAAGCAAGGCGGAGGGTACATCATAGGCGAGTGTCACTGTTTTTACCCGCAGATAGGAGCCATCTTCCAGCCAGCGGGTTGAGCTACGGCGGTTACCTCCCGGATCGGTATGGTCGGCGCGGGGAATGTCAGTAATGTCGCCTTCTTTCCGCCAGCGGTTCAGGGCTCGCTTCGAGGCATTGGCAAACTGGAAAAGACTTTCGCTAACCGTACGTGTACCATTATACGTATCATTGCCGTAGCTGAACTGAAGCAACGCATCCAGCTGAAACTGTTTGTATTGTAACGTATTGGTGAAACCACCCGTAAATTTGGGGAGCGCGTTACCGATCACAACCCGGTCGCGGTCGTCGATGATGTTGTCGCCGTTCTGATCAACAAATCGCATATCTCCTCCCCGGTACAAATAACCCGTAGCGTTGTCGGCCCGAACCGGGCCGCCGGAGCGGCTGTTTTCGTTTTCTGCCGACGTAGCATAGACGCCGTTGGTCTGCCAGCCGAAGAACGCTCCAATGGACTCCCCTTCACGTAACAACCCGAACGTGCGAGCCTGCCCGAAGCCCGAGCCACCCCGTAAATTAATGATATCGTTACCATTGTAGAGCTTCGTAATCTTGTTCTTATTAAAGCTAATGTTAAAATTCGACGTCCAGCGTAGCCCATTGGGTTGGTCGAGGTTGGTGGTGTTCAAATTGAACTCAATACCCCGATTTTCGGTGTTACCCACATTCTGTAGTGCCGAAACGAAGCCCGACGTGTTGGGTAGCTGCACGTTGAGCAGCAGATTACTCGTCAGTTTCTGGTATACATCCACACTCAGGTTCACCCGGTTTTTCATAAAAGACAAGTCAGCCCCCACGTTGAATTGGTCGGTCGTTTCCCACTTCAGATCCGGGTTGGCAATGGCCGTTGGCCCTACCCCGTTTTGGCCAATATACCCAAGTCCGGTTGAGAAAGCGCCCTGCGCGGTATAGTTGCCGATACCACCCTGGTTACCCGTGCGGCCATAGCTTGCCCGGAGCTTCAAATCGCTGACTATCGACGATATACCCTTAAAGAAATCCTCCCGACCGACCTGCCAGCCCAACGAAGCCGCCGGAAACAGGCCGTAGCGGTTGTTAGCCCCGAACTTCGACGAACCATCTCGCCGAAGGCTGGCTTCGAGGTAGTATTTATTAGCGTAGATGTACCCAACCCGGCCAAAGAGTGACGACAGCCCATTGGCCGATTTTGCCGATGTCGCCTGAGTTGGCGTGGAGGCCGCGTTCAGGGTTTCAATGTTGTTAGTCCCGTAATCGCGGGCGGCTGCCGAGTTACTCGCCAAAGCATTTTCCAATTGACTATAGCCCAACAGGGCGTTGATTCGGTGCTGACCAAAGGTATTGACATACGTCAACGTATGCTCGTATATCCAGTTTGTCTCATCGGTGTAGGCCGAACTCCCGTTGGCAACGGTCAGTCGACGGGAGTTAGACGGCTGGAAAAAATCGTTCCGGGAAGTGATTAAGTCAGCGCCCCAGGAGGTTTTAAGCGTTAGACCGGGTAGGATGGTGTATTCAGCAAAGGCATTGGCGAGCAGGCGGTTCCTAACGTTGAACCGGGTTTCCAGATTAGAAACAGCGATTGGGTTCATAATGCCCGAAATATCTTCAAGGAAATAGGTTCCATCCGTTGCAAATACGGGGTTGACGGGCGCTTTGAACAAAGCGGCCTGGAACACGCCATCTTCGTTTTCGGGTGAGCTGTTGGTTTCGGCGCGGGTAAAGTTGATGCTGGTCCTAATTTTCAGTTTGTCGCTCGCCTGGTAATCCAGATTCAGCTTGCCGGTGTAGCGTTTATAATCGGTGGAAACCAGCACGCCTTTTTGCTTGAGCAAGGCCCCACTTAAGTAAAACTTGAGTTTGTTTTCTCCACCCCGGATGGCCAGTTCGTAGTTATCCATGCCGCCGGTCTGCACCAGTTCATCGACCCAGTTTGTGTTGGCAATTCGTCCATTACCACCAATGATTCCGTTTTCCGGCAGAATGAAACCGTATAGCGACGTTACGCCCGTTCCGGTAGCCCGCTGGTCCTGAATCAACTCGATAAATTCGCGGGAATCCATCAGCTTGGGTAACCGTTGCCGATCAACCTGCTGAACGGCTTTGTAATAATTGAAGCTAATCGATGCCTTGCCAGTTTTGCCCCGCTTGGTGGTAATCAGTACCACACCGTTGGCCGCCCGAGAGCCGTAGATGGACGAGGCAGCCGCATCCTTCAGAATTTCCATCGATTCGATGTCATTCGGGTTAATATCGGACGAGTTACCTTCAAAAGGCAGGCCGTCAATTACATAAAGTGGGTTGTTGCCCGCATTAATGGACGTAGTACCGCGTACTCGGATAGTGAAGTTAGTTGCGCCCGGTGCGCCCGTGTTTTGCACAATTTGTACCCCCGCCGTCCGTCCCTGCAACAGCGCAACGGGCGAGGCTACAGGCAGGTTCTGAATCTCCTTACCACTGACCGATGATATAGCGCTGGTAACGTCGCGTCGTTCTTTGGTTCCGTACCCTACGACCACGACTTCATTAAGCGATTTGTTATCCTCCACCAACGTAATATCCAGCTGACTACGGCCGCCGATCAAAACACGCTGGGTCACGTAGCCAATGTAGGAAAAGACAACTGTGCTGCTGGCGGAAGGTATGTTTAACCGATACGTACCATCGACTCCGGAGGTTGTACCGGACGTGGTACCTTCAACTGATACGTTCACGCCAGGTAGCACCTCATGTCCCAACTCCGAGGTAATCCGCCCTGAAACAGTCAATGGCTGTCCGTAGGCGATTCCTACACGCAATAGCCCAATAATCAGGCATAACTGGTAGGTAAATTTATTCATTTGGTTTAGGGTTTTTCAATTTCAATAATGTAAAATACGACTCAATAATGATGTTAGTATGAGTTGTATTTCTGGTTTTGCCAAACTTTTTAGCATATTTTTGTTTCACAGATGAAAAAAAATATGCTAAAAATTATACTATGATATCACAAATGGCTTTTTCAATCATTAACCGATTATTTCATTAATAATAGAATAATATAGTCATTGTCTTTTTATTGAAATAATTAATTTTACAATATAAAATAAAAATCATGATTCAGGTTATAAACCGTGCCTTTGACATTTTAGAATACGTGGCCACCGAATCCAACCGGCCTAAATCGTTAAGCGAAGTTGCCGAAGCAGCCGGACTGAATATGGGGACCTGTGCCAACATCATGAAAACGATGGTAAATAGGCGGTACCTGGATCAGGTTGGTCCAAAAAAAGGCTATTGTTTGGGATCGCGGGCATATTGGTTAACGGGCAATACATCGTATCGGAAGGACATTCTGGAAGCGGCCAATCCGGTATTGGCGGCCCTGTCCCAGCAACTCGACGAAAGCTGCATTCTGGCCGTTCTCAATGGCGACCAGCGCCTGATTATCCACCGCGAGTTGTGCGATCAGCCTCTTCAAGTGCAGACCTCAAACGAAAAACATGCGTATGATTCGGCGTCCGGCCGGTTGTTAGTAAGTCTTCAGAACGATGCAGATCTGGTTAAATTTAAAAATCGGTACGGCCTACCCACACCTGAATTATGGGAAGAAGCGGCCAGCGAACCAACTTTTTATAGCCAGATTCAAACGATACGGCAACAGGGTTACGCCTTTCAAGAAAGTAAGCGGCAGGTTGTTGGGTATGCTGTTGGCGTCTATAGGCAACAGGAAGTAGTGGCTAGCCTAAGCGTCTATTTACCGGCTTACAGACATACGCCCGAAAAAGCTAGTGCAGTGCTAACCGGACTACGAGAGACTGCTGAGCAAATTAACCAGAGGTTAAGATCGTAGCATGCAGATCCGGACTACTAGCCAGCGAATTGGTTTGAGTCGCGAATGGCTCGTTGGGGGTATACTCGGCAGACGATTAATTTAATAATAATCCGTAAACAACGGCTTTTTGCCCAAATAGTTGAGCAAGTTCGTAGCAAAGCGCCAACGTACACAGCAAAGAGTTAATTGAGTTCTTAATCGAATATCCCCTCAGAGTTACTTTGCTGATCCGCCGAATTATACATTTGATGGAGAAGTGCTCATTCATTACTCAACGTATTATGACTTATGACTCAATCTACATCTCAAAATTCAACTAAGTACCACGTTTTATGGCCGCTTTAGGTGCTAAAATTTTTCATGGCCAATATGCAAACGAGCATTAGCCCTTTTCTAAGGGTATTTTTATTAGCTCATGGTTAGCAAAATGGCCTGATTGGCTCGGTCATGACCATTGTTGGGGTGGCCGGTATGTTGATGACTGCGCCCGCCGGAGCGCTGATTGACGCCACCAAGCGGAAACGGAAATATGTGGTTGTTGCAGTCTTATTTATCACATTGACTTCTGGAATCATACTTTTGTCGCAAAAATTCTGGTCAGTCAGTATATCTCAGGTTGCCACGGTCATCGCCGGTTCGGCCATTGGCCCCGCCATCGTTTTTCGTGCTCCTGGCCTTATAAGGATTAGGGGCATCCTTGAGTCCGGCTATTGGTGGGTGGATGGCTCAGCAGATCGGTTATTCATCTACGTTCTTGATTTTCATTCGTCTCTATCGGTTTGTGGGTACTATTTGCCGATTCACTTAAAGCCGCCTGTAGCACCAAAGCACCTGCCGTTATCCAAGCATAACTCTACTATGATTATTCCATCTATTTAGTCGTTAAAGAATTTCCCGCTTTTCTTCGCCCACATCGGCGATTTGCACATTACCCAGCCCAAGCAACAGAAGCACATGGATTTTTGTTTATAGTAGCCCAACTCGAAACCGAATGCGGCTGCGCGCTTGATTTTGTAGTTTTACTAGGTGATTACACCGATAAAGGGTTGCCGATTCAGTACAAATGGGTGGCTACGGCCCTGAAAATGCTTAGCGTTCCGGTCTACTGTATTCCCGGCGATCATGACATGAAACAGAAAAGTCTGGATGCATTTTACGGACAATTACAGGCAGAAACTTTGCCGATATCGAGACGTATACGAGGTGTTCGCTGTCTGTTTTTAGATATATGCAGCACTGGCAACGGTGGACCGGATTTTCGATTGGGCAGTTCGCAAGGTCAATGGTTAAGTCAGGAGATGGCAAATGCCCAAGCCAACGGCGAGCGAATCGTTATTTTTATGCATACCTACCCGGCTGATTTAGTCGATCCGCAGGAAACCCATTTTTTGAATAACCTCATCGCTCAGCACGACGTGGTGTTGGTCGATATGGGGCATACGCATTACAACGAATTGACCAACGACGGGCATGTGATTTTCTCGGCAACCCGATCTACAGGTCAGATCGAGGAAGGGCCAGTTGGCTATTCGCTGATTTCCGTTGACAACGGAAGTGTTAGCTGGCGATTTAAAGCGCTTCATGACGCCTTTCCGTTTGTCATGATCACCAGTCCAGCCGATTACCGGCTTCGTCGGGACGAAGCGCCTATCCCATCAGATACTATAGAGGTGCGAGCTAGTATACTGGGAGCCAATGCTCTGCAAGCCGTAGCCGTCCGACTGAATGACATCGATTGGACGCCTATGACTTTATCAAGTGATCAGCGCAGTTGGTTAGCCACGATTAGTGTGCCATCCGCTGACCCGTTGGAACTGACCGTCGAAGCCATCGATAGTAGCGGCCGACTAGGACGGCACACTATACAATTAACTACACCCAATCAACGAAAAATCGAACGAGTAAAAAATGGAAGCGACGCCGATTCTATTGGAGACTGGCCTGAAAATGGGATTTTTGGAACGCAATTAGGTCCTAATCGAAACGGCAAACCAACTTCCTGAGTACGTTTTAATAACTAGACATGACATCTTTTTCCATCTGGATTATCACCATTTTATCGATTGCCGGAGTCATTTTTCGTCCCTTCAAAACACCAGAATTCATTTGGGCGGTTGGGGGAGCCGTCTTACTGCTCGTCCTCGGCTTGATTACGCCTACTGAAAGCCTGTCGGGAATTGCCAAGGGAATGGACGTGTACCTATTTCTGACCGGCATGATGCTGCTGGCCGAAACCGCTCGCGAAGAGGGCCTTTTCGACTGGCTGGCAGCCCACGCAACCCAACGAGCCAACGGATCGGCCAGCCGACTTTTCGGGCTAATTTACCTGGTGGGCGTAGTGGTTACCACCTTTTTGTCGAATGACGCTACGGCCGTTGTGCTTACCCCAGCCGTAGCGGCCGCGGTGAAAACGGCGAAGGTTAAAAATCCGTTGCCCTATCTATTTATCTGTGCGTTTATCGCCAATGCTGCTTCGTTTGTGTTACCGATCTCAAACCCGGCCAATCTGGTTATTTACGGTACGCACATACCTCCTTTACTGGTCTGGTTAGCGCATTACGCATTGCCCTCCGTTGTCTCGATTGCCGCTACCTACGCAATCCTTCGCTTTACGCAGCAGAACGAATTGCGCGAGTCCGTGGCCCAGGACATTTCGATTCCAACCTTGTCGCCGGGTGGACGACTTGCCATTATCGGCATTTCCGCTACTGCGCTCATTTTGTTAGGGGCTTCGGCGCTCGACAAACCCCTGGGTCTGCCAACGGCCATCACCGGTATTCTCACCTCAGCGCTGGTATTGATCCGGGCTAGAAAAAATTCCTGGGTGGTTATTAAGGACGTTTCCTGGGCGGTTTTGCCGCTAGTAGCAGGGCTATTTGTGCTGGTAGAAGCGCTGGCCAAGACGGGCGTTATTCAGGAGCTAACTTCACTATTGCGTGCTAGTACTGCTAATTCAGTATCGGAGACGACCTGGCTGAGTGGCATCGGCGTAGCGATTGCCTGTAACTTGGTCAATAATTTACCTGCCGGGTTGATTGCGGGCACAGTCGTTCAGGCCGGACAGGTTCCTGAAGCAATTAAAAGTGCGATCCTGATCGGCATTAATCTGGGGCCAAATTTATCAGTAACAGGCTCGCTGGCTACGATTCTTTGGCTGGTGGCCTTACGTCGGGAAGGACAGTCGATCAGTGCGTGGGAATTCCTCAAATTAGGTGCCTTAGTCATGACCATTCCGCTACTCTGCACGCTGGGCACGATCTGGCTCTATTATCGTTACTTTTGAAAGAGTGTCTAAAAGTATATTTTGTCACGCTGACCTGTCCGCTGGTGCGGAAGGAAGCATCTCAAATTTTCCCGTTCGACCAGCAAGAAAGCTGTTTAGACTTTCCTACAACAGACGTTTTTGTCATGCTGACGAAGGAAGCATCTCAACGTTTCCTAATTACCGAGTAAGGAAACATTAAGGTGCTTCCTTCGTCAGCATGACAAAAGACAGACGGCTACTTTTCAAAGTATTTCTGAAAGCTTAAATCAGCCAAGAATGCCTACTTCCTAGACTGGAAGGCAACGGCTACTTAGAATTTGCCGTTATCGTTTTTCCATTCCGACCGAGCTGGTAGGGTTTCAATTGTATCCCAGTGTTCAGCAATCTTGCCATTTTCTATTCGGAAAAGATCGTAAAACGAGGTTGGCTTCCCACCGAACGTACCTTCGCTCAACGTCAGTACGAAATTGCCTTCACCGAGTACCTGATGAATTTTGTTGTATTTCATGGTGATACCCTGCTTGGCCATAGCTTCCAGTGCGTTGCCTAAGCCAGAAAGGCCATCGCCGATTGATGGGTTGTGCTGGATATAATTGTCACCGTTAAAATAAGCCGCGATCTTTTCCATCCGCCCATTGACCAGAATGTCATCCAGAAATGATCGAACGAATGCTTTGTTGGCTTCGGTCTGACTGGCATCTATAACCTGCGTCGTGCCATCGATCATCGAATGCCCGCTGGGATTTGCTGCCGCCGGTTTTTCCTGTAGATTGTCCCAGTGCTCAACGATCTGCCCATTCTCGAATCGGAACACGTCAAAGCCAATCTTGGGGCCGAAGAAATTGTAATCCGTATGGGCAAAAACGTAATCCCCATCGCCAAACACCCGCACCGTATTTACCTTGGCTGAGCCTTTTGGCAAGTGTTGAAGCAAGGCACCAAATCCCGCTAAGCCATCGGCAACACCCAGATTGTGCTGAATGTATTTGGCCGGATTAATAACCGCTGCTGGCCCGGATTCGCCAGTCTCAATGCTTTTAAGTAGCGCAACTACCTGATCTTTTTTGTTCATGGTTTCTATCTTCTTTTGTCCGTAACCAGTGGAAGCCGTACCTAACCCAAGAGCTAGGGAAAGCAATAAAGTGGTTGTGAAAAATTGGTTGATTTTCAATGCTTTGCTCTTTGTTTCTGACTTTGCAAAGGTTGCCTAATCAGCCACGGGAAGAAAGATAGAAGTCGGAGAAATGATGATCAAAATGCGAAATAGATCAGTCGGCGAACGGTTTGCGGAATTCAGCGGGTGTTTGACCGACGTGCTGCCGGAAAAACCGGGAAAAATTGGTGGGCTCCTCGAAACCGAGCGTAAACCCAATTTCTTTAACCGATTGGGTCGTATAGACCAGTAGTCGCTTGGCCTCTAATACAATACGCGCTTCGATGAGCTGTTTGGGCGTTTTTCCAACCGATTTAGCCACGGCCTGTTGAAGGCGCCTTTCGGTAATGGCCAGTTGCCGGGCGTATTGGTTGACGGAGCGAAGTTGGAGAAACTGCTTTTCCAGCAAGTCGGAGAAACGCAGCGTATAATCTAAATGAGGCCCTTTTTTGATTTCGGCAAACCCTTGTCGGCGTCGCTCCCGATCCGCCAACAGCAATAAATTATGAACCAGGTTTTGCAGCACAGCAGCATGAACCGGATCATTTGGACCTGCCAATTCATGCTGTACTTGCCGAAGAATGGTCGTTAGATCCGTGCTGGTTTGGTTCAGTTGAACGGTAGGAATATCCAGCAGGTCATGAAACAGAATGGTGTTTCGCAGAAACTGAGCACTTTGGGGTTCCTGCGCAAAAAACGCATCGGTGAATAATAACATCCAGCCCTCATAATTACCTGTTGGATCAAAGTGATGAACTCGGTTCTTATTGATAAACAGGAGTGTATTGAGCTCAATATCAATAGAAATAAAATCTACCGTGTGAACGGGTGTACCCTGAGTAAACCAAATAATATGGTAAAAATCGGCCCGGTGCGGTTGGATAAGGCTGGATTGGTGCTTACGAAAGAGGGTTGAAATAGGTATTAACTCAATCTCAGCGGGTAAGCCAGGTTTAAAGTCATAGGTTTTAATAGAATCAGGCATCGTTACGGTTTATTGTGGGCACGTCAGCACGGTACGTATCCTTAAGCTGGAACTTAAGATAAATTAATCTTTTTCTCAGATCATCCTTAGAAGGGTGCGGTAGGTTTGCCTTCGTAATCAATCAATTACTGTTATGAAACGCAATCATCAAATTTCATTTCTGCTTTTACTAGTCGGCCTGGCCGCTACATTTACGACACAAGCACAACCTCCCATCGGCCCTGGCCTTGGTGGTCCCGGTGGACCTGGCCCAGTTGCCTTAGCTGGTCCTCGCCCTCCACAAACTACGGGCATGGTTGCCTTGACAAGCCTGTCAGGTACGGTTCAACAGTTCACTGCCAATGACGAATCCGTTCTGGATGGATTTACCCTTAATACCGGTTCGAAAACAGTCGCTGTTCAGTTTCCTGCTCACCTGGGCCAAGCGATCCAGGCTGCTGGTAAGGCAGGTAATAAAGTGACAATAACCGGAATATCCGACGTTACGCCCGAAGGAGTATCTGTTTTCCGGCTGGTCAGCCTAACCAATGGTCAAACCGTCGTGACAGATACGCCACCAACGGCTCCAGCCGTACTTCCTACGCCAACGCCCATTACCGTGAAAGGAAAAGTGGTTGACTATCAGTTAGACCGACAAGGACAGGTAAATGGATTACGCTTGAGCGATCAGACGCTGGTTCGGGTACCTCCTCACGTAGCGGCTCAACTCATGACCATAGCGCCTAAGGAAAGTACGATTTCGGTGGATGGTTATGTACACCCGATCGGAGAAGGACAAGTCAGATTGACTAAACAGACCATTGTCGAGGCTTCTACGATCACCGCAAACGGGCAATCGTTCCTGGTCCGTTAGCTGCGGACCTTAGATGATTTCTTGTTTATCGGCATAGTTCATTGGATTCATATTGGCATCTGCATTGAATCCAATGAACTATGCGTAATCCAGTAGCAGTACTAGGTGTTTTTCTCTACAGTCATCTAAGTATTACATTATAACAATCCTCAAGTTAACCTATTGACAATCATTGGAATAATTGCCAATTAATCCATCTAACTAATCTGGCACAATAGTTAAGCAATCTCTACAATGATGTTTCACCAGTTAATTCACTCAACGCTAGTTCATCATTAAAAGATGGTTAAAATATCGCCGAAACCAACTATCCGACAACCCAGTTTAGGCAGCCTGCGAGCGCTGGATGCCGCCAATTTTTTCCTAGCTGATGTTCGCGACGGACTAGGTCCTTATCTGGCTATTTACTTATTAACAACTTTGCACTGGGATGCGCAAAACATCGGTATTGCTATGTCGGTAATGGGCATTGCCACCGTAGTTGCGCAGACACCAGCGGGTGCTTTGGTCGACCGGACTCGCCGGAAACGGGCTTACTCGATTGTTGCTTCGCTTCTGATTGCCTTTGCTGCCATCATCACAATTACCGTACCGACCTATTCAGTTATTCTGGGCGGGCAGGCCATTATGGGTGTGGCAGCCGCCTGGTTTACCCCAGCGGTTGCCGCGATTACGCTGGGATTAGTTGGGCCAAAAGCACTGGACAGGCGGGTGGGCCGCAACGAAACCTTCAACCACGCGGGGAACGTATTTGCGGCTCTGTTAGCCGGATTACTGGGCTATTACGTGAGTACAAAAGGCATCTTTCTGCTGCTGGCGGGCATGTCATTCCTAAGTAGCCTGTCGGTCTGGCGCATTCGGGAAGAAGACATCGATCATCAATTGGCCCGAGGTTGTACGGAGGAAGAGGAAAAAGCCAATGATGATAAGCCCTCTGGCTGGCAGGCGCTACTCAGCAATCGGTCGATTCTCTTTTTTGCGCTGGCCTGTGTGCTCTTTCATTTTGCCAATGCCGCGATGCTGCCTCTGCTCGGTCAACGACTGGCCCAGGGCATTAATGCGGGAGCGTCTTCGGCTTACATGTCGGCCTGCATTATTGTCGCGCAGCTCGTCATGATTCCGGTGAGTTATCTGACTGGAAAACTAGCCCCTAATGGCCGCAAGCGACTGTTACTGATTGGCTTTGCGGTGCTGCCTATCCGTGGTTTGCTCTATACCTTAACGAGCGATCCGATTTTGCTGGTAGCAATTCAGATTCTGGATGGCGTTGGCGCGGGAATTTTTGGTGTTCTTTCCATTTTGATTGTCTCGGACCTGACGCGTGGGTCGGGGCTGTTCAACACGACGCAGGGAGCCATTGCTACGGCCGTCGGTCTGGGATCTTCCTTGAGCAATGCCTTTGCCGGGATGCTGTTGCAGCAAACCAGTTACAACGTCTCTTTTTTGACCCTGGCTGCGCTGGCTATCGTTGCTCTGGCTGTATTGTGGTTTTTCGTGCCGGAGACAGGCCCTCAGACGAGCTAACTTCTTTAGTGCATCTATGACGAAGGGTGAACTGTCTTTTATTTTCGACAACTGAATTAACTACGAGCCTGTATAAACTTTTGAAAAACAGGCTCGTACATGGGTGTTTTTGTCATTCTGACGAAACTTGTGAGTTGGGATAATTTAAGATTCTTCCTTCGTCAGAATGACAAAAAGCACTCTCGAATAAAAGTTTAAACAGGTTATACATGACCACCTATAGATTCCATCATTTACCGAGTCTCCTGATAAGTTTACTTTTTGTCGCTACGTTAACCAGTTGTATGACCTCTCGGCAGACCGCATACACCTTAACAAAGGTTGCCAGTGATAATTGCGCGATTGACTCCAGCGGTACGTCAGGTTACGTCTTTCACCCCGTTGACTTAGTGCCCGGCTCAGCAGACGATACGTTGCTCCGCCATCGCTACGGCGAGCGTGGTCTTCGAATGGCACAGGCTATAGGACTTACTACGTTACTGGTACAGGCGACGCAACTGGAACAGCAACAAAAATCCGATCAGCCAGCGTCGAATGAATACCTGACCATCCGACAAAAAATGACGGATCAGCTTCAACTGGCCAGCTTCGATATTGCCACGGCAGTTGCGGTGGTCGATTGTGACAGCAAACGGGCAACCTTGACCGCTACTTTACTGACCCGACAGGAAAACAGTAGGGAAAAGCGCATGACCATCAGCGCCATCACAACCGGTGCGTTGACCGCATTAACGGTTGGCTTACTCAAATTAGGCGATCATGAAGATGCGGGTGAGTGGGTCGGTATTGGAGGTGGCTTAGCCGAAGCGGGCCTGGGTATAACCTCTTTGTTGCAGAAGCCTCCTAAGGCCGACTATCGGCACCAACGTAATCCGCTACGTGAAATTTGGACGCATCCGGCCACATCAACCGTTTTTCCGCCACTGGTCTGGTATTATCTCAACAAACCCAAATCGGGAGGCAATCCCTCGCTGATCGACGGCCTGCGTAGTCGATGGGGTCTTCTGGTTTCGTTAAATGCCGAAGCGAAGAAAGCGCGTAATCGCAGGCATCAGGAAGTGAATTATTTTGGAGACGGAGATGATTATACGGCTGAAGAATTAACCGTCCGTTCGACAATGTTGGGACAGCTAGCTACCGAACTTCAACTGATGAACAACGATTTAACCATTCTGCTTAACGAGATTGTACGACCATCTGTAAAGCGATAATGGACTCGTAAAATTCACGTTTGGAATTAATTCTATCTTAAGGAAATCTTCATCTGGCGGGGGCAACTTTGGTTCATTAACACAAACAAAGCCAATGAAACGAACCCTTTTATCTGTTGCCGTACTAGTGGCGTTGCTGACTTCGAGTTGTAGCAAAACGGCGATGGTTCCTGATCAAACCCAGGCGACTGAAACCAGTGTGCTGTTTGGTGCTCGTGTGTCAGCCGGTTTAGTTGCCTTGCCAACCTCAACCTTACCGTCGGCGGTGAAAACCTATCTGGATCAGAATGCGGCCGGGTACACGCTGATTCGCGTCGAGAAACTGGTGCAGCCTGGAACCACAACGTCCCTGGGCACCAAAGTGACGGTGCTGCAAAATGGCGCCCCCGTCGATTATTTCTTTGATACAAGCGGGAAGCCAACTACCCGGCCTGCCGGTCCACGTGGCGAAGTCGTTACGCGATTGACGGCAGCACAATTGCCTGCTTCGGTAAGCAGTTACCTCAGCCAGACGTACGCCGGTTATCAGCTTGTCATTGCGGAATCGATGCAAATTAACGGAACGGCGCAGGAATACCGGGTGCAAATCCTGACAAACAACCAGCGAGTCGATGTTCATTTCGATGGATCAGGGACCTTCCGGGATGCACATACGGCGCCAAGCAACTTAGCTACCACGCACTCGGTCAGCTACGTTACGCGCGACAATCTGCCAAGTGCGATCAAAACGGCGTTGAGCAGCAGCACCTATTCAGCTTATACGTATGGCTGGGCGGAGCAACACGTTCACGACGGAACCACCACGTATGACATTAAATTGTTCAACAATGGCCAACTCGTCGTGCTGCATTTCGACACGACAGGTGCCCAGGTAGCCCCTGCGGGACCGGGCGGTCCAGCCGCTCCGGGTTCAACAACGGCGGTAGCGGGCCCAGGCCCTAAAGCGGGTGGCCCGACTCCTCCAGCATCCGGTACAGCAACACCGCCAGCCTCGGGTACGGCTACTCCACCAGCCTCGGGCACAGCTACGCCACCTGTTGCGGGTACTATGACACCGCCCGCTGCGGCTAACCACCAGATTATTCTGGATGCCTCGAAGTTGCCATCGGCTGTTACGTCCTATTTGCAGGCTAACTTTAGTGGCTATACCTTCCTGGCGGCAGACATGCACACGCCCCCAACAGGAACCACTGGCGAATACAACGTCGATCTGGTCGTTGGGCAGCAATTGTATAAACTTCGGTTCTCGGCCTCCGGTGAGTTATTAATGGCCGAAGCAAGAGGGTAATTGCCGTTATGAAGCGTTGAATGGATTATTGAGGCCAGTTTCTACAGGGATTGGCCTCAGTAATTTTTAAAGAGTATGAACGCTGGAGTAGGATGAAGAGGCTCGGCCGCTCGTCTTTCTGTTATCCCATCTCACGACTATAGACAGAAGGGCTTACTAAAAAGCCTTACTATTCTTACCTATTTCTGCGTCTACACTAGCTTTACCTCCTCCCGCAATTAGTAAAATCAGTGTCAGCCCAAACAGCAGAATAAAGTATTCGAGGCCCTCTTCTTTGTTGGCTTCAGCGCCCCAATTCATAAAGAAGCCAGAATGTAAATGGGAGCTTACCACGATGCCAATGAAGTTGCCCAGAATTCCTAGTGCGGCTATGCGGGTGCCTACGCCAAGGATAAGCATCAGTGGTCCAAAAAACTCAATCAGAATCACAAGCAATCCCAGAATCCAGGGAAGCCCAACCGATCCGGTTAGAAAACTCATTGTTCCCTCGAAGCCACCTCCGCCAAACCAACCTAGTAATTTTTGTGCTCCGTGTGGAAATACGACGACCGCCAAAGCCAGCCGGGCAATTAAAGGCGTTACGTTAGCCGGATTTGTTACGAATAGTGATTTCATACTACGCTTTTTGACACTCTGATGTTAACCTAATGGAATTCGGCGCAAATTGTGACTTTCAGCGCGATTGTTTGTAGTTGTCTTCCGTTTACGGGAAAGATAACGACAGGAAACGATCAACTTCCTGCAAGTTTTACGACCTGCTGTTTACAATCGAAGCGAATTTCAGCCCGAAACGTATCATTCGTTGCCGATACGGTAAGGGAGCCGCCCATCAACCGAACAATCTGGTGGCTAATCCAGAGGCCTAACCCGTAGCCATCGTGGCGACTGTCGGCCTGATAAAATTCGCGGGTCAATCGATCTGGGTCGGGTATTGGAACGCTTGTTAAGTTGGTTAGTGACCAGATAATTAGTGCATTTTCTGCGGTAATACTTAGGTCGAGCTGGGTGTTTGGCCGGGCGTATTTGACCGCATTGTCGAGCAGATTTAAGAGCACATTAGTCAGCTTATCCTGATCGGCCTGGATGCTGAGCGAAGGGGCTGTATCATCTAATTGAACGGCCAGGTAAAGCTGTCGCTGATTGATAGACGTGTGATATCGTTCCGTCAAGTGTAGCGTCAGATCGTCGAGTTCGATGAGTTCCGGACGTAGTTGTAGCGTACCGGCCCGAAGTTGGCTCATCGCCAGCAGATCATCCACCAGACGACTCAGTCGCCTTAATTCCGCTAACTGACTGGCTAAAAAACGACGCTCCCGGTCGTTGATAGCTTCCCGCTGGGCCACTTCGATTTCGGTACGTAAAATACTGAGCGGGGTACGTAGTTCGTGCGAAGCAGCCGCGAAAAAGTTGTGTTGCGTATCGACCGCCTGCCGAATCCGAGCCAGCATGTCGTTGATTGTATCGGCTAATTCCTGTAATTCATCGTCCGAATTTGGAGTCGGAATTGGCGTAACGTCTGCCGCCAGATTGACGGAACGGGCCGAGGTAATGATGGTTTTCAGCGGACGTAGTAGCCAGCCGCTTAGCCACCAGGCTCCCAGTCCGGACAGCACCATACTCAGCAGTAGGGTGCTCGTCAGTAGCCAGCCAATCGCTTGTAATTGATGGGCCAATGGTCGGTTGCTACGTCCAATTACAGTCGTTAGTTTGCCGTAGCCACCTTCGGCATTTCGAACATAGCGAGCCAGTTGAAACGTATCCGACTCGGAGATCGCATTGCCACTTAGGTTATTCGGGTAAGCCGGAAACCGCGGAGACTGATACAGCCGTTTGGTGAATCGTCCGGTGGTGTACCAGAGCGCCAGCACTTCGCCCCGATCCGGCAAGGGAATCACCAGCGGATAGAGAGATGTTCGTTCGGACAGTCGGGCCGCTCGATCGGTTAACGCTCTATTTTCCTGTTGAATTAGTACCTTTTTTACTTCGTGGAATACATAGGTAGCCGCTCCGGCAAACCCCAGGAAGAACGTAATCCCGAACACGAGGCCGATCTTTAACCGAATACTGCGAACCGGACGTAACAATACCATAGACGAACGACAGAGGGAGGACGGTTTAGTTGATCTCTAGCTTTCCCTTAAGTCGATAGCCAACCCCAACGACCGTTTCCAAAAGCGGAACTGTAAACCCCCGATCAATCTTTTTACGGAGCTGATGCACGTGTACTTCCACGACGTTACTGCCCCGGTCGAAATCCGATTCCCAGACTTTTTCGGTTAACTGCGCTTTGGTGATCACCCGGCCGGCTTGGCGCATTAGCTGCTCCAGCAATTGATATTCACGGGGCGTTAAGGCAATCGTTTGCCCCGCCCGACTCACCTGACGACTGGCCAGATCCATCATCAGATCATCGACGCGCCAGACGGCCAGCCGGCTCCCGGCATGGCTCCGCTGCACCGTACGAATCCGGGCCAGTAGTTCGTCCAGTTCAAAAGGCTTACGCAGGTAATCGACGGCCCCTAAATCCAATCCTTCCACGACGTGTTTGGACTGATTGAGGGCGCTCAGGATCATAACGGGTACGTCGATGCCGAACGCTCGCAGGGTACGTAGCACGTCGAAACCCGTCGTGCCGGGTAGCATCAAATCCAGCAGAATCAAGTCGTAGCCACCCACCGCTGCCAGTTCCAGACCAGCGGCCGCTGATAAGGCCGTATCGACCGTATAACCGGCTTGCCGAAGGCCTTTTTGCAGGTGTAAGACTAGCTTTTCTTCGTCGTCGATCAATAGTATTTTCATTAGAGTGCAAACGTTTGGCCTCGGATCGTTAAAGACGTTGGGTGTAACAAAGGGCGCCCGGTTCGGTTGACAAAACCCTCTGCGATTCGTTCGAACCCGGCAACGCCCAATCGTTGAACCCCTACGAGCAGCGAGCTAATCTGCTCAGACTGATGGGGTTTTAATTCAATTAAGTACTTGTCAGTCAGCAGGGCACTCAATCGCCCATGGTCATCACGCATCTCCTCAACCAATGGCCCTTCCGCCTGAACCAGCGGCCCTGATTGGGGTAGCGGGGGCGGTATATCGGCTAATTGGAGTCCGGTTTTTAATCTCCCATTTTGCAAGCGGATTAAGCGGTAAGCCGGTATATCTACCGCATCCGTTTCTGATGGTCGCACCCCGGGTCTGGGATGCCCTGGCCCACCGTGTCCTGGCTCGACTTCGGCTATTATCGACTGCCCAACTGCCGCCACTCGTCGAATTCGAGCCGCTGTGTGGGGAGGAAAAAGCAGGTGAACTTCCCCCGTTGTCGTCTTTAACCGCAGCCCGTCATAATCCCCAATCCGATTATAGAGGTAGTCAAGCACGCGCCCCGAAACGGACGTAGTTGTCTGGGCTTTCGCTTGTATCAGGATCATTAGCAAGAGAAAGCAGGTCAAAAAAGAAGGTAATAGTTTTTTCATAGGCAACAGGTGGGCGCTGGTAGATAAGCATTGAATAAGAGTACCTTTTTTTATAAAATATGTTTCGGTGAGCAATTTCGGAATAGCTGATTAACTATTGATTATCAGTTGGAATTAAGGTTATCTGACGAGTTGAACGGCACCCTTATAATCGGTCAAATCGCCGTTGGTTAGTTCGGCCTGAATCGTGTACGGATACACACCCGCGAGTACAGGTTGCCCCTGGTATTGTCCGTTCCAGCAACGGGTATGGTCCGACAGCGTTAGGTGTTCCTGGTGATAAATGACTTCGCCCCAGCGGTTGTAGATCGTCATTTTCCGAATCTGTTTAATGCAGGAGTTACCCTTAATCACCCAGTAATCATTCATCTGGTCGGCGTTGGGCGAAAAGGCCGTAGGCAGGTATAAGCCACATGGGATGACAGTAACCATAACGCTTTTGTCTTGTTTGCAAACCCCACTTTTGTCCGACACCTGTACCACGTACTGCGTTGTATTGGACGGTTTGGCCCAGGTTTGGGCACAAGTCGGGCAGCTTAACCGCTCAGTCGAATTCCACTGATAATTGTAGGTGCCCGGTGGCGTCGCCATAACTTCCAGTTGCGTGCTATCACCCTGCGTCATCGTTACTTCGGAGCTTACACGAATAGCCAGTTGGTTGACGGTTAATTGTGTAGTAACCAGGCTATCACAGCCCGACGAACCCGTGAAGCGATTGAGATAGGTGCCCGCCCGGCGATACGTTGAGTCGCCGACGGCCAGGCTACCTCCCTCGCAGATAACTACCTGTTGCGTGGATCGTCCCAGCGGCCTCACGGTCAGGGTCAACTTAACAGTGCTATCGCATAAAGAATTGCGGGTGATGGTACGTATAAACTGACCACTACTTCGATACGTCGTATCGCCCACGACAAAACCGTCGCCTTCGCAAATAGTCTTTACGAGTGCTGTTTCAACAGGCTTAAACATAATCTGATGATCGAGCTGGAACTCACAACTGGCATTTAGGCTCGAAAAGGGCGCGATTTTAACCCAGTATTTCTGACCAACAAACGCTTTCACCCGAATCGAGCGGGTCGTCTGGCCCGTATTCCAGGTATATTTTTCGAAACCATCGGGTGCGTTCAGGACAATATATCCGTCGGCATCGGGGCAGGCAGACGCTTGTTTGATTTCCGATTTGAGACACTGCGCGTCGAAATAAGCGTAGCCGAAGTGTCCATTGTGCGTACAGCCGTGCGCAGTTACCTCCACCGTGATGCGTTTGCCAACGTAGTTACGTAAATCAATCGCGCCAACGGTCCAGTTGCGGTACTGAATATCGCCCTGCGTTTTAAATCCATCGACCGTACCGGCGGCAGACACTTGCACATCGTAAAAGCTACAAGGTAGTTCCTGCCCGTCGCTGTCTGTAATTCGGATGGTGAAACCCGGTTTTTCGTAAGCCTCATGGTTAGCATTTTGCAGAATAACCGCCAGTTTATATTGAAACAATGTATTGTCGGACGTGACCACAAACGAGCCTTTAATGCGGTCGAAACGACTTCCCCGCGTTACGTTGCCAATGCGGATGGAATACGTACTACCGGGCGCCACCATTGGAATAGCCTCAGCCGTTATTTTAGGATCGTTACCATCGCTCAGGCGCGTGATGCGATGACCATTTTCAAACATACCAGTTATCTCGTTCTGAAAAATGACCTGCTGTCCTTGATTTGTAACTTGTCCATTAGTCAGCGTCCAGCCGTCGGTTGTTCCCTGCTCAAAGCCAATGTTCGCACAATCAAGCTGCTGGGCGAGAATTGGTGTGTTAATCACACTTATAAAAAAGATCAGGTAGATAGTTCGTTTCATCCCCAATTCAGTTAGCCATTTTCAGTAAGGCCAAACTAGTTGGGTGATTTAAAGACGAGCTTAGTATATTATTAAGTTTTCTTAAGGCGTCGATATGAAGTTGGGCATTTTACCTGTAACGTCATTTTTGTTCAATAATTCATTGTCTAGAATTTTTAGATTTTATATAAACTTCTGCGCATCAATGTCTTATAAAAGTATTATACTAGTACTTATCGTTCAGAAAAACGTCTGATTGAAAACGGGTGAACTGTCATAAAGCGGACAGGTGAATAGCTGTTGGATGAAGCCAAAAGATGAATCGAAGTTGTCTGCACATGCGGCCACCAGCCTGGGGACGCATTTCAGGCTTGAAGTGACTCCAGCGATAACAGCAGAGCGGACGTTTCGTAACTGATGCAGCGGAGCTTATGCTGCTCTTCCGGGTTATTCGACTCGTAGATGGTTTTGACTAAGTAGTTAGCAAACAGATCCAAGCGAGTTATCAAATCGGGTATGTCTTTGTCGGTGAAATCAGCCATGCCTGGTGGGATATACGGGGTAGTGATCGTGAATTTTGAGTCTACTTATTTACGCACTCGGGTAAGCCAGGTAGGGCAGGACGGTCCTGTAGGCTGGGGCTCATTTTGCCATCACTCATCCAGGAATAGCACGTAAACCAAGACCAGCAGCAGGGTGAGTAGTGGCAGGCAGCCTAAGCCGCCAACCACCCGCTCCAGGGTAGACAGCAGGGCCCATTGCCGGTAGAGCAGTGCTGTCTGTGCGCCGGAACAGACGGCTCCAATCAGGAACAACAAGCTGCCGCCAATACCCGCCCCTCCCTCAAATTTAGACGTGAACTGGGCGACCAGAATCCCACCTATACTAAACAGAAGTGATAGTGCTGACAGACCATACAGAGCCAAACGCATCTGAAATAAAGAGTAGTCTAAAGTGGATAAATCAGTAAAACGAGCCGCAAGTTATTTATTGGGCCAGGTAAAGGCCAGCCCCAATAAATAACAGGCAGAAATGAGTTAGTACTGAGTGATTTTATCTGGATGATACCCAGACTTGGACGAGTCAATTCGGCTGGGCTTATTTGTTATGTCTGGTTGACCGAACGGGGTAAGAACAATAAAAAACGCCACTGACTTCGAGTTTACCAATACCTTGCACGAGAGGAAAGCTAGATTGCTGGAGGGAGTAGATGGTCCGGTGACCTTACCAGGCGGAAGCGGTACATTGGAGGAGCTACTAGAAGCATTTACCCTTAAGCGGTTAGGTCATTTGACCTAACCTATCGTAATTTAAATACGATAGGCTTTATGATCTGGTACGAGAGATGTTAAAACGGTGCGTCCATGACTACTTCATGCATGAGAAACATTTGGAGATGTGGTTATTTGTGAACCGTCTGGAAGATTTTATTGGCACGTTGATACCGGCCGCCACTTGGGATAAAAGTGCAATAGCTTTTGCTACTAATAAGTAATTCTATTCATCTCGGTAAATGCTGATTTTACTAGTCTGCTCACAGATCGGTCACAGCTTGGTGTTGATTGGCTGTAGAGTTAGCTTGTTTCCGGCCGATTCATACTATGCTAAACTATGTGGCTTGACAGACCGTTAACCTGGAATAATTTACTGCCTACCCATTGTGAGAAAAGTTGCACCCATTTTGCGAATAATGGCTCAGGCGTTTGATAACCTCAAAGCAAACGATCCAATCCGGATGGCTGCGGCAACAGCCTTCTTTTCTTTTTTTGCCCTTCCCCCTATACTCATCATACTGAGTCAGCTATTTGGTGGCTTACTCAACAGCAATGATCGGCGGGTAAGCTGGCAACTCTTTCGTAAACTGGCCGATTTGTTTGGCGACCAGAGCGCTCGAGAACTGCAGAAGATTTCGCAAAATCTCCAGCAAGCCCCTACTACTGCTTTATCGACGGTTTTGAGCCTATTTATTCTGTTAATGGCCGCTACTACCTTGTTTGTAATTATAAAAAATTCGCTCAACCAACTTTGGAGCGTGAAACACGCTGCGAATCGAAACAGGTGGTATGGTTTGCTCGATCGAGTCATTGCCATCAGCATCATCCTTTTTTCGGGTATGCTGGTTTTGGCATCACTGGCCATTAACCACGCATTAGTCCGTGTCCATGAACAGGTGCTATCAGATTCTATTAGGTATGAATGGCTACGAATAACGGGGACGCAACTATTCTCAATAGGTACTCTGACTGTATGGATTGCTATTATGTTTAAGTACTTACCCGATATTCGGATTCACTGGTGGGCAGTTTGGATTGGGAGCCTGGTAACGAGTGTGTTGATTGAACTGGGCGAACAAGTGCTGGATCAACTGTTGATTCAAAGCCCGGTTCGCTTACTGTATGGCACTTCAGGAGGGATCATTTTGGTGCTTTTATTTGTTTTTTACGCATCCTTAATTTTTTATTTTGGAGCCAGTTTCACCCGCTACTATGCGGAGTGGATTCACTTGGAAGCCAAACCAGGTGCTCATGCCGTAGGGTATGAAATTACTGAAGTTGATGATGAATCATCGGCCTAAATTATGGTGAGATTTTAATAGAACAGGTGAAATCCTGACTTGCTGAAAACTCGGTTGTGTCTCTCCATACGTTCCCACTTGAGACGAAAGAGCGTTCATGTGTCTGCTTCATAATTGGAGCGTTTAGAGCGACTACATGATAAGATTCTGTACGCAGAAAGTTCTATCAAAGCTTTGTCATTCTGTGACAAGCTAACCAATATAGAAATGTAATATCACGTTGAAAAATTCGACTTAAGAGTCGAACAAAGATTTTCAGACGTTTCTTCAAAAATTTGAATCCAAAGATTTTACGGCCTTTAGGCTCGATTAATTATACAGTCACCCAATGACGAAGCAGAAATTTAGGATTTTGTATTTGGGAATGTTTTCCTTGCTATTAGTTGGTGATAAACTTCATTGAGGACATAACTGGTAAATCTTCATGCTTTGATTTATTAATCTTTAAGCTATCCAAAACTGATTGGTTCTACGTTGGATGGATTAAATGGAAATAAGTTGGTGAATGCGTAGTCTGACACCTTCAGGTCATAGCTTTATTAACCAAAGTCGATTTTTTGTGGTTTAGTTGATCTAACCAGTTTACTCAACGAAACGTATGAAAAAATTACTGATGATGGGCGCTATCCTGCTGGCTACCCTAGCAAGTGTTCAAGCCCAAACCAAAAACACGGCCCCTGTTACGGATGGAACTACTAAAAACAGTGGTGTTGGAAATGGCACCAATGGCTCGGCTTCTCCGCAGGGTACTTCAGACACAAAAGGGGCCGTTGGAGCAGATAACGGTACGTCTTATGGAAATCAGACAACGCAACCTGTAAGCCAAACAATGAGCAAAGAAGCTCGAAAAGAGCGCAAAATGAAGAGAAAGAATAAATCTGATAATCAATAGGTTAAATTAAAAGACCCGCTTTAAAAAGCGGGTCTTTTAATTTACGAGCTGCAGACACCAAAACGAGTAAAACTAGAATAAATCAGTAAACGTAGTTCACGTAACTATTACCTCCAGATAGGCTTTTTTCGCAGATCAGATACCGAGGGCATTATTATAATGTTGTTAGTCTGGAAGTACAGGGTGACAAAATTCTTATTGCTGGCCTTGAAGCCCCTAATCCTTCGTTCTGGCAGGATGATCTGCTCGCTTTTCTCAACGATCACCTCTCGACTTCAACTGATACGGGACGTAAAGCCAGCCAATTGCTGAAGTTTCTGCTTAAAGAATACTCGCCTGGTACATCTACGGTACTTCATTTCTTAGGTAATGCATGTAGCCAATCCGTTAGGATTCCGGATGCATCGTTTAGCTTTTCTACGTGCACCGCACCAATTCATTCCCCTCCGCCCGAACAGGCTGTTTAGCAATTCATTACGTCTGCGCTCATATGCAATCTTTAGCTTAAACTGCTATTGGTTTGTTGTGGCTTACTATCCTATATGAAATTTCGATGTAGGATGGCTCATGAATGACCGTTAGCTTACTTCTTTAGGTACACGAATAACCGTTTTACTTTTCCCGATAACGCTTGTCGAACATCCGTTCGGGTAGCTATTTAGTTATGTCCGATGCGGATGAACTAATGCACTCCTGATCTGCTTAATCGCGCTGTTCGGGTGAGTACTACTAGTACGTTTATTGGCACACTTATCTGGCGTGATGCAAATCCTGTCCCTATTGGATAGTTATAACAATGGCACATATACAATTGCCTGCTAACGCCATCGACTCATTTTCTCAGGGCGAATGCGGATTAATCGCTTCCTATACATCCCGGCGAAATGATTGTTTTTCTACTCAACGAGTTATGGCGCAGCCGCCGATTGTTTGTCAGCGCGCGACAATCACGTAGTAACCCAAAAATGAAATAATCGCGATATAGCGCCGATATCAGCTACAATGAAAGTACTGTTGAAAAATACCCAGTAGCGTACAACAGGGTGGCAAGCACGTTACTTCACAACAGATTAATGAGGCACACCATCAGGAAGCTACGGATCGGAACTCTCATGATACAGTGCTAGTTGCTGCAGCTTTATGCATGCAGAACCGTTACGTAGCTGGGCTGGCTACCTAAGATGACAGGACCCGGCGGTTTATGACGAAATGGGAGAGATGTTAGCTTTACAAGGACGACTGTACGCTACAGAAGTTCAGCTCGCTTAAGACAAAACCGGACCAATTGACCCGGCTTAAATTTTATATTAGGTTGGTAGTTCGTGATCCTCACCGGTTTGTACTGGTGAGGACATCTTCACAAACTTATGGCTTAATCATCTTATTTATTCCTTCTTTAGAAATGAGGTATTTAGCTGAATCGCTCTGAAAACAAATAAATGGAAAATGGCACTGCTGGTTTAGCTTGTGATGTTTCCAAAAGCCCGGATTAACGGGACCGCACTGGCGGAAAAGAAACCTCAATAATCCACAAAAAATGTCAATAATATAACGCTAGAAAGAAAGCTATTGGAGCAATCCTGATAACTATCCTGACTAACTCAGTCAGAGTTCATTCGGACTAATCCTCCAGACAAAAACGCCAGCTGTTTCAACAGAGCTGACGTTTGTCATTTATTAATCTGCCTAGTACTTGGCTGATAACTGGGTTTCGTTCAGGAATACAGGATTAGGTACGCTGACTCGTTTCTGGTCTTAAAATTACGTGGATTGCATTCTCAAACGTAGGCATCTGCTTATGCCTACTTACTTTACCATTCGCGATGATCTCGTTAACAACCCGATCAACGACGTATCGTTCCTTGCTCAACTTGCCTGTTTTAAATTGAAGAACGTCTCCTGGCTGGTAATGGGGCATGTATTCAAGCACCTGCCGAAAAATTTCGGTGTGTAACTCGCAGCTTAGTTCAATCGTGTAAACGATTAGTAGCCGCGTTACCAGAGATCCGTTGTTACCGTATATCGTAAATTCCATACGCCACGTGCCTAAAACAGGTACGGAAGTTACGAAGGAATCTACATTTATTCAAGCCCTTACGGACTTTACTTACCAAAAAGGTAGCAACGTAACGCTATTTGTCTGTATCAGGATGGAACGAGTGCCACGAATGCCAGAATTCCTGGTGCGCATTCGGAATGACTGTCAACTGCGTTCCGGCTAAAGGGCCAGAAATGCTACGTCCCCGCCAGGTCCAGTGAGAGTGTGTTTCTAGATCGATGAGTTGACCGGCAACGTAGTGAAACGTAAGTAATTTACTGTTGATACGTCGATTCCATACGCCAAACGATACGTTGTCAGATGACATTGCTACTAGTACGGGCTCTGAGCCAACCGTGTCGCTTATGATACGTTTTTCCTGAAGCTGATTCCAGTCGAAAGCTTTAGCATGGTTTCCGGTTTCTACGCCGATCACCCAGGATTTTGGCTGCCAGGAAGCCGAATCTCGTCGCGTCAGTTTTCCTTTCGATAAGCCGCGTTCGTAGTTTTTCATTTGTGCAAACTCGCTGGTGAATGTACTATCTGCCTGCAAAACGCGCGTATTGGGATGTTCGGCGGCCCATTCACGTAACGTCATCTGCCGAGCCGATAATTCGGGGAGGGCTTTACCACGTAGCGGGCCAACAATCGCTTCGCCCGTTGCCTGCCGCCACCAGCTACCCGTATGTTTATCCTCAAACATGGCATTGAAATGATCCATGCCTACCAGTCTGAATTCATCGGTTTTTCCATCCGCAATCGGGCTAAACACGCGTCCCGTACGGCAAACGGTGCAGTACGTAACCATGATCGATTGCCCGCCAACCGTGTCGCGCACCTGATGGTGATACCCAATCAACTGAATCGGATAAGCCGCAGCCTGTCCGTTCGTGGCGAACCCCAGCACAAGTTTATCCAGAGGAATTTTGTTCTGACTCAGGGGCACTACCTGTTTATGCTTAGGCTGAAGAAACATATGGTCGGCCATCATTTCCTGATTAACCATGTACAGCACGCCACCATAAGCTATTAGTAGCAATACCGCTACGTAGCGTTGCCATGTCCGACGCGGTTTAGAAAGGACAAGTAAGGTGGGATAGACCAGCAGCAGCAGCCCAAGTGCACGTAGCCAGCCGCCATTCGTGTGTAACCAATACGCTAGTTCGACCTGCTTCAGAGCTGCCTGAGCCGACGTACCGTCGAGACCGAGCTGGCTTCCCGGAAAGGGCATAATGAAATAGACACGGGCAATTTCGAAAAGTATTAGGAGAGTGAGGATAAGAAATAGAAAAAACGGTCGCTTCATCGAAAACGAATGAGTTCTGGTGGATTGGCAATTAGACAAATGTAGCCAGTTTACAGACTGCTTATCGCAGTATTTTCGTTAACTTCCTTGCTAAAAGCAAGTTTCGTAGTGGTATTGTCAAACTTTTTAAGCCAATTTTGATAGTTAATCACTTTTTCCGAAGCAGTACTCCAGTCTATGCAAAGAAGATTTACCTGGCTGTTTATTACGTTTGTCACCCTGTTGTACGGAACCGTATGGAGTCAGAATCTTGTGCCCAACAGCAGCTTCGAGACGTATCGGACCTGCCCACGTCTGGACAATCTTCTTGAAGAAGCGACGCCCTGGTACAATCCCAATCGGGCAACTCCTGATTTTTACCATGAATGTTTTCAGACGGGTCAGATGATTCTGCCCCCACACTCGGGGTCGGGCTTGGCTCGGTTATTCTTTGATCGGGGATGGGGTGAGTATCTGGGTGTTCGGCTGTTGAAGCCGTTGGAAGCCGGTAAGTGCTACTACGTGGAGATGTATATAGCTACCAATACACCAAATAAATACCTGACCGAAACGATCGGTCTTCATCTGTCGACTCAACCCTTAACGAACAGGTCTTCTACGGAGATGTTTACGGTAAGGCCACAGATTCTCGATCATCTCGCGAGTATTCCTTCGCTGAAGTGGGAGCGTGTTTCGGGCGTGGTTGAGGCTAGTGGCAATGAGCAGTACCTGACTATTGGTAGTTTTCTCAAGACCCCTCCTCAGCTGGACTTTTACTACGTGTTCATTGACGACGTAACAGTGGTACCCATCATGCTTGATCTTGGTAAAGACACGACGCTTTGCGGTCGCCGAGCAACGTTGCCATTGAATGCCACTACACCCGGCGCCACCGATTACCTCTGGAACGATGGAAGTACAAACCCCACTCTGCGCGTGACCAAGGCAGGAACGTATTCGGTGAAGGTGACAACACCCTGTAAAATCCTTATTGACACGATACGTATCAAGTACGCACTTGATTTCGATCTGGGAGCCGATACGACGCTCTGCGATGGACAAACCATTACGTTGGCAGTTCCTCCCGAGCCGGATTTAACGTATCGGTGGCAGGATGGAAGTTTGCAAAACCGATTTACGGTCAGGCGGGAGGGCCAATATAGCGTTCAGGTTCGTCAACCCAATTGTGTGGCTGCCGATACCATACAGGTTCGGTTTATTGCTCCTCCAGCGTTAGAGTTAGGACCCGATCAGGCGCTTTGTGGTGCACAGACCTTTACCATCAGGCCAACGATTTCCGAAGGGAAATTTATCTGGCAGGATCAATTCGCCGAAACGGAACGTAGTGTATCCAGTTCTGGCGTATTTCGGGCCAGCGTACGTAATGATTGTGCTACCGTAACCGACTCAGTCATAATCTCATACGGTGCCTGTGACTGTGTCTTGTACGCGCCATCGAGTTTCTCCCCAAATGGCGATGGCCAAAACGATGTTTTTCTAACCTACGCCTGTGGCGATATTACCATAACTTCACTAACTATTTTCAATCGCTGGGGTGAAGCCATTTTTCAGACGACTTCAGCACCCTTTCAGTGGGATGGAACGTATCATGGGGAGGCCTGTTCCTCAGAAGTGTACGCCTGGAGTATCCACTATCTGTTGAAACAAGGGAAACAGATTGTGCCCAGGCAGGATCAGGGACAACTGCTGTTATTGCGGTAGCGATCCGTCAACTTTTAAGCTCCATTAACGACATATCTGTTGCCTGCTAAGTTACTGGCAAACTTTTTGTGGTACGACAAAGAATTGTCAGAATTCCTGTAACGGATATGAAGCTTGTTGTTTTCATTGGTATAACTGGTATTAGCCTGAGCCAGTCTCTGGTTATTCAGGGGCAGCAAACAAAACCGAGTGGTAAAGAAAATACAGTGGCGATAGCCTGGGCTGATATGACGGTTCAGGTCATGAATAAGGCCAAAAAAAATACGCCTACGTATGGCTCACGGGCTATCGGCTATATTGGCCTGACCATGTACGAAACCGTAGTTTATTCTTCATCCAACCATCGTTCTGTAGCCCTAAGGTTATCACCTGGGCTTACATTACCTAAGCCAAAAGACAGAAAATCAATCTGTTGGGAGCTGGCTTTGAACGCCGGACAAGCTTATATGCTTAATGCGCTCTATGGCTATACTGGTAGAACAAAGGCTATTGACTCGCTGAAACAGTTTATTCATGACCGATACGCGACTGGTCTTAAGCCCGAAAACGTAGAGCGTTCCGAAAAATACGGGGAAGCCGTGGCCGCTGCAATTTACGAGTGGTCGAAAAGCGACGGAGGGCATGAGGGATACAAGAATAATTTTCCATCTGAATACAAACGACCCAAAGGGGAGGGGTATTGGATTCCTCCGTATCATGGACAGTCGTCGAGTAAGCTTCCGCTGCATCCAAACTGGGGCCAGAATCGAACCTTTGCTGCTCAAAATGGTCAGCTTCCCCTGCCCAAGCCGTTTCCTTATTCGAAAGACACGGCCAGCCTGTACTACAAGCATCACAAAGAAGTATTTGAACGAAAAAAATCGCTTACCGATGCCGAACGGACCACTGTAATGTGGTGGAGCGACGACCCTTCGGAAACCTGCGCTCCTCCCGGCCATTCCTATAATCTGGCAACGATTACCATACGTAGCAGTCAGGCCGATTTGGTGAAAGCCGCCGAAACCTATGCACGGGTGGGGATGGCCGTAGCCGATGCATTTGTAAACTGCTGGAAAGCTAAGTTTGCCTTCAACGTAGCCCGCCCCACTACGTTTATTCGGGCCGCAGTTGACCCACAAACCCAATGGAATCCTTGGGAGCCATTTTTTCTTGAACCGCCTTTTCCCTCGTTTTATTCGGGGCACGCGGTTCAGTCGGCGGCTGCGGCTACCGTTTTGACCGATTTATATGGCGATAATTTTGCCTTTGTTGACGATACGCATACAAAGCGTCCGATGTTAGCCTATCAGGTACAGAACAAGTTACCAGAAGGAGCCCCTACGTCGGAAAACTATACGCAGTACGCAGTGACCTACACAAATCATACACTGGTGTATAAGCCTCGTCACTATCGCTCATTTTGGGAAGCGGCAAAGGAATGCGCTGAGTCGCGATTAATGGGTGGTATTCACACCCGTCAGGATAATGAAGTAGGCCTATCCGAAGGCACTAAAATTGGCACCAATATCAATTCATTACGTTGGCACTAGATAGCGAAATGGAGAAATGGGATATGACAATCAACGTAGTAATTCGTTCGTAAATCGTATTTTCTCTAGAAAAAGGACGGAGTATGATCAAATTACGGGCCAAAAAATTGAGCTAACGGTCAAATGCACAAAATTTAATGGTAAGCATGAGTGAATGTGCGTTAATCTCCGTTATTTCGCAGATAGTCAAGTTAATTCATTTGAATGGTAGGTATTATTATGGGTAGCCTTTCGGACCGAAAGGTGATGCAGGAGGCTGCTGATGTGTTAACAATGTTGGGTGTGGAATGGGAGATGGATATTGTTTCGGCGCACCGCACTCCCGAAAAAATGGTCGATTACGCTAAAACTGCCCGTAACCGGGGTTTACGGGTGATTATTGCCGGCGCTGGTGGCGCTGCTCATCTGCCGGGTATGGTTGCCTCGCTAACGACACTTCCAGTTATTGGTGTTCCGGTGAAATCCAGCAACTCAATTGATGGTTGGGATTCGGTGCTGTCGATTCTCCAGATGCCTGCCGGTGTGCCAGTTGCCACGATGGCGCTCGATGGAGCACGTAACGCTGGTATCCTGGCCGCCCAGATTGTAGGAACCTTCGACGAAGCCGTTGCCAGCCGACTCGATCAGTTTAAAGAAGAACTTAAAGAAAAAGTGGCCGATATGAGCCGCCAACTTACGGATAATGGACAATAATTACGGTATGTACTACGTCATTACCATTATTCGCCCCACTCGCTACGCCTTATTTTTTTACTAACCCATGGAAGAAGAAACTCGCACTGCCAATCCGCGTTACCAGGGTAACTCCAGCCTGCCCGCCATTACGCTGACCGTACTAGTGGGTATGATTGCTGCTTTACTTTATATTGGGTACGACTACCTGAAAGACGACACAAACGGGTCGGATGAGTTGACGAACGTAGCACTTGATACGTTGTCGCAGCAGCCGCTAGCGCAAAATGACCCGCAGGAGTTGATGGCTCCTGAAGAGGCCGATACGTCCTCGCAACCCGCGCCGGTCGATTTATCGCAGGCGGTCCCACCGGCCGATGCCGAAGAAGCGAATGTAAAAGCCGAGGATGTAGCTACCGACAACCGCGAAACAACCGGTGGCAAGCCGTCTCCCGACGAAAAAACCGAAACAACTCCCAAAGAAGGGAAGCCTAAAGAGGAAAAACCGGCTGAAAAACCGAAAGTCGAAAAACCCGTCGAGAAGCCCGTTGAAAAACCAGTTGAAAAAGTGAAGCCAGAGCCCGTTGTCGAAAAAGTAGCCGTTAAATCAGGCGGCACGACCAGTACATATACGGTGGGCGCAGGCGAAACATTTTATGGCGTAGCAAATCGCTATAATATGAAAATCAGTACGTTAAAGGAGCTAAATCCGGGCGTATCGGAAACGGATGTGAAAGCGGGCGTTACTAAATTAAACGTAAAGGTAATGGCTGTTCACACCGTAGGGCCGGGTGATGTGCTGCGAGTGATTGCAGAAAAATACGGCGTTAGCAAAGAAGCCATCATGCGCGCCAACAAACGCACGAAAGATATCGCCACAAGAGGGGAGAGGCTTGTTATCCCTTTTCCTGATAAACAATAGGCTCAGGAGGCTGATGTAGTAAAAGCATTTTGTCATATCTAGAAACGAAGCATCTTGAGGTGTCCAAGCGGATTGATAAAGATGTTTTGCTTCTTGGTATAACAAAATGCTTACTAGAAAAAGTAAGTCAGTTTCCTAGCCATTTTCTACCCAAATAGTTTTTACGTTTACGAACTCTTTAATACCTGCTTCTGAGAGTTCACGCCCGAAACCGGAAGTTTTGATGCCGCCGAAGGGCACACGAGCATCCGAACGCATCAGCCCATTCACGAAAACCGACCCGGCCTGAACCTGCCGGGCTAGCCGATCCGCCTTCTCTAAATCCTGCGTCCAGAGTGCTGAGCCGAGACCAAAATCAGATGCATTAGCCAATCGTATAGCATCAGATTCATTTTTTGCTTCGATCAAAGCACCCAGCGGACCAAACGTTTCTTCATCGAACGCAGGCATACCGGGTTTTACGTGATCCAGCAACAACGGTGGTACGTTGCAACCCGACCGCTTGCCGCTGATGAGCAATTTAGCTCCTTTATCTACCGATTGCTGGCATTGCCGCTCTATATCATCAGCCAGATTTAGTCGCGCCATTGGCCCCATCGTTGTGGCATCGTTCATTGGGTCACCCTGTTGGATTAGATTAATGTGGTGCACAACCCGTTCCGTGAATGCTCGCTTTACCGATTTTTCGACAATAAAACGTTTGGCTGCAATGCAGCTCTGACCAGCATTCTGCATCCGGGATTTTACGGCAATTTCGGCGGCTTTATCCAGATCAGCGTCAGCCAGAACTACCAGCGCATCAGAACCTCCCAATTCCAATACAGATTTTTTTATCTGACTGCCCGCAATACTGGCAACTGAAGCGCCGGCCCGTTCGCTGCCGGTTAACGTAACGGCCTTCACTCGTTTATCTTTCAATATGCCCTCAATTGCTCCTGAGTCAACCATCAATGTCTGGAATACACCATCTGGCAGCCCACAATTCCGAAAAATTTCTTCAAGGGCAACAGCGCAACCAAATACGTTCGAAGCGTGCTTGAGCAAACCAACGTTACCGGCAATCAACCCTGGAATGGCAAAGCGCATAACCTGCCAGAATGGGAAATTCCAGGGCATAATGGCCAGTACAGCGCCAAGTGGCTGATACGTAACGAAACTGTTTTTTGCAGACGTATTGATACGTTGGTCGGCTAAAAAGGCTTCGGCATGGTCGGCATAAAAGTTACACGTATCAGCACACTTTTCAACTTCGGCGATCGCTTCTTTTAACGTTTTGCCCATTTCGGCGGTCATCAGTTCGCCGAAACGTTGTTTGTTTGCCTTCAGATAATCGCCAACCTTACGCAAGTACTTAATACGTTCTGAAATAGACAAAGCCGACCAATCGGCAAAAGCCTGGTCGGCTTGTTTCAATTTCCGTTCGATAGCTGCCTGACTATCGGCGCGATACGTTTTAATACGTTTCTGCGTATACGGATTTATGGACGAAAACATAGTTGAATACAGTTTACGAACGATGGTTCACGAGGGCTCAATTTGGGTCGGTAGCCTGTCGTAATTGTAAACTGCAATTCTTAAATCACTGTTCTCCGGATTCTAACTTAGTAACAAGTTCGGCCATTGTATTGATGACCTGCTCCATACGTTCGTGCCCAATAATGGCGTCAAATTTTTCGCGGGCATCGTTCATGCAGTTTTCCATGGCTATAAATAATTCTTTCCCACGCTCGTTCAGAAAAATGATGCTGGAACGGGAATCGGCCGGATTTTTCTGCGTATAGATGTACCCTTCAGCTTCCAGCAGGCCCACGATCTTGCTCATCATCTGCTTAGTAACGCAGGCACGTTTGGCTAATTCATTATTCGTAATGCCGTTTTCCTCGATGTTCGATAGGAACATTAAGTAACTCATTTTGAAGTCTGTAAAACCAAGCGCGTGCAGACGAGGCTCTATATAACCACTCGTAAACCGCTTGAGCCGCCAGAATAATCGCCCTACCGAACGCTCTCGAAGGAGCCGAAATTGGGCAAAATCAAAGGTTTTTTTGTCTGTTTCCACGAATATTCAATCAAAATAAGGGACCTCGAAACAATATCAACGAAAAGATTGTACAAATATAGTCAACCTACTTGACTTTATAGTCAACCTAGTTTACTTTTGCATCACTAGTCAAACAAGTTGACTATATAATAGGTTCTGTACCGCACAGACGGTACAGATAAAACGTCAGAACACATGGCAACCTTGACACAAGAAATGGCAACCACAGAAGAGAAAAGTAGTATTCGCACTTATCTACCCCGAATTATTATTGGATTAGTTTTACTGATTGGTGGGTATTTTGGCTATCAGGCCTATCAGCACGGCAAACATTATGAGTCAACCGATAACGCTCAAATTGAAGGTAACTCCGCGCCCGTGCTGGCTCGCGTTGCTGGATACGTAACGGCGGTAAACGTAGACGATTACGCGAACGTAAAAAAAGGCCAATCGCTCATAACGATTGATCCTCAGGAATATGACGTAGCACTGGCGCAGGCCGAAGCCGATTATCAGCAGTCGCTGGCCGACCTTCAGAATGCCCGCGCCGATTTGCAAACCGCACAGGCCAACGCCCGTAACGTAGCACAGAACTCCCGTGTGGCTCAGTCGAATGCGCAAGTACAAGCTGCCCGACGTGATAAATCGCGGCAGGATTTACAGCGCGACCAGAATTTGTACAAAGAACAGTCGCTGACGAAGAAGCAACTGGAAGATTCGCAGAACAACGTGGAGGTGCAGGAGCGTCAGTACAATGCGAACGTAGAGCAGATTAACCTGGCCAAAACGTCGCAGGGCGTAGCGCAGGCTGGCATTGCCAAAGCTGAAGCTAATATTCAGAAAATTCAGGCTGCCCTGAAACTGAAACAGGCGGCTATCGACAACGCGAAATTGAAAGTTGGTTACGCACATATTGCCGCACCGATTGCCGGTAAAATTGGGCGTAAGAACGTAGTGCCCGGTCAGTATGTGCAACCCGGTCAGAATCTGTTCACCATCGTAGCCGACTCTACGTTCTGGATTGTCGCAAACTTCAAAGAAACACAACTGGAAAAAATGCAGGTTGGTCAGGAAGTCGACGTTAAGCTCGATGCGTACCCAGACCTGAACATTAAAGGCCGTGTCTCCTCGCTCTCAGAAGCCACTGGTGCTCGTTTTGCCCTGCTTCCTGCCGATAACGCGTCGGGTAACTTCGTGAAAATCACCCAGCGCGTCCCCGTTCGTATCGAAATTCTCAATCCGGAAAAATACAAAAGTCAGCTACGTGCCGGTCTGAGTGTAGAAGCTGAAGTACGGGTGGTCAACTAGTAGTTATAAAGTTGTAGGGTTGTAAAGTTATAAAATGGTCCGCCGTTGCGGTTGGCTGCCGCGCTCAAGAACTTTATAACCATACAACTCTATAACTCTACAACCTTACAACTCCTTAAAAATGTCACAACAAAGTGGATTTGGCCGTTGGATTGTGGTAATTACCGCTGTCTCGGCCGCCATCATGGAACTGATTGATACGTCCATTGTGAATGTCGGACTGAATGACATTGCCGGCAATCTGGGCGCAACAATCGAGGACGTATCGTGGGTAGTGACGTCATATGCCATCGCCAACGTCATTGTAATTCCGATGACGAGCTTTTTACAGCGGTATTTCGGACGTAAAAACTACTACATCGCATCAATTATTTTATTTACGCTAGCCTCTTACGGTTGCGGATTTGCCTCGGATTTATGGACACTCGTTTTCTTCCGATTCCTGCAAGGCGTTGGGGGAGGAGCTTTACTATCGACCTCACAAGGCTTGATGTATGACGCGTTTCCGCCCTCGCAACGGGCCGTTGCATCAGCTCTGTTTGGGATGGGGATCGTTCTTGGACCAACCCTTGGCCCGACGTTAGGTGGTTACATTATCGACAATTACCACTGGAGCTGGATGTTCTACATCAACGTTCCGATTGGTATCATCGCTGTACTCCTGAGTTTGACCTACATCGAAAAGAAACCCGATGAATACAACATTAACCGTAGGGCTATTCAGATAGACCAGATTGGTATTCTCTTGCTTGCCCTTGGGATTGGCGCGTTGCAATACGTACTCGAGCGGGGTGAAGCCGATGACTGGTTCGACGATAGTGCAATACGTTGGCTTACAGGAATGGCCATATTCGCGATTCCGGCATTCATCTGGTGGGAGTTACGTGGGACCAATGAACCCGTAGTTGATTTGCGGGTGATGAAAAATCGGAACCTGTTTATCGGATCAATTCTAGTGGTTGTGGTAGGTTATGGCCTATTTACGTCTGTGTTGTTATACCCCTTATTTGCGCAACGTATCGTCGGTCTGACGGCCACACAAACGGGTCGGCTTTTGATTCCGGGTGGTTTAGTTACGTTGCCAATGTTTGCCATTACTGGCCGTATGCTGGCCAAGGGAGTGTCGCCGAGGCTCATTGCCGGCGGGGGATACGTAGCATTTGCTACGTTCTGTTTCCTGATGTCGACGTTGAATATGAATGCGTCGACCGGCGATTTCATCACCCCGCTCATTATCCGGGGAATTGGTCTGGCGCTGCTCAACGTACCACTAATCAACCAATCAGTTTCTACGCTCGAACCGCGTCAGTTACCCACTGGAATAGCCATCGTAAATATGATGCGGCAGATTGGAGGTGCTTTCGGGGTAGCCATCACGAACACCTACGTAACGCAACGTACCGCCGTGCATCGTGGCGATCTGGTAACAAATCTGCAACCGGGTGAAATGCTAACTATGGAGCGCCTGAATGCCATGACACAAGCGCTGGCCGCCAAAGGCGTCAACGCAATTGATGCTGTGTCAGGCGCTTATAAAAACCTCGACCTGATTATTTCGCGGCAGGCGCTAATGATATCGTATCTCGATACGTTCCGGCTGGCGGGGTTATTTTTCGTGGTATCGTTCCCGCTCTTGTTTTTACTGAAAAGCAAAAAAATGGATGCAGCCGCTGCCAAAGCAGTCGCCGATTCCGCTCACTAACATAGTATTTGTCTGTTCCTGTTTCCGACGGGATTATCGTTCTGATCGGAAACAGGGATTTGGAACACTAAAAAAATGAAGAATTTCCTTCTTATCCTTCTGTTCTGGCTGTCGGTTGGCATTGTGCAGGCTCAGTCGCAGTCACAAACTGTTCAACTTCCCGACGATTTGCGGGCACTGCTTCAGCAGGCTAATACGAATTACCCTGTTCTAAAACAGCAGCAGGAACAAATTCGGGCTGGCGAGCTACGTACTGATATTGCTCGTTCGGCCATGAAACCGAACGTAACGGGTAATGCCTCATATCAGTACCTGACGCCGGTCGCCCAAGCTACTTTACCGGTCGATGGGGTTAACCGAACCATTCAATTTCAGCCCAATCACAATGTGAATGCTAATATAGGAGTTGGGCAAACGATTTATGACTGGGGCCGCACGCACGCGGCTGTTCAGCAGGCAGCCGATAACGTACAGGTGCTACGTCGGAACCTGGAAATTTCGCAGCAAAATCTGGCGTATCAGGTAGCGGCCGCTTACTATGGCGTTGGTTTTCTGCAACGTAGCTTGTCCGTACAGGATTCGGTGATTCGCACGGCGGGGGCCAATGTGCAACTGTTAGCCACGCGTCTGCAAAACGGCGACGCCCTGCAATATGACGTACTGACGCAGCAGGTGCGGGTAAAAACGGCCCAGAACCGGAAAATTGAGATACAAAATCAACTGGATCGGCAACTGGCTTTGTTGACGTACCTGACCGGAAACCCTAACCCCGATGTTTCCAGAGCTGCCAATCAATTTAATCTGGAAACGGCTGGCAACAACGTAACAACGCAACCCTTTGTGCTGGCTAATGATGCGCAAACGGCATTGGCCGCAAACAAAGATGTTCAACTGGCGCAGGACCGGGTTCGGCAAGCCGAAACGGATATTCTGGTGAATAATCTGGCGGGTCGGCCAAATCTGAGTTTTTCGGGATCGGCGGGGTATCGGAATGGCTATCTGCCCGAAATCAACACACCTAAATTCAACATTGCGGCAGGGGTGTCTCTGGCCGTGCCGATTTATTCGGGGAAACGGTATCAGTTGCAGAATCAGGCTGCCCAGTTGAATTTAAACGCTAGCCGGTATGCGGTCGAAAATGCGAATGCACAGGTTCGGCAGAGCATTGCTCAACTGAACGCCGACATACGTAGCAACCTGACCCGACTCGCGAATCTAGAAACGCAAGTGCTGCAATCGAAAAAAGCACTGGAGATTGCCAACGCTCGACTACGTAACGGGGTCATTACCAACGTAGAACTGCAAAGCGCAGAAACCGGCGTAGAAGAAGCGGAATTAGGACGACTGAATTTTCAATATCAATTGCTGCTGAATCAATTAGAGTTAAAGCGATTGTTGGGCGATACGTTGGTCGGACAATAAAAAGTTGTTAAAAAATAGCCAACGTATATACTAAAGTGACCACAAAACCAATTGTATAAGCGTATAGTAGGTTGAAACTAAACGGAAACAGCACGGTATGAAAGAGCAAGTAATTGAGATTCTGAAACAATTTGGTGTAGCCGAGTCGGCGATTACAGACCAGACCCATTTTTCCCGCGACCTGGGTTTAGACAGCCTGGATAGTGTTGATCTAATTATGCAACTGGAGCAGGCGTTCGGCATCCGCATTCCCGATGAAGATTACTCGAAGTTAACCACCATGAAGGGCGTGTTAACGTATCTGGAAGCCGAACAGGCCATTGTCTGAGTTAACTCATTTTTGCAGTCATATCCTTTTAATAATCAAAAAACGTGGAGGGAAAGCTAACCTAGCTTTCCCTCCACGTTTTTTATGGTATCTGCCATTCGCTGACTGATTGGCTTTACACCTCATCACCAGATCAGGCACCAATGAAGGTTGTTGGTTGAGCTAGTCTGTCTTAAAAAGACCTTAATAGAGCAACGGTTCATTACGTTCAGGAGTAATGACTTTATCAGCCCATTTTGGCTATTCATGTAGATGATAAACGATTGACCAGCAAGTGTTGCCGGCTTCAGAATGCTTTGTCTCTATATATTCATATAGCTGATTTTTGGCCTGAACCAACCATTCAAGCCTCAATTAAGATGAAGATTTTCTTCGCCCTATCAAATCCAAAAAGGGCATTAACCATCGCTTTTTTACTGATATCATTTATCTCCCAAGCGCAGTTAGTTTTTGAAACAGGGCAGTATCAGGTCGATAAAAATCTTCAGTTAATCATCTGTAATAGAGTTCCCGGCAAGACGGATGTAGAAATCAATACCGTTACGTTCGACAAACTTTATACCTTTTCCACGCCTGCAAATAACATTCAAATTGGTCAGCCTTACGAAGTGGCCTCAGATGGTGTTGTTTACAGATTATATTTTACTCAGGTACCAATTGCTTCAATTCAGGTATCAACAACGATTCAGGACAATTATCAGAGTGCTACCCTGACCGTAGCGGATACGATTGGCGACGTTGTGCATTCTCCGATGGGTATCCGGTTGCGAGGTGCCACATCCAGAACATTTCCTAAGAAATCCTACCATATTCAGCTCTGGGTAGATGCTACGGGTGCTGCCACGCAAGATAGATCGCTACTCGGCCTGCGTGAAGATCAGACCTGGTTATTGCTGGCGATGTATAATGAGAAACTACGCCTGAATAATAAACTATCACATGAATTATGGCTGAAATTTCATAAACTATACTACGCTGATTTAGAGCCTGATGCGCACTCAACCATTCGGACAAAATACGTCGAGGTATTTATCAACGGAGATTACCAGGGTATCTATTTGTTAGCTGAAGACACGGATCGAAAACAGTTTAAGCTAAAAAAACAAACTTCCTCCGAAGTAGGAGGGGAGCTTTATAAAAGCGAAGAATTGACTCCAGAAACCGTTTTTACGAGTGTATCTGAGCTGCCGACGACGTCAACCAACGTTTGGCAAGGATGGGAACTGGATTATCCCGATGCCACAAATTGGGCAAATCTTCATCAGTTCATAAATTTTGTGGCTAACCAATCCGATAGTTTATTCAAACAGCAAATCGCTACGCAAATCAGGGAAGATAATCTGGCCGATTATTTTATATTCCTGAATCTGATTCGGGCGACAGATAATTTTGGAAAAAATATTTTTCTGGCGCGCTATAATCAGGGGCAGCCCTACTTTATTGCTCCCTGGGACCTGGATGGAACCTGGGGCTATCTCTGGGAGGGCAGTAACACCGGCAGTGTAAACGATATTCTATCCAATAATCTTTTCAATCGATTATTGACAGTAAGTCCCGATTTTAGAATACGGTTGGCCACCCGCTGGTTTTCAGCACGAGCCACTATTTTATCGTTCGATAGTTTATCGAATTCTATAAATGGCTACTACAATTTTCTAAGTAAAAATGGACTTTATGAACGGGAGAATTTGAAATGGTCGGGTCCGTTGCTTTCCTACAGCAGCGATGAACTTAATTACATGCAGAATTGGCTTCAGGACCGATTAAATTACCTGGATACGTATTTTAAAAATCTGGTTCAGGATCAGCCCATAATTTATCAATTTGCGGCTCAGGCTGCTGAGCAGAAAGCTGTATTAAACTGGAGTGCGAATTGCCTGGCTATTAACACGTTTGATGTAGAAAGGAGTAGTGATCAACTAAACTGGGGCTCGATCAATGGATATTCGCTTTTGTCTGACGAATCTCATCCCTGTGCGTATAGCTATACCGACGAAAATCCGGGTTCGGGAATAGTCTACTACCGACTAAAAATCGTTGATCTGAAAAACAACGTTTCCTACAGTACGATACAAAAGCTAGATTTTAGCCCAGCCGAAATCCCGGTGCGCGTGTACCCAAATCCGGTATCAACTACATTACAGGTACAGGGAAATGTGCAACAAGTAGATGTCTACTCGACAAACGGTCTTTTTCTGTATAGCTCAGATTTATCATCACCAAGTGTAGTTCAGGTAAATCAATTACCATCCGGTATGTATCTGGTAAGAGTTACGCAAAAAAGCGGACTGATAAGTACACATAAAGTTCTCGTCAGCCGAGACTAGGAAACTAAACTTACTTATTGAGTCGGGGCAGATTGTACGCTTCGGGACCTTTGCCCGAAGCGACGCTTGCTGTTAGAATAAACTCTCGTTCCGACTTCTCGGTAAAGACCGCAAGGCTAGTATGGCTTGACTGAGCTACAAAATAATATTGCTTACCCGGCTCAAAATGAAGAAAATACGGTTTATCGTTTACGACAAAACCTAAACTGTCTCCCTGAAATTGGATAATTGCCCACATGCGCGATCTGATACGTAGCGGATTGGCTTCATTAAGCGTTGTTTTGATTTCGATAGGTATCGCAGTCAGGCCATTAAAAATATGAATTCTGGTAGGAGGGAGTGATTGTGCGTTAGCAGACAAACTCAGCCAACACGTAATAGCTAAACCTCCGAATAGTTTTTTCATAGCGTTAATATTTGTATAAATGAATATACAAAAATCAACATCGTTTCCAGGATTATTTTCCTATTAAACTTCCATGCTCACCAGTGCATTGCCACGTAACACTGGCACTACGTCGTAGAGATCATGTTGGAGGCAGTACGTAATATCTTTCTGAATGCCTAACCGCTGAAGTCGCCGAATGTGCGATGCATTAGCCATAAATCCCACCAGATTGTCTTTGCCCTGTGCGTACATTCGCCACGCCATGATGGCACTGTCCTCAGCCATTGCGTAACTGTCTTTCAGACGGTCGACCAGCGCACCGGCAAAGAGTGTATCTTCCAGATTAACACGGCCTTTCCAGCCAGCGCAAAGCACCATTACATCGTAGCCTTCGGTTTTCAGATACCGAACAATAGCGTCCAGATTTAGAAATGACCCGACGAGCACTTTCACCGCCGAACGGGAACGAGTTATAGCTAAGGTACCGTTGGTAGTTGTCATCGCTATATTGGCTCCGCGAATGCGTTCGTCCATATACGTAAAGGGCGAGTTATCGAGTTCGAAGCCTTCTACCTTGCGGGCGTTACGTTCGGCAGCGGCCAGATAGCCACGTTCCTGTAATTGCTGGCATTCTTCAACCGTCGCGACGGGAATAATACTGTTAACTCCATAAGCAAAAGCCGTTACCATACACGACGTTGCACGAAACACATCGGCAACGACGACAATTGTATTTTCAACAGTGTGGAGATGAAGTAAATCAGGAGTTAAGCAAACGTCAATTTGTTTCATATTGTCTGAACCAATTTCTGAACCAGGATTTTAACAGGATTGAAAAGATTTTCAATCCTGTTAAAATCCTGGTTCAGAAATTGGTTATTTTTTAACGAATGGTAATTTAACGACCTGCGCTTTCAACAGCCGATCGCGTACTTTAACGAAGATTTCTGTGCCGGGTTTGCTGAAAGCCGTTTGAACGTATCCCAGACCGACCCCTTTGCCTAATGTGGGCGATTGTGTTCCCGACGTTACTTCGCCGATTAGGGTTCCATCGGCGTTAGTTAGTTCGTAATGGCCGCGCGGAACACCCCGGTCAATCATCTCAAAACCAACTACTTTGCGTGGAACGCCCTGTTCTTTTTGGGCTTTTAATACGTCGGCGTCAATGAAGTCGTGGGTGAATTTTGTCACCCATCCTAGTCCCGCTTCAATAGGAGAGGTTTCGTCGGTGATGTCGTTTCCGTACAGATTAAAGCCCATTTCGAGACGTAACGTATCACGGGCGCCCAGGCCAATCGGTTTGATACCATACGGTTCGCCCGCTTTCATAATCGCGTTCCAGACGGTCTCTGCCTGATGGTTCGATACGTATATTTCAAAGCCGCCAGCACCCGTATAGCCAGTTGCCGAAATGATTACGTTGGCGCAACCAGCAAAATCAGTTTTTTCGAACGTATAATAACCCATCGAATCCAGATCGGCGTTGGTGAGCGATTGTAGAGCTTTAGCCGCTAACGGGCCCTGTACCGCAAACAGACACGTACCGTCGGAGATGTTAGTCATCGTTACGTCATAATCGGATGCATACTGACTGATCCAGTTCCAGTCTTTTTCGATGTTCGACGCGTTGACTACGAGCATATATTCGATGTCGCTGATGCGGTAAATGACCAGATCGTCCACAATACCACCGCGACCGTTGGGTAGGTAGCTGTATTGCACTTTGCCATCGAACAAAACGCTGGCATCGTTGGCCGATACGCGCTGAATCAGTCCCAATGCGCCTTCGCCTTTGAGAATAAATTCGCCCATGTGCGATACGTCGAAAATGCCGACTGCATTACGGACGGTGTTATGTTCGTCGAGATCGGAAGTGTAACGAACGGGCATTTCGAAGCCCGCGAACGGCACAATTTTCGCGCCTAACTGCTGATGAATGTGATGGAGAGGAACCTGCTTTAGCGACATGAACGCGGAAGTTAGGCGGCAAAGTTACAAACAGATGCCTAGCTTCCAATCCGTCTTACTTTTGAAACGCTTTAGTTGATGTTGAAGTTAATCGGCAGATTGAACTTCGCCCGGACGGCTTTTCCGCGCTGAAATCCAGGTTTCCATCTGCCGTTCATTTCCTGAACGACACGTAACGCTTCTTGATCGACATCAGGCCGGACGCCTTTCAGGACTTCGTAATTACATAACGTACCATCCGCGCAGACAATAAAACTAACGAATACCCTGCCCTGAACCCCAGCTCTTTGTGCATCAGGCGGGTACTTGAGGTTGGTGGCAAGAAATCGACCCAGCTCATTCATTCCACCCTGAAATTCAGGCGCTTGTTCCAGTTGGGTATAACGCAACGTATCGCCCTGATTCGATTTTGACTTACCATTCTGAAAAGCTCCCTTGTCATACGTCTCCTCGTAAAAAAAAGACCCATCTGCATAGTAGCCTTTCCAGATTCCTTGTTTAACTCCGGCTGCGTAGGAGCCCTTTTCTACAAAGATTGTGTACTTCGTTGTGTCAATATTAGAAACTACCTGCTCCTGCAACGTAACATTTCCATTACCATCTATAACCGTTTGCTGGCCTGTGCTGTCCCAGATGGCAACAATCTGTTCGAGTGTGCCATTGGCAAATGACTTGGGTTTAGTAAGCGTTTTTATCCGTGCGATCTGACCATTGGAATACCATTTTAGGGAATTTACTTTTTCGCCGGTATCCACCTCTTTTTCGAAAATCAGGCTGTTGGGATGATACGTTATATCGGTATTAGTAGGTCTGCCTTCATCGTAATAGGTTTGTCTGATGCGTCTCCCTGCATCATCCAGAACAAAAACATCGCCCTGCCACTGCTTTTTGCGGTTTTGATTCCCCACCATCTGACAGGATTTACAGGAAGGACTGGAATATTTTTCAGAAGTGAAGGTTAATCGGTAATACTCCTTCCATTTTTTATTTTTAGCTTCATAAACAACTACGTCCCCATTGGGAAGTCCGGTTGTATCGACCCGTGAAACTTGCTTAAACTGCGCCAACGTAGTGTCTTGGTTGGCCACTTTCCCATCTTTGGTAAAATAATCGAAACGGGTACCGTTAACGTACTGGAATGGGACATTTGGCTTAAACACAATCGGCATGGTTATCTGCTGACGTACCGCTTTGCCCGCTTTCTGAGCTGGTTTCCAGGCGTTAAAGAGACTGAAGACACGTAACGCTTCCCGATCACAATCTGGCCGGAGACTTCGACTGACAGCTACGTTTGACACCCGCCCATCTGGTTCTACGACACCATTGACAATTACCGTTCCACCGCTTCCTTTTGCTTCCAGTGATAAAGGTTTTCGCAGGTTAGTCTGAATAAATGTATTAAAAAAAGCGGGACCGCATTTTGGCTCGGCGACACTATCTACTTCAAATTGTTGAAAAGCAGGTGTTTGAGCAAGCGCAGACAAGCTGAAAAGAAGTAGAAACGAGACTAATCGCGATCTCATTGATGAAATGTGTTTGTATTGTCTAATAAAGTATATAAATGGCCTAATTTACTGGTTTCAGTTACGTAGAAAAGAAATTCGGTCGCTAATAAACACTTTGTTGGCTAGTCATGAGAGTACAGGAAGCAACGGTGTAAATGCCGTTGTAGACTTGCAGACTGGCGGTCAAAATCGGAAAATCATTTCTCCTCGGTTGGATTTTGCCTAATGAATCCCGACGTTTGCCGCCGTTTCGTCTATTACTTGCTTGATTACCATGAACAAACCACAGCTAGCCAATCTTTTTCCGGTTGATGACAGTAAAATACCTGAAGCGTATCGTATTGAACCGCTCCACCAGCGCGAGTATCTGATTAATGGTGAGTTGCGTACCTGGGATGGCCCAACAGTTGATGTTTTATCGCCAGTTTGTTTTCAGACGGAAACGGGTCTGGAACGTAACATAGTGGGCAGTTATCCGGTCACGACCGAAAAGGAGGCTCAGGAAGCACTAGAAGCTGCCGTGCAGGCATACGATAATGGACGCGGTGAATGGCCAACGATGTCGATTGCCGACCGTATTACGTGCATGCAGCATTTCGTCGGAAAAATGCTGGAGCGCAAAGCGCAGATTGTCAACCTTCTCATGTGGGAAATCGGCAAAACGCTGGGCGACTCTACTAAAGAATTCGACCGGACCGTTGAATACATTTACGATACCATCGACGCGCTGAAAGACATTGACCGGGTTGGGTCACGGTTCAAAGTTGAACAGGGAATTATTGGGCAGATTCGTCGTTCGCCACTGGGCGTCGTGCTGTGTATGGGCCCATTTAACTACCCCCTGAATGAAACCTATACGACGCTCATTCCGGCTATTTTGATGGGCAACACGATTCTGTTCAAAACTCCGAAACATGGTACGTTACTGCACTACCCCATGCTCGACGCTTTCCGTGAGTGTTTTCCGAAAGGTGTTGTGAATACCATTTATGGCCGGGGAGCTAATGTAGTACCGGCCCTCATGCAGTCGGGTAAGATTAACGTATTGACGTTGATCGGGTCGAGCCGGGTGGCCGATAGCCTCAAAAAAATGCACCCTAAAAGTAACCGACTTCGGGCCGTTCTTGGGCTCGACGCCAAAAATGCGGGCATTATTCTCGAAAACGCCGATATCGATTTGGCCGTTAAGGAGTGTCTGCTGGGGTCGATGTCGTTCAACGGACAGCGGTGTACGGCTATCAAGATTATCTGGGTTCACCGCTCCGTCGCCGATTCGTTTCTGGCTAAGTTCAGTGAAGAACTGAACAAACTAAAACCCGGTATGCCCTGGGAAAGTGGTACGCAGGTAACGCCCCTGCCCGAGCAGCAGAAACCGGCCTATCTTACCGAATGCGTCAACGATGCGGTAGGGCAAGGAGCGGCTGTTCTAAACGAAGGTGGCGGTACGGTTGTGGGCTCGTATTTCTCGCCCGCATTAGTGTATCCGGTTGCGGAAGGCATGAAATTATACCGAGAGGAGCAGTTTGGGCCGGTTGTTCCGGTGGTACCTTTCGATTCCATCGAAGAGCCGATTGACTACATTATTACGTCCGATCATGGTCAGCAGGTAAGTATTTTCGGAACTGATACCAACCAGATTGCTGAATTAATCGACCCGTTGGTGAATCAGGTTAGCCGGGTGAATATCAATGCCCAATGCCAGCGCGGACCCGATACGTTCCCGTTCACGGGGCGGAAAGATTCGGCAGAAGGTACGCTGTCGGTAGAGGACGCGTTACGTGCTTTTTCGATACGTACCGTTGTTGCCACCAAAGATACCGATACCAACAAGGCAATTCTTAATGACATCGTGGGCGAACACAAGTCGGAGTTTCTGAGCACAAACTTTATTTTTTAACGTAGTAACTACCATTTTGTACTGGCGGAGCTGTTCAGTTTCGTCAGTACAAAATGGTTTCTATTCTACAATCCAGCGGTTTACCGTATTATACCGGCCTTCCAGTACAATCTTGTAAAAACCTTTGGGCAGTTTTGCTACGTCGATAACGGTTTTGCCCGCTTTGACAGGTACTTCGCCCATCTGCTGATACGTATCGTTTTTGCCATCTTCGAACGTATTGGTCGTTGATAACCACACTTTTATCGTCCCATCTGTGTCAACCGGCGTCCAACTTAATGTAATGCGGTTGCCTTCTTTCCGGGCTACGGGATGTGTGAGCGATAGCTTACCCGTCAGCGGAATTCCATCTATTTCGAACGCCTGATTTCTGGGAACCTTTACTTGCAGATGTTGCACCATTGTAGGCATGATGTCGACAATGGCGGGCGTCGATTTTTGGAAGTACGTATTGAGTCCTTTGGCGTTGGTGACGATCCAGGTGCTACGTTCCCGGTCCGATTGGCCGCCGTGATCTTTACCCGTATTCGCCGTCCGTCCGTGATCGGTGGTGATGAATAGTTGCCAGTCTTCGCCGAACGTTTTCTGCCGATGCTGTACCGCTTTCCAAAGCCGCCCCATCTGATTATCCATGATTTTAACGGCGTCGTAGAGCCGGTCGCTATCACCGTAGCGGTGTCCCATATCGTCGGTATATTCCAGGTAAACCCAAGTCAGATCGGGACCTTGTTCGGTCAGGTACGTAGCGGCTGCGTCGGTTACCTTTTCGTCGATTTTATGAATGTATTGTGAATCGTTATCGTGCGGAAACTGCACGGTATCTTTTTCCAGCCCATCGAACGAGTGATCGATACGTAGCGGCTGAGTTTCGTGAAGCCCCTCGCCAATTAGCTTCGTGCGGTTATCCAGCCAGGTCGAAAAAACCGCCGATTTTTTCTGGGGAAATTGATCTTCCAGAAAACGAAAGATGGTCCAGTAATGATAATTCGGGGCTTTGATACTGTTGTCCCAGACGTTGTGTTTATTAACCCACGTACCAGTTAACAAACTGTTGTAGCCAACGGCTGAGATGGTTGGGGTTTGTGAATACGTCCCTTTCTGGCCACCTACGTAGGCACGCGCATAACCTCCTTCTTTGGCGATAGCATCCAGATTGGGCGTTTCTACTTTTTCAATAACATCGGCTGGAATGCCATCGACAATGACAAATAAGACCTTATTCTTGCTGACCTGCGCCCAGGTTGACGTGCTGAACAAGGCTACAAACCAAATGACATGAATGAAATACGTAACAGATTTTGGAGAACGACTAACCATTAGCACGCAAATGAAACAAGAAGCGAAAAATGACTGACATGTAAACACCGTTCGTAACCGAATTTGTTAGTATGCTACGTTAAATTAACGTGAATTCGATCTTAGGTTGGCGATGTCAGTATGACAGCAAAACAGATTTGGTAGCCGTTAAGGCAAAGCAAACGCTACGTACTGATTTCCCCGTTTTGCTCCCAACTTCGCTCCGCCACAGGCAATTACTACGTATTGTTTACCACCAATCTGATACGTTGATGGCGTTGCGAATCCAGCGGCTGGTAGATTGGCTTCCCAGAGCAGTTTACCCGTTTTTTTATCGAAGGCCCGGAATTTTTCGTCTTTGGTAGCGGCAATGAACAGGACGCCACTGGCCGTAACAACCGGCCCGCCGTAGTTTTCGGTACCTGTATTGTCGATGCCTTTCGCTTTTAATTCAGATTCTTCGCCGAGCGGAATTTTCCACTTGTACTCCCCTGTATTCAAATCGATGGCGCTGAGCGTTCCCCAAGGGGGCTTGATGGCCGGATAGCCTTTACTGTCCTGAAACTTAATGTAACCCTTTACTTTATACGGCAAATATGCTTCCTTGGCTTTCGATGGGTAAGGCGAACTACTGGCGACTTCCTGCTTTTCATCATTAAATAGAAACGAGATCAGCGACTGTTTGTCTTCGGCCGACAACGCTGTAAAACCGGGCATCATGCCTTTGCCGTTGCTGATAATCTGCGATACGTAGGTGCGTTCACGTCGCTGACCAATATCAACCAATGATGGGTAGCCGCTACGTGCGTTTCCTTTACGTTCGGGGCCGTGGCAGGAAAGGCAGTTTTGCGTGTAAATACGCTGACCGGGGCTCAGATGGGCTAAGGCGTCGGCTTTGGGGGCGTCGATCATGGTAAACAGCCACGGAATATCGTTGGCATTGACGTATAAAATGCCCTCTGGATCGGCTGCTGCACCACCCCACTCGGCACCACCATCGCAGCCCGGAAACAAAATTGACCCCCGTTTGCTGATCGGTTCGTACGAACGTTTACCTACTTTCTGGAAGAGCGCCAACAATGAGTCTTTATCGGTTGAGTATGGATTAATATCAGCGTCGGTCATGACCTGACGGGCAAACGGAGCAGGCTTCTGAGGAATGGGCTGCGTAGGCCAGCTGACCTCACCAGGAATGTCGGATTTTGGTACGGGCACTTCTTTTATTGGAAAAAGCGGTTTCCCCGTCACACGGTCAAATACAAACACCAGACCCATTTTAGAAACCTGCGCAACAGCGTCGATTTTTTTGCCGTTTTGGGTTACTGTTACTAGGTTGGGAGGTGCCGGAAAATCGCGGTCCCATATATCGTGGTGAACCGCCTGGAAGTGCCAAAGTCGTTTACCGGTTCGGGCGTCGAGGGCCAGCAGACAGTTTGCAAACAGGTTTTGGCCGGTGCGGTTCCCACCGTAAAAATCGTACGATGCTGAGCCTGTAGGAACGTATAAAATGCCCCGTTTCCGGTCGACAGCCATGCCTGCCCAGTTGTTAGCTGCCCCGATATCAGGGTTTTTGTAGGCATTTTTCGGCCACGTATCATAACCAGCTTCGCCGGGATAGGGGATAGTTCTGAAGACCCACGCCAACTTTCCTGTCCTGACGTTGAACGCACGGATATAACCGGGTGCCCCGCCTACATCTTCGGATACCCGCGATGGCATAATGATCAAATCCTCGAATAGCGCACCGGGCGTATTGGAAATAACAAATTTGTCTTTTGCTGACTCGCCAAGACCCTGATGTAAGTCCGTATGTCCATTCTCACCGAAACTTGGAATTGACTTACCGGTTTTTGCATCAAGGGCATATAACATAGACCCAACGGTATATAGGATGCGTTTATCATCGCCAGATTCCCAATATGTTACGCCCCGGCATGTACTGTACCAGGCTTTTAGTGGATCACCCGCGCGCCAGATTTCCTTACCAGTAGCAGCATCGAGTGCAAATATTTTAACGGTCGGGGTAACGCCATACAGTACGCCGTCTACAATGATTGGATTCGTTTGAATCTGACCACTATCGGGTGTTGAGTACGTCCAGGCTACCTGTAACTGACTAACATTTTGAGGGGTAATCTGGGTTAGGGCGGAGTAATGATTCCGGTCGGGGCCGCCCAGATATTCGCTCCAGTTGGTGCCGTCGTTTGGACTGGTATCGGACGAGTTCTGACGATACTGAGACCAGCCAAAGGCCAGCAGAGCAAAAAATGGCACAAGTAGGCGTATGCGTTTCATGCAGGAAAAGGTAAGCAGTTGCTATTAATAAAAGGATAAACGAAGTAGCAACTACCCTTTCCACCCGCACTACGTAAAAAAGCCCCGGTTTCTGGCCGGGGCTGATCATTAATAATTTTTGTCGGAGCTGAAATCCAGATAGCGGCTGTTGCCGGTTCCTCGTGCCGGTTTCTGTTCATGACTAGTACGTCGTGGCTGAGCATTTCCTGTGTTTGCACGCCGTTGATCTGACCGACCGCTATCGGGCCGATTTACATTGTTGCTACGTTGCTGATTGCGATTATCCTCGCGCTGAACTGGGCTACCAGTTGCATTTGGGCGTCGTTCATTCGATCGGTTCGAGCCACCATTCGGTTTCGCATTAGTCGACCGTTGGTTTCCGCTATTCGAGCGTTGTCCATTCGAGCGATTCGTGTTGGCACTACGTCCCTGGCGTTGCGCGGGCGTTGGTGTGACAACTGCCGTTTTTACATCCAATACGTAAGGATGTTCGGCAATAACCGGCACCTGCTTACCGATGAGCTTGTGAATATCTTTCAGATAGGCAATCTCTTCGGCATCACAGAAAGATAGAGCAATTCCATCGTTACCTGCCCGGCCAGTACGTCCGATTCGGTGAACGTAGGTTTCGGGAATGTTCGGTAACTCGTAGTTAATAACGTGCGAAAGCTCATCAACATCAATTCCCCGTGCGGCAATATCGGTTGCAACTAGCACACGCATCTGGCGGGTTTTAAAGTTCGAAAGGGCACGTTGCCGGGCGTTTTGCGATTTATTACCATGAATAGCTTCGGCCTGAATACCGGCTTTCACCAAATCTTTAGCCACTTTATCGGCGCCGTGTTTAGTTCGGGCAAAAACCAGCGCAGAACGTATCGAACGGTCATTCAAAATATGAACGAGCAGTTTCCGCTTATCTTCACGACCTACAAAATACATGGCCTGTTGAATCGTATCGGCGGTTGACGAAACGGGCGTCACTTCAACTTTCGCCGGATTGTGCAGAATTGTATCAGCCAGTTTTGCTACGTCGGGTGGCATGGTGGCCGAGAAAAACAACGATTGCCGTCGTTCGGGCAAACGCGCGATGACCTTACGTACATCGTGAATAAAGCCCATATCCAGCATCCGATCCGCTTCGTCGAGAACGAAAAATTGAATATCACGTAGCGAAACAAACCCCTGATTCATCAAATCGAGCAGCCGACCGGGCGTAGCAATCAATACGTCAAGGCCAGCCTTTATCGCATTCACCTGACTATGCTGCGAAACGCCCCCAAAAATGACGGCATGGCGCAGGTTCAAATGTCGGCCATAAGCCGCGAAACTTTCGTCAATCTGAATAGCCAGTTCGCGAGTTGGTGTCAATACCAGCGTTTTAATACGTCGGGGCGCTTTAGGGTTTTTGCTACGTTCCTCGTTCAGGAGTTGCAAAATGGGGATAGCAAAGGCGGCAGTTTTGCCGGTACCGGTCTGAGCGCAACCCAGCAGGTCGCGACGGTTTAACAGAATGGGTATGGCTTGTTGCTGAATGGGGGTAGGGCTTGTATATCCTTCCTCGGCAAGTGCTTTCCGGATGGGTTCAATTAAATCTAAATCTGAAAATTGCATGTGTTGGGTGGACGTCGGCAGGCAAAGGAAAAGAACAAAAAGTTAAGTCCGGCATCCAACGTCTTTCTAAAGTTATACGTGTACAACTACACTGGGGCAAATAAAGTGCCATTTATTGGCGAAGTGCAAATTAGAGGCTCGATTTATCAGCGATCGAAGGGTAAGGCTTACCTGATAGTAAAGCAACTTTATGGTCGTTAACGGAGTTACGTCTGACGAGCAAAAGTCAATTTGGTAACACATTCACAGAACAAAACCAGATGAAATCAACAGAACTACGAATTATTCTGACCGTCGACAATCTTGATGAGCTAATCAAATTTTATCGCGATGCGCTGGGTTTAGAAACGTCAAAAGAATGGCATGAGCCAACCGGAAACGGCATTATTCTCGATGCAGGCCGGGCTTCACTCGAATTGATTGATAGCAGTCATGCCCAAAAAATAGATGAAATCGAAGTGGGTCAACGAGTGGCTGGCCCAATTCGATTGGCGTTCAAGGTTGGTGAGTCAATTATGACGGCTGGTGCTGAGCTGGCGGAAGCAGGTGCAATTAAATTAGCCGAGGTGAAGCAGGCTCCCTGGAGTAAAGTGCAGCGTATGCAAGACCCGTCTGGGATGCAATTTACGCTATTTGAAACGTCAACACTTGGTGAGGAATAACGTAGTGCCGGTTGTTCGCATCCTACGTAGTGGATCATTTAAGTGAAAACCCAGTCAAAACTTAAAAGAGGTGTTTAGTTTTGACTGGGATAACCTTCTATTTAGTCATAAATACTGCCGGCTGTTTTCTCGACCAACCCTTTTGGCAATAGCCAGGCCATCAGCTTCCCAGCTTTATTAAGCAAACCAGTTACTACTTCCGTTTTACCAGATAACGTAGCATCAACAGATTGTTTCGCTACGTCTTCGGGAGTCATATTGACTTTCTCAGCGGCTTTACGTCCTTTTTCGCCAATCTGGGCGCGGTCGGCAAAATTAGTATCGGTCGAACCGGGGCAGACACACGTAACGGACACCGACGTTTTTCTTAATTCCTGCCGTAAACCGCGGCTGAACTGAAGAACAAACACTTTCGAGGCAGAATACAAACTAAGGCCGGGAACTGCCTGATAAGCCGCCGAACTGCCAATATTCAGAATGTAAGCTTTGGGTTGCTGGTGAAGTTGCGGCAGGAAAAGATATGTTAATTGAATAAGAGCCGTCATATTGACCTGCATCATATCCAGGTGTTCGGTGAGAGCGTGCTTTTCAAATGGGCCGCTCAACCCATATCCAGCATTGTTGACAAGCATCTGAACGGTGTATTTTTTTGCGTTACACCAGCCAAATACGTCCTGTGCCGCGCCTGCCTGGGCTAAGTCGATTGCCAGAAAATCAGTTTTTACCGCGTGCTCACTGGCCAGTTGAAGCGCAATTTCTTTAAGCAGTGATTCGGAGCGAGCTACCAGCAGCAAATCGAATTTCCGACGGGCCAGCTCCTTTGCAATCGCCAGACCAATTCCCTTGCTGGCTCCCGTAATGAGGGCGTAAGGCATAGAATGAGTTGTATGGTTATAAAGTCATAGGGTTGTAAAGTTATGGAGTGCCTACGCCAACTCTACAACTTTACAACCCTATGACTTTATAACTTCTTAAATATTAACCTTCGAGATAAACCGGTGATAGAACGGCGTTTTGCTATTCTCGTTTTTAGGCATGTATTTACCCGTTACAACTGGTACATACATGACCCGCCGACGGCTGGCTTCGCCAAAAAACGGCGACTGCTGCGCTCGGTGCCACAAACGACCGTCGTGTACCGATAAATCACCCGCGTTGATGTCGAAACCAATTTCATGTTTATCGGGGTCATTATCAACGAAATACTTTTTGCGGAACAGCATTTTGAAGATGCCTTGCTTGTGCGTCCCCGGAATCACACGCAGTCCACCGTTCTCGTAAGGAGTAGGATTCAGGTGGATACCCACGTTGAGCATCGGCATGATGCGCTGACCGAGAAAAATATCGCGGGGGCTATCCGTGTGCCAGCCCATCTGCGAGAACTTACTGTTTTCTGTGCGAACGTAGTGGTTGAGAATAAGCCCGTCTTTTTCGATTTCAGCAATTCGTCCTTCGTAGGGTTGTAGCAGGTCAACAACAGCTTGTAGGCGTGGGTCCTGCAAAAACTCGTGGAGTGCTTTACTGTGCTGCGACAGGAAGCACATCCGCTGGATCATGGGGTTACCAGCTTCGTCCTGACCAAATTTCAGCGGAACACCGTTGACTTTGTCACGGCCTTCTGCCAGCCATTCTTTTTCAATACGTTCTGTTTCGCTGATGAATAATTTCACCGTTTCCGGCTCAATAAAATTACGGAAAACAATTACGCCGTACTTATTGAAAAATTGGCGTTGTTCCGGGGTAATGGTTTCGCCCAGTTTAAAGGGCGGCAAGGTTAATTTGCTCATATCGGTGGTTTACAATTCGGGAGTTCCGTATTTGATGCCAACCGCCGACCACGCTCTGTCCAATGGGCGCAGACATGACGGTTTATTTGAAAGCCCAAATCTACGAAATTTACAATTTTAGGATTACTTTGCCGCAATTTAATTAATGCGACTTTAATTAGAAAGTATCTAAGTAGTTGGGCCTGTGATAGTTGATAAACGGTCGATTTTGCTGTTAATCAGCATTTTGGTGGGTATTTTTACGAATATTCGGGCTCAGTCCGATAGTATACCGGTGCCGCATCAGTCGGTACCCAATCAACTCCTCCGAACCCGAAATACACTAATTTTACCCTTGGTGGCTCGCTCAATTGAAACGGACTGGTCGTTTGGCGGGGCTGGTTCCTTTACATTCCGATTCAGTCGGCATGATACGTTGACACGTACTTCCAATACACAGGCGTTGGTTCTGTACTCACTGCGGAAACAGTTTATCGCGGCCATCAACGGTACTACGTATTTCCCGGGCGAACGTATCATTCTGAATCACCAGCTGTCGTACAGCTCTTTCCCGGATAAATTCTGGGGTTTGGGGAAAGACGCGCCCGATGAGAACGAAGAAGGGTATGCGTTCAAACAGTACTACGTATACCTGCACGGGCAACGGAAACTTTGGGATCGTGTTTTTGGCGGATTAATTTATGAGTACCAGCGGTTACTACGTGTCGACCATCCAATGGGCGATTTATTCGACCAGCAACACGTAGCGGGCCGGATGCCGTATCATATTTCGGGGGCGGGATTGAGTATTACGTATGACTCTCGAAACAACGCTTTCGCTCCCGATCAGGGTGGTTTTCTGCAGATATATTTTAATCAGTTTCTGCCACTGTTCGGCTCTGATTTTAATTACACCAATTACGTAGTGGATTTCCGACGATTTATACGCCTGTATCGGCAACAAGTACTGGCTATTCAGGCGTATGGATTTTTTAATTCGGGCGACGTACCACTACGTAGTCTGGCCAGTTTTGGTGGTTCCAATAGCATGCGAGGCTTTTACGACGGGCGTTTTCGCAGTAAAAATCAGCTGGTTGCTCAGGTCGAATACCGTGTGCCACTATTCTGGCGATTGGGTGCAGTTGGCTTTGCGGGTGTAGGTAACGTGGGAAACTGGCTGCACGACGTTAATTTTCAGAATCTAAAATACTCGGTCGGTGGTGGACTTCGTGTGGCTTTAAATCGAAAAGAACGCCTGAATCTACGTATCGATTACGGCTGGGGCCTGGGTCAGAGCGTATCGAACGGATTGTATTTTCAGTTAGGAGAAGCCTTCTGATCAGTGGGTTTCGCTACGTTGTTCCAGCCGCTTAAGGCAAACCATTTCCCTAGTCGGTAAAGCGGATACGTGAACACAAACGCGCCCATTACGTCGATGGTGTAATGGACGTGTTGCACAAGTAATAAGGCGCCCACAATCAGCGAACCGATAAAAACCAGCACGCGATCCCACCAACGGCGCAGACTCAGAAAAATCAAAAAGATGGTAGACGTATGGCCGGAATAAAACAGGTCTTTGGTGATGTACACTTTTCCGTAAAACGCATTGGTAATCGGGTCGACCATCGGAATCAGCCCAACCGGCGGATTGAGTGGTAACAGATTAATGCTAATCATTCGTGACAGACTAACGATAACGTAGCTGTAGACAAACATCATGAATATAGCCGGACTACGTCGGACCCGGACGAGGAGAAGCAAGGCAGCCGCCCATATTACCAGAAAAATAATCAGCGATACGTCAACGGGCGGAATCCGATTTAAAACCCAGTCGTTCAGAACGGGGCCGCTATGCTGTTCAATAATCTGAAAAAACGTAGGGAAAGCGCCAAGTAAGGCAAGCAAACTAATGGAACCGGTGATAAATTTTCGGCGAAACACCGGCGATTTCCAAGCGGTTTGCCAAACCAGATCGTCAACAGGATTGGGCGTGAAAAGAGACATAACGGCAACGTAAAAGGCCGCAAAGGTAATATAATGAGTGAAAGAGCGAAAGAGTGGATGAGTGAATCCTATCAGGCAGACTAATCGTACTTTCACTCTTTCGCACTTTCTCTCTTTTTAAAGAGCTGAACCACAGTACTTACAATAGGCCGCATCCGGGTCGTGCCCCTGCCGACTACAGTTTGGGCAAGCCTGCGTAGAGATTTCCTGTTTTTTGCTGGCGGCAGTCAGGCTGACAGCGACAATACCCGTCGGGACAGCAATAATAACGTAGCCCAGCAGCATGATGATTGTAGCAATGAACTTGCCGATAGGCGTGCTGGGAACAATGTCGCCATAGCCCACCGTCGTGATGGTGATTACGGCCCAATAGATGCTCAGCGGAATGCTTTCGAAGCCATTGTGACGCCCTTCCACTACGTACATCATGGCGCCTAACGTAATGACGAGCGTAAAAATAGCCACAAAAAAAACGGTGATTTTCGCCCGGCTCTCACGTAGCGAATAAGCCAATAGAGCAGCTGCTGACGTGTATTCTCCGAGTTTTAAAATCCGGAAGATACGTAGCAGACGAAGAATCCGCACGGCAGCCAGTTCGTGCGCACCGAACATGAATAGCCCTAGATAACTCGGTAAAATGGCCAGCAAATCGACGAGGCCAAAAAAGCTGGTGACGTAACGTAACGGCTGGCGAATGCTGATGATCCGTGCTACGTATTCGATGGTAAACAGAATCGTGAAGACCCACTCGATCCGGTCGAAGAGCTGAATGTGGAAGCGCGCTATCGACGGAACGCTCTCCAGAATCACGGCCAGTACGCTGAGGAAAATCAGGAAAAGTAACGTAACGTCAAACGCACGGCCCGCCCACGTATCGGCCTCAAAAACAATTTCGTGAAGTCGGTGTCGAAAACGTTGCCAGAGGGAGTTCATGAGAAAAGCTTTTGAATAGCTAGCTTACACCATAAGCAGACGCCAGATGCCTGAGATAAGCATTAACAGCAAACCGGCGGGGGTCAATACTTTCCAGCACAGAAACATCATCTGATCGACGCGGACGCGCGGGAACGTCCAGCGTACCCACATCTGCACCAACACGGCCAGAAACGCTTTCGATAGTAGCCAGAAAGCGCCCGTTACGTTACCCCAGACGGTTCCGGGGGCGCCACTGGTCCAGTCGGCCAAACGAACGGGGCCGATGTTGGGAAGTGGCGTGTTCCAGCTACCCAGGAATAATACAACGCCCAGAAACGACACCAGCAGCATCATAGCGTACTCCGACAAGTAAAGCAGGGCGAAACGCATTCCCGAATATTCAGTATGAAATCCGGCGACAATTTCCGACTCGCCTTCAGGAAGGTCGAATGGAGCACGGTTGCTTTCGGCCAGTGTGCAGATGAAAAAGATGACGTAGGCTATCAATAAAAACGGATTACGTACTACGTTCCAGGCGAAAATTCCGCCCCAGTTTGTTACGTCGATGCCCGTCGCTTTCAGTCCGAAAAGGTAGTTGGTTCCGGTCGAAAAGATGCCTTGCTGAAAGCTAATGGTCTGTAAATCGAGCGTCTGGCAAATCATTACGACGCAAAGTATGGTCAGCCCAAGCGGAATTTCGTAGGAGATGATCTGTGCCACCGACCGCATGGCTCCGAACAGCGAGTATTTATTGTTGGAGCCCCAGCCCGCCATCAGAATACCTACTACGTCGAACGAAACGATTGCCATCAGGTAAAATACGCCAACATTGGCGCCAGAACCTTGCAAATCAGGTGTAAGCGGTAATACGGCAAAACCAGCAAAAACGGACGCAAAAATGACTGCCGGAGCCAGCAAAAACAGACGTCGGTCGGCGGCAGCGGGAACAATATCCTCCTTCTGAAGTAGTTTCAGTAGATCAGCAAAAAGCTGAAGCAAGCCCCATTTCCCGGTTTCCATCGGGCCGAGCCGGTCCTGCATAAACGCCGACACCTTGCGCTCGGTATATACACCGACGATGACGAAGCCGGAAGCCATGGCCAGAAAAATGGGGAGAGCGAGGATCATAGTTAAAGAGCGAAAGAGCGAAAGAATGAACGAGTGAATTTCCAGTGCCAGCACTCTTTCACTCATTCACTCTTTCGCTCTTTAAGTTTAGAATTCTGCTGATTTGGGGGCGCGTGGGAATGGGATTACGTCGCGGATGTTGCCCATGCCCGTTACAAACAGCACCAACCGTTCGAAGCCGAGGCCGAAACCAGCGTGCGGAGCCGAACCAAACCGACGGGTGTCCAGATACCACCAGAGGGCTTCGGGTTCAATGCCGACTTCGTGCATTCGGGCGGTCAGTTTGTCGAGATCATCTTCACGTTGCGAGCCGCCAATGATTTCGCCGATGCCGGGAAATAGTACGTCCATTGCCCGAACGGTTTTTCCGTCAGGGTCCTGCTTCATGTAGAACGCTTTGATTTCGCGCGGATAGTTGGTCAGAATAACCGGTTTCTTAAAGTGTTTTTCAACCAGATACCGCTCATGCTCCGACTGTAAATCGACACCCCATTTCACCTCGTACTGAAACTGCCCTTTCTTCGCCGGTTTCGAATTCACCAGAATATCGATGGCTTCGGTGTAAGTCAGCCGCACAAATTCGTTGCTGATGACAAACTGAAGTTTTTCGAGCAACCCGAGCTCGCTTTGTTCTTCCTTCTTTTTGGTTTTCTCTTCCTCTTTTAGTCGATTGTCCAGAAAAGCCAGATCGTCGGCGCAGTGCTGGATGGCGTAACGTATCACGTTTTTGACAAAATCCTCGGCGAGATTCATGTTGTCTTCCAATTCGTGAAACGCCATTTCCGGCTCAATCATCCAAAACTCGGCCAGGTGCCGGGTCGTGTTGGAGTTTTCGGCACGGAAAGTTGGGCCGAACGTATATATTTTGCCTAATGCCATTGCACCCAATTCGCCCTCTAATTGGCCTGATACAGTCAGGTTCGTTTCGCGCCCGAAAAAGTCCTGGCTATAATCAACTTTGCCTTCTTCGTTGAGTGGTGGTTTAATGGCATCTAACGTAGTGACACGGAACATTTCACCGGCTCCTTCGGCGTCGGAAGCGGTAATGATGGGCGTATTAAGGTAATAAAACCCGTTGTCGTTGAAGTACTTATGAATTGCAAACGCCAGCGCATGCCGGATACGTAGCACCGCACTGAACGTATTGGTACGTGGACGCAGGTGGGCAATCTCGCGCAGAAATTCGAGTGAGTGCCGCTTGGGCTGGAGCGGATATTTTTCGGGGTCGGCGGTTCCGTAAACCGTTACGTCCTCAATCTTAACTTCAACCGCCTGCCCGGCCCCCTGCGACTCGACCAATTGCCCCGTTACGGCAAGACACGAACCCGTGGTGATGAGTTTCAGCGTTTCTTCAGGAAGCTGGTCGGGTTGAGCAACCGCCTGAATCGTATTAATGGTCGACCCATCATTTAAAGCGATAAAAACGGCGTTTTTGCTTTCGCGTTTGGTACGTACCCAGCCTTTTACTGTTACGTTGGTGCCGACAGGAGCGGTTTTTAATAATTGCTGAATGGATTGATAACTCATACTAAAACGGTGACCGGATGTTGGTTACTGCCGCAAAAGTACGGATTGTCGTTCGAATCGCCCACAGCGAATTTGAATCTATAAAACACTACGTATGGGTAAAAGTTAATTGTAGACTTATTTTTGCTCCCGTGAGCCGGAATAATCCGGAACTTGAAATCTGAAATCAAAAATGCCTAATACCCTTTATATCGTTCGCCACGCCAAAGCCGAAGACCGAGCTATGTTCATGTCTGACCACGACCGTCAACTGACGTCCGACGGTATCATTGCAGCCGCCCGCATGGGGCGTTACCTACGTAGCAAAGACATTCGCCCTGAGAGTATTATCAGCAGTACCGCCCCTCGTGCGAAGGATACCGCGAAGGTGATTGCTGAGCAGCTAGGGTTTGATACCGCCACTATTCAATTGGATGAAAAGTTGTTTGACGGTGGACCGAAAGCCTATTTAGCTGCCATTAACGCCATACCCGCAACGGTAAAATCAGGGATGATTGTAGGGCACAATCCTGACGTATCATATCTGGCCGAGTATCTGACGCATCAGGATATTGGATCAATGAGTAAAGGAGCCGTGCTGGCTATCGAGTTTGGCGATTTAAACTGGGGCGAGGTTTCAGGACGTAGTGGTACGTTGACGTTTGAGATGTCGCCTAAACAATTGCCCCAAGAATGATTTATAGGCTCCAACAGGCTCCGGCTGTTGGTTTGTAACTATTTGGTTAGTCGCTAGCGCGACTCCGACAGCCGGAGCCTGTCAGGGCCTTATGTACCATGAATCGCAATCGTCGGATTTTCATTATTGTTTTTATCGTCTTCACGACCATCGTCGCATTGCTGGCGATTGATATGGCGAGCCGAACGACGGCCCCCTGGAACAAACGCCGGGAGGTAGAACGGGCATTGCCTATGCCAAAAGATGGCACCTCTGTTGACACCGTGGCGACCGATACGCTGCTGACTCCCTGAATTTTATGTTACACCTTGATGCAGTTCACCACATTGCCATTATTTGTTCGGATTACCATGTATCGAAGCGGTTCTACACCGAAATTCTGGGTTTTTCCATTCTGAATGAACACTACAGAGCCGAGCGGCAATCTTATAAATTAGATTTGGCTCTGAACGGCCAGTATCTGATCGAGTTGTTTTCGTTTCCCAATCCGCCCAAACGCCCATCTCGCCCCGAAGCGCTGGGGCTGCGGCATCTGGCGTTTGCCGTGTCAAACCTCGATGAAGCCGTTACGTCGCTGAACAGTCAGAATGTAGTGACCGAACCGATACGTATCGACGAACTTACGCGTCGGCGCTTTACGTTCTTCGCTGACCCCGACGGTCTGCCGCTAGAACTGTATGAAAGAGCGGAGGGGTAGGGGATTAGCAATATTTTTACCCTCTATCCTTACCTTCCTGCCCAATGTTACGTAGTACCCGTACCAGCGCGTTGACATCTTCGGACGTATTATAGACGTGAGGAGCGATACGTAGTACGTTGGCGCGGGCTGATACTGATACGTTCTCACGTAGCAAGGCTTGCTGAACGGTCATGGGATCGACGTTTTGAGGGAGCCATATTCCAATCAGATGATGACAACGACCTGTTGACCCGTTTTCAGGCTCAACCCGATAGCCGAACTCTTCGAGGGCGGGCCAAGCTTCGGCCATGAGCTGCTGAACGTAGTGCTGAATACGTATCGGTTGCCAGTCGAGAAGTTGCTCAAGGGCGGTCTGAAGCATCGGCATCTGTAAGAAATGCGTGTGCTCGCCTACGTTATAACGGTACGCTTTCGGCCGATATGTTGGCTGGTAGTCTATCAGTCGATGAAACTGATTACTGTCGAGTCGGTTCATCCAGCTTTCTTCCAGTGGAATACCGTCGTCAAATGCCGGTCCGTAATAGGCCAGGCCGAGTGAATAGGGGCCCATCAACCATTTATACCCTGCACAGATCAGGGCATCGGGCTGCACTGCTGATAGATCGAAGGGGAGGGCGCCGATGGCTTGTGTGCCGTCGATGACGAGCCAGGCACCCACTTGGCGGGCCTTCTGACTAATCGCTTCCAGATCGAAACGGGTTCCGTACATCCAGTGGACAGGAGGAACAACAACCAGCGCTGTGTTGGCATCAATGGCGTCGAGTAAGCGCTCGTTCCAGGTTGGTCCAATCGGAAATTGATCAGGTTTATCGACCGTTTCGATTTTCAGTCCCAGTTCTGTACAGACTCGGTCCCAGGCGTAAACATCACTCGGAAATTCGCCGTCGACTAATACAATTTTCTGGCCATTCTGAATTCCCGGTTTTCGCACCAGGTTCCGGGCGACTACCGCCATGCCATATGATACCGATGGAATTACTGCAATACGTTCGGGATCAGGATTTTGGATGAGTTCAGAAAAAAGTTTTCGTACAATAACGGCTCCGCTAAAAAAATCATCGGGACGTAACCCAAATGGATTGGTTTGTTGAGTAATGGCTTCATTACCAGCCTTTTCGACGGCAATGCTACATGGCGCGCGGGTAGCGCAATTGAGATAGTGCATACCCTCGGGCAGGCGAAATAAGTGCTTTTGAGAAGAAAGTGATACGTTGGATGAATGAGACATAAACAGAAAAATCAGCAGATTTTAATTCGAATGTAATTCTGGCACAAGGTTTGTTTGTGATAGGATGTAACACAAAAACCCATACTTTTTATGACTACCCTATTGGGCATCGGTTCGCGGATTCGACACGATGAATTTGGCGATGGCGTGATTATCAACCTGAAAGCTGGCGGCTATACCGTTACGTTCGTGCAGCATGGCGTGAAGATAATCAAATTCGATACGTCGCTGACCGTCATTGAAGCCCTGGAACCCGACAGCGATCTGGTCAGCCTGTTCGATGTGGAGCAATCGCTTACCCGTATTCTGCAACGCTGGGTCGATCAATCCGAGCTAGTGCCCCTGGGTGATAAATGGAAAGGAGGGAAGTTGATACTAAAACCGGGTCGCGCAGACCTATCCCATAAAGAAATGCCGATTGATGCGTTCTTTCATAAGATTGTGATGGTTCGTGATCGGCTCCGCGTGCTCGAACAGCGCGTGAATGCTAGCACACTTGATGACGAAGAAAAAATAAATATACAACAGTACATTACCAGAATCTACGGCAGCCTGACCTCATTCAATCTGCTTTTTAAACACTCACATCAACAATTCGTCGGAGAAAAATCTACCGTCGATGCGTAAAACATTGAGATATTGATAGTAAATGTTTCATATAGTTTTGGGTTAGTTAGATTGGAAGCTCCCCGCTGTTGTTTCGATGGCGGGGACTTTTTTTTAGTTGTAAAGTTGTAGGGTTGTAAAGTTATAGGGTTGTAGAGTTATAGGGTTATAGGGTTGTAAAGTTGGCTGACGCTAGCACAGTATTCATGCGTCAGCCAACTTTACAACCCTATAACCCTATAACTCTACAACCCTATAACTTTACAACTTACATAAAACATAAACACCAGCCTCAAAGAAGCTGGTGTTTACCTCCCGTTCTAACCGAGTTGTAAATAGGTTGGTAACCTTTCAACAATACGTAAGAAAATTCCGAAGGGTTGCGTCGGTACGTATATTTTACCAGAACTTGAATTGGGCGGCCTTATTGTTCGGTCAGAAGATCAGGATTCTGATAAATATTGCCCAGAACAACCCGTTTCCGGGAGCGGCTGTAACCCGTATTCTGAATGAGTGCCCCGCCATACGGACCATGCTCGTCGCCTTGTCTGGAAAGAATGGCCCAGTAGCAATTCTCCGTATCCCAATAAACTTTGTACGTCGTTTTGTCGTCAATGGCAATGATATCGCCTTCATAAATATCACTGCCATTACTATCGACAAGGCCGGTGAATTGCATTAAAATGACATTTGCGCTTGGGACCAGAAAATCGCCCCCATCGTTGGGCAGGAACAGGTGCACCTGATCAGATTCTTCGCCATAAAAGAAAAAACCCGACAGATAGTCCATTCGGTAAATTGTATTGAACCGGGTCCAGGCTCTAAATTTCAGTTGTCTCATCATGTTTATCGTTACGCACGATAAACTTAGACAAAACAACCGTATCTCATACAGTTTTAACGGACTAATGAGTGAGAAGGGTTTAAATTAAGAATGGCTACAGCCCCGTCGATTTCTCCATTTGTTCGGTGTACCGATCACCCACTACGTCGATCTGGGCAGAGGCATGCTCAATTTCCTGGAGTTCTTCGGCCGTTAGCTGAATTGCAGCGGCTCCGTTATTTTCGGTCAGACGATGCAACTTCGTGGTGCCCGGAATGGGCACAATCCAGGGCTTTTGCGCCAGCACCCAGGCTAACGCAATCTGTGCGGACGTAGCGTTACGTCGTTCGGCAAATTGTTGAAGCAAATCCAGCAGGGCTTTATTGGCAACACGAGCTTCTTCAGTGTATCGCGGCAGCGTATTACGTAGGTCACCTTCCGCAAACTGGGTGTTTTCATCGATTTTGCCGGTTAGAAAACCCCTGCCAAGCGGGCTAAACGCCACGAAACCAATGCCCAATTCTTCGATAGTCGGAATAATTTCTTTTTCATGCTGGCGGGTCCAGAGAGAATACTCGCTTTGCAGGGCAGTTACCGGCTGTACGGCATGAGCCCGACGTATCGTTTGTGCCCCCGCTTCCGACAAGCCAAAGTGTTTTACTTTCCCCTCCTGAATCAAATCTTTTACGGTTCCTGCTACGTCTTCAATTGGTACGTTCGGATCAACGCGGTGCTGATAAAACAAATCGATAACATCTACCCGCAGTCGTTTCAGGGAAGCTTCGGCCACACTACGTATATTATCGGGGCGGCTATTGACGCCAGCCATTTTTCCATCCTGAATATTAAAACCGAATTTGGTGGCAATCACTACGTCGCCTTTGAACGGTTCCAGCGCTTCGCCGACCAGTTCTTCGTTGATGTAAGGCCCGTACACTTCAGCCGTATCGAAGAACGTAATACCTTGATCCACAGCGTTACGTAGTAGGGTAATCATTTCTTTATTGTCTTTGGGTGGTCCGTAGCCGTAGCTCATGCCCATACAGCCAAGGCCAATGGCTGACACGTCAAGATTACTGTTGCCCAAATGGCGTTTTTGCATTGTTGTGCTCATAATGATGTGTTTTTAGTTGGATGCAAACGTACGAGAGCAGACCGACCTAAACCAACGAAAAGCAAATAGGAACTTACAAAAATCGAGTATACGTAATGCTATTTGTTCCGGACAGGTCATTTTCTGCACATCAGCCTGTTAAATCCGACAGTTATTTACCCGGAATCTCCTGTTGTTGATTCATACTGGTACCGGCGCGCGGCACCCCGCTACCTTTGTGTCGTTCAAACAAATGAACGAGCTAAAATTTATAATCATTCACAAAACAACAACAATGAACACGTTCAAAAGTACGCTTGCCCTGTTTGCAGTTGCTCTGTCAATGAGCTTAGTATCTTGTAGTAAAGAGAGTATGATGGATTCAGTTCGGCCGGATAACGGTAGTTCGCCAACCGATACCCGCCCTGAGAATCCCAGCAACACACCGATTAATTCTGGCGATATTGTTGCGATGCCTTTCAAAAAATATACGCTGGTGAAATATGGTAGTTCAACGCTATCGTATGATGGAGATGGCAACGTCAGCAAGCTTGGGTCAACATTCGAACCGAACTCTTACTGGGAATATACACGGGCATCCAACGGGTCGGGCATGACGATTCAACAGTTCCACAATTTTAAATTATGGAATAAAACGCTGGTGCTCTTCGATGCTCAGAAGCGTGCAAAAACGTCGATCGTCAATAAATACGATAACGGTGTGCATACTTCGCAGGTTCAGTATGATTATCAGTACAATGGAGCCGGAAAACTGCAATCGATTGTAGGCAACAATGAGCAGTATATTTTCAGCTACGATGGCAACGGTAACCTGGAGAAAATTGATATCTCGATCAGCGGTAAAAAACAAAGAATGGAGTTCCAGTTTCAGGGCGCAACGGATAAAGTTTATATGAATCCAATCTGGATGACCATGCACGATCAGATTCATCAGTTCCTGCCGATTTATGGTAAGTTTTCGAGTAAGTTATTAACCTCGTTCAAACTCATCGATCTGCCTTCGAACACTGTTATTGAAGATGTAACATACAGCTATGTTCTCAATAACGATGGCTTCCCACTATCGAAAGGAGAGATTCGTAAAACAGCTGGATATACGTTGAATTATACGTACCCATACGAATACAACGTATCGATATTTAAACTGTAATTAATTTCTGTCAGAAATAACACGAACTCCCTGCTTCGGTGGGGAGTTTTTTATGGGCTCCGACAGGCTCCGGCTGTCGGTTATAGCCGAATGGTTAGTGTTATCCGATCAATTGCTAACACGATTCCGACAGGCTCGGGCTGTCGGAGCCTACAAACGTAGCAAACGAAAAAGGTGAATCTGGTACGTCCAGATTCACCTTTTTCGTTTGCTACGTTAACTTGATTATGCCTGAGCGGCCACTGGTTGTGGTTTCGGCTTACCGCCTTCGTTATCATCCTTGGAGTGATGTTCCTCACCGGGCTGTACATCTTTCCGACGGGTCATATATGTATAAATGACCGGTACTACATAGAGCGTCAGTACGAGCGAAAACAATAGTCCGCCCACAATTACGATACCCAGGGGTACCCGGCTTTTCGCAGCAGAGCCCAGCGCCAGTGCCAGCGGTAGAGCACCAAACGCAGCCACTAGAGTGGTCATCAAAATAGGACGCAGACGTAGTGCGGCCGATTCGGCAGCGGCTTCAAATTTATTCTTGCCCGTTAGTCGCTGCTCGTTGGCAAATTCTACAATTAGAATACCGTTTTTCGTAACCAGTCCTACAAGCATGATGATACCTATCTGACTAAAGATATTCAGCGTCTGGTTAAACATCCACAGTGAGAATACGGCTCCCGCTAACGCCAGCGGCACTGTCATCATGATAATAAGTGGGTCGATGAATGAGTCGAACTGAGCGGCCAGGACCAGATAAATCAGAACCAGCGCCAGCAGGAATGCAAACAACGTATTACCTGAACTCTCGGCATAGTCACGCGAGGGTCCGGAGAGGGCGGTCTGGAACGTATCATCCAGCGTGCGTGCGGCAATGGCACGCATGGCTTCCACGCCGTCGCCAATGGTTTTGCCCGGAGCTAAGCTGGCCTGAATCGTCGCCGACTTGAATCGGTTGTAGTGATATACTTGCGGAGGACTGCTGACTTCCTGAAACTTCACCAGATTATCTAACTGAATGAGTTGGCCAGAGTTCGAGCGAACGTAGAACGAGGCCAGATCAAACGGTTCATCGCGGTCGCCCCGGTCCACCTGCCCGATTACCTGATACTGTTTTCCGTTCATCAGGAAGTAGGCAAGGCGTCGGTTACTGAGTGCCAACTGGAGCGTCTGCGCTACGTCCTGCACCGAAATGCCGAGGTTCGTCGCCTTTTCCCGGTCGATGGTAATGTTCAGTTCGGGTTTATTGAACTTCAGGTCGGTATCGGGGTTCACGAATGTAGGATCTTTCTGAACCTCATCCATGAAAACAGGAAGTTTTTCCCGAAGCTTTTCAAAATTCAGGTTCTGAATTACGAATTGTACGGGCTGACCACCGCCACGGCCGACCTGAATGGTCTGATCCTGGCTCGGGAACATGCGGGCTTCGGTAAACTTCCGAAGGTTTTTAGTCAGGTAATCGACGATTTCCTGTTGCGAACGTTTCCGGTCGACGGCATCGACCATGTTAACCATAACGAATGATGAGTTAACCGATCCCGATCCCGAAAAGCCAGGTGCTACCACGCTGAAAGCCAGTTTGTTTTCAGGAATAGAATCCATCACAAACTGCATTACGCGATCAGTAATGTTGGCCTGTGATTCATAGCTGGTACCCTCGGGCGAGGTGATCGAAATGCGGCTTCGGCCCCGGTCTTCGAGGGGAGCCAACTCTGATTTCAGCAGTGAGCCGATGCCAAAAATGATCGCTATACAGGCTGCAATCATGGCCAGTGCCCAGCCGCGTTTCCGCATGAACCCATTCAGCGAAGCCCGATACGTATCATCAAGCCATTCGAAGAAGGGTTCCGTTTTGCGGTAAAACCAGGACCGACCGTGGTTTTTACTGGTCAGCTTTACGCTCAGTACGGGCGTCAGCGTCAGCGATACGAAGGCCGAAATCAATACGGCTCCAGCCACCACAATCCCGAATTCCCGGAATAATCGACCGACGAATCCCTGAAGGAAGATGATCGGCAGGAACACAATTGCCAACGTAATGGAGGTAGAAACAACAGCGAAGAAAATCTCGTTGGAGCCTTCGCGGGCCGCTCTATCGGTGTCCATTCCCTGCTCAATCTTCTTGAAAATATTCTCCGTCACTACAATCCCGTCGTCCACCACCAGACCCGTTGCCAGTACGATTCCCAGCAGGGTCAATACGTTTACACTGAAGTCGGCTACATACATAATAAAGAATGCGCCGATAAGCGAAACTGGAATGTCAATGAGCGGACGGAATGCAATCAGCCAGTCGCGGAAGAACAGGTAGATGACAATGACAACCAGCACAAACGAAATAATCAGCGTTTCGCCCACTTCTTCGATGGCCCGCCGTATAAACGTAGAACGGTCAACCCCAATGTAACAAATGATGTCGCTCGGTAACTCTTTCTTAATCTGATCGAATCGCTTATAAAACTCATCAGCAATGTTCACGTAGTTTGCGCCCGGTTGCGGAATCAACGCCATCGATACGCCTACTACCCCGTTTTGCTTCGAGATGGTTTCTTCGTTTTCAGCGCCGATTACGGCGTATCCGACGTCTTTAAGCCGGATAATCTGGTTGGCTGTTTGACGGAGAATCAGGTTATTAAAATCGTCTTCAGATGTAAGACGACCTACGGCCTTTACGGTCAGTTCGGTGTTGTTTCCATACACCTTCCCGCTCGGTAGCTCCACATTCTGAGCGTTCAGCGCGGCCTGAATGTCCTGCGTCGTCAGGCGATATGCAGTCAGTTTGATAGGGTCGATCCAGAGCCGCATTGCCTGACGTTTCAGCCCGTAAATCTGGACCTGGCTCACGCCTGGAATGGTTTGAATACGTTCCTGAAGCACATTCTCGGCATAATCCGACAACTGGGTCGGGTTACGGTTTGTGCTTTGCACGTTCATGAAAATAATCGGCTCGGAGTTGGCATCGGCCTTCGTGACAACCGGGGGAGCGTCGATGTCCTGCGGAAGTTGCCGCTGAGCCTGTGCCACTTTGTCGCGGACATCATTGGCAGCCTGCTCCAGATTGGCATCGAGGTTAAACTCAACCGTAATGGTGCTGGCACCCAGCGAACTATTCGACGAAATCGTCCGAATGCCTTCAATACTGTTCAGCGATTTTTCGATGGGCTCTGTAATCTGCGATTCGATGATTTCGGGGTTAGCGCCCGCGTAGTTCGTTCGCACCGAAATCACAGGCGGGTCAATGGCCGGGTACTCTCGTACCCCCAGAAACGTGAAGCCGATAATGCCAAACAGAACAATCACAATGGACATCACCATTGCGAAAACAGGCCGGTTTAGACTAAGTTCGGGAAGAGACATTGCTTTACAGCGTTATAGAGTTGTAAGGTTGTACCGTTATAGAGTTGTAATGTTATAGACCGGTTCGCCGGTGCGGTTGTAAGGTGTTTTGCATCAGCAACCTTTACAACTCTATAACCTTATAACTCTTTCAATTTTGGGCAACTTTGGGGCCATTGCCGGGCAGCGCGATTACTTTTCCAACTTTAACGGGTGAGTCGGGTTTGAGGAACAGCAGCCCCGTTGTTGCAACTGTATCTCCGGCACTTAAGCCTGATAATACCTGAATAGTGCCAGCCGTTCGCAGGCCAGTTTTTACATCTTTAAATACCGCTTTGCCATTTTTAACTAAAATGACCTGATTCGTTCGGGTTTGCGGAATAACCGCCTGCGTCGGTACAACAAGACTTTGTTCATTCTGAACGGTCAGTGTAACACGGGCAAACGTACCGGGGCGGAACCGCGAGGATGCGTTGTTGACCCGCGCCCGAATCCGCAGGTTACGGGTTTGCTCTTCTACGCCTGGCTCCACGGCATACACTACACCCTGACTTGGCTGCGCGGTCCCATCAACTAAAAACGAAACTGTGCTGCCGCTTCGCACATAAGGACCGTATTTTTCAGGAATTGAAAAATCAAGTTTTAAAGATGATACCTGCTGTAACCTAGCAATCAGTGTGTTCGGTGACACCACAGCGCCAGGGCTAACATTCCGCAGACCAATAACACCTGAGAACGGTGCCCGAATTTCAGTACGTTGCAGATTTGCTTTTACCAGGTCGATATCGGCCAGCGACGATTGCAGATTCGTTGTCACAATGTCATATTCCTGCTGGCTGATACCACCACGGGCCAATAGCTGTTTGTTACGTTCTTCAGTTCGCCGGGCGTTATCGGCCTGGGCCTGAAGTTTCTGAAGCTGTGCCCGCAAATCAGCGTCGAAGAGCTTGACCAGTAGCGCGCCTTTGGCCACAGGCTGCCCTTCCTGAATGTTAAGTTGTGTAATACGTGCCGATAATTCAGGATAAATGTCGACCTGCTCGGCCGCTAACAGAGAGCCACTCGAGACAATATCTTCCTGAAGCCGTTTCGCAATCACGACAAAACCGTTGACGTTGGTTGGGGGAGCATCCTTGCCTCCCTTACCACCGGGACCTCCACCCTGACCACCTCCCCGGCCCCCACCGCCAGGACCACCGCCCGAAGCTCCGGGAGCTGGATGTAATATTTTATTATACACAATAATCCCGCCGACAACCAGAGCGACGAGGCCGATAGCAATCCACCTTTTCACAGAGAAAAAATTAGCAAGAGAGAACGAAGAAATTAACCGTACAAATTACGTATTTGTTACAGACTACAAAGCTATTGATGTTTAAGACTATATCAATCGACCTTTACTTCTCCGAAATGAGTTTTTTATAAACACTTTTTGGGAATATCCTACTGAAAGGCAACGCTTTATGCGTAAAAACGCCTAAGAAATTCTAGGTATACGTAGCAATAACGCGATTAGTAGATCAATGTTCGACGTATATAGCTGATTGTTTATCAAAATGATACGTTCGTCGATACTAAACCCGAGAGATGGATTGTTTTCAGGAACTACTTAGCTACGCCTAGAAATGATACGTTGTAAAAAAGAGGTTAATGCCTGAAAATATTTCTACAACCTGAAGTTTACTACGTATTGAGTTAAAGTACAGCGGCACCGTTAGCTTTCAGAATTTTGCTGAAAAAGATCAATTGATAGGGTAAGGCGTTTTCCCAGTATTCCCAAGTATGCGCGCCGGGTCGTTCGATGTAATCGTGCGGGGTCTTATTATCGAGCAATCGACGGTGCAGATCCCGGTTGGTATCGATCAAAAAATCATCCACGCCAATATCAAATATAAGTGGCAAATTATTGGCCTTCAGTTGGTCCGCCAGCGTGACCATCGTGTAGCCCGGATAAGGAGCATCGCCCTCCTTTGGCGGACCCAGCAATTTTTTGAAGTTTTCGCTGCGGGATTGCGCAAATTCGGCCGGTACTTTCCATCTCGCTGTATTGATGTTCATCACGCCACTCATACTGCCAGCGGCCGCGTACAACTCCGGGTGACGACAGGAAATGAACATCGCTCCGTGCCCACCCATGCTTAGTCCGGCAATGATACGTCCTTTGCGCTCACGAATAGTTCGGTACGTATTATCGATTTTATCGATCAATTCCTTCGAGATAAACGTTTCAAACTGACTTGTTTTTACCAGCGGACTATCGAAATAATAACTGGTGGGGTCTCCATCGGGTGTAACGATGATCAGATTGTATTGGTCAGAGAGTCGGTGCAGGAGCGATTTGTCGGGCGTTTTTGTCAGCCAGTCGCGGTAGCTGCCCGTGCCACCGTGGAGCAGATAAAGCACCGGAAATGGTTGCCCTGCTTTGCGCATTTTTTTGTCGGCGTAAGAGGCTGGTAATACAACAGCGGCACGTAGCGTACGACCCATACTGGCGCTCGGTATGTCTAACGTATCAACTTGTGCGGCTGTACTACGTAGTGAAATACTGAGCAAAATCAGGCAAATGAGCAGGTAGCGAGTAGGCATAAAAGTAGATTTTCCTGACTGTGGCAGTTAAACAGTCGAAATGTAGATGATTTATGACTTTGCATCAAACTACATATTGTTGATTTTTTAATGATTTCGGCGAATGTTCTCTTTTTTGATTACTCCTCGCGAAACCAAACGTATCGATTTCCGTCTAAGGAGAGGATTCGAAAACCAAGAACCAGAAAGCCGTGGCCGAACTCTATTTCGCGACGGGCACAGCGGACAATTTCTCCGTATATTGCAGTAAACAAGCAACGCCATGATACCGGTTGAGGAGAAACGTAAGCCCCGAAAAACAGCCCTGACGCCCGAACAACGTCGGCAGCAGCAACTTCTGCTAAGTCAGCTCGTCTACGAAATGGACGAAAAGCCGATTTATTACGCAGGCTATCGGGACGTATTGAAAGGGCTAAAAGAGCCAGAAGAGATTATGGGGTCTAGTGGATTGCAGAGTTTTTTAGTTGAAATAGTTCAACGTTTTCTATTCGCTCACCCGTATAACAAACGCTTGCGGATAATGTCCAGTGAGGTAGGCGTTCAGATTCGCAAGAAAAAATGGCGTTCGTGCGATATTGCTATTTATGAAAAAGAACGACTAAAAGGGTATGTTTTCACAAATAAATACATGGAAATAGCACCCGATTACGTGATTGAAATTGATACTAAAGCTGACCTGACCAAATACCGGTTCCAACACGATTACTTTATAAAAAAAAGCCGTGAACTGCACGAGTTTGGCGTTAAGAAAGTAATCTGGATTTTTACCGAACACACCCCCGTTATCTGGGAATCTGAATCGGCTGATTCCATTCTGATTCGTGATGGTTGGGACCATGACGTAACCATCACTGAAGGGATGATATTTAATCTGGCGACTTTGTTTAACAGTGCTCAGCAGGAGTGATTTTTATAAATACGTAAATGGTTTTATTAATAGACGTAGTAACTACGAATCCATTACCATCAGTAATTCGCTGATCATCATAGCCGTAGCTCCCCAAACCCGATGTCCTTGAATCTGATAAAAAGGGGCGTCGATCATCATTCCTCGCACTTCAATCTGGCTATCACCGACGATAGTTTCATCCAGAAGTGTTTCTAAATCAACTTCAACAACTGCCTCAACTTCGTGAGGATCGGGGTAAAAATCGGGTCGGTAGGGGAGAACACCAACTACCGGCTGCACAAAAAAATTGCTGGGTGGAATATATAATTCGGTCAGTAATCCCAGCACCTTTACATCCGATACCCGAATGCCGACTTCCTCCTGCGCTTCTCGCAAGGCCGTGCGGACAAGATTTTCATCAAATCGTTCCATCCGACCACCGGGAAAAGCCATTTGTCCCGCATGTACGCCATCATACTGCGGACGTAGTATCAAGGGCAGATAGATCGATTGCTGATAAGGATAAAAACAGATCAACACCGCACTTCGACGGGTTCGCTCGTTGGGCTTGATGCCCATCCGATACCGATTCGACGACGCCATCTTCCGATGGGCCGCTTCACCCGGCAACGGCTGCTGTAACCGCTGGCGGAGATCTTCGGTAAAGGTATGAAACGAGGTATCAATCATGTTTGAATTTACAGTCGTCGGTCTATCGTTATTAGTTTGTAATTGCTGTGGTAAAACCTTATTGCACAGCTAACTACTAACAATTTATTTATAAAGTTTAACCAATTCTTCTGCGCATCGTTCGCCATCCATAGCAGCCGACACGATACCACCAGCATAACCAGCCCCTTCGCCACAAGGAAACAGTCGCCGAATGCCGACATGTTCACACGTATCGCGGTGACGAGGGATACGTACCGGCGATGACGTTCGGCTTTCTACGCCGATAATTTGTCCATCGTTACTCAGATACCCACGCATTTTTCGGCCAAAATCACGTAAGCCCTGACGTAACGGCTGGGCAATGTGGTCAGGTAATACGTCCATCATATCGACCGAGGCCAGCCCCGGCTGATACGAGGTCGGTAACAGTTCATTCGATACACGTCCGTCTACAAAGTCGGCGATACGTTGTGCTGGAGCCGTTTGTGAGACTTCAGCTCCTTCGCGGTTCCCCTGGCGACAAGCCCACCGTTCGAGGTCCTGCTGCAGGATTAGGCCTGCCAGCGGGCCAGCATCGGCGTAAGGAGCCAGGTCGGTTTCGGTAATGGCCACTACCAGTCCCGAATTGGCGTATTGCGAATCACGACGTGATGGCGACATGCCATTGACAACCAGCTCGCCCGGCGACGTAGCAGCGGGCACGATAAACCCACCCGGACACATACAAAACGAAAAAACGCCACGTTCTACCCCCTTAAATTTCGTTTGCGTTACTAAACTATAGGAAGCAGCCGGAAGGTACTCGCCCCGATTTGGTCGATGGTATTGAAACTGATCAATTAACGATTGCTGATGTTCAATCCGTACGCCCATCGCAAATGGTTTTGCCTCGATATGGACGCTACGTTCGTGCAGCAGCTGAAAAATATCGCGAGCCGAATGCCCCGTTGCCAGGATGACGCCAATGCCCGTCAACGTATCGCCATTAGCCAAAATGACACCCTTTATTTGTTCGCCATCTAGCAGAATATCAACTACTTTGGTGTCGAAACGAACCTCGCCACCGGCCAGTATGATACTGTTTCGAAGGTCGGCCACTACGTTTGGTAGCTTGTTAGTGCCAATGTGCGGATGAGCATCCACCAGAATTTGTTCGGTAGCACCGTGGGCTACGAAAATTTCCAAAATCCGTCGGACATCGCCCCGTTTGGTCGAGCGGGTGTACAATTTTCCGTCGGAATACGTACCAGCTCCTCCTTCACCAAAGCAATAATTCGATTCTGGATTTACTACGTGGTCTTTATTGATCGCTGCCAGGTCGCGACGGCGAATGCGTACATCACTACCACGCTCCAGTACAATTGGCTTAATGCCCAATTCGACAAGCCGCAAAGCAGCAAATAAACCTGCTGGTCCGGCACCGACGACAATAGCTTGCGGAGCCCGGCTGACGTCAGTCTGAGGTTTCTGGTACCGGAGAAGTGGGGGAGGTGTTTCACCCGCGAAGACGTCTGTTTCAACCTGGACCCGCACCTGACGGTTTCGGGCATCGATGGACTGCCGACGTTTCCGGACAACAATATCGTCGGTATCGGGCAGAGAAAGTTGACGTAGCACCTGCTGACGGAAAACCGCTTCGTTGAGTGCTTCTTCGGGGGAGAGAGCCAGCGAAAGTTGATGAATCATACGGAAATAGGCCGGTATTTATTCGGCAGAATTAATGTACTACGTATGGTTACGTTACGTGGATAACAGGCAAAAATTAGTTTGGGTTCTCCAAAATATGGCGACAATGAATGACGCTAACGAAGTGGCTTAAGGCAGTCATAAGCAGTAGAAATTACTCGTTCTTACCTATCTTATAGCGACAAGCAAAGATAATTAACAATGAGAATTCTACTGTTACCGGTTATGCTGGCATTCGGCCCAATTGCCCTAGCCCAGACGACGGTTAAACCCAGTGCCATGCCGTGGTCGCAGCGAATGGCGGCTTCTATTATGGACAGTAATCCTGACTCGATTTCATACAGAAGAGATGGACGGCAACTGCCCTCGCACTGGGATTATGAAAAAGGTGTGTTGCTGGAAGGCATTAAACAGGTTTGGTACCGAACGGCCGATGATACGTATTTTAAATATATCCAGAAAAATACGGACATGTTTGTAAAGCCGGATGGTGATATTCGCACCTACCGGCTGGACGATTATAACCTTGATTTCATTACACCCGGTCGATCGGTATTGTTATTATTTCAGCAGTCGTTGCCTGGGAAAGAGAAGTACCGGAAAGCGGCCGATTTGCTACGTAAACAGCTGGCTGGGCAACCCAAAACTAAAGAAGGTGGTTTCTGGCATAAGAAACGGTATCCGTACCAGATGTGGCTCGACGGGTTGTACATGGCCGAACCGTTTTTTGCAGAGTATACCAAACTGTTTGGCGATCCGAAACAATTCGATGAGGTTATCAATGAGTTCGTTTGGATGGAGAACCACGCTCGGGACCCTAAAACCGGTCTGATTTACCACGGTTGGGACGAAAGCCGCGAGCAGAAATGGGCCAACCCTAAAACGGGAAATTCGCCGAACTTCTGGAGCCGGGCAATGGGCTGGTATGCGATGGGACTTGTTGATGTACTGGAAATAATACCTGAAAATCAACCTCGCCGGAAAGAACTGCTGGCAATTCTGAATCGGTTGATGCCGGCGATAGTAAAGTATCAGGACCCTAAATCGGGTTGCTGGTATCAGATAACGGACCGAATTGGCGACAAAGGTAATTATCTGGAAGCATCGGGTTCGAGCATGTTTGTGTACGCGCTGGCGAAAGGTGTACGGTTGGGTTATCTGCCCGCGTCACTTCTGGCAAATGCCCGCAAAGGCTACGATGGCATGTTGAAGAATTTCATCTCTACCGACGAAAAAGGTATGATTCATCTGGAGAAAACCGTGCTCGTTGGCGGGCTGGGTGGCACGCCATACCGCGATGGTAGCTATGAATATTACCTGAGCGAACCCTTACGGCAGGATGATCTGAAAGGTGTAGGTCCGTTTATCATGGCGAGCGTTGAGATGGAAATCGCTGATGAAAATGCTGTCGGAAAAGGGAAAATGGTGGCCGTTGATACCTATTTTAATCACGAATCACGGAAAGATTACAACGGGCAACCCGAACCTTTCCACTACACCTGGGACGACCGGCAGCACTCCGGATTTTTCTGGTGGGGAAATATTTTCAAGCAGTTAGGTGCCAAAACTGCGACGATTGCCGGTCCACCAACAGCCGCTACGTTAAAAGGCACGGACGTATATATTATTGTCGACCCCGATACACCAAAAGAAACTCCTTCACCCAACTACGTTAGCGAGAAAGACGTAGCGGCCATTGCTAATTGGGTGCAAGAGGGCGGTACGTTGGTGCTCATGGCCAACGATACGTCGAACTGCGAGCATAAGCAATTTAACAAACTGGCGGCTCGTTTTGGGATGCAGTTTCTGCCTAAAAACCGGAACATGGTTCAAGGCGACAAGTTTGAGCAGGGGAAAATTAACATACCAGCGGGCAACGGCATTTTTGCCGACACCAGAGTTGTATATATTAAGGAGTTATCGCCACTAGATGTGAAAGCGCCTGCCAAAGCGGCTGTAACCGACGCAGGCGACATAATTATGGGCGTAGCGAAAGTAGGTAAAGGAACCGTTTTTGCGGTAGGAGATCCCTGGCTTTATAATGAATATGTAGACGGGCGGAAGATTCCAGCCCAGTACGAGAATTATCGGGCTGCTAAAGAACTCGCTGAGTGGCTGCTACGTCAGGGAGCGGCTGGAGCACCTGCAAAGGCAACGAGTAAGCCATAATTTTTTGTCCTGCTGACGAAGCCGAGCCGCCGGCTTCGTCAGCAGGACAAAAAATTATGATCTAACCAGGGCCGATCAAATCCCACAGATTACCGTATAAATCTTCGAAAACAGCTACCGTGCCGTATGCTTCATTCGCCGGTTGACGAACAAAATTAATCTCGTTGGCTACCAGTCTATTATAATCACGCCAAAAGTCATCGGTGTGCAGAAACAGGAAAACCCGCCCACCTGTCTGATTCCCTACGCGACTTTGTTGTTCAGACGTAGCGGCTTTCGCCAGCAATAAACAACACTCACCTGGACCTGTTGGCTTGACCAGTACCCAGCGTTTCGTTTTGCTTAAAGGTGTGTCTTCGACTAGCGTAAAGCCTAATTTCTGCGTATAAAACGTAATGGCTTCGTCGTAATCGTCGACGACAAGGGCAATGTGGGCCAGTCGTTGGTTCATGCGATGGTAACGAACGTATTAAACGACTGGAGCACCCGAATCTTTAAATCGGTAAATGGCCAGGTTTGGCTGGAGATCGTCAATGGAAACCTGCATGTCCTTGAGTTGACCATTTGCCAGATCGTATACCCAACCATGCACTTTGATGTCCTCACTTCCGAACAGACGCTTTTGTACGAAGTTGAGTTTCATTACGTTCAGGCATTGCTCACGTACGTTCAACTCGACCAGGCGTCGGTGTCTGGCTTCACCGTCTTCAATGGCATCCAGCTCTTCTCGGTGCAGGCGATAAACGTCCTGTATGTTACGTAGCCAGGTATTCATGTAGCCAAAATCATCGTGGGTGGTAGATGCTTTAATCCCACCACAGCCGTAGTGTCCGCAGACGATAACGTGCTTAACCATTAAATTTTCGACAGCATACTGCAATACGGCTAGTGAACTGATATCGTTGTTTGGAACCAGATTGGCAATATTGCGATGGATAAACACGTCTCCTGGTTTGGTACCCATAAATGCGTCTGGCGATACGCGGCTATCGGAGCACCCAATGTAGAGAAATTCGGGGGTCTGGTTCTTAGCCATTTCCGAGAAATAGCTCGAGTCGAGGTTCAGTTGCTGTTGTACCCACTCTTTGTTATGGCTGAATACCTTATCGTACAAACTCATAAAACATTATTGTTTTAAGTCAAAAATGATTACTGTCAACTAATTTTCTACAGAGTATTCTCAATAGAAATTAAAAACGGCATTCCAGAAACGAAGTATTTACAAGACCGTTTGAGGCAAAAGTAAATTAAAATCGAATTAAAAGGAACGAGACATCTTTCCCGTTTTGCCAATCGTCATTTATTATCAGCCCTGCTCACGTAAGTACCGCTCCAGACGGCTCTCCAGCTCAGGCAAACTTAAATTGGTAAACAATTCGCCGTTGATGGCCAGCGCCAACCGCCCACTTTCTTCCGAAATTGCAATCACGGCAGAGTCGGTTGCTTCACTCATGCCCAGCGCAGCCCGGTGACGGAAACCAAGCGAAGGCGGAAGTTCATCGTCTTCTGAAACGGGCAGAATACAGCGGGCGGCCCGAATACGGCCATTACCAATAATAACGGCACCGTCGTGCAACGGACTGTATTGACTAAAAATAGCGAGTAGAAGCGATTTTGTTACGTCGGCGTCGATCAGCTCACCCGATTGGGCAAATTTTTCGAGATCGTCATTTTTCTGTAGCACCAGTAACCCTCCGGAAAACTCAGCACCCAACGCTTTGCAGGTATCCAGAATAGGTTTTAGCGGGGTGTGCGTTTCGGTACGTTCGGTGGTATTACGTAGCAGCCATCGTCGAAAAAAACGGCTGTTGGTGATGTTCGTCGATTTGCCGATGAGAAGTAGAAATCGCCTGATTTCATGCTGGAAAATGATAATCAACGCCAGGGCACCGACGCTGATAAAATACTCCAGAATAGTAGTCATCAAATTGAGACCCAAGGCTTTGACAAGCAGATAAGCCAGGTAAACGAGCAAATACCCGACAAAAACCCGGCTGGCTACGCTTCCCCGAACAAGGTTATAAATCTGATAAATGAGCAGAGCCACCAGGCCAATATCAAGCAAATCGAGCCAACTGATGTCTAAGAATCCCAGGCGAAAAGCCAGCATTACGAAAGGAGTCAGGTTTAAGGGGCTAAATATAAACAGAACAGAATTCAGTTGACGTGAGTGAACAGGATTCTTAGCGCCCGGCATGTTTAAGGGCCAACGTAGTGCTACGTTGCCTTATTTGTGCCAACAACCCTTGAACAAAAACAGCCCACTGATTTGGCAGCGGGCTGTTTTTGTTAATCTTACAAATGAATTGTTTGTCCTTCGATGGCAAGGTAAGTTTCAGGAAACACAGCACGGGCTTCTTCCTGAAACTGATCGTACTGTTTGTAGCGCGACGAAAAATGACCAATAAGCAGGCGGCCTACGTGCGCTTTAGCTGCAATAGTAGCGGCTTGCCGGGCCGTTGAATGGAAAACTTCATCGGCTCGTTCGGCATTGTCTTCCAGGAAAGTCGCTTCGTGGTAAAGCAGATCGACCCCTTGAAGCAGCGGAACCAAAGCTTCAACGTAGCGTGTATCGGAGCAAAACGCATAAGAGCGAGGCTCTGGCCCTGGCTCGGTATACGTAGCAGTCGCGTACAAAACCTGTCCATTGGCATCTACTACGTCCCGCCCATCCTTCAACTGCTTTAGATACTCGATCGGAATATCGACGGGCAATTTATCCCGTAACAACCGAGCTTTTGCGGGTTTTTCGCGAAAAAGATAGCCTGTACAATCGATACGATGTTCCAGTGGAATAGACTGCACAGTCATCTGCGCATTGTCAATTAGTATAGACGATACGTTCGGGTCAACAGGTTGATAATGAATAGTATATCCTAATCTTGAATCAGAAATGCGAAAAATAGTGGTGAGAATCTCGTCGAGTCCTTTAGGGCCGAACAGGTATAAGTCTTCCGTCCGTCCGGCCAGATTAAAGGAGGATAGGAGAGGAGCCAGCCCGAAATAATGGTCGCCGTGTAAATGACTGATAAAAATATACCGCAGCCGCCCGGTTTTGATACGTTGCTCGATCAACCGAAACTGAGTGCCTTCGCCACAATCGATAAGCACGTATTCATTGCCAACAGTCAACAGTTGCGACGTCTGATGAAGCTGGAGGGTAGGCGTAGCAGAGCCTGCTCCCAGCACCGTGAGTGCAAACGGTTGGTGACCTGAACGATGGGGATGGCTTTCCTGAGCAGTCATTACGTTAGACATCGGCGCGACCGACGCTACTTTCGGCGTCGTACTCATCATCATCTTCGCTCCGAAAATCGTTTTCTAATTCATTCATGAAAACAGCATCGATCGCTTCTTCAACCGTTGGTAAAATGGTTAAATCGCCGATATTAGCCCGATCCAACGTATCGATCAAGCTGTCATTTTTGGTCACCAGTACCAGCAACCCGAGTTCGTTTGCGCACTGTCGACTGATTTTACGAAGACTCATAACGCCTGCCTGATCAACGCCCTGAACAGGAGCTACATCAACAATGATATTGCTGTACCCTTCCCGAAACAGATTTCGACTTAACGTCTCGAAGGTGGTGTTTAAGGTTTCGTCAAATTGGTTTTCCGCTAACCGGATGAGCGCGTATCGCTCGTTTTTTTCAATGGTATAGTTCATGTTAGAGGCTACGTTGCAGAATCGAAAAAAGTGAGGAAACAGTCCATAGTTATCTGACAAGAGAGATTAGAAATGGCCGATTGTCATTCGTCGTTACGTTAGTGGCAACAAACTATTGATCAATTTTAACTACGACTACTGACTATAGATTACCTACTTACTTTTCCAGTACTGATACGTTTATTGATTGAGAATACGCAAAATATTGGCTTCAAGGCGTTCGAGCGGATTTGTTGAATCGGCCGGCTGGAACGACTGTCCCGTTACCGTTTCAAACAATTCGATATAGCGCTTGCTAATCTGCCCGATCCACTCGTCCGACATGGCCGGTACGGTTTGCCCGGTTTTTCCCTGAAAGTTATTGGCAATAAGCCATTCTCTAACGAATTCTTTAGATAATTGTTTTTGCGGTTGCCCTGCCTGTTGATTCGCATCGTAGGTGTCGCCATAGAAATACCGCGAAGAGTCAGGTGTGTGGACTTCATCGATAAGATACACCTTTCCGTTCAGGCTTCCGAACTCGTATTTGGTATCGACCAGAATCAGCCCCTGTTCAGCGGCCATTGACGTACCACGCTCAAATAAAGCCAGGGCGTACTGCTCCAACTGAACATATTCACTTTCAGAAACAATACCCTGACGTAGTATTTCTTCACGACTAATGTCTTCGTCATGTCCTTCGTGCGCTTTCGTCGACGGCGTAATAATTGGCGTTGGAAGCCGGTCGTTTTCGCGCAGTCCCTCCGGGAGCGATACGCCACAAAGGGTTCGGTGCCCATCGCGATACGTCCGCCAGGCGTGGCCGGCCAGATACCCACGTACTACCATTTCAACGGCGTAAGGCTCACAACGTAGCCCCACGCTCACGTTTGGATCGGGTACGCCCAAGAGCCAATTCGGAACAATATCGCTGGTTGCCTGTAAAAAATGAGCGGCCGTCTGGTTCAGTACCTGTCCTTTAAAGGGAATGGCCCGAGGTAGTACTACGTCGAAAGCTGAAATTCGGTCGGTGGCAACCATGATCAGCTTTTCCGCGAACGAATACACATCGCGCACTTTACCCCGATAAAAGCCTGTCTGGCCGGGAAATTGAAAATTAGTTTCCTGAATGGCGTTCATGCAGTAAGGCGGGCGGAACCGGCAGCGGCCGACCATCCGCAACTTTGAGTTAGTAATTGCGGACGGTCGGCCGCTGCCGGTTCCACCGCTGGCGGACTGTCCGCTTTACAATAATTTATTCTAGAGTTTTTCAATGACAAGAGCCGATGCACCACCACCACCATTGCAGATGCCCACAGCACCGTAGCGGCCTCCATTTTGCTGCAATACGTTGGTTAACGTAGTAACGATACGTGCGCCCGATGCACCCAGCGGGTGACCAATGGAAACGGCTCCACCAAATGCATTTAGTTTTTCCTGGGGTATGTCAAGAACTTTGCTGAACGCCAGCGGCACCACTGCAAAAGCTTCATTTACCTCAAAAAAATCAATATCAGATGCTTTTAAACCGGCTCGTTCGAGGGCCAGTGGAACTGCTTTTGTGGGAGCGGTTGTAAACCATTCTGGCTCCTGCTCAGCGTCGGCATAAGCCAGAATTCGGGCCAATGGTTTGAGCCCAAGCTCACTAGCTTTACGCTGGCTCATGATTACTAATGCAGAAGCGCCATCGCTGATGGGGGACGAACTGGCAGCCGTAACGGTTCCTTTAGGTGTGAAGGCCGCTTTCAGTGAAGGAATTTTGTCATAAATAACGTTTTTGTATTCTTCATCCTCACTTACAGTAACTATACCTTTACGTCCCGGAACTTCAACAGGGATAATCTCTGCGCCGAACCGTCCACTTTCGGTACTAGCTTCGGCTCGCTTATAAGACTGCACTGTATATGCATCCTGTTGCTCGCGGCTAATGCCATACGTTTGGGCAGTCGTATCCGCAAAAACACCCATTGCGCACTGATCATAGGCATCAACCAACCCGTCGCGAGCGAGACCATCTACGAGTTCGGCGTTGCCATATTTATAGCCAAAACGGGCTTTTGGAACGTAGTAGGGGGTATTTGACATACTTTCCATACCCCCCGCTACCACTACGTCGGCCTGTCCGAGTTGAATAGCCTGCGCTGCCAACATGATGGCCTTAGTACCCGACGCACATACTTTATTGATGGTTGTGCAGGGAATAGTAGCAGGTAACCCCGCTTTAAGGGCGGCCTGCTTAGCGGGCGCCTGCCCAAGGTTGGCCGACACTACGTTCCCCATATAGACTTCCTGCACAAGTTCAGAGGCAACACCAGCGCGATTGAGCGCTCCGCGAATGACCGCTGCCCCTAACTCAATGGCTGATAGAGTGGACAGAGTTCCACCAAAACTACCAATGGGCGTTCGCACCGCCGAAATTATTACCACTTCATTCATAATTCAATCCGTACTTATCAAAATGAATAACGGATAATTCGTACGAAAAACATTATTCATTTTACATTATTACCATTCACTACGTTTACCAGCGATTTCCTTCAGCCGACGGTTTATTTGCCGAGCGTCGGGCCGACCGGGTTAGCGCATACGGTAGATCGTCGCCCCGCATAGCGTCGAGCAACTGCATAGCCTGTTCTTCGTTTAGATTCAGACGCCGGAACCGACGTAACAGTTCATCCTGCCGCTCCGAACGTTCTACCTGCTGCCCACCCGATGGAACGAGTTGGGTAGTTGTCTGTTGTTGCTGATTTTTTTTATTAGACTTAGGTTTCGCTTTTCGACCCGAATAATACTTTTTCACCAACTCAAAATTATAACGGGCTGGTTCGTTTCCCGGATTCTCCAGCAGAGCTTCCTGAAATAGGACGAGGGCTGTGGTACTATCACCTTCCAAACAGGCTAATACGCCTAACTGATGGGCGGCAGACGTTCTTAATTCGGGACTTGCTGACCGGAGCAGGGATTCATATTCCGATCTGGCTTTCTGATACTGCTTTAACTGGAAATAGGTATGCCCCAGATTCAGCCTGACAGCCGGGTCGGCGAGGGAAGAGGTTCTGTTAAGTTTCGTATACAAACCTAATGCTCGCTTGAAATTACCGGTCTGATACGCCTTTTGCGCTTCCTGACGAGCCTTGTTATTTTGTGAAATTTGGTTTGCTGGTAGCAGTTCAGGCAATAAAAACCAGGCAGCAATCAGTAGGTAAAGCATACACTAAAATAACCTGTTATTTATAAAGACTGGTAGTTATATATGGTCAGAGAGCACTTTCCAATGGAGTAAAATCCAATTACAAGGATGATAAATCCGGCAAATAGTGTATCTGCTAACTTCTGACAATACATGACCGTTAAATACTACTAACTCTTTTTAATTTGACCCAAAAATAACTGGAAAGCTTGATATGAACTCACAGTCGGAACGTTCGAATTGTAACAATCAGGTCAAGGGCGAGTAAACCAAAGGCAACCATTAGAAAATAATAATACTTATTAGTCGACACAGCTATTCGGCGCTGATCAATAGAACGCCCTTTTAGATTTCGTACTACGTTAGCTAATTCATTGACATACTGACCATTGGCGTCAGCCTCCAGATAATGACCCCGAGTATCGCGAGCCATATCCTGTAAAAATGAACGGTTAAGCCTCGTACGGACAATCTGCTGATCGTCGTCGCGTACAAAATCGCGCCCATTACGTATGGTAGCACCGGCTTCTGTACCAACGCCAACTGCCAGTACAGATAAACCCTGCGAGCGAAGCTGAGACAGCAAAGTTCGTTCGCAGGGGGAAAAATTTTCACCGTCGCTGAAAACGATAATTGATTTTACACTAAGTCGGGCTGACGGATCGATGAAAAGCTTCTGTCGAGCTAATTCAAGCGCACTACATAAATCGGCTCCTCCCGAAGGCGATGCATTAGTACGTACCTCCCGGATAAATTGTTTCAACGCATCGTGATCGGCCGTAAGAGGTGATAAAACGAATGGGGAGTTTGCAGCCAGAATCAAACCAAACCGATTGGTAGGTAACGTATCGCAGAGTTGCTGGATATCGTATTTGATACGTTCTAAACGGGTTGGCACTACGTCGCCCGCATTCATTGATCGCGAAATATCAACGACCAGAAACGTATCACGGTCGGTCGTAACGAGATCTCCTTCGGCCTCACCAAACGAGGGGCCCAGCAAAGCAATAATTAGTAAAACCAAATAACTTCCTCGGAGAAAAAATTTAGGAATTACCCCCCAAGCTGGCGTATTCAGCTGTGCGGCCAGACGAAAAGTACGCCAAACGTAGAGCGTATAAAGGCCAACGAACAAGCCAATAAAAATAAATTCGATACGTGTAAACGAATACAGCCAGGTCATACTGAGCAGGTATTGGACTGATGCTGAGCCAGAAAAGACTGACTATGATGTACACCAGAAAGGGCGAAATTAATGATTCTAAAAAGATTTTTCAGGTAGTCTCTTGCTGAAAACGTTGAATACATCTATCTTTGTGTCCCAATCGTTCGGGAAGAGCAGATTGGCTTCGGAGAGATGCCTGAGAGGCCGAAAGGAACAGTTTGCTAAACTGTCGTACTGGTAACGGTACCGAGGGTTCGAATCCCTCTCTCTCCGCAGGAAGAATAAAGTTATTGGGTTATATAGTTGTAAAGTGGGCTAAAGTATGAGTAACTTTACATCTTCTAACTTTAAAATTCCTCATCGGGGTGTAGCGTAGCCCGGTATCGCGCCTGCTTTGGGAGCAGGAGGTCGTAGGTTCGAATCCTGCCACCCCGACACTGAAAATCAGCCAGTTAGCTTAATCGCTGACTGGCTTTTTTCATTTGGTTTACACAACGGATCAAGTACAAAAGTTGTGGAGGGCGTTGTATTTACAGCTTATTCGTTTGTCAGTTTATCAAACGTCTATAGAAGATGAATAAAAACAGCGGCTGTTCAAAAAAATCGCACCTAAACTGATGTAGCAATTCTTTGATCTGGCTAGCGTAGGGATTCGCTACTACATTATACTGGGCTTCTTGGGGAGCTTCACTACCTTTTTCATCAAACGGGAGTACCTAGTTAAAAATCCTTTTCAAAATATTGATTAGCTGGGGAACGACGAGTTGGCCGATCCTCGCACTACTCCTTTACGTCGGCTGGTCCTCCCGGCCTGCTGGAAGAGATCAATATGATGTTATAATACATAAATAAGCACTCCGATCAAGTGATCGGGTTACTTATTTATTGTCGTATTGTGAACCGCACTTCAGCACGATCTTTTGCCTGAAGTTTTGTATCACATACTCATCTCTTTTTTCATGTCATGTCCTAGAATAGGTTTACAGCCCACAATTGAGCTGTAACATGAACAAACGACAAAAGGCAGTACGAGAATACTTGCTGGGTGGGTGTACTTACCTGCAACTAGAGAAAAAGTATGGCATCAGTAAAGCCACAATAAATCGATGTGTGCTCAAGTATCAAGCACAACAACAAGCTAAACTAAAAGGCGTGGGCTTATCTTCCGATCCCATGAAGCCCAAACCTAATCAACCGCCTAGCGTTGAGCAACTCCAGAAATTTTTGGATCAGGAACAACTACGCAATAAGTTACTGAACGCCATGCTCGATATAGCCGAGGATGAACTGCAAGTCCCGATCCGAAAAAAGTTTGGCCGCATCGGCGGTCCGAACCAAGCGGTCAACAAAGTGAGCCACAGCGAAAAGCGACACAGCCTGTCGGCGTTGTGTGCACTGCCGCTTCGGCGACCGTCCGCGGCTGCGGTCCGATTGGTTACAGCAGGCAGGCCTTTTATCAATTTGAGAAGAATAATAACCAGAATTGCTTTGAGGCCGAGCTGGTTATTCCGCAAGTATTGCTGCATCGCTCGCTGCAACCCCGGCTAGGCACTCGAAAATTACTGGTGCTGATGCAGGATTTTGTCCAAGAACACCAGTTGAAGCTGGGCCGGGATGCGCTGTTTGATTTGCTACGAGCCCATAAGTTATTAGTGAAAAAGCGTCGCCGTAGGATGCAGACGACCTTTTCGAATCACTGGCAGAATCGGACCGCCGAAGCGGAAGTATCCGAATCTAATACGGGAGTATGTACCCAATGTGCCCAACTCGTTATGGGTGAGCGATATAACTTATATATTGGTAGGGGATGGCTTTGCTTACTTAAGTTTGGTGACCGATGCTTATAGCCGAAAAATCGTCGGCTTCTGTGTATCAGAAACGCTAAGTGCGATGGGTAGTCTGAAAGCCTTGTCGATGGCCTTGAAAGACTGCCAAGACACGGATGGATTGATTCACCATAGTGACCGGGGCGTGCAATATTGTTGCCTGGAGTATGTGAGTCTTATAAAGAATAATAACATCCAGATCAGCATGACGCAGAGCGGAGATCCATTGGAAAACGCGATCGCCGAACGGGTGAATGGTATCTTAAAAGAGGAGCTGTTAGCTGATCACTATCCTACCTTGGCTATAGCCAAAAAAGGGATTGCCCAGGCTGTCCTAATCTATAATTCATTACGGCCTCATAGCAGTTGTGACATGCTGACCCCACAGCAAGCTCATCAGCAAAAGGGCGATTTGCGAAAACGCTGGAAGAATTACTATAAGAAAGGGGAAGTAGAGCTAGAAGTTGCCAGCTGACTTTTAGTTGAGATACTGTAAACGGATAGTAGGACTATAAGCATGAACTACTAAATTCACTCCGAAACTGTAAACTTATTTTAGGACGCCACAGAGAATGTGAGACGGCAATTTGAGATTATAAGGTATATTCAGTAACAGTCTGGTTAAGAAATCGCAAGTAATCCCAGAAAACGGGCCTTTTAAGAAACTCTATAGAAGGCTTTGAATAAAGGAAAAATATCAAAACATTTACAATTCTGGCGTTGAGCCTTAACTGCTTATTATGATACGGATTCTACTCGCTTTATTACTAATAACTCCTTTTTCATCATTGGCCTCAACTACACAACAAGACAGTATTGATGTCTTTGTCGCTAACCAAATGAAGCAGCAAGGAATTTCTGGGCTGTCAATATGAATTGTAAAAAATGGCAAAGTGATTAAAGCTAAAGGGTATGGACAGGCCAATATTGAATTGAACGTTTCTACATCAGAAAAAACTGTTTATAAGATAGCCTCAATCAGCAAACAATTTGTGGCAGTCGGCATCATGAAATTAGTTCAGGAAGGTAGATTAAAAACATCCGACCCGGTGACAAAATTCATAAAGGATGCACCTGTACAATGGAATTCTATTACAATTCGTCATTTACTTAATCATACATCCGGATTGCCGGTAGAACCTCCGGGCTTTGACAGAATGAAAGAGCAAGCAGATTCTGTTTATATCAAGAATGCCGTTAATGATAGTTTGACTTTCCCCACAGGTTCGAAATACGAGTATAGTAATTTTGGCTATTTTATATTGGCAGATATAATTAGAGTCGCTTCCCATCTATCTTTTCCTGAATACATGAAAAAACATGTTTTTGGTGAATGTGACTTGAGCAGTACTACAACAACATCGGTGGAAGCAATAATTTCGAACAGAGCGGCTGGTTATACAAAAAACGCTAACAACTCTATATTAAATGCACCAAACTATATTGCACTACGCCCTAGTGGAGCTTTCCTGTCCAACATAAATGATTTATTGAAATGGGAAATGGTGATGCAGAATAACAAATTGCTTACACAAAAAAATTGGAATCAGATGTGGGGTGATACGATTAAAACTCCTCTTACAATGGATAGTGAAGCAATGTATTATGGTTATGGCTGGATGACGAATCAAGAAAACGGGAAGCAATTAGTACATCACGGAGGTTCACTGCCTGGCTTCAAGTCTGTATATTTTCGCTATATCCACGATAAAACAGCAATAATTATTTTAACAAATTCTGAGAATGCAGATGCCTATGGAATTGCATTTGGCGTAGGGAATTTATTGCAAACGTCAGGCAAACAAAAATAAAAACAGCAGCTAACAAAATATCTATTGGCAATAGATAGCCCAGTAGGAAGGAGAGTGGGTAGCTTGTTTGGTGACAGTCCGCTCGTCTGCAGGGGGCTGTCACCAAACAAGTGAAGGTTGAAGTTGTAGGCCTTTATAGCTTCGTCTCACTATTCCCTCCCATGTGAGACAAAGCAATTTTTAAATATCCACTTCTACGATTCAGAAGATTCCTTCTCCAGGTTCTTCATTAGAATCCAGCGCGTATAAAGAAAACCGTACAAGCCTCCAAGAAGTGGGTAAACACCCCCCATAGTGGTAATCTGTTCCGGTCTGTAGAAACGTTGTGAGCCAGCTATAAAAAACAGAATGGAAGCAATCAAAGCACCGGTGATAATGTAGACCCAAGCGGCTTGGTTAGTTCGTTGTAAGGGAAAAGCAATCAGTTCAAAAATGACGGCAAACAAAACGTAATAGCCAATATCCCCTATGCCCAAAATCATAACGGTATAATACAGCCAAGCCATAGACCCACCTAATCCAGGTAAGAAGCTGCGAGCAATACCATCGGCTACACAGCAGATTAAGATAATGCCTACCGTCTTGAAGAAGCGCATATGTTCTTATTCAAACCCTTGATTGTATAGACGTATATAATCTCTTTTGGAGACTCTCGGCTAACCCTCCCACCTGAGATGAAACGTGGTCTCTTGCTTAAATAGAAATAGGCCAACAATGAAGGACAGCATAATACCAACATTCGACCTGCCCGACGACAACAAACTATCGTTACTAATAGTCAGGCAGGTCGATGCCTTCGTTTTCTTCTTCGCCATGGTCTGAACTAAATAAGCTAACCACCTTCTGAACCGGTTTGCTGGCCACAAGCCCAGCCACTGTATTGAGCACCGCAACGCCGAATTTCGTTTCCGGATACACCATCCTGGGGGTGCCTGGTGGCAGTTTCTGCACCTCCTCTACGTAAGGGCGCTTCCGCTTTTCGTAAGCAGCAAAGGCGTCCTCGTACCGCTCATGGCGAGACAGTTCACCGGCCAGCACGTAAGCTCCCACGATGGCTAGAGTCGTGCCTTTTCCACTGATGGGCGTGGGGCAATACGCTGCGTCACCAATCATCGCGACCCGCCTGGCTGACCAGCGCGGAGCTTTAATCTGACCGGCTTTGTCGAGGTACAGTTCATCCGTTTCGTCGATGGCTTGACGGATGCGGTCGGCTTCCCAGCCCGCACCGGCCAGTTTGGTCTTTAATATACTTTTCTGCTCGTCGGTCTGGCGTCTCTCGTGGGTTGCCCTGTCATCTTCCAGAAAGGCTACCGACGCCCGAATCGTGCCCTTATTGTCGGGGCGCAGCATGAGCACCCGGCGGTCGACGGCGGTGTACCAGCGCCACCAGTCATTGTCATTCTCCTGCTGGGGGATGGTCATGTAGGCGATATACAGACCCAGCGATTTGAACTGGGGCTCATCGCCAAACATAAGCTGCCGGGTCGTAGACCGAACCCCATCGGCCGCAATGACCAAATGGAAGGTTTCGGTTTTGCCGCTGGCGAAGGTTACGGATACCTCGTCGGGGTGCTGCTCCAGGGCCGTGATCGAATCGCCAAAGCGGTAATCGACGTGTTCCTTCGAGCAATCATAAAGAATTCTAACCAGGTCGCCCCGAAGAATTTCCAGTTCACGAGTTCCGGTGAGCGATGCCTCTTTAGGAAACTCACCCGCCACCTGGCCATCCTGGCCGATAATCTGCAAACCGGCTTCGGTGGTATTTTGGGCCAGAATAGCGGCCTCGATGCCCATTCTTCGGACTACCTTCCGGGCCGGGCCATTGACGTCGATGTTCTGCCCACCCAGGCGCAAGGCTGGTGCCCGTTCGACAACGGTAACGTGAAAGCCATATTGATTCAACCAGTAAGCCATTGTAGGGCCAGCGATGCTGGCGCCCGCAATAAGAATTCTTTTTTGTTTATATCTAGTCATAGTCATGCACACAGTTGATCAACTCTGCCTACTCAACTGGAAAACTGTGTATAAGTTGGTGAACTCTTGTTTTGGTCTCAATCACGATCTGTTTGACTAAAAGAGCAAATTAAAATTCTCTCACAAAATGCTCCTTATTCGACAAAATCTGCTTAAAAATAATTTCTCATTTTAGCTTATAGTGACTTACTTTTTGGCTCCTCATCCGATTTACCCGCTGTAAGCTTATAAGTTGAACTATTTTTACTCTTCTCATATGAAAACCAACTACACTGCCTGGCTTAGCATTTTAGCGCTGTTGATCACCCTGACAGCCTGCCAGGATCATCGCATTCCAACCAATCCACAATTTCGCATCAAGAAGGTCATTAAACAGCGTGTCCAACCGAGTTCGCAGGAATCCTCAACTCATATCTATAGCTATGATGACCAAGGTAAATTAGCCATGATTGTCACCGCTTATAGCATGCGGGCTCGTGGGGGCAACGACGATGTGTACTTTTCATCCGTCTTTAATTATGGTGCCAATGGGAAATTAACGAGCCTTGACTATAAATCCACCCCAGGAAGACCGGCGGTTTATAACCCTTCCCGCTATGACTATGAGTATGATGTAACTGGCAATGCGACTCGTATAGAATTTGCCTTTACAACTTCTGATACGGCTTATAATCGGTCATACCGAAGAACCTATAACTTAGAATATAACGAGGCTAAATTACCCGTTAAAATAACGGAAATTGATGATAAGTTTAATGAGGGAGTCATAAGCGAATACACCTATGAAAATGGAAACGTAGTCAACATAAAAAGGAGTACTTTCGACTACTCGGGCAAGATTACAAGCTCGAATACTTATACGTACAACTTTGATGATAAGCCTAATCCCTTTTATGGTTTATTCATTGGGGCACCCGATCCTCGTATCTTTAGTGATTATTACACATTTAAATACTATACTTTCACACAAAGCAACACCTTCAATAAAAACAATTTCCTTGAACCTGGACTGCGGTATGAATACGATTCAAAGGGGCACTTAATCAAAATAGTAGGGAGTCCAACCACCACATTTGAGTATGAAATGTACTGAAGTTATCAATTTCAAATCTGAGGGAAGGTTAGGCGATAAGTGTTGTTGTTTCACAAAAACCCTCCTACGTGAGACGAACGAGCGTTCATGTATCTGCTTCATAAATTGGGGCGTATTAGGAAACAGCGAGACATCCTTTAGTTAATCTCTTTCTTCTTAAAGTCGGTAATGCTCTTTCCATCATACCGATACGCCCCACCTGAACCAAACCAAATACTACCATCAGTAGCCTCTAAAATCCCAAATAGCATGGTTTTCGTATCCTCAGAGTCTAATTCTACTTCGGTTTCCCTGGGATTTCTATTGGATAAAGTTTCGCCATCATACCGAAAAAGTGACCAGCCCCAGTTCGATTGTGAACTCGTCCAGATGACTCCTTTTTTATCTTCGTAAACACACGCAACACCACGCTCACTGAAATTGGTAAAGCCACTGCCGTCATAGCGCCAAAGACCATACACCCCACCCAGCCAGATAGCCCCTTTTTTATCTTCGAGGATCATACGAACATTGATAAACGGGATGCCCTCATGAGTGAGAACGGTAAAGGTTTTTCCATCATACAGGTAGGCATGGCCCCTGGTGGCAAACCAGAATTTGCCGGTTTTATCTTCAATAATCGAATTAACATCATTATCAGCCTTCAGGAAGTACCTTTCGTCCGGTGTTAAATGTAGCCCTTCATTCAGCTTATAAGTTCGAAAGGATTTCCCATCGTACCGGCTGGCTCCTTCTCCCGTACCGAACCAAATAGTACCGGCTTTATCTTCGTAAATATCCAAAACCTGATCACTGGCAAGCCCTTGTTTGGTGGTAAAATGCTGAAAGGATTTCCCATCATAATAATAGACCCCTTCGCCAACGGTACTAAACCAAAAATTTCCTTTTCGATCTTCTAACACCGAAAAAAAATGGGCTGAACTCACTTGACTGGTCACATTGGTAAACGATTTTCTATCGTATCGATACACCCCACCAAATGTTGCGATCCAAATATTTCCCTTTCGATCTTGCTTGATGGTACGGGTGATATGGCTAGGTCCATAGGGTGAACTTACGGGTTTGGATTGGGCCCTGATTGTGTCTTTTGGCAGGTCAGTTTTGGTGAGTGCTTTACTGGACGAGTAACCAGCCACCAACAAGACTAATGCATATAGGGGTACGTACTTCATCCGTATTTCGTTTAATGGCCCAATGAAGTTGACAAGCCTTGTTGATTTTGTAATGCCTTTTAGTTAAGGGGCTGTGAATGAGTGCTAAAGAAAGATAAAGGCAACCTTTACTTACTCTAAGTCTTTTTTGTCCGTGTGCAGTGTGGTCTATACAACTGTCTTCTATTAACGCTCTTATGTGAGACGAAGCAGCGTTCATGTGTATGCTCTATAAATGGGGCGATATAAGAGATTGTTCATTTCTTATATCGCCCCATTTAACATTAGCCTGCTTGTCCGAAAAAGTACATTAGCGTACCAATGCCCAAAATCAATAATACCCAACTTGCAATCGTCCGAACCTGAGGTATGGGGCCACTCATCAACACGCTTTTGCCAAGGGGTAACAGGGCTACGCAAAGACTAGCTGTGGCTAAGACCGATACGAATGAAGCCCCTTTAAGTACCCCTAGCATTAAAGCCGACATCAGACCTAAGCCAATTGAGCCAACTAAACTTAGCACGCCTGATCGATACGTTCCAATCGCGAGGATTATCCAGCCAAACATGATGGCAGCCGACAAGCTGGAAATGATGTGGAAAGCACCATACGAGTCGGCGACGGCCTTAGTAGCCAGTTGCAGGTTTTGCACCTTCACTAATTGAAAGGCTAGATGATTGATGCCATAGTGGAAGGTACGAGCGAATAAGCCCAACATCACCAACGTCCCTCCCCAGAGTGCCCAAGCGGGTTGTCTCTGCCCAACCAATTTGACTAAGGTGACAATGGCTGGCCACAAGAGGATATTGCCAGCCAGAAAAAGATTATAAGCCGTGGTGACTTGAGTTGGGAGTCGGTTAAAGGCTTTGAGTTGTTGGGGAAAGAAGAACTCAAATTGGAGGAGTAGCAGTTGGGAAAGCACTAGAAGGAGTGGTGCAAGTATCATGGCAACTCCTCCCATCCAACGGCCAGGGAACCAAAATGTCGTTGATTCGAGAGACTTAATCTGGGACATCATATTGTCTTTTTTTGGATAATTATATTATAATACAAGGTATTATGTAATACATACTACATGAGTGGTTTTGTCCGTATTTCAACGGTAATTGCTGATTCCCCTGAGACTCCAATCAAATCAAGCGTTATTTATTCTCAGCAAACCCTCCTACGTGCGATAAATGTTTGCTCATGTATATGCTCCAAAAATGGGGCGTGTCCATTGCACAACGCAACTTGTAAGCATTGAGTCAGTTGTTTATGTTTAACTATAGCAGGCAAACAGCAACTCTCCCCTGTATCAGCTACGCTTTCCCTGCTCGGTAAGGTGGTACCATCCACTAATTTTTACCACAGATTGAAGCACGACCTTGATCTGTCATTGCTCTATGAGCTCATTGCTCCCTATTATGGCAAATGCAGTCACCAGTCGATTGATTCCGTGCTGTTTCGCTCCGGCGACCCGGTTCAAGCTCATGCTGGTCGAGCATCTGCAAAATCTGTCCTCGGATTGAGGGATCGGGCCCTTATTCGCCACTGCCAGCTGCGGCTAGACATCCTGTTTTTTCTGGATCACGCACTGGATCAGCCCCTACCTTTGCACTGCACCCTCTTACGCACTCGCCACCGCTTACCTGACGAGGTCTTTGATCGCACAGGCGTCCTTTTTGTGTCATTTAATCTAGGGCTATGAAAGCGCTTGAGGTTGTGCAACAGCCACGCCCGAATTATAGATATTCAAATCGCTCTCCGTCTCACTTGGGAGCAATTTGGGAAGACACTGGTTTTTTTATATTTGTCCAACTTAATCAGTAGCATACGCTGATTCTTGATTTGCTGAACTTATTCGGGGATTTGCAAACATCTCGGTCGTGATCGCTTCCGATCTTTGTGCTATGGAAAACAAACAAATAGCATTGGGAAGCCAGGGTTTACTAGTACCCAATATCGGTTTAGGTTGTATGGGCATGACTGGTTTTCAGGATGGCCATATGTATGGCCCTGCCGATGAACAGGAAGCAATCGCCACGATACACCGTTCCCTTGAACTAGGCGGTAATTTTTTGGATACAGCCGATCTTTACGGGCCTTTTGAGAATGAACGCTTGATCGCTAAGGCTATCGCCGGCAAACGGAATCAGTTTACTATTGCCTCTAAGTTCGGCTGGGAGATTAATGATCAGGATGAGGTGACCTGGAAGATCAACGGCCAGAAAGACTATGTCAAGAGATCGATAGAGCGCTCACTAAAAAATCTCAATACCGACCATATCGAACTGTATTATATGCACCGACTGGACAAAAATACGCCGATCGAAGAGACGGTGAGTGCGATGAGCGAATTGGTCAAAGAAGGCAAGATCAGCTATATCGGTCTGTCGGAGGTATCCTCAGAAACAGTAAAACGTGCGCATGCAGTACATCCAATTACTGCCGTCCAAAGTGAGTATTCTTTATTTGAACGGACGGTCGAAGAACGGGGCGTGCTAAGAACGTTGCGGGAATTGGGTATCGGCTTGGTGGCCTATTCTCCTTTAGGGAGGGGTTTTCTATCCGGTAAGATCAAAAGCATCGACGACCTGCCTGAAAATGATTTCCGCAGGGCCATCCCAAGATTCCAGGGCGAACAGTTCCAGAAAAACATCAGGTTAGTCGAAGCGATCGAAGCGATGGCCAAGGCCAAACACGTCACCCCTTCTCAGCTTGCGCTAGCCTGGATCATCGCGAAGGATATTTTGCCTATACCCGGCACTAAGCGCCGTAAATACCTGGAACAAAATATGGCCGCTATACAGATTGAGATGAGTGATGCCGATATGGCCCAACTGGAAAGCATCGTGCCCTTGGGTACGGATACCGGCGCGCCTTATGATGAATTCAGTATGGGCTTAATTGATTAATTTTATAGCATGAATGCCATTCCATCACTATCAGAATTTCATAGACTGCTATCCTTACCGGAACCTAAGCACCCACTGGTAAGTGTGATCAACCTCTCGGAAAGCGTGTTCCTGGAAGATGATATCTGGAAGGGGTTTGTCAACCGTTTTTATTGCATGGCTTTGAAACGGGAGGCCAAAGGCAAGATCCGCTACGGGCAGCAACACTATGATTACGATAAAGGCGTACTGAGTTTCACCGCACCCAACCAGGTGCAGCATCTCGACCTAGAGCAAATGGAATGCGGCTCAGGTTACCTACTGACCTTTCATCCTGATTTATTGTTAGGCCATCGTTTGAGCGGTACAATAGGTAACTACGGCTTTTTTGATTATGCGGTCAATGAAGCGCTGCATCTTTCTGCTGATGAAGAAAATGACCTGATCTCGATCCTGCAAAAGATCAATAAAGAGTGTGTACATATTGATAAGCATACGCAGGAGATCATCCTCAACCAGATCGAGCTTTTCCTGAATTATTCGGTGCGCTTTTATGAAAGGCAGTTCATTACCCGTAAAAACAACAATCACCAGTTATTAACCCGATTTGAGCAGTTGCTGGATGAGCACTTTAAGCAGTCCACCATCAGCGAACTGCTAACGGTACAGAAAGTAGCCGAGCGTATGAATCTGTCACCCAATTACCTGAGTGACCTGCTCCGCGTTCACACCGGTCAGAATACCCAGCAACATATACACGAGAAACTGATCGTGAAGGCCAAAGAAAGGCTTTCTACGACCAGTTTCTCTATTAGCGAGATCGCTTATGCTTTGGGCTTCGAGCATCCACAGTCGTTCAGTACATTGTTCAAAAAAAAGACAGATCTTTCCCCATTGGAATTCCGGGCGTCGTTCAATTGACCTATCGTCGATCCTAACCTGCAAACCATCGGCGAGATAGTTCTATATCACCTTACAAGTAAGACTATTAATTTTTCAGAGACGGGTCTACACACGTAGCACATGTAAACCTCCAGTATCTGGATTTAAAATATAATAGTGCTTATACTCCGTTTCTTTCACTTTGATTTCTCAGCGGATACTGCCATTCTTCAGCGATTGGAAAGTATCGTAGATAATTAGCCATTTAGGCAACTCTAACTTCCAAGTGAGAGATACATTATCAATGGGTAGTGACTTTCCATTGATTGTTATGAAAAAGGATTTATTGTTTCCTTTGACGGTATCAGGCATAGTAAATCTTCCATCTTTAATGGGGAAAATTAGTGTGCCACTGACGGTCTTCAGCAAGACACGGCGATTTCGTCTAAGTTTCCTGATTTTATTATTTTTTACGTATTCGACTTCAATAGTGGTATGTTGACAATAAGCTTTAGTGTACGTCGTCAACCAAACGTAGCGTCAGCGGACGTAACATCGGCCAACGTATTGCTGATTATCGACGACAACGCTGATATCCGGACGTATATACGTAGCATCTTCGGAGTTGATGAAGTATTGACCACATTAATCTTGTCTCTGCTTCGCTACGTTTTCCCAATGAAGCTGGATGTTTAAACAGCCATTCTTCTCGATCATAATTACACATCATCAACCGTCAAAGAACACCTAAATCCGTAAAAATTCAGGGTTTTTGGCCCTGATGTAACACCAGTGGTAAAGAATGCAACGTGAGTGTTAGTAACTCGATGAAACCGTACGGAGCTTTGAGTAAACAAAAACGGTTATGCCAGACGCTCTTCTTTACTGCATTGATTCATGCAAAAAAATAATCGATTATCCCGGTCATCACGTAGCGAGAGCAGGCTACTTTCCCAGCCGAAGTCAGCAAACGCCCGGCGCTCGGATCCGGCTAATTCAATTCGTTATAGTGGTTGTGTTACTGATTGGCCTACCCGCTTCGCTATGGGCGCAGGAGACTCCTCGTCCGTCATCACGCTGGGCCAATGAACTGGCTCGCCAAACCGACAGCACGCGTAAAGCAGAAATACTGCTGTTTATGGCTAAAGACATGGAGGCAGGCGCTCCAGCCGAGGCACTCATCTATGCACAACAGGCATTCGATCTCGGTGAGCGGCTCAAGGCATCTAAAGTAACCGGACTGGCAGCCCTGCAACTCTCGAAAATTCATACCATACTAGGTAATAAAGCCAAAGCCCGGCGTTTTCGAAAACGGTCCGAAGAAATGCTTCGTTCGGTAGACATGATGGCTGAATTGAATCGGCTTGAAACGCAAAAATCGCAGGCCGAAGAAACGGCACAGGCCAACGCCAACGCAGCTGCTGAATCGCAGCAAGCCGTGAACCAACTCAGCACCGAAGCGCAGCAAAAACAGGAAATCCTGACCCGGCAAGGCAAGCAGATCCGTTCGCAGGGGCAATTGATTGGGGAAAAAAATCAGCTGATTGGGCAGAAAGATCAGGTGATCGGGCAGAAGAATCAATTGATCGGGCAAAAAGATTCGATGCTAACGAAACGGGAACTCTTACTACGATTTCAGGTGGATCAGATCAAAATTCTTGAGCAGGATAAAGCACTGAAAGCCGCTGAAGTTGAACAGGAACGGACGGTTCGGAATGCCTTGCTGGTGGGCGCAGTTTTACTTCTGCTACTGGCCGGACTACTCTGGCGGCTTATTGCCAATAAGCAACGTACCAACCGGGAACTGGCCCAGAAAAACACCCAACTCGATCTGGCCCGCCAACGCTCCGACGAACTGCTGTTGAACATACTGCCGGGCGAACTGGTGGACGAACTGAAAGTGAAAGGCATCACCCGGACGCGCCACCACGACGAGGTAACAATCATGTTCACTGACTTCCGCGACTTCACCAAAATCAGTGAGCAGCTTTCCCCCGTCGATCTGGTTCAGGAAATAGACTACTGTTTCCGGCACTTCGATCACATCATTGGGAAATACCCAAGCCTCGAAAAAATCAAAACCATTGGAGATGCCTATCTGTGTGCGGGTGGACTACCAGCCGCGCATCCTAACCACGCCCACGAGATTGTGGCGGCTGCCCTCGAAATTCGGGACTTTATTGGCGAACTTGAAAAACAACGCGCCCGCGAAGGCAAGGTTGCCTTTCAGATCAGGATTGGTATTCATACCGGACCGGTCATAGCCGGGGTGGTTGGAGCCACCAAATTCGCCTATGATATCTGGGGCGATACCGTTAACACGGCCGCCCGGCTCGAATCGGCCAGCGAACCAGGACAGATCAATATTTCTGGAGCTACCTACGAACGGGTACGTACTCAGTTCTCGTGTCGGCACCGGGGCGAGATAGCCACGAAAAATAAAGCCAACATGAGTATGTACTTCGTCGACAGTCTACAAACTGCGCCAGGCTATCTGTTAAATCACCAACCTGAAAACTCCTATGCGACTCACAACTGAACCTCTAGCCAATACGTATCAGAAAGAACAGCTATTAACGAATCTGCATCGCATTTTCGGTGAGTTCGATACAACCATGTTGAGCCTGCTCGAGCCAATGCTGGAGTGGGTGGAAATCAGGGGGGGCGAAGTTCTTTTTCGACAACACGAAATAGGCGACTCGCTGTATTTCGTAATAAGTGGTCGGCTGCAGGCTTACGTAACCGATGATCAGGGCAACCATCTGGTAATTGGTGAAATTATTCGGGGCGAAACGGCGGGTGAAATGGCTATTTTTACCGGTGATCCACGTAGCGCAACGATTGTGGCCCTCCGCGACAGTGTGTTGGTAAAACTCTCGCAAAGTGCCTTTGAACAGATTATTGCGGCCTATCCAGCCGTGTCGATGAACGTTACCAAACTCATCATTAACCGGCTTCGCACCTCGCAGGGTCAGCGAAAAGTGACCAAAAGGCCGGTCAACATCTGTGTGCTGGCTTTACACGAAAATGCATCAGAATCCAGCGGTCAGGCTGCCCGGTTTGTCAGCGAACTGGTGCCCCAGTTGGGTCGGAAAGGGTCGACTTTTGTCGTATCGAGCGTCGAAATAGACAACTACTTTTACCAGCCCGACTTCGCCCAGTCCGACAAAAATACCCCGATGGCGTACCGGCAATTAACCCAGTGGCTCGACGATCAGGAGTCGCAGCACGAGTTCATGCTATACGTAGCAGACGCATGCCCGACGACCCCCTCGGGCCATGAACTGATTTTGTCAGAATGGACGCGCCGGTGTCTGCGTCAGGCCGATGAAATACTGCTGCTGGCTGATGCCCGGCAGGTACCCGATCTGACCCGCGTCGAAACCCAGTATCTGGTGAACGAGTTACGAACGGGGATTCCTCACACGCTCATCTTCCTGCATCCCACCGATACCGCCCATCCGCGCAATACCGCCGACTGGCTGGCGCTACGTCCGGCGGTGAAATCGCATTATCACATTCGCCCTGCTCTGACCCGCGATATGGCCCGGCTCGCCCGGATTCTGAGTGGTACGGCTATTGGGCTGGTTTTGGCGGGAGGGGGCGCCAAAGGGTTTGCCCATATCGGTGTGTTGCGGGCTCTGCAAGAGTGGGAGATTCCCCTTGATTTTGTGGGGGGAACAAGCGTCGGGGGGCTGGTAGCGGCTACGTTCTCCTTCGACGAAGCCATTGATCAGACCACCAAACACCTTCGAAAGGCGGCCCATTTCAACCCCACCAAAGACTATAATCTGCTACCTTTTATTTCGCTCATCCGGGGCCGACGTATCGAGCAGATGATTCAGACCTGTATCGCCGACTTTACGGGCAACGACAACCCCAGCATTGAAGATAGCTGGCTGACCTTCTTTACGTTGTCGAGCAATTATACCCAGGCCCGTGAAGAAGTGCATACCCGAGGGTCAATGATCAAATACCTGCGGGCTACATCGGCCATTCCTGGCGTATTTCCGCCGGTTATCGATGGCAACGATCTGCTGGTGGATGGTGGTACGTTTAACAACTTCCCCGCCGACGTTATGAGTCGGTTGGGGGTGGGTAAAGTAATTGGGGTTGACCTGAGTATCGATAAGCCCCGAAAACTAAATATGGAGCAGATTCCCAGCCCCTCGGCTATGTTGCGGGATCGGTTCCGGCCTACACGGCAGCGCAAATACCGCCTGCCCTCGCTAATGTCAATTATGCTCAATGCCACCTTGTTATACAGTAGCGCCCGGCGTAACGAAAACATTCGGCATACTGATCTGTATTTCAATCCCGATGTCAGTCGCTACGGTATCATGAACTGGTCGTCTTACGATGACATCGTGCAGAAAGGCTACGAACACGCTTTAGAAATCCTAAACCAATTAACGCCCGACGAATTAGCTCAATTGCGGTCATAAGCGATCGAACTCATGCAGACTCACCTCGCCTGTCAGTACATCTTGAATGAACTGGCGGCTCATTTGCCAGCCCGGCTCACCTACCATGCCGTTCAGCATACCCACGACGTAGTGCAGCAGGCCGACCGGATTGCCCACGCCGAAGGCATCATCGATGATGAGCTACTGGCTTTGTTGCGCACGGCAGCTTGTTATCACGATGCAGGTTTCCTGCACGTATATGCCGATCACGAAGCCGAAAGTTGCCGAATAGCCGCGCAGCACCTGCCGCTATTTGGCTATTCGGCTGGGCAGATTGCGCTGGTTTGCCAACTTATCCGGGCAACACGGCTTCCGCAGAAGCCCGCTACGTTGCTGGAAGCTGTGCTGTGCGATGCGGACCTGGACTACCTGGGACGCGACGATTATTGGCCTATCAGTCAATTGCTGTTTTCGGAATGGCTGGCCTTTGGTTTCTTGCCGAAACCTGATCAGTGGCTTTCGATTCAACGTTCGTTTCTGACGAGTCACCGGTATTTCACCACTACGAATCAGCAACTGCGTGAAACGGGCAAACAGCAGACATTAGCCGCTCTTGAAGCACAGCAAGGCGTTTTTCATTGGCAACCTGCAGCCGACTAAGTCGGCAGGACATGAATTTTCGGGATTTTTTGACCGATGCGACGGGGGGGGAGAATGCAACAATAATGTTTGTGAGCGAGCGAACAGGATTCGTACTTACCGGAACATTTTCAGTTTAGTCATCACCTCTCTTTTACCAACGTTCATTATGAACCATTTTCTACTTTCAGCGCGTATACACAAGTCTACGCACAGAATCAGATTGTGTCAGGATGTTTAAAGCTCGACTAGGAGCTATTTTTCAGGCGGCCTGGTGCATCGGTTCTATCTTTGGTTTCCATTATTGGGTCTACTTCGGGAGAGCTAGACTGCCCTTACCCAGGCCCCCTCGCTGCTTTGCTAGAAAATCCTAGGTGGAACGAGCTCAGAGCTAGCATATGCTATTACGGCCAACGCCAATGGAGATTTTGTGGTAGCAGGCCAAATGAACTCTACCACCGCTAGTGGAGATGTGACTAACATTCATGAAGGTACTAACTGGTGGGTGGTCCGGATCAGCAGTCTGGGTGCTCTCGTCTGGCAGAAAGCCCTGGGCGGAACGAACCTTGATCTGGCCACAGCTCTCACGGCAATTTTCGATGGGTGGTATGGGGTGGCGGGCTATACAATCTCTACAAATGGAGATGTGAGGAGTAATAATGTACGGTATGATTACCGAGTGGTCAAACTGCAAAGTACAGCTCCCCCGTTACGGTCACCAATCTTTTGGCTAGTCCCAATTCCGTCTGTGTCGGTAGTCCGATTCCTTCACCAACGTAACGGGGGCATATAACTATACGCTTTCCAATGGCAGTAGTACGAGTATGACGGGAAGTACGTCTACTACGTCGTTCAGTCAGAACGTAACGGCGGCTGGTCTAGGTACTCAGAGCTTTAAGCTCACCGTTAATAATAACAGCCAGACCGTTACAGCTACTACCAACGTAACGATAGACGGCAGCCCCGACTATCAGCCTTTAGCCGATCTCCAGTACGGGCGGGGCCAACTGGGTTAGAAAAGGGACTGGCTCAGCAGCTGCGACCCCCTTAAAAGGTATTCATCGAACTATAGTTGTACGTAATTCAAGGTAACTAAAATAGAGCCTTTTTTGTATTATTTTATAAAGAAATGTGACGAAAAAAGGTTATATATCTTTATAGGCAGAATACAACAGTACGATCTTTTGTCCTAATAGTGAGTAAATAGTAAAGTCTTGACAGGGTACAACGTGCACGAATATTATTACATTGACAACTGAATTTTAAATAATATTATCAATCAATGGATACTTGGCTACGAAACGATCAGTGAGCAATATCTTCACGAAATCAAGTCCATCATTTCTCTGAAACGGGATACGTTTGCGGGGGTGCTGCTTTCCGACAATCCCATTTTGCGGATGTTACAGGCGTTTTACGATGGCAATCGCCACAACAAGTAGCATTCAGTGTTACTCCAAATGGGCAGATTATTAATATCAGATCAATGGAAAATATACTTTATCAAGCTGGTAAATAAACCCAGAAAGTGGTTCCCTGCCCCAGGATGCTGGTCGCTGTAATAGCGCCCCCGTGGTTCTCCACCACTCGTTGGCAGATAGCCAGCCCAACACCCGTACCCGAAAATTCATTACGACCGTGCAGCCGCTGAAACACCTGGAAGATGCGCTCCAGGTATTTGACATCAAAACCCACGCCCTGGTCCGCCACGCTGATCTGATGATAAGTGGCCACCTCAATACCAGGCTTCACCTGAGCTGGCAACGCATTCAGTGAGCATTGCGAATATCGGATCTGCACCAGTGGTGATTGACCAGGAGCTACAAATTTCAGGGCGTTACCAATCAAGTTCTGAAACAGTTGACTCAATTGGATCGTATCGCCCTTCACCATTGGCAACTCGTCAAACTGAATCTGAGCACCCGTCTGCTCAATTTGCCAATCGAACGTAATCAGGACTCCGGTTAAAATGTCGCTCAAGGAGACCAGGTCAAAACTTTGCTGGCGGGTCGAGATACGCGAGTATGTCAGCAAGTCCCGAATCAGCGTGGACATGCGTTCTCCTGCTTTTTGCATCCGCTCCAGTAATTCCAGGCCGTTTCCAGCGAGTTGATTGGCGTATTCTGCGCGCAGCAGGGTGCTAAACGATTGAATCTTGCGGAGGGGTTCCTGCAAGTCGTGGCTAGCTACGTAAGCAAACTGTTGCAGGTTATCGTTAGAGCGTTGCAAGTCCTGGTTAGCCAACACCAATTCATCGGTTCGCTTGTCCACCCGGTACTCCAGTTGCTCAGCTAATAGTCGGTAGCGCTGCTCACTTTCCCGCAGGGAAGCTTCAATCGCTGCCCGCTCCAGAGCGATTATCAGGCGGGTACTTACTTCTTCCAGCAACATGACTTCATCCGCTGTCCAGGCATGTGGGTTTGGGAAATGCACGAACAGTATCGTGATCGGCTCGCCTTTGATTCGTAGGGGCAGGGTGACGCTTGCGCCCACATGCCGGACCTGATATGCCGCTTTTTGGTCAGGGGTGAGCGTTGTGTCCTGCGCGATATCAGAACGAACGATGGTTTGCTGCCGCTCAAAGCCCGTCAATAGGAACGTGTACTCAGCGAAGCGGTGGGGAAGCTGCCAGTCCTCAAAGCCATCGCGCGTGTAGGTAGGCCGGACTATCCAGTAGCTATCATCTTCTCCCATTTGGCCATAACCAACTTGCCCTGCCCCCAAATAAGCGCCTAGCTGACTGGCCACCTGATCATACATTACCCCTGGGTCGGTTAGTTCACGGAGCTGGTCAGTTAGTTTCAGCAGCCACGTTTTCTGAGCCTCCCGGCGTTGCATAGCCTGTTGAGCTACCACCTGCTGAGTGACATCGGTGGCCATCACCAGGATAGCGTAGACTCGATTTTGATCATTCAGTAAAGGTTTCGCCGTCCAGTCAACGTAGTAGGTTTCTGACTGGCCAGCTACCCCAAAGTCGACGGGAGCTCCACGCGTCGAATAATCCGCTCCTGAAGCCAGTATTCCCTCAAGACGGCTCAACAAAAAATGACCGTCAAGGTTGGGTAGAACTTGGACTAAAGGCTGATTGAGCACCGATTTATCTTTCCCACAAAGTTCCAGGATGGCTGAATTGGCAACTTCAATGCGTAAGTCAGGACCAACTAGTAAGCAGGTCGCTACGGGAGCTTCTTCAATCAGGGACCGAAAACGAATTTCGCTACGTTGTAATTGCTGAAGGGCTAGTACTTCACCCGTCACATTCGTAGCTGTATGAATAAACCCAAAAACGGCACCGTCCTGACCATAAACAGGGTTGAACGCGAAGTTAAAATAGGACTGCTCCCACAGTCGGTCGATCACCAGTTGTTCTTGCTCCGTTGTAGTATAACGCGCGTTCGAGGCATCATAGACGCGCTGCAACTGCTCTAGTAGAGAAGGACTCGCTAATTCAGGCACTACTTCCGGCAGGGGTTGGCCCGTTACCGATGCATCCTTCTTCCAGATCTGAAGCATCGGCGCGTTGACCGTGTCGATTACCAACTCCCGCCCCACAAACAAAACTGTGGGTGTAGGTGAGTTAAGAACCAGATTACGAAATCGGGCTTTACTCGCTTCCAACTGTTCCTGGGTCTGTACCTGAGCCGTAATATCCCGGGCCACTCCAGACAGGCGAAAAGCTGCCCCCATCACATCCACATACGCCCGGCCCTGGCAATGTAACCAGCGAATCGACCCATCTGGCGCGTTACCAATTCGGAAAATTACATCGTAATAACCGGCCGTGGTGGGATCAAACGTCGCCCGCAGGGCTTCATCAACGCGCTGCTGATCCTGTTCATGCACCAGTGCTAGTAATTGCTGGTAGGCAATGGCCGTGTTTCCCGAATATCCGAATAACTCCTGGCACCGCTGATCCCACCACACCTGCTGCTGACCGATGTCGAGGTGCCATGTGCCTACCTGGGCAGCCTGGATAGCATAACGCAGGCGTTCCTGCTCAGCCAGGCTGTTCGGTAAAAAAGGAAAAGCGGAGGATTGATCCATCAAGAGAAAACACTACTTAACTTACCAACGAAAGGTTTAATAAAACGGTTTTGTCAGTAGGCACCTAAAATTAGTTGAGTCACATACTTACCCCTGACAAGAGCAATCGGATGATACCGGCCTTCAGCTTATGGATGATGATTGAGTTCAAAAAAACGTTGCAGCATCCGCAGGATTACCGACTGCTGGGAATCGGGTGAGACTATCTCCTGGGAGCTGGTCGGTAGCAGCCCCCTGACTTCATCGTACTGCTGGGTAGTCAGCGTTTCATAACCCATGTACCACTGGCTGAACAAGCGTTGAGAAATGGAATGACTGATGACCGTTCGAACGTTGGTGTGTCGGGGGTCGATCTGGATGCTATTGTAGAGCGCTTCAACGGCCGACTGTTGGCCCTCCAGCACCTGTACGATCTGTCCATTGAGGTACAGTAGCACCCCAGTGATGCCCAGGCGAGCATTCTTTTCGCGACTGAAGTCGACAATATCGATCACATCGGCTTCAGTAGTTGTTTCGACGGCGGTGCTGAAGTAGGTAATGCAATAGTCCATCGGTCTAATAATGGATTGAAAAGTTAATGCCCATCCGATTAATCGCTGGGCAGGGGTGTTAATTGCAGACGTATTTTGCAGCAATAAACGTAGCAAAACAAGTAAGTGTTTTCTGGAAGGGGCAACAGATAGGCTTCTGAGTTCACTATGTACCTGCCTATGAGAGGAATAACCTTTGCTTCAGCCAGACTACTTAAGCCTATTGAGGCAGTTTCCAGCAACCTACGTTTTATAAAAAAGGGAAATGGTAGTTGTTCAGATACTGGAGCGTTCGCAGCAGATGTTTCCGCTCCAATTCACCCAAATCAGCCAGTAAGCTAGGTTCAAGCTGGAGCATGTGCTGGTGAATTTGACTAATTGTATATCGTCATTTCCTTACCCTGTTCGATGAGCCAGTTTTGCTGTCCTTTAAGCCGCCTGTCGATATTCAACTGGCGTCATGAGTTGCAAAGCCTGATGTGGTCGGTTCTGGTCAGTAACATACGAAGAGGCTCTTGTTATCGATAAATGTCAGGATATGCTTTCCTGCTTTCGAAAGGCGACGGGTGAAAGACCGTTTTTCTTCTTGAACAGTTTTGAAAAATACAAATGGCCTGGCTGGATTGACGTTTAGGTTATCCATTAGTTGCTGGATGTAGTATCCGTTGAAACCTACCTAATATTCTTCCCAACCTGATTTGACATCGGGTTTATAGCGATGCCATACACCCGGAAAAAGAAAGAAACACTGCTTCAGTAGGTTGCAGATTTTCCGCATCAAATATACCCTTACCTCGGGTTATGAATATTACGTAATAATCGTTCAGGCCCCGGCCTCTGTTCCAGGTCAGTTTATGACTGTCCGGATGAGGCTCGCGAGCTGGAGCCATGCGAAACAGTCTCCTGTAAAATGAACGGGATGGGTACTAGAGGAGAGACAATGTATTATACAGAAACAGCCTGACACAAACTGTGTCAGGCTGTTTCTGTATAATAAAACGTATTAATAACCCGGGTTTTGCGCAAATTCTCCCTGATTCAAATCAAGGGCGCGGGTGGGAATGGGACGCAAAATCTTACTTTGACCGCCAGCACCCTGGAATGGATCGACGCCGTTGTTATACCATTTATTGACGTCCTTGTTGTACTGACGCGCGCGGGCAATGAGCGTTCCGGTACGTTTCAGATCAAACCAGCGGTGGTATTCTCCGACCAGTTCCCGAGCCCGTTCGTCCAGAATGTAGTTGATCGTTACGTCTGTGGCTTCGATTTTCATTGCAGCTTCGGCACCGGCTTTGGCCGCCCGACGCCGAACCTCGTTGATACGTTCGGCAGCTTTGGCAGTGTTGCCTGATTTAAAATAGGCTTCAGCCGCAATTAGATACGTCTCTCCCAAACGGGCAATGAAGAAATCGCGCGTGCTGGTGTTGCCCCCAAATTGGGCCGATGGGTCATCAAACTTCTTGACCGATGGGGTGAAATTATCCAACGTAACGGTCTGGCTGGCTTCCCAGAGCGTACCCGAATACGGATAGATAATCGTGTTGGTCCGGCGGGCTGGATCAGCCGCTCTCCAGGCCGCAATTGCAGTCGCGCTGTTCGCCCATTTTGGTGGGTAATAGTATTTCACCGTCAACGTGTTACGTTCGTTAGCCCGTGTGTAGTAGTCATAATAACGCTGGTAATACATGATCATGAACGTAGCGTCGAAGCGGGCGTCGTTCTGGGTAAACAGGTCGAACGTGTACATCGTCGGGCAAAGCGTATACGTTCGGTATGGGTATCCTTCAACGGCTCCCTGACCGCCAAAATACGGACCAAAATAAGCGGCCTGCGTATTGCCGCCCGTGGTAGCGGTTGGTAACGAAGCCGCATCCCATTGAATCGAGAACAGGATTTCCGCATTCTTTTCATTGCCAGGATAGAACAGCGTCTCAAACGACGTAGTGAGCGCCTGCGACGCAATGGCCGCATCGGCATACGTAGCGGCTGTTTTGAAATCATCCGCACCAGCGAAGGTTTCGTAACCACGCGTCAGGTGGATTTTTGCCAGCATGTGACGTACCGCCCGTTTCGTGACGCGACCAAAATTGGGCGTCGTTTCCGGAACGAGCTCCAGCGCTTCGGTCATTTCCTTGATAATGAATTCATAGACTTCCTGCGCCGTGTTACGTTTGAACGACTCGACAGGAGCCGTAAAGCGATCGGTTACCAGACTCACACCGCCAAACGTTTGCACCAACAGAAAGTAATCATATGCTCGCAGAAACTTCATTTCTCCCTTACGAGCGCCAAGTGTTGCTACATTCGTCGTCTTGTCGTTGAAATACAGAGCGGTGTTCGCCAGCTGAATCGACTTGTAAACGTTCGTATAAAACGTCAGCACTTCGGGATCGTCGGGGATCAGGTTCCGGTACTCACTAAGGCCCTCGGGTTGCGTTGACCGGCCCGTTACGTACATATCCGTTCCCGCGCAGAAAACCCAGGGTGATGCATAAACGGTACGTAGCGACGAATACGTAGCATTGATCAATTTCTCGTACCCTTCGGTGGTTGTGTAATATTGATCGGCTACGACATTCGATTTATTCTGTTCCTCCAGAAAGTCTTTGCAGCCGCCTGCCGACAGCAGTAGACCAAGGAGCAGACCGGCAATTTTTATAGTCTTCATAAATTGTGTCTCGATTAAAATTTGAGGTTCAGGCCAAACTGATACGTAATGGTGCTGGGGCCGGTATTGTTGACCGAACCAGTAGTCGTGTTGGAGACGTTCGAGCTGGTCGTTGGGTCGATACCGCTGGCGTATTCTGGGTCAAAACCGTCGTATTTAGTCCAGACGAACGGATTCAGTACGTTGGCATACACGCGTAAACTCCGGACACCGACCCGCTCTAACAATGTAGAAGGAATCGTATAACCCAGCACAATGTTCTGCACTTTCACAAATGATACGTCCTTGTAAAATCCGACGCCGTTAACGCCCGTCCAGTAAGGTCCAATGTTGTTTGGCTGCGGATACGTATTAGACTGACGCGTAGGTGTAACCTTATTAGCCGACATGTAGTAGTCGGTGTAAAGTTTATCCGTGCCGCGATCAGAGTAGTTCAGAAACTGGCTGTGGAACGCGCTGAACACCTGCGCTCCCTGGCGGGCAAACATCGACGCCGACAGGTCGAAGTTTTTGAACGTAAACTGGGTCGAGAAACCGCCGGTCCATTTCGGGTCTTTCTGACCAATAATCGCGCGGTCGTTCGTGCTGCTGATTTTTCCGTCGTTGTTGAGGTCTTTCAACTTGGCCTGCCCCGGCGACTGACCGTATTTCAGCGCCTGTTCGCGTTCGCCTTCCTGCCAGATACCGTCAAAAACGTAGGTGTAATTGACGTTGATAGGTTGCCCGATAAACCACCAGTTTCCAACCAGATCTTCTTTTTTATCGAGCAGATCGACGATGGCGTTTTTGTTGCGGGAGAACGTAAAGGAAGTATTCCAGGTAAAGTTTTTCCCCGTTACGTTCACGGTTCGTAGTGAGAATTCAATCCCTCGGTTACGTACCGAACCCACGTTGTCCTTGATGGCTGTCCAGCCCGTTTCGATAGGGATATCCCGGTTCATCAAAACACCACGGGAAAGCTTGTCGTACACATCAATCGTACCCGAAATCCGTCCGTTCAGGAAGGCGTAATCCAAGCCCAAGTCATACTCACGCGTACGTTCCCAAGTCAGCGACGGGTTTGGTAAACGGCTGGGCCCATAACCGAGTGCAACCGTACCGCCGTAGTCGTAAAAAGCGGGATCGCTCAGCGTCATCTGGCTTTCGTACGGGAAAATGTTGTTGTTATTTCCCGCTACCCCGGCACTGAAACGCAGCTTCAATTCAGTAATGTAACTCGCCGATTTTAAGAAATTTTCATCTGAAATCTGCCATGCAACGGCCGCCGATGGGAAGGTCGACCATTTGTGTCCGTCGGCCAGTTTGGAGGAGCCGTCCCAGCGAGTTGCCAACGTAGCAAAGTACTTGCCTTTGTAGGCGTAGTTCAGACGAGCCATGTACGAAATGATCGAAAACTGGCTGAACGCGCTGACACCCGATTGGCGATTGGTCGACGAACCCAGGTTATAAAACGACGAATTGAACGGAAGGTCATTTACCCGCAGACCATCGCTTTCGAAGCGATCTTTCTGCATGCTGTACAGCCCCGTAACGGTAAAATTATGGTCGCCGATGTTCTTGCGAATTGTGGCAATGTTGTCGAAAATGTACGACAGCGATTGCTGGTTACTACGTTGTGCATCCGGCAATAAACCTTCCCCAACGCCCGTAAGCGAGCCCCAATAGCGACCATTACGTTCAAAGTTCATGCTTGGCGCAAACGTTGATTTCAGTTCCAACCAGCTTACGGGCGCAAACTTCAGGTAAATATTTCCGACGCCGAACGCCCGGCGGGTATTGTTTTCGGTATTGGGGATTTCAAGCAGTGGATTGACCGTACTGGTTACGCTGGAAATGACCGAACTACCCGGTACCGGAATCTGGCCGGGACGGAAAATCAGGTTGCCATTGTCGTCGTATGGCTTAAAAATAGGGGCCATGTTGAACGCATTCCGAACGGCATCGTCACTACCCCGCTCTATTTCGGACAGTGAGAAATTAATGCTCATCCCCGCCGACCACGTATCATTTATTTTCCCGTCCAGACTGGCTTTGAAATTGTAGCGATTGAGGTCTTCGTTAAGCAGGTTTCCCTTCTCTTTCTGATAGCCAGCGCCGATCAGATACTGAATCGTATTCTTGTCGCTGTTGCCGGAAAACGTCAGCCAGTGGTTGGCCTGTGTGCCGGTACGTAGCACCAGACTCCGCCAATCGGTGTAGTCGTTATTTGCCACTCGTTGCTGAATGAGCGGATTATCGAGTGAGCCAATTGTGTTCGTGTAATTGGTACGTCCGGCAATCAACTCGGGGGAGATGAACGTATTCTGGCGATACTCCCACCATTCGGGGCCAGTCATGAAGCGCGGCATACGGGCTACTTCACGGATACCCATATACGCATCGTACGAAATCGTTGCTCGCCCTTTGACCGAGGAACCTCCTTTTGTGGTGACCAGAATAACCCCGTTCGAGCCGCGTGATCCGTAGATGGCGGTGGAAGCCGCGTCTTTCAATACGTCCATTTTGGCAATATCCTGCGGGTTCAAAAAGTTGATATCCGGCACGATTACTCCGTCTACTACGTAGAGCGGCTGTCCACCCGCCAGCGAGTTCTGACCACGTATCTGAACAGAATAATTGCTCCCTGCCCGGCCAGAACCTGCCGAAATATCGACCCCGGCAATTTGCCCCTGAACACCCTGTAATGGACTTACTGTACCTCGCTCGGCAATAGTACGTCCCTCAATACTTCCAACAGCCGTAGCCACCTCCGCTTTACGTTGTGTACCATACCCGACGACAACCACTTCATTCAACGACTTAGTATCCGTTTTCAGGACAATATCCAGCGTCGTGATGTTGCCGAGGGGCACTTCCTGCGTGAGGTAGCCGATGTACGAGAAAATTAACGTAGCGTCCTGGTTAGATACCGAGAGGTTGTATTTCCCGTCGCCATCGGTCGTGGTTCCCTGCTGCGAACCTTTTCGGACGATGCTAACGCCGGGCAGAGCTCCACCCTGTTCATCAGCCACCCGACCCGTAATCTGCCGCGTGCCCTGCGCCTGTGCCGCAATCACCAACAGGAGTATACAAAGAGTAGAAAAGATGTGTTTCATGTAACCTGAGTTTACTAATATTTCGGGAAAGCCTTTACTGATAATTGACTTCGTTTTTAATCCGTTTTTAACAAGGGTATACACTGGTCGGCATTTTCCCAAGGTATTATTTGATTATTTCTGCGCACTCGTTCCCGGTAACGTTTGCAGTTAGGCCGTTTCCAGGAAAAAAATGACATTACGCTATACAATATATCAGGGGCTCACTCGGAAATCAGTAAGTCTGCCGGGGCGGGTAAGTAGTATTATTTTTAGTAGTTATTAGTTTAGTAATCCCAGAATAATGAGGTTCAGATAATGATCAAACAAGGATTGATGGTCTTACTTCTGGTGTGAAATTGTCTCGTTCGAGTTTTATTCGGAGGTTTTTCTGAACGATTTTTTAATTGACCCGTCCTGAAAATAATTTGTCAGTTTGTTAGAAGCTACGTGCCAAATGTACTTTTTCGGTTATACAAATGGGAGCGTTTCTCGTGGCGACTGAAGCCGCATACCGAGCCAAACAACCTACTTATCGAAACATGCTGACTGTCGACTGAAAGCCCGCAAACACGCGCTACTTTTGCTGTCCTCCCAACGCCCGCGAGGGCTGATGGAAGATAACGTTACGTTACGGCACAACCAACAACCTTTACACCGCTCCAGCGGCCCTCCCTCGAGACGTGCGCCCTGTTAACAGAGAACTACCCATGTAGAGCTAGTGTATATCGTCAACCGAATCTACATTAGCGCTGTCACACTTACCAATGGCAAAGTAGGTAAACGCGCCAGGTTGCCAACCCTGTATCTATATGAGCGGACTTGCGGCTTCGATACCTACCTGGCATACTTAAAGAACCACTTTTTGAGTTGAACTAATTAACCCCGGTGTCACCTAATTAAAAAGCCCGTTCATGTATGGACGGACGAGCTTTTTTATGGTCAAAATTTCAACGGAATCTACCTGAAATTATACCGCTCTCGAAAAAAACGAACCGTTCACGAAAGGTTTCACGGTTGGCCTCACTTAATGTTGCAATTTCTCTTCCGTATTCTATCAGCAAAAATCAGTTCCTGCTGATTCAGGATACCCAAAACTAATTCCAACCGTTTAATTTGACATTTTATGAAATCGCATTGTTTTTTGAAGGCTTTTTCCAGTATCATTTTATTTACGTTTCTATTGACGGGCTGCTCGAAGAAGGGCTCAACTCCAACGCCGATAGTGGACGTAACGGGCAAGTGGGAGATGGTTGCATTTATCGTTGATCCACCACTCAGCGACGGTACCCGAGATTACCTGGCTTATCTTCGTCAGATTTTTTCCTACAACTGCTCCGACATTACCTTTTACTATAATTTTAACAGTGATCATACGTTCTCGGAAACCGACGAAAGTAAATGCATGTCGGGAAACACCACCGATGAATTAGTTACTGGGAAGTGGGCCGTGACGGGGACTAAACTAACCTTGACATCCGACGTGGGTACGGCCCAGGATATCAATATGGACTACCGTCCAGGCGGAACGGGTAATTATACCCAACTAATCCTAACTTGGACAAATGCTGGACAAAACTTTAAAGTGACGTTAAACAAAGTGTAAGTTTTGTTTATTAAGCCTTAGTATACTGTTACACCGGGTTTTAAACCGGTGCTACGTCTCCAGTTTATGACATGCACCGGCTTTATTTACGTTAAACCAATTAGTGTCCCTCTTTTCATTTTATATAAATCTTTAAAGAGTTCAAACATCTTCCTGCCACAGTTTAGCTCATCTATCACGTAACTAGGCAAGGAGTTATAGCAAGACGATTAATAGTTACCAGCCACCTCACAGGTATACGATTTCATTTGCTTGATTGTCCCAAGATGCGCTCCTTGCCTTGTCTGACGCTCAACATGCAATGATCACAACGTCCATACCCCTTCCGAATCACTTGAAAAAACGTACTGCCTTCAATCGGCTACTCATGAGTTGAAAGGGTAGCCTTTTGGTGGACACACCGTTAAAGGAAGCCTATCGACCTGCATTTTTACCCGAATGGCTAAGGGGGGACGACCAAATTAATCCCTTGCATAATTTGGTTGAGGCTTTTGAAATGAAAAGTGGTAAACTACCTGCCAATGACCCTGAATATAATCCGCAAAATCCCTACGAAAACCGTGGATCACGGTTTTATAATTGCATCTTATACGACGGCGCTCCCTGGCAAAATCGGGAGTTAGGTTCATACCTACCCGGAGGGCCAGATTCCAGTGAAGGGGTTGAAAGTTGGAATGCCTCCTTTACAAGCTATAGTGTCCGCAAATTTGTCGATGAAACGATCGGGTGGCCTAGCACGACAAATCTTGGTAACACCCCCTGGATTTTCATTCGCTATGCCGAAGCACTTTATCAATTGGGGGATGAAACGAAGGCTCGTCAATTAGTTAATCAAATTCGGAGTCGTCAAAGTGTCAGTATGCCTGCCATTACTGAAAGTGGGTAAGCTTTACTCCAGCGAATTTAGCACGAACGGCAGATTGAGCTTGTTTTTGAAGAACATCGTTTTTTTGACGTGCGTCGATGGAAAATAGCCGAGCAAACCGATAATGTACCGGCTAGGAAAATGGTCATCAGCCGCAATGCGGCTAAGGGGCAAAAGATATATAAAGTAGAGATTTTTCAGTCATGTGCTTTTAAACAACGAAATTATTTGGTTCCAATCCCACAATCGTAGATTGAACGCAACCCTGCCCTAGAGCAAACCCCGGCTATTAACCAACGATTTTATGTGTGCTAATTTCCATTCCTTTTTATGTAGAAGTTGGTTGATCGGTTTACTCTTATTGGTTTCTCACGGTAGTTTTGCCCAGCAGGAACTATCCGTTTTTCCGTACTGGAATTACGAAGGGGATACACCATCCAGCAGTTTGTACCGTCATTTATGCCAACGGGCTTTTGACCAGCTTACTCAGCGAAAAATAGCCGTCAATAAGATAAAATTGAAGGCTGACTGGCAAAAACGGCAAGTCGAAGTTCGCAGGAAACTATCAACCTTAATTGGCCCTTTTCCCGAAAAAACGCAGCTAAACCCAGTGATTACGGGAAGCATTCAACGGGAGGATTTTAGCGTAGATAAGCTTTATTTCGAATCAAGACCTAATTACTTTGTTACAGCCGCTCTTTTTTTGCCTAAAAACCGAACGGGAAAACTACCGGCAATTGTGTATTGCAGCGGACATCACTCAACCGGTTTTAGGGCTGATGTCTATCAGCATGTTATCCTTAATTATGTTAAAAAAGGCTTCATCGTTTTGGCTTTCGATCCCATTGGTCAGGGTGAGCGGAGGCAGTACGGCGACGACTCGGTCGTTAAACAATCGGCCGTTAACGAGCATTCGTATCCGGGTGTTCAATCATTTCTGGCTGGATTTTCACCGGCTAACTATTTCATCTGGGATGGCATTCGGGCGGTCGATTATCTGGTGAGCCGACCGGAGGTAGATTCAAACCGGATCGGGATTACGGGGCGTTCGGGAGGAGGTACGCAATGCACCTACATTGCAGCCATGGACAATAGGATCTTAGCCGCTGCACCGGAATGTTATTTGACTACGTACGATAAGTTACTACGTTCCAAAGGGCCCCAGGATGCGGAGCAAAATCTACTTTATGGGCTTGAAAACGGGATTGATTTGGCTGATTATCTAGAGGTCCGGGCTCCAAAACCAACACTGATTGTCAGTACGACGCGGGATATATTCAGTATTCAGGGAGCCCGTGATCTGTTTCATGAAGCGCAAAGAGCCTATACCGCTTTTGGGAAAAGGGCTGAGTTAGCCATGGTGGAGGATGACGCTGAGCATATGTCAACGCTTAAAAATAGAGAAGCTTGCTACCAATTTTTTCAAAAATACCTGAATAATCCCGGTAGTTCTACGGATCTAAACGTCCCGTTTTTTAAAGAAGCTGAATTAAATGTCACTCCTACCGGACAGGTTTATACGTCATTACAAAGCGAGTCATTATTCTCACTAACTCAAAAACATCTTTTAAGTGCAAAAGCCCGACAAAGAAAAGTCATTGCTACCCTTCCCGAAACAGTCAAAACGATAACGGGTTACGAAAAACCGCCCGAGCGTGGCGATTTGGTTTTTTCTGGCCGTCTGCACCGGGATGCGTACTCGATTGAAAAATACCTGGTAAAAGGGGCTGGAAATTATTTGTTTCCAGTACTATGGCTAAAGCCAACGCGTAAAGTTATTAAAACCCTGGTGCTACTTGACGATAGGGGCAAAGCAATTGCCACCAGCGCCGGAGAATGGGCCGATCAATTGGCTAAAGGCGGGTATGAACTAATTATTCCGGATTTGAGTGGAATAGGCGAACTAAGCCCAGGTTTTATCAAAGGTGGTGATTCCGTGATTGAGGGAGTCCCGATAAATTTATGGTTTACGGGCCTACTGACGCATAAAAGCGTGGTTGCCGTACGAGCGGAAGAAATCGAAATTCTGGCAAATCACATACGAAAAATAAAGGGTTTCTCCCAACCGCTTACGGTAGCTGCCCGGAGGACGCTTGGCCCCGACTTACTTCATGCTGCCGTGTTTTGCAATAAATTTAGTCAGCTCATTCTGTTGAACTCCTTGATCTCTTACCAAGCCATTACGGCTGAAAAGAATTATAAAACGAAGTTTATACTTTCCGCAGTGGCTGGTGCTTTACCGTCTTATGATCTTCCAGATCTGGTTAATTTTCTAGGTAATCGAAAAATTCTGATCATCAATCCAACTGATGCAGTAAATCAAGAAATCAGCCCGCAAGGAGCCGGCGAGGCCTATAAAAATGCACTGAGATCAACAAAAGGAAAAGCAACGCTAAGTCTTTTACAATCCTTGAAATCACCAAATTACACGGAAGAAATTAACAACTGGCTACAAAAACAGTAATTTACCACCCCTTTGGCGGTAAATCCTATTACTTGGGATTGTGTATAATTTGATGCACAAGGCCGGTATTGAATTGCAATAGCACAGTAGGGGGTTGCTCGCTGAGTAGAAGGGTTTTGGTGGCAAACGTAAGGCATCGGTGCGGGCGAAACGGCGTATCTAAGACTCATAAATTGCTCTACCAATTTATTTGTTCATAAGAAAAAGGAGCGTTTTTACGAGATTCATCAGAATCTAATCCAAAGAAGCGGAACCCTTTGAGCGTGGTGCGATGCCCGCCAAGCAAGTGATTGATCCGATTCAGCCCCAGCATATTCTGGCTGATGTCCGTAAAGGGAATAGCATCGCTGTCCAGTAGTTCTTTCTGGTTAGATCGGGCCTGTAAGTTCATGTTTACGAGTAGCTTACCATGTTCAACTAAATTCATTTGTCTGCCATAAGCCAGTAAACGATAAAGAAAAGGTTCAGTCCGACACCAGCCAGCAACGTCATCCGCATGGCCGATTGGTAGTTCGCTAAGCGTGGATTCCAGTGAACCCGGCTATACCAGATCACGAAAAACAGGGTGGCTGGTAACAGGCAAAGCTGCAAATAATAGAAGGGTGTTTGTCCCCGGAAAAAGAAGTAAAATCCGGCCGTAGCCAGCGTAAAAATCAGGGCAGTGCAGCCAAACGTAGCCCGAATACCCAGCCAGCGACTCAACGTTAAATCACCCCGGCGACCATCTTCGGCGTGTTGGTAAACCTGCGTGATCGGGTAAATTGCCAGAATATTCAACGTACAGAGTCCAGCCGCCAGCAATAAATCGGCTTGAATCAACGTAGCGATAGCCACTTGATTAATGGCCTGATACGTGGCCAAATACGTTAGCGCTCCCTGACACGTACCGACAACCAGCCAGCTTACAACCGGGTATTTTTTCAGCCGAATTCCGTCGTAGCTATAGGCTTTGGAGAACAGGCCGTACACGAGCAGATACACGACAAATGGCCAGCCAACCCACGTACCCAACAGCAGCGCCAGAATATCTAGACTCCAAGCAACCCACCATAGCGTCCGGTCGACGGGGGGCGGAGAGGCTAGCAGTCCGATACTTTCTTCGTCCTTGTCGTAATAGCTGTTATACGCATGGCTTGCCGGATACAGCAGCAGGTGAATGATACCGAGAACGACCCAGGTTCGCGCCTGGTCAGGCTGGGGCGACTGGCTCAGCGCGAACCAGAAAACGGGCATCAGAAAAAAGGAGAACGGTACCCGCAGGTGTAGCCAAACCGCTTGCAGGCTCATGGTCGGCGAGGTTTTCGAGCGACTCACTACAGAGGTTTCCATTTAAATGCTCGTTTTCAGTTTACCCTGCATGGCCTTCCGCAACTTGTCGATCTTCGGACGTGATACGTTCTGAATGTATGGCTGATCGGGATGTAGTTTACAGTAATTCTGATGATAGTTTTCGGCGGGATAAAACACGGTGAAAGGAACAACTTCCGTTACGACCGGCCCTGCGAAATGCTTCTCGGCGTTCACCTGCCGAATAGCAGCGTCAATTTCGGCTTTTTCAGCAGGTGTCCGGTAGAACGCTACAGACCGGTAGTCGCGTCCAATATCGGGTCCCTGCCGGTTGAGTGTGGTGGGGTCATGGCCAGCGAAAAACGCCGTCAACAGCTCTCGGTAACTGATTACGGACGGATTGTAATAGACCTGCACGGATTCCGCATGTCCGGTTTCGTCGGTGCCGACCTGCTGATACGTTGGGTTTTTAACGTGACCACCCGAATAACCCGATACCACTTCTCGAACGCCAGCAAGCTGATCGAAACCTTCTTCCTGCGCCCAAAAGCAGCCCCCGGCAAACGTAGCAATAGCTTCGCCCGGTTTAAGCGTGGGTAGTTTTGCTGACGATGCGTCCTGGCCCTGCACATACCCTGCTATAAACAGCAGGCATAACGAAATAATTTGACCCTTTTTCATACGAGTTAGCTGTATTATTTTTTGACAAATTCAAGCGATACACCGTTCATGCAGTAACGCAGACTCGTTGGTTCAGGCCCATCGTTGAAAACGTGACCCAGATGGGCATCACAAACGGCACATTGGACTTCGGTTCGGACCATGCCATAGCTGGTATCCTTCACGTCTTTGACTACATTCTTACTGATTGGGGCGTAAAAACTTGGCCAACCCGTCCCCGACTCAAATTTAGTTTCCGACCGAAATAAGGGCTCGTGGCAGCAAACGCAGCGGTATTCTCCCCGCTCGTGATTTTTGGCCAGCGGACTACTGAAAGCCCGTTCGGTACCATGTTGCCGGGCAATGGCAAATTCATCAGGCGTCAGGATTTTCTTCCACTCAGCTTCCGATTTTACGACCCGCCGTGGTGGTTTACTCTCGTCAATCGATTCAGTAGTTTGACGAACTGAAGCGGTTGCAAGTGGTCCAACAATCGCCAGTGCTCCCAGGCATCTAAAAAAAGTGGTCCGGTTCATTGTGTTGTTTAAAAATGATTTAAAATTCGATTAGTTCTAACGTATCTTTAGGGATCTCATCCTGCAGATTATCAGCAACTTGATTTGGATTAACGTGGGCCTGCAATAACATCGATTCGAGCGTGAGTCCCGGCCCAAAGGCCACTCCGGCAATGCGTTTCGAGTAACCCGATGAAGCTATTTCGGGCGCGTTGACGACCAGTTCAGCCAGCTCATCCCAAATGGCTTTCAGGACAAATAGTACCGTTGCCGACGACATATTACCGTACTGCTTCAGGACTGAATAGGCGTGTCTGGTTTGGCTACGCTCAAGTGCCAGTTCCAGTTCGATCAGATCCAGAATCCGTCGACCGCCCGGATGGAGCGCGAAATAGTCTACATCGGATGCAGCAAGGCCATTCTTTTCCAATATCTTCTGAAGTAGCCGACTAATGTGATGCCGGATCAGGTCTGGAATAGTCGATGTCAGCACCATGTCAAATCCGTGATCCCCAATCGTCCAAGCCATCTGATCACGACTTTCGGGTAGTAGATCACAATGAAAGGATTGCAGTTGAAAGGACTGTTCCGGGCGAGCCGTTCCCTGAACCAATACGGCGGCAGCGCCGTCGCTGAACAGCGCATTTGCAAGCCAGTTGGAAGGGTTTTCGGGCTTCTGAAAATGAATCGTACACAACTCAACACAAACGACCAGTACGTTCGCCTTCGGATCAGCCCGGACGATAGCATCGGCGGCTTTCAACCCGTTGAAGGCGCCGTAGCAACCCATAAACCCAATCAACAGCCGCTGCGTAGTTCCCGGCAAGCCTAAAGCCTCAAGCAGGTCAATATCAGGTCCCGGCGCGTAAAAGCCGGTACAGCTCACGACCACTAGATGCGTAATGGAGGATATCGAAAACGCTGGATAATGGGCCAGGCAAGCCCGAACGGCCCGTAATGCGAGTGGAAGAGCTTCGCGCTTGTAGACCGCCATCCGCTGCCCAACTGATGGTAATGGCTCCAGGTTCGGGCTGTTCGAATAAAACGTAAACTGACCTACTGACTGACTATAATCGGGCAATACCGAAAACCGACGACTAATTTTGGTTTGTCGGTACAGGGCAATCATCCGCTGACGAGCCGGTTCGTCAAGCTGAAGCGCATTTGCCATGAACTGGGCCAGTTGAGACTGTGCGTGTGCATAGTCTGGCACCGCTACGCCAAAGGCATTGATAAAACTTCCGGGTAAAGGCATAGCGTTGAAAAGCGACCGCTGCAGCGGCCCGATTAATTGGTGGCAACTACAGCTCCGGTCGATTGTGCCTGAATAGAAAGGTTTATCGTTACGTCGCTACCCATCAGCAGGCTCCGGCCACCTACGTCGTAATCGCGCCGATTAATGACGAACTCACCCACAAACTGTGCTATCATGCCAGTCTGGGTAACTGTAAATGGAATCATTACGGTACGGGTCGTTTCTTTGATCGTCAGGGCGAACGTACCTAAGTAGGCAGTTGCTCCTTTTTTCTCGATCCGTGTCGATTTAAGATTTATGCGCGGGTACTTAGCTACGTCGAAATACTCTTCCTTTTTCAGATGGTTATTTCGCATATTCACGCCAGTTTCAAGTGTAGCTGCATCAACGCTGGCCGAAAGCTGGGCTTTTTCGGGCATCGCTGGATCGAAAACAAGCATGCCCGAAAATCCACCAAATGATCCATCGACGTTCAGTCCAGCATTTTTGATCTTAAAGGTGACGGCTGCCTTTGTGGTTTTCCAGTTGGGTTGGGCAACCACAGACAGGCTAAATAGGATTCCCAAAACGAGGAATAAGCTTTGCTTTTTCATGCTAAAAATGGTAGGAGATAGCGAGTAAAGGCATGGCATTTTTACTGCGGAACCGGTCATTTTCGAAGGTAAGTTTGCGGGTGGTCGTGTATTCGTTGAACTGGAAGCTAAGGCCTCCCCGAACACTGACACGTGGGCTGAATTTATACCGAACGTAGGCTTCAGAGTTTAGACTACCCAGGTCGCTATCACTGACAAGCAACAGGTTAAACGTCGTTGGTTTGGCTTCCTGGGCGGTGCCACTCAGCGACGACCGAACCGGACTGTTGGCAATAAATGTTCCGGTCTGGGTAGCGCCGAAGCTAAAACCAATGGCGTCGATATTGATGCCGATGTCAAACTTTTGGGATATGGCGTATTCCAGATTAATACTGATGTTGAGTGAATTAATCTGCGTTTTAGGAAACCGAACCGTATCGATATTGGCAATAATATCCTCACTAACCAGAGCAGCAAAACTTTGACTGCCAGAGGTTAATCGGGCAGGAGCTGTTCGGTAATCGGTATTGCTCCCAAAGGCCGATGTAAAACGCAAACCATACCCAATCCTGAACCGGTGCGATCTCCCTAAGCCATGTAACCGGTTGAACGATAAGGCCGCCGTAGTAAAATCACCGTTTGAAGCCAGGCTTAGATCGAGAACCTCCGTGATTTTCTTAAAATCAGGTTGACTGATGGCCGGATTCGACTGGGCAAAGCCAAAATCGGGCAACAGCAGTAGTAAAAGCACACAGAATTTTTTCATGAAGAATTGCAAAATGAACGGGGGTAAATTAGTTGAGTGTGAGCGTAGCTGAGCCAAAAAGCACGCTGAATGACTTACACCAGATGAGCACGGTTTTATGTTGAGCCGGACTATAATTGCCCGGGAGATCCACCGAAAAATTACCAGTCATCGTCAGCTTCGACACCTCGATAAAATTGGTCAGGGCGGCATCTTCGGTGATGTAAATCCGTAGGTCAGGGCCACCATCAGTTGAGAAATTCGTGAATGTCAATGTGCGTGAATTCCCTTTTTTATAGACACTTACGGTGCCTTTTACTGTATGAACCCGATTGACGAATGTCCCCTGGGCAATCAATTTCTGGTCTTTGCTATCGACAGTAGTAGCTGATGTAGTCGATGTACTGACCGGCGTACTGGTGCCAGGTGTTAACGTTGTGTTTACGGGGATTAACTCAACGTTTTTGACACAGGCTGACAGGCAGACGACAAACAGCATAGGCAACAAAATCCCCCACCCCCGAACGTATCGGAGCATTCCAGCTATAACCATGACCGTATTGGAGAAAGGTAAGATTAGTTTAGATTGACTTGCGAAGCCCCCCGGATATCCAGCCGTTGTTGCCCTTGTACGTAGGCCACGATAGCTCCGTTGGCGGGTTCGAATCCATCAGGGAACGTTAGGGTAACGGAGCCTTCGGGTGAAGCCGACACCGTCTGAAAACTTCTGACTACGTTGTTATGAATCAGTTTTCGCCCGGCATTTTCGCCCCGTTGCACATTTGTAACGGCTACCTTACTGACTAAGGCGATATGAAGCACGACATTGGCCAAATCGCCATCAAGTTTATAGCTAACCGAACGGGTAGTAGCCGAAGGTGAAGCAATCGTTAACTGCACGCCAGCGCTGGCAGGCTGATTCAGGGCGGCTTCCAGCAAATTGGACTGCCTGACTCGGTTCGACCCAACGAATTCCTGTTGCCCATTTACAATTTCCTGAGGAGTGTAAACGCCACTTAGTTTGAAACGCTCCCCATATTCATACTGCCGTTTGGTGAACGCATGATTGCTGAACGGGTCTTTCCAGCCTAACCGATCCCAGTAATCGACGTGAAACGATAGCCCGATAACATTCCGATTTGTTTTCGCGGCATCTGCCAGCGTTTCGGTCAGGAGGTGATCGGCGGATGGGCAGCTCGAACAACCTTGCGATGTAAATAATTCGACCACGGCTACCGGCTCCCGCTTTGCATGGACTGGAGGTTTATTTGGCGTCCAGGCAACGTTTATTCCGGCAAACGCCAGTAAGAACAGAGCACTTGTTAATAGATTCGACATAGTTTCTGAGGTTTACTTACTCCTTTGAATTTTTCAAGGTTGGCCACTTTTGGTCGGCAGCCTGAATATTTTCGGCCTGACTCTGAACCCATTTCGTCTTCACTTTAGGGTTATAATTGAGGTATAACTTGTTATCGACGATAGTCCAGGCTTCGGGATCGGTAGGCGATTTGTGACCCTGCGAGAGGCCATACGCGCAATAACCCCCATACTGAGGCATGTACTTGTCCGGATTGGCTTTGAAGGCATCGCGGTTGGCAGCACTGGCGAACAGCCAGGTAGTTTCTTTGTACGGATAGCTAAAATCTGAGCTTCCTTTAACGGCTTTACTCTCTGTAAAATAAGCGACCGGGTCATAGCCTCGAATAGCCTGATTGTCGGTAGCAAACACCTCGACTTGTTGAGCAAATACCGTTGCCGTAGACAAAAAGAAAAGGATAATCAGTTGAAAAAGGACCGTTCTCATGGTAAAAAAATAGTTGTTAGGTTAGTTATGAATATAAGGTTTTCTGACGCCATTGATTGATAATAAGCATCCAGTCGTGTCGGGTGATGACGAGGATGGTCAGGCAACTGATGGCCACAACCAGCGCCAGCACAAACAGGTAACCGCCATCATCTTGCACCTCAATGCCCAATACGGTCAGGTGCGATACGATGGCACCAAGCATGACGCCTAGCCCCAGTCCGGCCCCAATCCAGGATGTCGACCGAATCAGAATCAGGATGGACGCAATCAGTTCGGCCACTCCCGACCCATACCGGCCCCAGGGTTCGATGCCCATTTTCGAAAAAATGTAGATGCTTTCGGGTTGTCCGGTAAACTTGAAATACAGCGTCTGTAGCATGATGATAGCAGCCGCCAGTCGGGCAATCCAGAAGATAATGAGTTGATAATTCATGCTGATTCGGGTTATGCGGTTGTTAAGGAAGTCTTTTTCAGGTGATGTACGGTAGCGTAGGCGATACCGAAATTGGCCGGAATCGTCACCTGTGGGAATGCTGTTTCCAGCCCGATTCGAATGATAGCCGAATGATGGACGGCATGTTCGATGTTATAGAGCAATTCCCGAAAAAACGTGGTCGATATGGACACATCGGTTTCGGTGTCGGGCGAGTAGGAAGCCTCGAACCGAAGCGTCCGATCGCTGCTACACTGTTCGAGCAGCCTCGACATTTGCTGCATCGTATCGATGGCAACCTGCGGATCTGTTTCGAGAGCCAGTTGCCGAACCCGGCTGTCGTAGTTGATATGGCCCGTTTGGTAACCTGTAAGCGCAATGGCGTAGCATTCAAGTACATGGCGAACATGCTTGCCAACGGATGCACCAAACAGCAGGTCGAGTGGCTGAGCGTATTCGTAGTTGGTTAGTTGTGAGCTGATGCTGATGAGTTGATCAAAAAGATCAGCCGAAATTTCCTGTAGCTTCATTAGAAATGAGTGGATGAGCGAATTGCGCAGGTCGTTTTCTGGAAACCGAGGTTTTATTTTCCGGCGATTTTGGCCCAGTTCTGATCGGCTTTCCGCTGTAGATTTGGTTCGTCTTTTTGCCATTTCGGAAGCGTATTATTGAACAGCGTGTGGTAAAACAGATTTAATTTACCATCGCGGATTTCAAAGGTTTCCGGATCGATTTCGACTTTCTCGCCGGTAGCGCCCATGGCGTAGGCGCACCAGCCGCCGTAAGATGGTTCGTAGGTCGAGGGGGTTTTCAAAAACGCATCGCGGTTGGCTGCCGAAGCAAATTGATACGTAACACCTTTGTACGTAGTGGCGAATTGCGAAGACCCTTTGATGGCCTTATGATTCACGAAATAACCCACGGGATCGTAGCCCTGAATCGCGACGCCTTTGTCCAGGTTAAACTGCTTAACCCGAACGGGGTCGGTCTGCGCCTGAGCTGCTGATAAAGACAGGAAAAGCAGTAAATTTCCGATGAGCCAGATGGGCTGTATAGCCTTGCGATAGTTGCCAGAAGTGAACATGATTCTTAGTAGCTTTAATAAATTTTCTATCAACCGAAAAACCAAACAATATGCCATGTCCACCCAAAGGGGTAAAATGCCCATTACAGGTCACTGAAAGCGGTTTTAGTCGCTAAGAATCCTGCTGTGCCAATCCGGCCAGTAGCGATATTTCGGGATTCTCCTGATATTTCGTAAAAATGTGGCTAATAACCGACAAGGAATGCAGCACGTAATGACGGACTAAACCTCAGAATGGGGCATTCTGGTCGTAATAAGAACATGGAATGACAATTGCAGACTGATTGGCGAGGCTTTGACTAGTTCTTTATGCGCGGAATACGGCTTTTTGGAATGATTTTGTTGTTGCTGATGGTCCGCTCCGGCCAAAGTCAGCCTGCCGGACTGCCGTTCATTCAGCATTACGCACCCACTACCTACCACGCCCACCCCGAAAGTCGCGCCATTATTCAGGATCGTCAGGGCATTTTATACGTAGGAAATCAACATGGCTTGCTGGCCTTCGACGGCAGCACCTGGCAACTAATCGACGTGCCGGGGCAAGCTGTCCGCGCGCTTACCATTGACTCAACAAACACAATCTATATTGGTACCGACACCAATTTCGGTTTCCTTCGCATCGACCCCGGTGGTAAGCGATGCTACGTTTCTCTAAGCGACCAATTACCTGATGCACCAGCTACTACAGAGAAAACGGTCTGGGTTTTCGGTTCTGACAGTCTAATTTATTTTGGTACGGATCAGGTTATCTATGCCTACCGAACCGACCAATTTAGATCTGATCGGAATAGACGGCATCCGGTCAAATCTAAACGATTCCGACCAGACCAACGTTGGAATGTACCGGCAGGCATCCGTCACGCCAGTCTTGCTCAGAATACGCTTATCGTCCAGACAAAACAGGGGCAACTACTACAGGCAAGCGTCGCAGCTAATTCAACGCTATCGGATCATCTCACGACCCTGTCGAATACAGACCGGCTCAGTCACGAACGGGTTGAAGCCATTCTGCCTTACGTTGGCAATCGCCTGATGATTGTTACGTGCCATAGTGGTCTGTTTGTCTATGACCCCCAGCGCGCCTTGCTGACTACGTTACCCACCCAGGCTGATGCGTGGCTACATCGAGCCCGTATTTTTCGGGCTATTTATATTGCCAACGGGACAACGCATCGCTACGTGATCGGCAGTGCCACCGATGGTGCTCGAATTCTGGACGAAGCCGGAAACGAAGTGCAACGGATCAATGAAAGCAACGGACTCTACAGGAACGTAGTGTTGAGCCTTTTTTACGACCGCGAAAAATCACTCTGGGTCGGAACCGGCAGCGGTCTTGACCGGATCGAAATTAACCTGCCCATTAGCCGATTCGAAAGTAGCCTGAACGTGCGCTCAACGGTGCGGGCCATCCGTCGACACGAAGGAAGGCTGTTTATTGGTACGGGGCTTGGCCTATTCGGCTGGACCGATGCCAAGCACCAGTTTGAGACGGTACCCGGCACGGATGCCTCCTGCTGGTCGCTGCTGGCCGATGGGACTGACCTATGGGCAGGTGGTTCCGGTGCCATCTGGCGTATCCGGCAGAATCACGTGGCCGAAATACTGCGCACCGACGATCAGCCCGTTATGGCCTTGCTACGTCCCCGTCGCTTTGCCAATTACCTGCTGGCGGCAACGAATATCGGCGTTCGACTCTACAGACGCGACGGTAATCATTGGCAATATGTCGGCAATCTGGCGGGAGTTCAAACTGAATGCGTGTCGCTGGCCGAAGACCGAAACGGAACGATCTGGATTGGTACGCAACGTATTGGTTTTTATCAACTTAAGCCGAGTAGTGAACTTCGATTAACAAGTCCTGTTGGGCATTTTAGTACTGGACAGGGGTTAGCATCGACCAACTGGAATCATATTTTTCCGACTTCGCTAGGGATGCTTTTTACGGCGGGGGGAAAATTGTACAGGTTTGACTCACAAGCGAATCGCTTTATCGCGGATAACTCTTTCGGTTCTATCTTGAAAAATCTGAACGCCGACGCGCCTTACCTGGCCGAGGGCAAAGAACAAAGCCTTTGGTTCGCCAATCCGCCGGTTGTTTTCCGACCTGAAGCCGAGGGTAAATGGAAGGCCGATACGTTAAGTCTAAAACCCATTCGGCAGGGTGGCTACGTGGTTTACCCCGAAGCCAATGGACTGGTCTGGCTCGGCAACGACGAAGGCTTGTATCGCTACGATGGTGCCCAGATGGTGATGCCACCCGACTATCCGGCACTTATTCGGGCAGTCCGACTGCTGGCGAATGACTCGCTGGTCTATGCCGGTCATGCAGTTGATGCACACTCACCGCGTATGGTATTGCCTTATCGCTACCGCGCCGTTTCGTTCCAGTTTGCCGCTACCAGCTACGTAGGCGAGGGCGGCAATGAATTTCAGGTACGTCTGATGGGTAAAGGCCAAATGCCCGACGATTCAGTTTGGTCGAAATGGAGCCACGAAACCCGTAAAGATTACACGAATTTACCGGCCGGTAAATACACCTTCTGGGTTCGGGCGCGTGATCCATACGGACAACTGAGTCGCGAAAGTAGTTTTTCGTTCGAGATTGCCTTGCCGTGGTTTCTATCGCCCTGGGCATATATAGTCTATGCTTTGCTGCTTTGCGCACTGGTTTCAGGGGTGGTTCGCTACTACACCCGTCGGCTTACCCGTGATAAGCTAAAGCTGGAATCACTGGTGCATGACCGAACGGTGCAGGTTGTCGAACAAAAAGAAGAGATTCTGGCACAATCAGTTCGGCTCCAGATGGCCAAAGAAGTGGCCGAATCGGCCAACCGGGCCAAGAGTGAATTTCTGGCCAATATGAGCCACGAGCTCCGTACACCACTGAACGGAATTCTGGGTTTTACGCAGATTCTGCAGCGCGATACTAACCTGAACGACAGCCAGCAACGCGGCCTGGGCGTTATCCGCACCAGTGGCGAACACCTGCTGACGCTCATCAATGAGGTACTCGATATTGCCAAAATCGAAGCCCAGCGATTCGAATTTCAACGGGCTCCGTTTGCCTTGCCCGACCTGCTAATGAAGGTAGCTTTGTTTTTCCGGGCGCGCGCTGAACAGAAAGGGCTTGCGTTTTCCTACGTCTCTGAATCAAACGTACCCGACACAGTGCTGGGCGACGAGAAACGACTGATGCAGGTGCTAAACAACCTGTTGAGCAATGCCGTAAAGTTTACCGAAAAAGGAAAAGTTTCCCTTGTAGTGACCAGCCAGGAAATTCGTCCGGGGGCGTATCGGGTTGTTTTTCAGGTGGTTGATACGGGTATCGGTATTCCAGCCGACCGGCTGACTGAAATTTTCCAGCCTTTTTATCAGGTACGTGGCCAGCAACAGTTTATCGAAGGAACCGGATTAGGATTGGCCATTTCGGATAAACTGGTAGGGCTGATGGGTGGTAATCTAAGTGTTGTCAGTACCCCGAATCAGGGCAGTACATTCACGGTCAGCCTGCCGTTATCAGCGGATTCATCGGGCTCGGGAATGGTACCCAGGCCCATAAGCGAACGCATTACGGGTTATCAGGGACTGCGTCGGCGCGTGCTTGTAGCCGATGACCATGTCGATAATCGATTAGTCGTTGTCGCCCTGCTCACATCGCTTGGCTTTCTGGTCGACGAAGCCGTCGATGGTCAACAGGCGCTCAATAGGGTTCGGGTACAGCCCCCCGACTTGATTCTGATGGACCTGGTAATGCCTAAATTAACCGGTTTCGATGCCTTACAGCAACTGCGGAGGTGGCCCGAACTGGCGAATACAAAAGTCATTGCGTTTTCGGCGAACGTATTCGAGCAAAACCAGCAACGGAGCTTACGCGAGGGCTTCGATGATTTTGTGGCGAAACCCGTCGATGTCGATAATCTGCTTACGAAAATAGGCCAGCATCTGGCGCTTACGTGGCAATACGAACCCGGCATTACGTCGGTTTCGCCAACTGCTTCCGGACAGGCCGAACTGGTATTGCCCCCAACCGAACAACTCGAAAGCCTGCTCGAACGAGCGAATCAGAGCGACATTCGTGGAATCGTAGAAAAACTATTGGCCATTGAGGCCATGAATGCCAAATACCGGCCGTTTGTAAATATACTCCGCCAATGGGCCAATGAATTCGACACACGACGCATTCGACAATACCTGACCGATTGCCTGAACACTACCCTATGACACCAGCACCTGCCAGCATTCTGGTTGTGGACGATACTCCCCACAACATCAGTATTTTATTCGATGCATTAAGCCATTATGGGTACCAGGTATTGACCGAGCGTGACGGCAAAAGTGCCCTCGAACAGATAAAATACGTCCAACCCGACCTGATTTTGCTGGACGTAATGATGCCCGGCATGAATGGTTTTGAGACCTGCCGACAACTGAAAAATAATCCCCTCTCGCGCGATATTCCGGTTATTTTTATGACGGCTATGACCGATACCATCGACAAGGTGAATGGCTTCAACATGGGCGGGGTCGATTACATTACAAAGCCATTTCAATTGCCGGAACTGATGGCTCGTGTGCAGACCCATTTAACCATCAGGCAGTTGCAACGCGAACTGGAGCAGACGAACGAACGTCTAGAGCAACGCGTGGTCGAACGCACGGCGGAACTGACCCAGGCCCTAGCTGAACTCGATACACTAAAAAATCATCTTCAGGCCGAAAATTCATACCTCCAGCAGGAGATTCGGGAAACAGGCGGATTCGGTGAGATTGTGAGCCAGAGTGCAGCCTTTGCCCCCATTCTCCGCAAGGTTGAACAGGTTGCCCCTACGCCCACCACCGTGCTGCTGCTGGGCGAATCAGGTACTGGGAAAGAATTGCTGGCGCGGGCCATTCACCAGCGAAGTTCGCGCAAAAATCAACCGCTCATCAAAGTCAACTGTGCAGCACTGCCGCCTACACTGTTTGAGAGTGAATTGTTTGGCCACGAAAAAGGGGCTTTCACGGGGGCCAACTCTCAGAAAATTGGCCGGTTTGAACTGGCCGATGGCGGAACGATTTTCCTGGACGAAATTGGCGAAATGCCACTGGATATGCAGGTTAAACTGCTACGTGTTTTGCAGGAAGGTGAGTTTGAGCGGGTTGGCGGTACCAAAACCCTGAAGGTGCAGGTGCGGCTAATCGCTGCCACCAACCGCACGCTTGAAACGGAAGTGGAGGCCGGTCGCTTTCGGGCCGATTTGTACTACCGGCTAGCCGTATTCCCGATTCGGAGTTTACCTCTGCGAGAACGAAAAGACGACATTCCGTTGTTAGTTCGGCACTTCTGCGATAAATATGGCCAAATCATGAACCGACGTATCGATACTATTCCCTTGTCGGTTATCAATACGTTGATGGCCTACAACTGGCCAGGCAATGTTCGGGAATTAGAAAACATCATTGAGCGGTCATTGATTAGCTCACCGGGTCGCCAGCTCCAGCTCGGTGACTGGTCAGGCGTAGGTCAGGATAGTGCGCTCGCTCGCCGGGTTACGCCCCGTACCCTGGAGGAGGCCGAGCGCGATCACATTATCTCCGTGTTAGAGCAAACCAGGTGGAAAGTTAGTGGCGAGAACGGAGCTGCCCGGATTCTGGACGTCATCCCCACTACTCTCGAATCGAAAATGAAAAAGCTAGGTATTGTACGACCGTACTGACCTAGGTAGTGTACGAACTCCCGAAATATCCCGACACTCCCGAAATATCGTTATTAAACAAGAACTAACTTTGTAATCAATGTCAGATAAAGCATTATATATCAATATTTTAAATAACAAAAAATAGCTGGTACATGCTTTGTCAACGTACTAACCGGACACCAATCATTCGGTTATGTGTACGGTCACTTATCTTCCGCAGACTCATACTGGCTTTCTGCTGACATCCAGCCGGGACGAAAAAACGATTCGCCCGGCAGCTGTTTTTCCCGTTCGTTATCGGTCGGCTTATCACACAATTTGTTACCCCAAAGACCCGCAAAGTGCGGGTAGCTGGGTGGCCGCTTCGTCCCAACTGACCGTTTGTTTGCTTAATGGGGCCTTTCGAGCACATACACCTCGTGCACCTTACCGCCATAGCCGGGGCCTGGTTGTCCTGTCGGTTTTTGACTATCCTTCACCTGCGGACTGGTTCGCGGCCTACAATTTTATAGGTCTCGAACCCTTTACGCTCATCATCGTTCAGCCTGAAACTCATTACCAGCGCTTTAAACATCCCGTTGAGCGACTTTGGGAATTACGCTGGGACGGGCAAAATCCTCACTTCCGTCAGCTCAATCCGAAACTCCCCCACATCTGGTCGTCGGTTACCTTGTATTCAGATGAGGTGATTGCCCGGCGGCAACAGTGGTTTGGTAGCTGGCTTGTTCAGCAACCGACGGATGGGTTTAAGGTATCGGCTATCCGTGATTTTCATAAACAGGCGGGTGCAGGCGATACGGTCAATGGTGTGCTGATGAACCGGGGAAATGGGATGCAAACCATCAGCCTGACCACCATTCAGCAGGAGGGCGATAATGCCACGATGTGCTACGAAGATTTACTGACCAATACGATAGGTCATCAACAACTTTCTACTACCAATGAACACGTTTTTGCTCAATGAACGTCCCATCCAGCCAAACCGAAATCCGGTGCATCAGGTTACGAGCGGTTCGTCTAAAATGGGCCATATGCGCCAGTGGCTGAGCCGCTTTCGGATTCGCCTGTACAACTGGGAATACTGGCCGTTTGCAGTGGTGTATATTCCTGTTTTCGCCTATTATCTCTATCTGGCGGCTAAAGCCCGGTCGTTGTTCTTTTTTTCAGCCGCGAATCCCTCCATTGAGAGTGGCGGTTTTCTTGGTGAATCTAAAATTGATATCCTGGACTTGATTGACGATGTATACAAACCCAAAACCCTGTTTTTCAGGCACTCCGTTTCAATAAATCAAATCCTGAATCGGATGGTGCTGGCTGGTTTCTGGTTTCCGATTATTGCCAAACCGAATCAGGGTGAACGGGGCTGGGGCGTCGAAAAGCTGTATAATGAAGATGAACTATCAGATTATCTGCGCACGAATCACATGGATCTGATTGTGCAGCAATACGTCGACGAATCCATTGAGTTAGGGGTGTTCTACTACCGAATGCCGAATCAGAAAACAGGGACGATTTCGTCGGTGGTACAAAAAGAGTTTCTGTCAATTACGGGCGATGGTCAATCAACCATGCGCCAACTGATTTGCCAAAGTGACCGCGCCCAGCTCCAGCTTCCTGCCCTGACGAAACGTTACGAGAAGCAACTAAATGACGTACTGGATCGTGGGCAAGTTGTCCAATTGATGCCTATTGGCAACCACTGCCGAGGTACTAAATTTCTGAATGCCAACCATCTGATTACTCCTGAACTAGTGGCGGTTTTCGACCAGATTAGCTTATCGATTGATGGGTTTTACTACGGTCGATACGATCTCCGGTGCCGATCCATTGAGGAACTTTATCGGGGAAAATACATCCGAATTCTGGAACTGAACGGGGCCGGGGCTGAGCCGGCGCACATCTATCATCCTGGCTTTTCGCTGTGGCAAGGGTGGCGGATTTTGCTTCAGCACTGGCACGTTCTTTATACTATCAGCCGCGAAAATCACCGTCTGGGTGTGCCTTACATGACTTTGGAGGAAGCGCGGTCTATTTATCGGCGGATTAAAACGTATCGCAAACCTAAGCCAACGCTATGAACTTGCTTATCAGCACGTTATTCGCCGGACTGATCGTCAGCTTTCTGGGGACTTTGCCGCCAGGAGTGCTCAACGTAACCGTGACGCGAATCACGCTACGGCAGGGGCAGTGGGCGGCATTTGGGTTTGTGATGGCCTGCGGATTAGTCGAGTTTGTGTACAGTTATCTGGCGGTGCTCCTCACGCAGCTAGTGGTACAGAACGGCATTGTCAGATACCTGACCGACGGGATCACGGCCGCCGTCTTACTGGGTATGGGCGTGTATTACCTCCGAAAACCAAATGCGATACCGACTGAACATCAACAGGAAGCTCATCCCTTTAAACTGGGTATCCTGCTGAGTTTACTTAATCTGGCTGCATTCCCGTTCTGGACAATTTATACCACCCTGCTTATTCAGAAAGGTTGGGTTAGTCTGATGAGTCCGTTAGAAATGTTGACTTACATAACAGGAATTGCCATCGGAACCCTGCTTGGATTGTGGGTATTTGTCTGGCTAAGTAGCTGGGTCAGGCAGTTGCTTACGAAATACTATCACCGAATTGATCAACTCACGGGGCTATTGCTGGTAGGTTTATCGGTTGTTCAATGTCTGGTCTGGCTCGTTAATCCTCTATGAAAGCGTGGTTGACGCAGTGCCGATTTTATAGTTTACTGGGCTTACTTATGTTGACCTGGCTGGTGATGGCGCAGGGGTGTATGAGCTTTCGAACGACCGATTCAAAAGCGGTAACAGAATTTGCGCAACAGGGCCTAACGTTGGTACCCCAACAATTGACTGTGGCGAGCCGAACCTTACATTACATGGCTATTGGCGATACTAATCGGCCAACCCTCATTTTTGTCCATGGCTCACCCGGTAGTTGGAACGCTTTTGAAACCTACCTTAAAGACAGCCTTTTGCTGGAACATTTCCGAATGGTAAGCTTGGACAGACCAGGCTTTGGGACTAGTAATTTCGGATACTCAACAGGTATCCAAGAACAATCGGACTTGCTTAGTCTGGTTTTGCACAAGTTGGAGAACGGCAAACCGATGTACCTGATTGGCCATAGTTTGGGTGGACCAATGATCATCAAACTCGCTGCCGACAACCCCGACTTACCCATTGCCGGCTTGGTTCTGTTGGCTGGATCTGTATCTCCGGCCGACGAACCTCGCGAACGCTGGCGAGGAATACTCGATGCGGCCCCATTTCGCTACCTACTGCCGGGTGCCATTCGGGCCAGTAATCATGAACTGCGACTCTTCAAGCGGGATGTTCTTACCATGCAGCCCGCTTTTGAACGAATCACTTGCCCTGTCTTTATCATGCATGGTGATAAAGACCCGCTGGTACCGCCCCCCAATTCAACCTATGCAAAAAAAATGCTCGTTAATTCGGCGCGTGTCGAGTTGATCTGGTTGAAAGAAGCCAACCATTTTATTCCCTGGACCCGCTTTCCCTATATCCGAGCGGTACTCCTGGGGATTGCCCTTAAATCCTAACTCTATGCCAGGAAAACTACCTCTTTTTTGTTTGTTTTGGTTGCTGATCCACACGGCATCTGATCAGCAACGCCTGTCGCAATGGAAAACCGAAATTTCATTTCGAGCCTTAAAACACGCGACAATCAGCCTTTCGATTGTCGATGAAACCCGCCAGCCGACATACGGCTATCAGTACCATGCTCCCGATCAGGAACGCACGCCCGACCGCCGATTTCACATCAATGAAGTAGGTATTGGGATGCGCTTGGCGAATAGTTTGCACAGGTAGGACAGGGCAGTATTGTGGCGTAATTGCCATCGCCTGTCTTTTCTTTGCACGTAGCGAGAGGATTTATGAATCAGTTATTTGGTGGACAACCGTGTCTCAAACTTTGATGAGAAAGCAAGTCGTTAGGTGCAATTGGATACAATTTCGTCCACAACCCGGTCGACCGGCGCCGTCGCATCGATGAACACACCCCGGGTAGGGGTATCTTCTTTGGTGGCATGCAGACGGGCAATGAGCGCCTTTTCCTCGGGCTTGGCCCCCCAATCCGTTGGGTCCCGGGTCACGCGCTCATCGATACGCCTAAGCAACACACCAAGGTCAGGAACATCCAGAATAAAAACACCGTCTAATAAATCAATAAAATCACGGAAATTTCTGGAACCACCGCATAGGAAGGAAATGGGCGTACGGTGATCAGCGATCACCGATTTAACCTTGTTAATATCCCAAAGCCAGTGCTTTTGTCCCCATTCCGGATGATCCAGAGCTCGCTGGTGGTCGAGCTCACTCAGGGGTTTACCCGTCTGGGGGTAGCCTCGATAGGCTAATTCCAGGTCACCGTCGATGACGTGGAAATTGCGTCGTCGCAATTCCTGAGCCACGGTGGTTTTACCAGTACCGGAAACACCTTCGATCAAATAGTTTTTCATACCCATGGTTACCCAATCGCTTGTTTAAATGAAATCGGCTCTGGCAGCGGGCTGCTCCTGATGACCCAGTAACATAGTACCCGAATGATAATTCATCCGCGTCCGCTACAAGGAGGTACTATGATTCCCTGCCGACCGATGAGGCCGAAAAGAAACGATCCTAGTCGAATCGCTGAAAGTACATATACCAGTTCCATTCCCAGGTTTGACCCCCATCGGCGGAAAAGGCCTGTCGCCATATTGGCTTGGCAGGATCGGTTTTATCCCACTCAAATCGGATCCGGATCGGCTGACCGGCATAAGTATCATCCCCCTGAAACAAGCCAATAGGGCCCTGGAATGAGCCCACCATTGGGGCATCTAAATAAGCGCGAAGGCTATCCGCCCAGTGAATACTCCACAGGCGGGTTTGGGGGTTGAAAAGCCGGAGCGCCATCCCCTCAAAAGGCGCATGTCCCACCGTAGTGATAAAGGAATCAATGTTACCTAACCCATGGAGGATCTTGTGCATTTCTCCGGTAGCGCCAAACTCGAACCATTCATGGCTGTTGGCTAGTCGTGTTTTCAGCTTCCGGTTATGGATGATCCACTTACCTACTAAAAAGTCAAAATCAGCAGCGGAAGACGTTTCGGATGGTAGGCTCGTATCCATTGGGGTTGATTCAAGCCCTGCACCGCTGCTTGATGGGGCTAGTGTTGAGTTTTGGCCGATCTCTGACAAGGCTTAATAAATTGAGTTTCGTTGAGATGGAGCAGGTTAAATGTTAACGCCGGAAGGTTGTTGTCACCAGTTCTGTATCCATATATTCATTGATCGCTCGAAGTTTACCGTCTCGAATCCAGCATACCCAGCAATAGCGATTATTATAAACGTTGCCATCAGGGGTTACATTCTCCCCCTCCGCTTCAACCACTACGTAGTCACCATCTGCCATAATACGGGTAGCGGTTGCCCTATAAGGAGGATGTAAGGTAGTCTTGACGGCTCCCCATAGTTCGTTAACCACTGCCTGCTTTCCCCGAAAAGTCTTTGCCCATTGGCCACTCCCCATCCACCTCCATTGCATGTCTTGGTCCATGGCCTCAAAAAAGAGCTGATCATTACCTTTCGACAATTCGGAGAAAATACGCTCCATCAATTGTTTATTTTCAGTAGCGCTCATTATTCATTGGGTAATTGATTAAGGTATATAGCCAAGCGTTTTCCTTTACTTTGCATTGAACTAAGCCAGCTTAACAAAGTAGACAGCAATCTCAAAATACCCTCCCATGTGAGACGAAGGGGTATTCTTTTATCTGTTTCTTTATTGGGGCGTTTTAAAGTCGAAAATTTAAGCGGAGTGCTCTTTGGGGAGTTACGGAGTTGGTTCCGCCCAATCTTCTTCCGTCAGTTCATTGATCAGATAATCCGTCAACTTGATCGTATTTCGTTGCGAGCCCTGACTTTGCGTTTCCGAGAAGGGTACCAAAAGGCCGTTTACGGTTTTGAAATCGGCGTACTGGACGGTAAGGGTTTTGCCTTCCGATGGAACTTCTTCGCCCACCACCCGGTATTTGTTGTCCAGAATAAGTTTTAGCGGAATACCATCTTTCTGATAAACCAGCGCATAACCACCATTTTTTAACGCCTTAACTTCCCCTTTTTGTAAAAAGCTTTGCCGTTGAGTATGCAGCCCCGAAATCCCCGCGTACCGATTGGCTTCCTTATCGCGCATGCGTTCCAGAGTCAAGGGCGTTTTTTTTCCCTGAAGCCACAACCAACCCTGTTTCCCATTCCAGTATTCGGTATACACTAACCGCCCAGATGCCCTTGCTTCGGCTTTGGTACGTGGTTGTTGATAATCCGATTGCGTTACCATCAGAATACCACGCATCTGCGAAATGACTTTCAGATTACGAATGTTATCGATTGCCTTACCGCCGTGCGCTTCGCGGGCTTTTGCGATCAATTCCGAAGCCGTTGGGAGGTTTACTACAGGTTTGTCAGTTGCTTTTTTAGAGTCCTTATCTTCGCTATATTTTGTGTAAATACGTCCATCCATAACCGCAATTTCTTCGCCATCTTTCGTAAAAAAGAAACTATGCGTCTGGGTCTTGCCCGTATTGTATTTCAGTGTGAGTAGCCCATCCTGATAGGCGTATGTTCCAGCGTCTTCGTCCTTGTTCGTGTTTCCTCCTCCGATGTTATCGCCTGCAATCGTCACCGTTCCCGTGCGCGAGTGGCTGAAGTTGCCTTCACCATCAAAATGAATCCGATTCTGGCTAAACGTACCAACATAGGGTGTGTTCGTACCTATGCCACCGGAACTCGTTCCTCCCTTATACTGAAAACTTGACATTGGCAAAGGGCCTTTCATGGATAGCGGTAATAATATAAAGTTCCCGCCCGACAGGTTGCCTTTCGATGTGATTTTATAGCTTCTGTTTTTGCCATCAGTGAATGTTAGCACTACTTTATCTCCGGTTACAGCAAATTTGCTTTTCACCGCTGTTTTCCAGTTTTTGTCTTTCAAATCATTGGTAAATGTGCCATCCTGACGAAAGTAAACAGCGACGTCTCTTCGCTCCATAGCTCCACCCGCCCAAGCGCTGATTTGCAGTTGAATCCCTGCGTAGATACCGTTAATTGAATCAGCTTTGCAGGAAAGAATTAGATTGACTAACAGAATGAATTGCAACCAGATAATGAATCGTTTCATGAGCAGTCTCGTTCGCTAATACATGTCATGGATACTTGTATTAACCCATCTTCAGCAAAAAGCTCACAAAAATTGGCGAATTAACTTATTCGATTTCTGAGAAGGATAGCCGCTATTCCAAGCTTATAATAGCGGACTTGATTGCTTTTGCCGGCCAGAAGCTAAGTTGAATTTAGCCTCATTCATCTGGCTAATCAATGTTGCCCCTGTGTACGTACTGATTGAATTATCTCCCGTTTTCTTATAACTTTAATTATCTCGTTGAGTTATTTCAGCGTGTAGACTGATTAGTTAACTCGCTGGAAACCATAAGTAACAGGATGGAATTGTCTGAAAGGAGAGATACTACTGTTAATGAAGACGAATTATGGAAAACCTTCAAAGAAGGCAGTGAAGCCGCTTTCGAAGAAATTTATACCCGGTATTTCAAAGTTCTATATAACTACGCAAGCAAGTTTACAACCGATAAAAACTTAGTTCAGGACTGCATTCATGATCTCTTCATTGAGATCTGGGAAAAGCGGGAAAACCTTAGTGATACCACCTCCATCAAGTATTATCTGTTTAAAGCCATGCGATATACCATGATCGATCAACTTAAACGCAAACCGTGGTTAGTTGAGAATGGGACAGTTTCTGGCGGATTTGATTTTGTACTACCCTATGAAGCCCATCTTATTGCTGAACAGTTAAGCGATGAACAAAATGCACGTATCCTGAAAGCGCTCAATACGTTGACGCAACGGCAAAAGGAAGCAATCTTTTTGAAATTCTACAACAATTTGTCGTACGAAGAAATAGCGTCGATTATGTCGATGAATATTGACTCGTCCTACAATCTGATTTCCAAAGCGTTAAGAGTTTTACGGAAGAACATAACCCCCATAAGCTTGGTGCTGCTTTTATGTGATTTTAGTAGCTATAGCATGTCTTTTTTGTTCATTTTCAGCCAGACTAATCTATTTATCTGCTTGAATAATCCTGTTTTTTAAAAATATTTTCATTTTATCGATGAGATCGGCGTCAGTTTCCAGATTAGAGTAAAATCACGCTCAATCCGAAACTGAATCGAATGCATATCGATGATTACTCAGCCGGAGATTTTGCCCTGGACCCTCGTTTTCAGGAATGGGTTCAGAAGCCAGATTCCGAAAATGAACGCTTCTGGCAGAATTGGCTTGCTCAGCATCCTGAAAAACAAGGACTTATAGCCGAGGCCAGGCAACTCGTTTTACACCTAAACTTCCGCGAAAATTTACCAACGCCAGCCGAGCAAGCCGCCGTCTGGAACCGGATCAACGCAACTCGTCAGCAAAATCATCCAGACCAAACCGTTGTTCGCCCGCTTTGGTCCTCCCGTCAATGGGTACGCTGGGCAGCGGTTCTGACCGGAATTGCCTTTTTGGGTAGTATGCTGTATTTCCTGAATCAGCGTACAACTCCTGAGTACCACACAGCTTATGGCCAAACCCAGACTATCATTCTACCCGATGGATCTGAAGTTATTCTGAACGCCCATTCGAATCTCAAACTGGCCACAAACTGGCAGGATGGGAAAACACGGGAAGTCTGGCTCACCGGCGAAGCTTTTTTCAAGGTGGTCAAAAAAACAGTGCCGACGCGCTTCGTTGTTCATACCGATAATCTGAATGTGGAGGTATTGGGCACGCAATTCAACGTAGCAAGCCGGAAAGGAGCAACGCAAGTCGTGTTGAATTCCGGGAAAGTCAAGCTGGATGTGGGCAAGGGTACGTACCAGAAAAGCATTGTCATGGTGCCCGGTGACCTGGTTGAAATTTCAGGCGAACGGAAAAAACTCACGAAACGGTCAGTGAAACCGGAGCGCTATAACGACTGGACAAATCAACAATGGATTCTCGATAATACGTCCCTCAGTGAGGTTACCGCTCGGCTGGAAGCTACGTTCGGCCTGCGTGTTACGTTCGTCGATCCCGACATCGCGCAGGAACGCATGACCGGCGTTGTGCCGTCCGAAAATCTGGACGATTTAATCGACGCACTGTCTACAACCAATGGCCTGAAAATAACCCGTCAGGAAAATCAGCTTTATATCAGTCGCTAATACTTGTTCCTTACCCGATTCGTTTATGAAAAACCGTTTCCACTGTACCGTTTTCAGGCTATGCCTGTGCCTCATCTTATTTAGTAAACAGAATACGCTTTTTGCACAAGCGATTACGTTTGCTCAACGATCTGATACGCCCAGAACAAATCCGATATTAACACAGCCAGCCTCCGCTACGCAGTTGTTAAAAGACGTACTGAAAGAGCTGGAAAACCGATTTGGGGTTCGCTTTACGTACAACGAAAAAACAGTGGAAGGGCTTCGCGTATCGACACCTGATGGTTCTAAAACGGATGTCAACCGCTTGCTGAACGATTTATTAAAACCGGTCGGGCTGACGTATAAACGCTATAAAAAGCCCAATACGATTTATTTTATCTTTTCGGTAAATGAATCGTCTACCACGCGAAAAAGCGAGCCCAGCTCAGCAATTGAAGCCTTTACCGGTTCTCTCTCAGAGCAATCAGAATCGCTTCCCAGGCCGACCATTACACAAACGCCAGCAATTACAAATGCCATTAATCAACCGGTAGAGTTTACCGTCAAAGGCGTTGTTCGTAGTGAAACAAATGAGGGTTTACCGGGCGTGAGCGTCCTGCAGAAAGGAACTACACATGGTACCGTTACGGATACGGACGGGCGATTTTCACTGACAGTGCCTGATGGAAACACTACGTTGGTTTTCTCGTACATTGGCTACGTTCGGCAGGAAGTTATCCTGAAAAATCGCTCAACGCTGGAGATCGCTCTTGTGCCAGATACCAAAGCGCTCGACGAGGTGGTCGTAGTTGGGTACGGAACCCAGAAAAAAAGTGAGGTAACTAGCGCCATTACCAGCGTAAAAGCCGCCGAACTTCTGCAAACACCCGCATCCAACTTAGCGCAAGGCTTACAGGGCTTGGTCGCGGGTTTGCAGGTTACTCAAAGTAATGCCGCGCCGGGCGGTGCCATCAGTATGCGGATTCGGGGCACAAATTCCATCAATGGTTCGTCTGAACCACTTTACATCATCGATGGTGTTCAGGTTCAGAATACTTCGCAAAACATCCCGATCAATACCAACGGCGGGCGTCAGATTGTGGGCGGGAATGCCAATGAGGTCAGTCCGCTGTCGAACCTGAATCCCAATGATATTGAGTCGGTGGAAGTGTTAAAAGATGCTTCAGCAGCCGCAATCTACGGTTCTCAGGCCGCCAATGGCGTTGTTATTATTACCACCAAACGAGGGAAGAGCGGTAAGACCAAAATCAGTTATGAGTCCTATTATGGTCAGCAGCAGGTAACGAAAACCATTCCGGTTCTGAATGGAACGCAGTTTGCCGAACTGGAAAATGAAGTGTATAAAAATCCGAATCGGTTTCCTAGACCCGACTCAATCGGTGTAGGCACAAACTGGCAGGACCAGATTTTTCGAAAAGCGGTGATTCAAAATCATCAGCTAACCGTTTCGGGCGGTAATGAAAAGACCCAATTGCTGGTTTCGTTTAACTATTTCAATCAGGATGGTATTGTTATCAATTCGTCGTTTGACCGGTATTCGCTACGTCTGAATCTGGATCATCAGGCGACGAACTGGTTGAAAATCGGTACCAGTACGTTATTCTCAAAGTCGATCAACCAGCGGATTCCCACCGGCTCGGTAGACACCGATGGTGGAGGATTACTCAATTCGCTGGTGGGCTTGGCTTTGGCAACACCGCCGGTTTTGCGGGCTTATGACGATGCGGGGCAAGTGCTCAATTTCGACCGGCAGTTGCGCGGCTTGTATCTGGACTTACGCCACCCGCTTCAGTTTACCAAAATCCTGGATCAGCAACACACCAATACGTTTGTTCCGAACGTCTACTTCGATTTCAGCCTCTTGAAGGGCTTAAAATACCGAGCGAATTTCAACGCGGTGATTACGGGCAGTTTGCTGGATTATTACTTCCCGATTGCGGCATCGACCATCACGGATATTTCGACCAATGGCGGTGGCGGTGGGTTTGCCATGAAGCAGAACCAGAATTACAACCGCATGATGCACGAAAGTATTCTGAGCTACGACCACGTTTTCAAGACAAATCACACGCTACGTGCCATAGCCGGGTACAGTTACATCGCCAATAACAGCAATTACAATTATTCGACCGGACAACGATTTGCGTCGGACGCTACGTCGAACGAAAATATCGGATTGGCGCAGGTACGGGATTCACGTAGCAGTCGCTCCAAAGATGAGCTCGTGTCGTTCTTTGGCCGACTTTCCTACAATTTCAAAGGAAAATATTTTATCGACTTCAATGCCCGGGTAGACGGTTCATCCAAATTTGGACGTAACAACAAATACGCGCTTTTTCCGGCCATTTCCGGAGCCTGGAACGTAACAGAAGAAAGTTTCCTGCAGAATAATTCCTTCATTTCCAACCTGAAAATACGGGCTAGTGCCGGTCAAACGGGTAATCAGGGGGCCATTGGCGCCTATCAATCGCTGGCCACTGTAGGCTTAGGCCGGGATTATATTTTCAACGGCGTAAATGTCACCGGAACGCAGCCAACTGGCGTAGCCAATCCAGATTTACGGTGGGAAAAAAGCACGCAGGTAAACGTAGGCTTTGATCTGGATCTATTGAAAAATAAGATTTCGCTGGTGATGGATATTTATTCCAAACGTACCGAAGATCTGATTTTTGCGCGAAATCTGCCGCTCTCGTCGGGTTATTCAACGGTGTTTGGAAACTTTGCTTCCCTCCAAAACAAAGGATTGGAAATTGCTCTGAAAGCTCGCCCAATCACAACTGAAAAATTGAAATGGGACGTATCGGCCAACATTTCCTTCAGCCGGAATAAGGTCACCAAGTTGCAGGACGATCTGCAAAAATTCGATGTAAATTTTTATAACTCGCTGGTTGTCGGTCAGCCGATTGGTTTGTTCAGAACCTACGTATTTAACGGAATTTACCAGAACAGCGAAACCATCCTGGAAGGCTCGGGCTCGCGCCTTGGAGGGGTAAAAGTGAAAGATGTAAACGGGGATGGTCGAATTAACGACAGCGATCTGGTACTGACCAATTCGGCACCGAACTTTACCTATGGTTTTTCGAGTAATCTGAGGTTCCAAAGCTTTTATTTGACAGCGTTATTTTCGGGTGTTCAGGGCAGTAAAATACTGAACATGGCGGCCTACCAGCTGGAAAATCCGCTGGGAATGCGGAATGTGCTCAGTGGTCTCACCAATCGCTGGACACCCCAGAATCCGAGTCAGGAATACGTACACGCAGGGACCAACCTGGCCCAGCGCATTCCGCTAACGGATCGGTACATCGAAGACGGTTCTTTTTTGCGGGCCAGAAATATCACGCTTGGCTACCAGCTTCCCCAGATCAAAGGTATCACTACCGCCAAAGTGTACATCAGCGGTAACAACCTCTTCACCGTAACGCGGTACACAGGTTTTGACCCGGAAGTTAATTCGTTTGGCGGCTCCAATACGTTGGTGGGCGTCGACAACATCGTGTATCCCGTTTCCAAATCCTGGTTAGTGGGTTTGCAGGTTGAATTCTGATAATCAAAAATTTAGACTACCTCTATTAATTCAGATAGGTGATGAAGAACTATAGAAAATTGGTACCCTTTACGCTGTTCGGCCTCTTAATAACGGCATTAACGGGCTGCGCGCTGGAAGAAACCCCCTTCTCCCAGATTTACACCGACAATTATTACAAAAATGCCGCCGAGGTCGAATCCGCTCAGGTTGCCATGTACGGCAGTTTTTACGATTTATACGGCGGTCATTATCCGCTTCTGGCCGAAACCGCCAGTGACCTCATGTTTCCGCGTAACGTAGTAGGCCGGGCATCTATTACGTTATACACCTACGAGCCAACCTATTCGGTACAGACCGGATTTGCGCGGGTGTTTGAGTCGCCCATTCAACTCTGGCAATCGGCGTATCAGTGCATTGAAAAAGCAAACTGGCTGCTTGAAAAAGCACCTAATACCGAAATGGATACGGTACGTCGCCGGGAGGTAATTGGCGAAGCGTATTTTTTACGGGCATTGATGCACTGGACATTAGCGAAAAATTTCGGCGAAATTCCTCTCAAAGTTAACCCAACCAATACCATTGAGCGAGCCATTAACGCGAAAGCACCACTCTCCGAAATTTATACCCAGATTTACGATGATCTGACGAAAGCAACGGCTGCTTTACCCAACTATTCGGCAGGTTTAGTACCGGGACGGGCCTGTAAACAGGCGGCTATTTTATTACACGCCAAAGCTGCGCTTTATGGCGAGAACTGGGCGTTAGCGTTGGCGAAGTCAAAAGAGCTGATCGATTCAGGGAAGTTAACTCTGCTGCCCAACGTAGTGGATGTGTATGATGTTACTAAAAAAGCGCAGGCTCGTCCGGAAAACATCTTTGCGGCTGAATCGAACGGGCTGGTAACGCCCAATAAGTATACGGCTGTTGCCTGGCAGGTGGCTCCCCAAACGGGCGTTGGTGTCTATTCAAACGGGGCGTCTGGCGGTTTTTACATGTATAGGTCTTTTTACAAGTCTTTCAATCCAATCGATAAACGGCGTTTGCTGCTGGATACCAGTTTTGTTTCCAGTTCAGGAACCATCGTCCGGCAGAATGCAATCGATACGCGGCTCCTTGCTAAAGATAGTCTGGTGGTGCTCGGTAAATTTAAAGATCCAAAATCGGTTGGGGCAGCGAACAGCAACAATATGCCGGTTTTGCGCTACGCCGACGCGTTCCTGATTGCGGCCGAAGCAGAAGCCAGACTGAATGGTGGAACAGCAGCCGCGTATGAGTTTATCAACGTAATTCGCCGACGGGCCGGCATTCCGATTTTAACGCCTGGATTGAGCAAAGATGGTTTTATTGATGCCGTCCTTCGGGAACGGGCCTGGGAGTTTTTTGGGGAAGGTGATCGGTGGTACGACTTGACGCGTACGGGCAAGTTTTTGACCGAGATTCCAAAAGTGAAAAATGCCGATTACCCCGAACGAAAACCGCTGCCCAAACACAAATATTTCCCAATCCCACAAGTCGAAATCAATGCCAATCCCAAGCTTTTGCAAAATCCCGATTGGCAATAGCGTATGCTATTAGTTGAGTTGGACGGCAATTAAATCAATAGGTTACCATTGTTAATCAGAAGTTCTCACAACAAGCTCCTACGTGAGAGGATGGGATTGTTAATCAATAGGTGATCGGGTAAATCAAGTCGACAAAGGGATGACTTAGACCAAGTGCTCGGTCAGATCGTACCTGCCATAGTGATATGAGTACTGGTTACTATTAGAGCTAAGCACTCAGGAAGACGTAATCTTCCTTCTATTATTTCATTTTAGCTTCTAACCATTGCTGAGCCAAGGAAGCCTCTACCGGTTGTAACAGGTTAATGACCAAATCGAGTTGTTCTTCAGCTAGTTCCCCAAAGCACAGCTGGTTCACTTGGTTCAATTTCTGGTAGCAGGCTTCCAATTGGCTTTGCCCTTTGCTAGTGATCGTTAACCGTTTGGTCCGCTTGTCAAGCGCATCGCCTTCTTCTTGGATTAGACCCGATTTCTTGAGCCGGTCGAGTATCAGTAAGCCGGAGGATAGCTCATTAAAATGAGCCGAAATCACATCGGTCTTCTTGGGATTGGTCATATGAGCAACCGAACTCAGATACAAAAACTCATCGAAGCTCTTCAGGCCGCATTCTTTAAAAGCAGCCAGCGCATGAAGTGTATGCAACTTAGAAATCCGACCAATTACTTTGATCAGCAAGCTAGCCTTGTCAGGGGGGAGGGGGGATTGCCAAAAGGAAGCTAAACTATCTTTTGGCTGCTGGCTCGCTAAGTAAGCCTGGCAGAACTGGGCTAAATCCGATTTGGGATTTTCTTGTTCATAGCTCGCCCAAAGATTGAGCAGTTCAACGGCCTTATTCATATAAATCATATTTGATGTAAATGTAAAATATAAAATATCATTTATGTGGTATATAATCATTAATGATGTACTTTTGCAAATTAAACATCATAAATGATATAATTATGGATGCATTACGAGTGAAAGGGTTGACGGGGGTGATCATGTCCTCACCTGAGCCAGAACGGCTGGCAACATTTTATCGTGAAGTATTAGGTATTCCGCTAGCGTTGAACCGGCATGGCAATACGCCTGAACATTGGGAATGCGACTACAAGGGGATTCATTATGCGGTGCTGAAACAAAGAGGGAATACGCAAGCGAACGTTAATACGGTCCTGTCCTTTGAGGTGGATGACATTGATCGCTTTGTATCAACTCACAGCATTACCTTAATTCATCCCATCGTGGATTTAGGGGAAGGGGCTTTTATTGCCAGCTTCAAGGATCCTGACGGTAACATCCTGCGCTTTTGGATGACTAAGAACCAGTAAGCATAAGCAAGTAGTGCTGCCGGACCCTATGCCTGCAGGGGATTAGTTCCAAAGTACAAAGGTCATTAAAGACGGGGTAGTGCTGCCAGCAGCATAGGCTCCCAATCAGTGGATCGAATGCTATCCGTTGACCGTTCGCTCAAAACTACCCTGAATTACCCCGTAAAGTTCTTGCTTCTTAAATGCTTGATGTGTCAATTGCTTACATGATCAACCTATCAAGTTTATCGATGGACAAGCTACTTTTTTTATGCGCTCTACTGGTAGCGCCAAGCCTGATTACCCCCCTAAGCGCTCAGGGAAATAAAACCAATCTGCTAATGGGTATTGGCAATGATGTAACCTATGGTAGTTTCAATACAACGTATGGATTCCTGGATAATTTGCCCGGCATTCCCAATAGGCCTGATTATCCGTACGGCTACGGAAATACGTTTATGGGGGCCAACTCAGGCAACAGCACCAGAGGCTCCGAAAACACAGCCGTTGGCCTGAATGCAGGAGGCTGGTTCATCAATGGCTCCAAAAATGTGTTTATTGGTACCAATGCAGCCTCCTACTGGGCCAGTTCCGATGTCAGTTCTACCAACCCGGGTAGGACCCTGACAGGCAACAGCTTTTTAGGTTACCAGGCGGGTAATTTCAATCGGGCCGATTATAATGTGTTTATTGGCTATGAATCGGGTTATACCAATGTGACGGGTATTCATAATGTATTTGTGGGTTCAGGCACAGGCTATGCCAATACGGGGGGCGACAATGCGTTTCTGGGCTATCAAGCTGGTCAGAATAACTCCACCGGTACGGATAATACCTTTGTAGGTTCTCTGGCCGGACAAAGCACCACCACGGGCCAGTTCAACTCCTTTGTGGGGAGTTATAGCGGCCAGGCTAACACCACAGGCCGACTCAATACGTTCCTAGGCTACGGCACTGGGTCGAATAATACCACCGGAGGAGTCAACACCTTTCTGGGATCCTCGGCGGGCAGTGCCAACACGACGGGTATCCAAAATACCTATGTCGGTAATCGGGCGGGTGAATCGAGCACGAGCGGCAACAGTAACACGGTCGTAGGGTATCAGGCGGGTAGCAATCTGACCACGGGCAATAATAACATCATTGTTGGGCCCAGGTCGGCAACAGCGCTCACGGCGGGAAGCGATAATGTACTAGTGGGCAATAATACTCAGGTGGCCGGTAGTAATCTGCAGAACGTAGTTGCCATTGGCAGTAATGCCCGGGTTGCCTTAAATAATGCCATTGTGTTGGGAGATCCGACTAATACCAGTATTGCGGTAGGGATTGGCACCGATTCCCCTCAATTCCCCCTGGATGTACGCGGTACGATTCATCTACGTAACAACGGCAAAATTAAATTTGCTCACCTTTCTAACTCCATCCGCCAAGGAGCAACGGATCAATTTCTGACCGTCAACGAGCAGGGTGAAACGGTGCTCGCCAAACATCGGTTGACGATTGATAATGTCAACCAGTGGAGTGATAAAGTATTTTCCGACTCTTATACACTACGCCCATTGACTGGGGTTGCCTCCTATATTCGGGAATATGGCCACTTACCGGGTGTACCCTCGGCGGAAGAGGTGGTAAAGGAAGGGGTAGACCTAGTAAAGATGAACGCTACGTTATTGGAGAAGGTGGAGGAGTTGACGTTGTATAGTATTGAGCAGGAGAAAGCGAATCAGAAACTGAAGGTTGAAATGGCAGAAATGAAAGCCTTGATGAAGCAGTTACTGGAGAAGAAATAATCTAAACTTGATTACCTATAAGAACAGATTGCATCCACATTTTATATTCTCACAAAACCTTCCTGCGTGAGACGCAGGAAGGTTCATTTATGTACGTCAACAACTGGGTAATTAGCTCGCTCAATTACGTAATACAGAGTAACGCAGGTGAGTGACGCCAAACCCCGAGATGACGCTTGGAGAGCCGAGCGTATTGGGGGGGCAACTGCTCGAAGAGCCGAATGGCTGGCCCTAGTAGAACACGGACAATGTCAATCTGCTTATTTGACGTCAATCGTACTGAGGCTATGTCCTTTTATCAGCAATGTCTGGGGGACGAGTTGACCCTAACCAAACTGGGTGTATTACCCATGAAGGACCAGTTTCCCCGAAAAACACAATCGCATGATGAATGGGCAGCCAAAAAGCGGTGCCATCAATATTTTGGCTGCCGACTGGATGGCTCCTCCTGCGCTGGATTCTCAACCGGCAATACGGTTAGTTCCTGATTGTAGATAACTGCCAGGAAATTAAATCGGTATTTGCCAAACTTGCTGAAGGGGCTGACCGGGACACGCGAACGTTTCAACAACTCCATTCGGTACCCTTTGGCAGCTATGGCAATTCACGAATAGGTTCGACGTTAGCTGGGTTTTCAAAGCCGACGAATCGAAAGGGCCAGTCAATAGTTTCAGATTTGCAGCCTCAAGTTCTGATTGTCACGTAATGGCTCCAACCAGAGACGGTTATTCCGTCACTCACATTGACATTTTGTGTATCTAATAACGATGCAACTTCTTTAATCATTTCAGCCTTCCACTCAGTTAATAAGCACATATGGCTGATGAAGAACCAACACGACTAGCCCGACTGGTTGCAATTCAAACCCTCTTACAGACCAAGCAATTGATAACCGCATCCGAGCTGGCTAACCGCTTTTCGGTCAGCGTGCGCACCATCTACCGGGACATGAAAACCCTTGAAAGCGCCGGAGTGCCAATTCTGACCCAGGAAGGCAGGGGCTATTCGTTGGTCGAAGGATACCGATTGCCACCGGTTTCGTTCACCCAGACGGAAGCCAATGCGCTCATTACAGTAGAACACCTCATCCAAACTCAACCCGATTCATCGCTGATCGAGGCCTATCAGCAGGCCCTTGCCAAGCTCAAGGCTGTACTGCGTGGCTCCACCCAGGAGAAGGCCAACTGGCTGGCCTCGCGCCTGAAAGTGTATGCCCATGCCCAATCCAGCAGCCGTTATCTAGCTACCTTGCAAAACGCGCTGACCAGTTTTCAACGAGTACAGGTCGTGTACCGGGCGGCATCTGGCGAACTGACCCACCGGGTTTTAGAACCGTTCGCCCTGCTGATGAGCACCCAGGAAAACTGGCTCTTAGTAGGCTGGTGTAGATTACGAGGTGCCTATCGCATCTTTCGGCTTGACCGCATCGAGCAGTTGGACGTGCTGTCCGAAACGTTTACCCCCCATCCGCTCACCTTGAAGCAATATTTCGATATGCTGGGTGAATAAAAGCGACCACCCCTGACATACCCTTGTCAGCGAGCCCACCTAGCTTTGCGCTGGGCACCCGCGGTGGCGCTGCCTTTCACTCAACTTTTTAAACGAAAAATTGCTATGTACATTATTCTGGGGGCCACAGGCCATGTTGGATCGGCCGTTGCTCAATCTTTGCTGGATAAAGGAGAGCCCGTTACCGTGATCACTCATGACGCAAAAAAAAGGGAGGCCTGGCAGCAAAAGGGAGCTGCTGTCGCAGTTGTGAATGTGTATGACACCGAGTCGTTGCGGACGATATTTCAGCAGGGCAAACGCCTGTTTGTGCTTAATCCACCTGCCCCCATCACCACTGATACGGCTGAGGAAGAACGCCGAAGTGTCCAATCGATTCTAGCCGCCCTAACCGATTCAGGTCTCGAAAAAATCGTGGCTGAGTCGGTCTATGCAGCGCAGCCAGGTGATCGGATAGGCGACTTGGGCGTGCTTTACGAACTGGAACAGGGTTTGCTCAAGACGGGCATTCCCACCAGTATCATTCGGGCGGCCTACTACATGAGTAACTGGGATATGGCCCTGGCCACGGCTCAGCAGGCCGGTCAGGTGCACACGCTCTACCCACCTGCTTTCAAGTTGCCGATGGTAGCCCCGCAGGATCTGGGGGCGGTAGGGGCTCGCCTTTTGCAGGAACCGGTCGAACAAACTGGCCTTCACTACGTAGAAGGGCCAGAACGTTACTCATCGGCTGAGGTGGCTGCCGCCTTTGGCGTTGCTTTGGGCAAAGAAGTTAAAGCGGTTGAGACACCGCGCGAAGCCTGGGTGAGTAGTTTGCAGCAGATGGGCTTTTCTGGGCCAGCCGCGAAGTCAATGGCGGCCATGACAGCTATTACGTTGGCACAAGCCTACGAGCTACCGGATGATCCCATCCGGGGGGGCATTACTTTACAGATGTACATTTCCGCACTCGTCGAGCAGAGCCAGTAAGCTCTTGCGGCAGAATCTGCATGACTGGTCAGATTCTGCCGCAAAATTGGAAGTCATCGAGTCAATCATGATAAAAGATACTATTCTTTGAGTAATGGACGATTATCACCACTGATTGTCAAATCTCGTAAAACGCTCACACTTGAGACGAAGGAATTTTGTCATTTTGGCAAATAAAAGTCCCCATCTGTTAGCCCATTTTTTAAAAAGGGCCGTTTATGGCTTAATTGAGGCACACATAGTTAAATTGTGTTAAGTGGTTATAGTTCTGGCTTGCAGGCGCCGATACCTGTGGGGAGTAGACGAAATATGTTTGTAAGCCTGCAGTTTTAACGGGTAACCTGCGAGCCTAAGCTCACGCTACGTATTAGAAAGGGTAGCCAATGCCGAAATTTATAATCAAGGGATTTTTTCCAGTCGATAACCGACGGAACGAAAATTCGCGGAGCATGAAGCGCTCGTCATAGAATGGGCCGTCGGGCTCAAGCTGATAACGACGGGCGGGATCCCAAACTTTAATACCGCCATCAAGTCGAATGACGAAGAAAGAGAAGTCAATACGTAGCCCGACGCCCGTACCGACTGCTATCTGCGGAATAAACGTATCAAGCTGAAATTGTTCGCCCACGCGCCTGGGGTTATTCCGAATCGCCCATACGTTACCTGCATCAATGAACAAAGCTCCATTAATATCCGCACCGAGCCTAAATAGTCGTCCCCGTAATTCGGCTGATCCTTCAATGAGCATATCACCGGGTTTTTCAAAGGTGTAGGCAAATTGTTCGCTCCGTCGATCTCGCTGGCTAAAAATGGGAACGGTCGGATAATCGCGTGTTGGCTGAGGCACTTCAGAACCAGGGCCTAACCGACGGGGAAGCCATCCTCGAATACTGTTGCTGCCGCCAGCAAAAAATAGCTTTTCGTAAGGGGCTGTCTGGTTAGGGCCATAACCGTACACAATTCCTGTGTTAAAGCGAAACGCTAACGTAGTGCGCGAACGGATTGGAATATAATGACGATAATCGACGGTTAGACGTATAAATTTATAAAACTGAAGCCCGGTTACAGACGAGTCGCTCCAGTGCTCGATGGTTTTATTAGAAAAGAAATTTAACGTAGTACCGCCTGATTCGATGGCCGTGCGGAAGAAATTGGCCCGCCGATTTTGCCCCGGTACGTTGGTGTTGTAGGTGTAGGCAAAGCTAAAACTTGAACTGAGCGATTTCCGAAAACTTAAATAAACTGTACTGCCTGCTTCCGATTGTTGTTCAAGCTGTGCCTTAAATGCTTCTCCTAGTTGTGTATCGAAATTGGCATTAATCAGGTTGATGTCTGCAACCAGGAAACTAAACTGTTTCGATGGCGTCGTTTGCCAGTTGTAGGCCATCGTCGAACGTAGCAGTGAGCGCTTGTAATCGGGCCGAACGGTGTTGTTAAAGCTCAAACTGACTTGCGTTCGTGGGTTGTATCGGTTGAAAAAAAATCGCCCGCGACCCGGAAACAGAATTTGTGGGAACGTAAGAGAACTGATTACGCCAAATTCGTTCGATCGATAAAAAATCTGCTTGCTGGATTGATCGGTATCAAAACCAGTTTGGTATTCCAGACCATAACGTACCGTTGTTTCAAAGGTTTCCAGACCCCCAAACAGGTTGCGTGCCCGAAACGTTACGTTGGCAAATGGTCCCGGCGTAGTTTGCGCTAGTACAAACACCCCTCCTTCGAATGTATAATCGTATTTGTCGAGCGGAGAAGCCGTAATGAGTGTTCGTAAGCGCCGATTCGTGGTATCGATAAAGTTGAGGTTTACGAACTTGAACTGGTTGAGCAAAAACAACTGACGCTGGGTATCACGATAGTTGGTTTGGCTATAAAGCTGATTGGGACGAAACAGAATTTTACTTTCCAGCAACGACATAGACATGTTTCTACTGCCCAGCAGATACCGAATGCCATCTCGTTGAATGGTGTCGTATCGGGAAGACGATGCCCCAGCTACAGTAGGACCCTGCGTTGTGCCCAGTACGTCGGTATCACCGTTGGGGCTGATACGTACCTCTACGTCGCCAATGCGGTAAATCGGATGACTTGACCGGCCCGGCGGGTTGGCAATTTGTAAAACCAAATCGACTTTCCGCCTAGTGGTGTCGCCTAGCTGAAACCGATCTGTTCCGCGCCGTACCGTATCAACATCGGTAGCTCTAATGTATTGGCGAGAGAACCCATAATAACCCTGATCACGTAGCAGTGTCTCGATACGGATTCGTTCCGCCGTCATATTGTCGAAATCGAACCGCACGCCGGGTTGAAGTTTTGAATCCTCAAGCGATTTCCGGACTATTGAATCAACCTTAGAATCCGCAATTTCGTAGTAAATATTTCGCAGATAGAATCCCGCGTGCTCAGCCACCAGATAGTTCACCCGAATCTGACGCCGACGTAACGTATCGAGTTTATAGCCAACCTGAGCGTTAAAAAAACCTTTGTCGGATAAATATTTCTGCATTTTGGCCGCATTTGCCTTGGCATCCTGCTCGGCAAAATAAGCGGGTGGATCGCCAAGGTTGCGCATGGTCCAATTGCCTTCTTCAGCCCGAACCCGCAGTTTTTTTAATTTACGCTCGTACCGTCGATTCAGTTTTTTAAGAGCGTCAGGTTGATTGGCCAATAACTGACTTTGCTGTTCAAATTCGTTAGTTTTGGCCTGCAACTCACGAATGGCGGCTTCGCGGTCGTATTTTCGCTGACCAATTTGATAAAACCAGAGCTGGGGGGTAATGGGCAACCCAAGAAGTCGCCGGTTCGGTTTTTGGGGAATCAGGCTTTCCAGGTCTTCATCCGAAATGGTTTTGTTGTCCCGAATCGTTTGCGACGTTAGAATATATTCATTTCTGCGGAGTTGTTTCGAGCTAAAACAGGACGATAAAGACACAACTACTATCAGCAGACTTATTTTTAATGTATGATGTGTGATGTATGATATATGCTTCCTAAGCCAGTCATACATCATATATCGTATATCATACTTTTTTTCCATGCTTTCCAAAAATCAGCTTAAATATATTCAGTCGTTGCACCAGAAAAAATACCGGCAGCAGCACGGCGCGTTTCTGGTAGAAGGTGCCAAAAGCGTTCAGGAGGTTCTACAGTCTGACTTCGAAACCGAAGTCGTGGTGGCTACTGAACTATTTTACAAAGAAAACGCTCACCTGACAGACCGCCAACGAACTCCCGTGGAAATCGTGTCGGCCTCCGACCTGACCCGTATGGGAACGCTCGAAAGCAACAATGCTGCCCTGGCTGTGGTCAGAACGAAAGAAAACGTCCCACTATTGGCTGAAACAGATGAGATTGTGCTGATTTTGGACGATATACGCGATCCCGGCAATCTGGGGACCATATTACGGATTGCAGACTGGTATGGCATTCGGAAAATTTTATGTTCCGGTACCACCGCCGACGTCTACAACCCTAAAGTGATTTCGGCCAGCAAAGGCTCCTTCACCCGCGTAAACTGGTGGTATGGCGACGTAGTAAAGGTGCTTCAGCAGGCCAGCAAACAGCCGACTAACGTAGTATATGGTGCCTTTCTAGACGGTCACGATGTTCATTCACTGGCCTTTGCTGTGTCGGGTTATCTGGTGATGGGTAACGAATCGAATGGCATCAGCGCCGACGTAGCGAAGTATGTAACGCAGCGTGTCACTATTCCGCGTTATGGTAATGCCGAATCGCTCAACGTAGGCATTGCTACGGCCGTGTTGCTGGATAATATTCGGCGGCTTACGGGCCCCGGTAGCCAGAGCCTGTCGGGGGCGCATTGACCAGTTAATAGCCTATTTCTGGAAAAAAATCATTATTTTCGATGATGATACGCGTGCCATTTTGTCAAGAGATTATATACGTACCATCTTTGAAAAGAAGCTCATAATCAGGTTCATGCATCGACTGCTAGCACTGTTTTTACTGGTACTGATTGGCCCGGCATTTCTGCCGAAGTCGTCACCGCCCGACCCCACAGGGCAGATGGTGTACCAGCAGTTCATGGTCGATAAAACGCGTTTTCATGAACAGGTACAGCAACTGGCCAATTTCGTCGCTGCGGACGCCCCAACGGATTCACTACAGCTTGCTTTCAAACGGAGTCGTCAACTTTATAAACGTATCGAATGGTTGCTGGAATTTTATCAGCCATTTCTGGCAACCCACGTCAATGGTCCGCCGGTGCCGGAAGCTGAAATTTATGAACCAGGTCAGTTTGTTATACAACCGACTGGTTTGCAGGTAGTAGAAACATATTTATTCCCCACTTACGATGCCAATCAAAAAGTAGATCTGACCCGCGAATTGAACGTATTGATTTCCTATTCGTCGCGGTTGGAGCAGGGAATACCCGCCAATCTTCTGAATGATACCGATATTCTGGAAGCTGTTCGTCAGCAATTATTTCGACTTTTAACGCTGGGCATAACCGGATACGATGCGCCCGAAACACGTAGCGGTTTATCCGAAACTGCTACGTCGCTGCGAGCGATGCATTCGGTGCTACGTCCTTATCTGGTACGATTACACCAACCAATTGCGGCCCAGGTCGAAAAGCGCTGGCAATCGACAATTCAGGCCGTAGAAGAGGCCACTGATTTTGATACGTTCGATCGTGTTACGTTTATTCGGGAGCAGCTTTACCCGCTCTGTCGGGCCTTGCAGCAGACGCGCCAGGAGCTGAAAATTCCGGCTCCGGCGAGTGGCCGTTTTCTGTCACCGACGGCTGCTACGTTGTCAGATTCAGGAGCGTTTCGGTCTGACTACGTAACTAATTTTCGGGCGTTTGCCAGTAGTCCGCAGAAGGTAGCGCTGGGTCGGACGTTGTTTTTCGATCCTCTATTATCCGGAAATAACGCCCGTAGTTGTGCATCCTGTCATCAGCCCGAACGTGCCTTTACGGATGGACGTAGTAAAAGCCGGGCTTTCGGAAACCCTATAAAACGGGTAAATCGCAATGCCCCTACGTTGCTGAATGCCGGTTTGCAGAAGGCGCAGTTCTACGATTCACGGGTTATTTATTTAGAAGATCAGGCGCACGACGTTCTGAAAAATGCGCACGAAATGCGTACTTCTCCTGAAGAAATCGTTGAAAAATTAGGAGCCAGTTTACAATATAAAACCCTGTTTACCAGCGCTTTCTCAGACGGTATCTCGCCGGTAAATATACGTAACGCGCTTGCCTGCTACGTTCGCAGCCTCACAAGCCTGAACGCCCGGCCTGACCGTTATCTGCGTGGTGAAGACGTAGCCATTTCGTCTGATGAACGGCTGGGACTCAATTTGTTCCTGGGTAAAGGCCGTTGCGCCACGTGTCACTTTTTCCCAATTTATAACGGATACGTACCGCCCCATTTTGAAAAAGTGGAGAGCGAAATCATCGGCGTACCCCGACACCCGAAAACAAGCCGTGCGCGACTCGATGCCGATGTCGGGAAATTTGGGCCATTCGGGAAAAATCTTCACCGATTTGCTTTCAAAACGCCGACGGTACGTAACGTGGCGCTGACGGCTCCGTATATGCACAATGGTGCTTATAAAACGCTGGATCAGGTCGTGGATTTCTACAACCGGGGTGGTGGCAAAGGAATCGGTATCGACCTGGAAGGACAAACCCTAGCCGAAGATTCACTCCACCTGACCGCCCATGAACAACATGCGCTGGTTGCTTTCATGAAGGCCCTGACCGACACGACTGGCCTTACGGCACGTCCTCGTCAACTACCCATCGTTGAAGGGCACCCAGCCTGGAATCGCCGAAAACCGGGAGGGCGGTATTGATACTTTCCTAATGTAAAATAGTTATAGAGTTATAAGGTTGTAGGGTTGTAAAGTTGCGACAGGGCAACGTTACGTATGCCCGACGGCCGTTTCAGGAACTTTACAACCCTACAACCTTATAACTCTACAACCCTTTACGGTTGTAATTTCAAAACGGAATTCTGGCCGTTCAGGAGCTGCGTACCGGGATCGTAAATAACCTTCATACCCAAAACGGTCGTGTTATCGGGAATTGTAGTGAAGTGCTTCACGCGCAGGATGTCGCCGGTGCCGGGTACTCGATTTCCTGACCAAACCGTGGGGTCGTTCCAGTCGCCGGTTTTAACGGTCTGCATATTGGGCGAGGGCGCATTGGTTACCTGCACCGTAAATGTATTTTGTACACAGTTCTGAACATCACGTACTTGATACGTATGTGTACCTGCCGGCGGGCTGATTACCACCGAACGTGTGTTTGCCGAAAACCCACCGTCGGCCGGGTTACTCCAGACGTAGTTACTGATGAATGGGGAGGTCAACGTAACGGATTGCCCGCTGGTAACCGTCAGCGACTGAGCAATACCGACGTCTTTCAGGATGGTGAATTGGTCGGCAGTAGTGTAGCTATACGGCGGGTTTGCATTCTGATTCTGGAGAAATTTGGCATCCAGACGGTTGTCTTCCACCTCAAAATAAAATGATCCACCAATTTCTTTCTGGGTGTACACCATAGCTGGATGAGTGCCAAGGCCAGGAATTTTCCCCAACGCCCCCGCCGACCCCGACACTACGTAAACCGTTCCCTGCTTTTTCTTCTCGGAGGTTTTTTTATAAGGACACGACCCACCCGATCCATCGTAACGTCCGTTACTGTCGTCGCCGGCAAAGCGGAAAGCCGATGGATTGTTTGCGTAGGTTGTCATACTGTTGGTGTTGTAAAGATCGTGCAGGGGGTACGAACGCTCGTACACGTGGCTGTGCCCAGCCATGACTATATCGACGCCGTAACGTTCCAGAATAGGATTGATAACCTGCCGGATAGCAATCAGGTCGGATTCGGTTTCGGAGTTGTGCGAACCCTGGCTGTAGGCTGGAAAATGCTGATACACAATCTTCCATTTTTTGTTAGTCGACGCCAGATCGTTTTTCAGCCAGATTACCTGCGGATGGTTGATCGTATCTTCATAAAATCGCTTCTGAATCCCACCAACGTTACGGAGTCCGTAGCCATCGAGCATCACAAAATGGATAGGGCCATAATCGAACGAATACCATTCTTTAGTACCCGAAGCAACGCCACCCGCTTCTGCGTTCGTCGGAAAATTAAATATAGAAAAGTACGGAATATTGTGATTCTCAGCCAGGACGGCGCTGTTGTTATAATCATGATTACCGGGAACTGAATACATCACGGAATTTTTCATCAGACTGGTGGCCTGATAGCGGTCAAAGAATTTTGTCTGATAGGTTGGGTCATCGCCATCATACGAGTTGTCGCCAATGAGCATCCATAAATCGGTGGAATTGCTGCCCCGGAACGTTAGGAACCCGTCACGCACTTTTATCTGGTTGTCGATGGTTTCATTGGAACCGCAGTCGCCAAAGGAAACCACCCGGATTTTACGCTTTGTATTACCCAGTGGGGCCGTCAGAAAATAATTGTCCGGACCTTGCTGAAGCACGTACGACGTAGTGCCCACACTGTAGAAATACTGTTTATCGGGCTGAAGACTAGTGAGTTGAACTTCGTGTTCGGTAGTGCTGGTCGCTTCATTTACGGCACCTGTTAAACTGCTGGCAGAAAGTCCATACGTTACCCGCCCGACGTTTGCTACGTCGGTACGCCAGCGAATGGTTGCTCCGGTTTTAGTGCCTAAAGTCAGGTACGGCCCTCGCGTAATTGTGGCTGCTCCCTGCACCCGTATTTCGATGTTGAACGTAATATCCGACGTAGTGGGGCCCACCTGGTGAATTTCAGCCGCAATGATGTTTTCACCATTCTGGAGTAACGTAGTACTGATGGGTTGCCAGGCCGACCACGTTGTTTCGGCCGATGCATCAACGGAAGCAGTAGCCAACGTAGTGTAAGAAGCTGGTCCAACGGGCATGTTATTGGTATTTCCGTTCACATCACGTGGTAATTCGGAGCCATTTACATAAATCAGAATTCCGTCGTCGCGCATGAACCGAATCTCGTAGCCGGGATTAGCGTTGATATTGGGAATATTAATTTTCTTCCGAAAATAGGTTGTCGGGAATTTATTGGTCGGATTTAGCCCGTAGCTGATGAAATTCGTATACGTATTGGCGTTGTAGGGATCGCTGCTGGCCGGGTCTACCGTAGCCGGGTTAGGGTCATTGGTTTCGCCATAGCCCATACGAACACGTGAGCCAATATTGGTCTGCTGCCAGAACGAATCGTCGTAGGCCAGGTTGCGCCAGACAGTACCCAAATCGGCGCCATGATCGCTGTATTTCCAATTTGTCGACGCTGCGGACAGAATGGGTATCGTGCTGGATACTAACGTATTGCTGTTCGATTCAGCGATAAATTCAAGACTGAAACTCAGGTCGGAACTAGTCGGGCCGATTTGATGAACTTCGGCGGCAATCACGTTACTGCCCGACCGAAGCGCCCCGTTGGGAATGTAAAATTCGTGGAATACAGTTTCTTCAACGTTAAGCGTAGCCGAGGTTGAATACGTAATAATTCCCGATGGCATCCCATCCCGGCGAATTTCGGTGCCGTTCAAATAAATGACAATCCCATCGTCGCGTTTGTAGCGAACCTTATACCGGAAACGATTCAGAAAAGAGCCGTCCGAAACGGTTTTGCGGAAATAAGCTGTGCGGTATTTGTTGTTGTCGTCAGGACCATAACTAAGCACCGTCGCTTCATCACCATCGCCGTATCCAAGTTCCGACGCTCCCGACGACCATGACGTAGGGTTAGTATCGTCATAGCCGAGATCTTTCCATGTATACGTAGTAGGTCCGACTACCTGATCGGCAGGGGTGATGCTTTTATCTGAATAGCGCCAGGAGTCACCATGGGCTATCAACGTAGTAGAAACAACCTGCGCGGTTGCCGATTGCCAGAGCAGCCAGATAAGGCTTATAGGAAGAAGTGCCTTCATAGGTAGTAATAACTATAGGTGCCACAGGATAATATGGTACTTATTAACAGTTATTCATCAGATAATCAATGTATTGACTGTTGAAATAGGTATAACGAATCTAATAGTATTTTTTAACTATTAAAGGAAATAGTAGAATATTTTTTTGCAGCGTTTGAATGGAGTAATTTCTAGCGTCGATTGTTGAAGTTTTAATCGCTTCAACAATAAAAAAGCGTTCGGGCTTCATCTCAGATGAAGCCCGAACGCGAACAATAAAGATACGTATCGAATTTACATAAATGAACTCATCGCCGATTCATTGGCAAGTTCTTCAGCGTGTTCCTTCCCTAAGTATTGATCGATAAAGTAATGGGCAACGTAGAGCAGGGGCGTCAATAGAACGGCCGTAAAAGCTTTATACATGTAATTGATAATGCCAACGGCTATCACTTGCGCCAGCGACCAGTTTCCGAACACATAGAAAGCGATCCCCAGCACAACAAATGAATCAATCAGTTGCGAAATAAGGGTAGAACCCGTAGCACGAAGCCAGATTTTCCGACTGCCAGTAACTTTACGTAGCGACTGAAAAACGTAGGCATCCAGAATCTGACCAATCAAAAACGCAGTCAACGATCCAATGATAATACCCAGTCCCTGCCGGAAAATCATCTGAAATGCGTTGTTGATATTTATTGGATTTCCGGCGGCATCTTTCGCGTTCACGTCGAGCCAGAACTGAGCCGGTGGCAAGGTAGTGACGGCATAAATAATCAGGAAACTATAGGCAACAAAACCAGCTGTCAGAAACGAAATACGTCGGACGCCCGCTTTGCCAAAATACTCGTTGATAATATCGGACGTAATGAAGACAAACGGCCAGATAACCGCTCCGGCAGTCAGGTTAAAATCCAGCACAAAATCGCTGAATAAATGAATCTGAGCAGGATTTGTACCCAGCAATGTTTCGACCGAAAAGATTTTAACCCCAATAATTTCGGCGACGAGCGCATTGGTGAGAAAAACCGCACTCAGAAAAATGTAAAGATTCGTGCGCTTATTGGTAAAAGAAGGCATAGTGAATGAGGAAGTAATGAGTAATGGATGGTGAGTAATGATTCGAAATGCGTAAAACAGTGTGCTTTCCTGGACGTTAATAATAGCCTTATTGCTGCCGACTAATTTGGCGATCGCGCAACATGAAAATTCCTCCAATCAGGCAACATAAAAAACCTATTATTCTAAAGAAAATTCCCCAACCAATAATGAAATAGGTATCATAAAGTTGAATACTAAAAGCTTCGCCTGTAAGCGCAAAAGAACCAGCAATCAGGAGTATACCAGATACCAAAAATATCAGTTTAGAATTCATCATTCTACTGGAACTACTTGCGCTTATATACGTCGTTAACCGCTGTTTTTTCGTAAAGGCTAGCTAAGCCGGGTGCACGCTGAAATAGTTTCTCAACTACGTTTTCACGGTCAATGATATAATCGGGCGGGTCGTTTCGAAAATGATCGAAAACATTGATAACAGCTTCGTAATTGTCCAGATTCTTTAAGTCGTATTTGGCAAGGTCCCAGTTAAGGTATGGAGTGGCCAGCCGATTTTGCCGGTAAGCGCTCAAATCCTCGCCAATAATTAAAATACGTTGATTCTGGATATTGGGCGGTAGGGGAGATTTCTGCACCTGCAAGCTACTCAACCGCCCCAGTTCAGCACCCGGAATCAACCCCAGCGACCCCTGGTAGAAGAACAGCAAAATCAGACTAAACGCGATAATAAAACCAGTTTCGGCCAGCCAGGCTTTGCGGACATTCTCGAAATAAAAATAACTGAAATACGCCATTGCCGGCACAAAACTCAGGAAAGCCATCGGGGCCAGAAACGGCATTAGCCCAATGGTCAATACCGCCACAACGAACCAGATGGCCATGATTTGCTGGATACGTTGCTGAAAATTACCGTAGCGATTTCGGCTATTGAACAGACTCAGAAACCCTAAAACGCCCAGCCCCAGTGGAATCAGCAACGACACTATCAACGACTGGAAATCAGACAACGAATACTGCCGAACCCGGAACACAGACGCTAACAAATTGCGGTTAAAATCGTCAAAACTGTCGAAGAGGTAATAGAACAGAATTGTACTGGCAACCGGAAACAGAAACCCAAACAACGACAACGAATACTGCCGGAACGTAGCGCCCGTATAAAAAAGCAGCGACAAAGCCGCCCACAGAATAAATAGCGCTGAAGGCAGGTAAAACAACGTAGCAATGCCAATGTAAAAGCCGACTTCAAACACTTCATCGGTAGCGCCCCGCCGTTCCATCTGCCGAATCAACGTACCAAAAGCCAGCAGCAGAAAACTCGTCGACATCAGCACCGGCGACAGCGTTAGGCAGTCGAACGACATGTGCATGAACAGCATGTAGAAAAGCCCCGGCCAGAAAGTACGGTCCGGATAAACATCACGAACGTTGGTCAGGTAATTGAAGTAAACGATCTGAAAGACGGATACCAACGTAGCGGCCCCGTGCAGCGCAATGGGCGAGCGGCCAAACAACGTATCGAGCCCCCAGTAAACCAGCGCCGACAGCGGACTGACACTGTCCCAAATATCGCGGTAGAGCAAGTCGCCCTGACTCATCTGCTCGCCCACAATCATCCAGTTTAGTTCTGGAATCAGTAACGGAAACGAGTTCAGCAGTAAAGGCAACCGAATGAGCAGAAGCAGACCCAGCAGGCTGACGTATTGATAAGAGAAATACGATTGAAAGAAACGTAGCAAAACTAGTCGTCAGTTAGTAGTCGATAGTCGTCAGTCGCTAGTCCTTAGTAAGAGCAAAGTTGCTGCTAACGACAAAAAGCTATCGACTGACGACTAATTCCGTAAAATTAAGGTCAATTTCGGCAGAACGGAAAAATGAGCAGATATTTGCGAATGAAGAAATAGACCGAACGTAAAGTTCGTTAGTTAGCGATATGTACACCTGAACTATTCGGTTAATCTATCGTTGAGTTAATACGTAGTTTTTAAAAGTATGGAATCGAAACGACAGCAGAAAGTAGCGCGGCAGTTGCAGAAAGATTTAAGTGAAATTTTTCAGCGCGAGGTCCCGCATTTGTTCAACGGGGCATTCATCACCGTCACCAACGTGCGTGTTTCGCCCGATTTGAGCGTAGCGCGTGTATACCTTAGTTTTCTGGCTACGAAGAACAAACAGATGTTGCTCGAAACGATTCAGGAGAAAAGTAAAGTGATTCGGCAGCACCTCGGCGATCGTGTCCGGCACCAGCTACGTATCGTTCCCGAACTGAGCTTCTTCCTCGACGATACTGCCGAATACGCCGACAAAATGGACAAACTCTTCGCCGGTCTGGACATCCCGCCCGCGCCGGAAGAAGAAGATAAAGAATGAATGACCGGGCCGCCGGAACGGTGAACGTGCGAAAAGAAAGAGCCGCACATTCACCGCTCCGGCGGCCCGGTCATTCATTCTTTCGCTCTTTCGCTCTTTAATAAATGAACCTCCCTTCCTTTATTGCCCGCCGGTACTTTTTCTCCCGGAAGAAACGCAGTTTTATCAGTTGGCTTTCGACGCTCTCGATGCTTGGCGTGGGCGTGGGAACGATGGCATTGGTGGTAGTGCTGTCGGTCTTTAACGGCATGGAGGAATTGAACCGGCAAATTTTCAAAACCTTCGAAGCCGACATGACCGTTTTGCCGAAACAAGGGAAACGGTTCAAGGCGTCGTCGACGTTGATTAAACAACTACGCAATGTAGCGGGCGTTCAGTTGCTAACATCTATAGCACAGGACAATGCGTTGGCGCGGTATGGAAACGGAACCACCGTCATCAAGCTGAAAGGTGTGGACGACAGCTACCTGAAACGCTCACAAATTGATTCCTCCATAATTGAAGGGCGTAAGCTGCTGAATCGGGACGGTGTAAATTATGCCATTGTTGCCGAAGGGGTTCGACGTGACCTGAGCATCTCGCCGGTCGATATTCTGACCCCGCTCGAAGTGTTATATCCGCAAGGCGACAAATCGTTTAACGTACTGAATCCCGATGCCTTCAATCGCGAGTCGCTGACGGTTTCCGGGGTTTTCTTTATTGAATCACGCTACGATAATTTCGTACTCGCTCCGCTGGACGTAGCGCGAAGTCTGTTCGGCTTCACACCCGACGACGTAACGAGTCTTGAAATACAACTGAAACCAGGTACCGACGAAGAAGTTGCTAAGCAGGCGCTTCAGGAAGTGGCCGGGAGCGAATTGACTGTCCAGAGTCGCGATGATCTCAATACCGACTTGTACCGAACGATACGTATCGAAAAATTACTGGTAGCGCTGACGCTCTCGTTCATTATTCTGGTGGCGTCGGTGAATATCTTTTTCTCTCTGTCGATGCTGGTCATTGAGAAAAAGGCTGATATACAGATTCTGTACGCACTAGGTGCTACGCGAGGTATGGTACGTCGGATTTTCCTGATTGAAGGCGCATTAATTGCCGTTCTGGGAGCCGTAACGGGTCTGGTGTTGGGAATTGTTATTTGCCTCGCTCAGGAAAAATACGGCTTTATTGGTATGGGCACCGTCAGTTCCATCATCGACGCTTATCCTGTCAAGCTCGATACCAGCGACATTGCTATGACGGGAGTTTTGGTAATTCTAATTACCGTGCTGACGTCCTGGCTGCCTGCCCAACGAGCTGCCCGAACGTAGTAAAGGCCCCGAAAGTCAGCGCTTACCGGGGCCTTCCAAAAACATCAACGCTAATCTATTTTACCAGCTCGTCTTTTTATACCCTACTGTTGAATAATACAGGATAAAGGCAAAAAGAGGAAGTAATAAACCATAAGACATTTTAGGGCTGATATGGTCGAACAAATAACCGTGCAGGGGAGGCAATACGGCGCCACCGGCAATGGCCATAATAAGCAGGGCCGACCCAATCTTCGTAAATTTCCCGAGCCGATCCAACGCTAGTGGCCAGATGGCAGGCCAGGTTGGTGCGATGGCAAAGCCAAGCAGGGCAACACAAAGAATAGACGCAAACCCTTCCGTAAGTAACGCTCCAAACGTTAGAATTATCGCCAGAACCATACCCCAGCGTAGCGCGTTCTGTTGCGAAATCCAGCGCGGAATGGCTATAATACCGAGCAGATAACCCGCTAGCAGACCGTAAAGTGTATACTCGGTAAAATACTTGGCTTCGTCGTTTCCAAATCCAATCGCTTTACCATAATTGATGATCGTATCGCCCGAAATCACTTCGGCTCCAACGTAGCAGAACAACGCAATAACACCAAGCACCAGATTTGGGAACTGCCAAACGCTCGTATGCGACGTAGCGTCGGCAGGTGCATCTTCCTGCTCTTCAGATACTTCGGGTAAATTCGACAACCGGACTAATCCGGCCAACACTATTAAAACGCCCGTTAAAATCAGATAAGGGGTAACTACTTTCTCTAAACTTTGGGGACCTACGGCAACGCTGGCACCTGTCAGCAACAAGCTACCAAATACGCGCTGGCTAATGATACCCGCCAATTTGTTGGCAATGCCCATAAAGCTAATTCGCTGGGCAGCACTCTCGCGAGGACCAAGAATTGTTGCATATGGGTTAGAAGCCGTTTGCAGCACCGTCAGGCCAACGCCAATGAGAAATAAACCAACCAGAAATAGCGGATACGAAAAGGCTCGGGCCGCTGGTACGAATACCAACGTACCGACCGCCATAACCAGCAGCCCCAGCGACATCCCATTCTTGAATCCCGTTTTTTTCAGCACGGCCGACGATGGAATCGCCATCAAGGTATAAGAGATAAAGAAGGCAGAGGCCACCAGACTTGAACCAACTGTGCTTAGGTTAAACGCCTGCTTAAAAAAGGCCATCAGAACACTGTTGGTCCAGGTTACGAAGCCAAAAACAAAAAAGAGGGCACCAATAATAAGCAGTGGGCCCATGTAATTCTGGGTTTTAGGAGGGGCAGAAACCATTGTCGGAACTAGGATTTACCAGATTGATGCACAAATCTGATTTTGTTGAATTGTCAAATATGCGAAACAAAATCTGGTTAACCTTTTTTCTGAACCGGGATTTAACAGATTTAGGGATTTTCAGGATTTTGTTAATGGATGAAGTGCTTCAAAGAAGCGAAACCAGAATCCTGAAAATCCCTAAATCTGTTAAATCCCGGTCAGAAATTCCACCAGACAGTCCGCGGATACGTCGAATTCAGGACGACTGGCTCTCCGATTTTAGGGGTCGTTACGTCCAGCCCTACCTCATTCGCTTTTTTCAGCAATCGTTGAATCGGTTCGTTCCAGGCATGCATGGCAAGTGAAAACTTTGCCCAGTGAACAGGCAATACAGTTCGTGCCCGTAAATCCTGTGCGGCAGCGGCTACTTCTTCTGGCATCATGTGAATATTAGGCCAGTCTTTACCGTATTGGCCGCACTCGAGGATCGCCAGATCAAACGGGCCGTATTTGTCGCCAATTTCCTGAAAATGTTTCCCGTAACCCGAATCGCCCCCCAGAAACAGATTGTAGCCATGTAATTTCAGCACATAAGCCGTCCAGAGCGTTTTCCCCCGGGCTAAACTACGGCCCGAAAAGTGACGGGCTGGCACCGCCGTTATATGAATATCAGCAGATACTTCCTGCCCTTCCGACCAGTCGAACTCCGCAATCTGATTCGCCGGAACGCCCCAGCGTTCGAGATGAGCGCCAACGCCCAGCGCCGTATAGAATTTCTTTACCTTCGGGATTAACTTTTTAATTGTCTCAAAATCAAGGTGATCGTAATGGTCATGGCTAAGTACCAACATGTCGATGTTTGGCATATCGTCAACCGTGTATACATCGGAGCCGGCAAACGAGCCTCCAAAAAACGATACGGGTGATGCGTGTCCGCTGAAAACAGGGTCCATGAGCAACGTAACGCCCTTTGATTTAATGAGGTACGACGAGTGCCCGAACCAGACTATCGTGGGTTTATCGTCGGGAAGTGCTTTAAGATCGGTTTTAATCGAAGGTATCGGCAGAGGTGGGATATTGTTCTTGTCTTTATGAAAAAAGTCGTTCATCATCGTCAGGTACGACGCTTCTTCACGCATCACCGCCGTTTTTTCCAGATTCTGAAAAACTCCGTCGCGGTAATTGGGTGAGTGTTCGATACGTTGGAGACGGGTAGTAGAAGGATTGCTGCCAAAAACAGGCTGTTGCATGAAGAGTAACGTAGCGCCAGCCAGGCCAGTGAGAATCAATAAGGTAACTAACATAATGGTTCGAATTCGTTTCATGGAGGCAAAACGGGACGCTACGTTTGGAGGTTCCCAGTGCAGGCAAATGAATGGATAAGTGGGAACGTTACCGGATGAACGGATGTTATTTGCCTGAACCGACGCAACAGCTGTTAATATTGTTGGCGCAATATAAAACAAACGCTGTGAACGGCTGGTTAGTCAGCCACCACTATTGCATTCGAAAGAGCGTTCTGGCTACTCGCTCTGCTGTCTGCCTGTGTTGTACACAAACTTTGTAACGACAGGTTGATTGGACTTTTTTCAATCAGGTTTTATGCAAACCTCCATAATGGATGTTCCTTTAACGAACATTTCTGGAACCAACGCGCCACGTGTGGCCGTATTCCGGAAAGAACATTTCAACGCAGCTCACCGACTTAACAATCCAAACTGGTCGGATGAAAAAAACACCCGCGTTTACGGGAAATGCAATAATCCACATTTCCACGGGCACAATTATGAATTGATTGTGCAGGTCATCGGGCCAGTTGACCCCGAAACGGGCTACGTCATTGACATGAAATATCTGGGCGATCTGATGAAAGAACATGTCATCGAACGATTCGACCACAAAAATCTGAATCTTGATACCGTTGAGTTTGCCGATCTGAACCCGTCGGCCGAAAATATTGCCATCGTTATTTACACTATTTTACGCAACCATCTAAGTCAGGACTTAGACCTTAAAATCCGATTATATGAAACTGAACGGAACTTCGTCGAATACCCCGTCTAACGGTCGAGCTTTGGATGGCAACCAGCAAAACGGTCATAGCCTAAATGGGCAACAGCACGACGAACTGGTGGATGAAATCGGCGATGCGCACGGTGCTACGTCCATCGATACACCTATGCGTCCCGACGCGTTTGCGATGGACGACGATTTCAAAATCGATTTGATCGAAGAGCACTTTCGCGAAATCATGAACATTCTGGGTCTCGACCTGACCGACGACAGCCTGAAAGGATCGCCCCGGCGGGTTGCCAAGATGTACGTGAAAGAAGTGTTTAGCGGACTCAATCCGGCTAACAAACCCAAGCCAACGTTATTCGAAAATAAGTTTCGGTATAACGAAATGCTGGTTGAGAAGGACATTACGGTACAGACGTACTGCGAGCACCACTTTGTGCCTATTCTTGGAAAAGCGCACGTAGCCTACATTTCGAGCGGCAAAGTGATTGGACTTTCGAAGCTGAACCGGATTGTCGAATATTTCTGCAAACGTCCACAGGTTCAGGAGCGGTTAACCGTACAAATTGCCGAAGAACTCAAGCGCGTACTCGAAACCGACGACGTAGCAGTCATTATCGACGCCAAGCATTTATGCGTTTCGACACGCGGTGTGCACGACGTAAACAGTTCGACTATTACGTCCTCATACAGTGGCAAATTCGAAGAAGAAGCCACGCGGCAGGAACTGCTACGTTACATTAGTCAACCGGGTGTAACGATTTAAGAATAGTTATAGAGTTAAAAAGTTGAAGGGTTGTCGAGTTGGCTGACGCGAAAGCAATTTGTGCGTCAGCCAACTTTACAACCCTTCAACTTTTTAACTCTATAACTACTTCGTTATCAGTCCATCCACATTCCGCCAAATACCCAGTGGGTTTGCGTTTTGGAGGGCGGGCGGCAGCAATTCGTCAGGAAAGCTTTGGTACGTAACAGGACGCACAAAACGAAGGATGGCTCCCGTTCCGACCGACGTAGTACGGCTGTCGCTGGTGGCTGGAAATGGCCCACCGTGCGTCATCGCTTCGCTGACTTCTACCCCTGTTGGGAAGCCGCCGAATAGAACCCGACCTGCCTTAGCTTGTAATAAAGCTACCCAGTCGAAACTAGAGCTGCTGATTTCATCCGACGTAGCGTAAATGGTGGCCGTTAGCTGACCTTCAAGGCTTTCGATACACTCCGCCATGTCAGTTTCGGTATGGCAAACCACAATTAACGTAGTAGGGCCAAAGATTTCGTCGGCCAGAGCAGGACTGCTTAGAAATAACGGTGCCGTTGTGGTCAGCACAATTGGTTTTCCTTCGGTGCGGCTGGTCTCTGCGTCAGTCTCAGCTTCGGCCAATACGTGTACACCGGGCAACACACGACTGTTTTGGACACCCCGCTGGTAGTTCTGGCAAATGCCTGCGTTGAGCATGGTTGCCGGAGTCGATGCTCGTATACGTTCCGCGACTGTTTCCAAGAATACGTCAGTTTGCGGAGAATCGAGCAGAAAAACCAGACCCGGATTGGTACAGAATTGACCGACACCCAACGTAACAGATGCCGCCAAACCCGATGCAACAGCCACGGCATTTTTCTCAACAGCTCCCGGAAAAATAACAACCGGATTCACGGCGCTCATTTCTGCATAAACCGGAATTGGTTCAGGACGAGATTGCGCCACTTTCAAAAGGGCCATTCCGCCCGCCCGCGAGCCAGTAAAACCTACCGCTTTAACCGCCGGATGCGCCACTAATTCCTGAGCCGTTTCGTTGCTGGCATGAAGCAGCGAGAAAACGCCATCGGGCATTCCCGCTTTCACTGCCGCCGAAATAATGGCTTTTCCGACCAACGTCGACGTACCAGGGTGCGACGGGTGAGCTTTAAAAATAACCGGACAGCCAGCCGCCAGCGCCGACGCCGTATCGCCACCGGCTACCGAAAATGCCAGCGGAAAATTACTAGCTCCAAATACCACCACTGGCCCGATTGGAACTAACATCCGACGCAGGTCGGGGCGGGGGAGAGGTTGCCGATCTGGTAGGGCGGGGTTGATCCGTGCATCGACCCAGGAGCCTTCACGTAGCAGATTAGCAAACATTCGTAACTGCCCGGTAGTACGTCCCCGTTCGCCCGTAAGACGAGCCGTTGGTAAACCGCTTTCCAGAACGGCCTGTTCGATTAGTTCGTCGCCGAGGGCTTCAATTTCAGAGGCAATAAAGGTCAGGAAATCAGCTCGTTGTGCGGAGGTAGTTTTGGCGTAAACGGGGAAAGCAGTTGCTGCTTTTTCAACCGCCTGATTAGCCTGTCCACTGGTTACGTTGGAAAACTCTTCGTCAAGGTATTCGTGACGGACTGGAACGAATGCCTGAAAAAAATCGCCGTTTCCGGCAACGGCTTCATTGCCAATAAAACTGGTATTAAGAGAAGCAGGGGTGACGTTCATAAATGATAAAAATTGACCTGAGAGAGTTTAAGGTTCTTGCCAGTATGTACGACGTAGCACAAGTCTGCACTTCTAACAAACTATCCCTCCCCCCGAGTTCGGAGAAAGGGATAGCTACGTTAAAGCGCTGATACGTTTATACTGCCGTACCGATTCGTTCCAGCAAGGCTTTTGTTTTTTTGATACCTTCGTATTCGTCCAATTTATTGCCTTCGTATTCAATACCGGCAATGCCTTTGAACTTGCTGTCTTTCACGATCTTAAGAATTTTCGAGTAGTCAGTTTCAACGCAGTTTCCACTATCGTCGAAATCGTAGGTTTTGGCCGAAACGCCTTTAGCAAACGGCATCAGTTCCTGTGTACCCTTGTAGCGGTCGTATTGCTCTTCGCAGCCATTGGAGCCCCGTTTGATACAGAAATTACCGAAATCTGGCAACGTACCAACGTTCTTCATGTTTACCTGCTTCATGACCCCCGACAACCATTGACCGTTTGAAGAATACCCGCCGTGATTTTCAACGATTATATTGATGTTCATCGGTTTAGCAAATTCACCCAGCTTGCTTAAGCTTTCAGCAGCGGCTTTAGCTACTTCTTCGGCCGTTCCCTGACCGGCCGCATTTACCCGGATGGTTTTGCAGCCCAGATACTTCGCGCACTCAACCCATTTGTGGTGATTTTCAACGGCTTTCATGCGTTCGGCGGCATCTGCAGCGCCCAGGCTTCCTTCACCATCGATCATGATGAGGTGGTTCGTGATGCCATTATCTTTGCAACGTGTCAGCAGATCGTTCAGATAGGTTTTGTCCTGCGCTTTATCTTTAAAAAACTGGTTCACAAATTCGATGATGCTGATATCGAACTCTTTACGAGCGATGCCGGGGAAATCCAGATTCGTGATTTTTTTAGCGAACAGCGCTTTATGCAACGACCATTCGGCCAGCGAAATATCGAACCACATTTTTTTTGGTGACTCAGCCAGGGCAAACGTACTGGGAACTAGAGCCATACCGGCCAGCGAGCCAGCAGCTTGTTTCAAAAACGAACGACGGTTGGTTGTCATGAGATTGGTTTACGGTTTATCGATCGGGTATTACGATCTCGGCAAAACATAATCCGTAAATCGTAAATCCATCGCAAGTTACTCATTCCCTACAACGACACTACAGAATATTTCGTAGGAACACCCGCTATTTTCTTTGTAATTTGCCCACAGTCCTTTTGTCAGTCAGTATGATTACCTACGATACTATTCTTCAGGCGCACGACCGCGTTCGACCTTACATACACCGCACACCCGTACTTACCAATCAGACCCTCAACGAACGTAGCGGTGCCGAACTGTTTTTCAAATGTGAGAATCTCCAGAAAATTGGCGCGTTCAAAGCGCGTGGGGGATTGAATGCCGTGCTGCAGGTTGCCCAGAATAACGAGGGATCGTCAATTACAACGCATTCGTCGGGAAACCATGCGCAGGCGGTTGCTTTTGCGGCCCGACAGGTCGGAATGCCAGCGCATATAGTTATGCCCCGAACCGCGCCACAGGTGAAAAAAGACGCCGTGCGTGGCTACGGAGCCAACGTCATTGAATGCGAACCAACGCTCGAAGCGCGCGAAGCTGGCGTTCAGGACGTAATTGCGAAAACCGGCGCGGTGCTGGTGCACCCGTTCGACGACGACCGGGTAATTGCCGGACAGGCTACTGCCGCCATTGAGTTGATGGAAGATGCTGGAACAGACCGCCCGTTCGACGTAATAATGGCTCCGGTTGGCGGTGGCGGGTTGCTCAGTGGTACATCGCTGGCCGTTCACTACGTATCGCCTACGACGCGCGTCATTGCTGGAGAACCTGAAGGAGCTGCAGACGCCATTCTATCTTTTCGTAGTGGAAACGTAGAGAAGGCGCCGTACATCAACACCGTTGCCGATGGCCTGATGACGACGCTCAGCGAACGGACGCTACGTATCATCCGGGAGAACGTAGCGGATATTTTAACCGTTTCGGACGCGGAAATTATTGCGGCCATGAAACTGGTTTGGGAGCGGATGAAGATCGTGATTGAGCCTTCGTCGGCGGTTCCGCTGGCGGCTGTCTTGAAGCATATAGATCAGTTTGCGGGTCAGAAAGTTGGGATTATTGTAACGGGTGGGAATGTGGATTTAAGTAAACTCCCGTTCTAATTCATGATTGACATCCGACCTATTTTGTTTGAAGAGACGTATCAATTGCGCCATGAGGTACTGTGGCCCGATAAGCCATTTGATTACGTAAAAGTGGAAAATGACGACGAAGGGCATCATTTTGGCGCTTTTCAGGATGATGAACTGGTGGCCGTGATTTCACTTTTTGTCGAAGAAAATAGCGATAAGACAATGAAAACAGCCCGTTTTCGAAAGTTTGCAGCCCGCCCGGATCGGCAACGGCAAGGCATTGGTACGTTGTTGTTAAACCACGTAATTGCCGAAGCCCACCGACTCGGTGCTACTACGCTCTGGTGCGATGCCCGACTCGACGCTGCCGATTTCTACCGGCGTTTTGGCATGGAAGCCGTCAGCGACGTATTCTACAAAGGACCAATACCTTACGCCAAATTTTCACGTGCCTTGTAATGTGTAGTGCGGATGGAAACCCGTAGTAATGTGCAATGCTTAGTTGGTGTTTAGGGCCAGAATAGGGTGGGTTGGATTGCCAGTAAAGATTAGCAAAGAAGTAAGGAGCCGGGCAGTAGATTCTATTTTTATTGAGCGTTTTTTGCGTTCGCTCAAGTATGAGCATTTTGTAATGCAACAATTGCGCGTAGTTGCTTCACTCTACGTAGCGAAAAGCTGGTAGATTACCTCTAATCATTACTTTCCCTAGCCTAGTCCTGCGTTAATTCTTTACTTATGCGTTCCACTACGTTGCTGGTACTTGTTAGCTGCTTAATCGGTCTACTTCTGCTCGCCTGCGTGGATCCTGAAGATCTGGTTGTACGGGGCACAGTAGATGTCATCGTGGTCGAAGGTACGCTGACCAACCTAGCCGAACGCCAAATTATTAAACTGAATCGCTCGCGGGCTGATCCCCAGACTGGCCGCTTTGGCGTATTGGCTATTACAAAAGCTAACGTGAAGGTCGTAATCGATTCGGCGCAGATTATTTCAGCAACCGAAACGGCCGATGGCGCCTATGAACTGCCCAGTGGTTTTCGGGGGCAGGTTGGTCATGCCTATCAACTTCGAATTACGCTCAGCGACGGAAGACAGTATGCTTCTACTCAGCAGATTATGCCAGCTGTGCCACCAATTGATAATTTTTTGGTTCGGTTTAATGCCACCGCCTTTCGACCCGGTCAATATCCCAATGGCTTTCGGGCGGGTTATGACTGCTTCGTGAATACAAAAGATCCCGTTGGCGAGCGAAACTATTACCGTTGGGACTGGAAGCTCTGGGAAACGCAACATTGGTGTCGGAGTTGTTACCAGGGTATCTACGTTGATTCAGTGCAGCAGGATTATATCCAGAACGGTGTTTACGTATCGGTTCGGAAAGCCGTTGAAGATTGTGTGGATTTACCCAGAGACTTCGGGCAAACCAATCTCGATCTCTGGTATGAGTACACTTGCCGGACGCCCTGCTGGGATGTTATTCAAAATTATAGTCTTACTCTATTTGACGATCAGCTAACCAATGGTGGCGCTATCAATAGTCGTCCAATCGCTCAGGTGCCGTTTCTGACTCGTCAACCCGCCTTGCTTGAAGTACGGCAGGCGGCATTAACAGCATCGGCTTATCGTTTTTATGAGCTTTTACGGCGGCAAACGGAAAATACAGGTGGTTTGGCTGATACGCCACCAACGGCCATTGTTGGGAACGTAACAAATCAAGCTGATAAGCGAGAAGCGGTAGTCGGCTTTTTTACCGCTAGTTCGATCGCCACGGTACGTCGATTTATGGACAAAAAAGATGCTACCGTACTTTCATTAGGGGCTTATGATGAGCAGGGTGATGTTATTCAATCTGTCGATGAGCTATTTTATGTTCAGAATTTCCGCATACCAAATCAGGGCCCCGAAGGAGACCCCTTTAAAGCCGGCGGGCCAAAACGATTCATAACGGCCCCTTGCATTCCTAGTGAAAGTCGATCTCCCATTAAACCTGAGGGCTGGCCTAACTAAATCAGGGGCCTGTCTAAACGTTTACTCGAAAGCGGTTTGTATCATGCTTCACCTCCGGCTACGTCGGCCTGTAAAAACGCATTTGCTACGTTTTCAAGAGTTTAAAAACAGCTTCCGGGCTATTTTTTAACGGAAACAAACCCGTTCATACGGGATGCCGCTTCAAAGAACGTAACGAGTTTCACTATGACAATCGAGGAAACTGAACTGTTGGCGAAAAAAGATAAGCCGTAACCAAACAGTTGCTCAATGAGTTGATTGTTCAGACGTTTTGGTGTCGGCTGGCTGAGCTGATACGTAGAACCTGAACAATCAAACTCAACGATGAAAACGACCTCATTTTTGTGCACAGCTACTGCACTGACAGTAGCGTGTTTCTCCTGTAATCAGGAGAAAAAACAGGATAATCAATCGGCAGATACTGTAGCAACTGCCGTGCAAACCGTGGACCTTCCGGCTCCATATGCTACGAAATCGGCTAAAAATTTCAGCAATGTTATCGGCTGGCCTGAAGGCAAAACTCCCCAGGCTCCGGCTGGTTTTGTCGTGACCGAATTTGCGCGCGATTTGAAAAATCCACGCTGGATTTACGTAGCGCCCAACGGCGATATTTTGGTATCGGAGGCTAACACCGAACGAAAGGGTATTAAAAACCAGGTTGTTAACTCTGTAACAGGGCGTAGTAAATCGGAGAATGAAGGAACCAGCGCCAACCGGATTACTCTCCTTCGCGATGCCGACAAAGACGGAAAACCTGAAGTTCGTGAAACCTTCCTGACGGGGCTCAATCAGCCATTTGGCATGCTGGTACTGGGTAATACGTTCTATGCCGCCAACACCGATGGACTGATGCGGTACGACTATAAACCCGGTCAAACGAAAATTACTGCACCCGGAAAGAAGATTCTGGAACTACCCGCTGGCGGTTACAACAACCACTGGACCCGCAATTTGCTGGCCGGACCAGATGGAAAGAAAATATACGTATCGGTAGGTTCGGGAAGTAACGTAGCAGAACACGGAATTGAAAATGAGCTCCGACGGGCAAATATTCTGGAAATCAATCCCGACGGTACTGGCGAACGCGTGTTTGCCAGTGGCTTGCGAAATCCCGTTGGCATGGGTTGGCAGCCAACCACAAAAACACTTTTTACGGCTGTAAATGAGCGCGATGAGTTAGGCGACGACCTTGTACCCGATTACCTCACGAGTGTGAAAGAAGGTGCTTTCTATGGCTGGCCATATGCCTACTTCGGCCAGCATGAAGACCCACGCCGGAAAGGTGAACGCCCTGATTTAGTGAAAAAAGCGGTTGTCCCCGACGTACCACTGGGTTCTCACACGGCTTCTCTCGGGCTGGCCTTCTACGACAAAATGGCGTTTCCGGAGAAATATCATAATGGCGCTTTTATTGGACAACACGGCTCCTGGAATCGGTCGCAATTGTCGGGTTATAAAGTTGTTTTCGTGCCATTCCAGAATGGAAAACCTGGTACACCCGAAGATTTTTTAACGGGCTTCGTGGCCGGGAAAGATAAGGACGTTTATGGCCGTCCAGTCGGAATAGCCGTATTGCCTGATGGCTCCATGCTAGTTGCTGACGATACGTCCAATCGCATCTGGCGCGTTGTTGCTAGTAAATAATATCCGGTTGAATTTGCATTTTCGTACTATAGATTAGTGTCTATCAGACGCCAAAACGGCCCGAACGTAACGTTACGTTCGGGCCGTTTTGGCGTCTGATAGACATTTTTTTGTTAGAACTGATACAATAATCGCGCCCGCAGTCCGATCGTAGTGGTCGATTGCCAGTTTGGACCAGGTGCTGTATAAAAACAGGTTGGAACGGTGAGAACCGGTGCCGCTTGTATCACCAAATGTTTGTTTTGCCACTCTAAACCGGGGCTAAATACTACCGAATTAAGCAGATCAACCGGACGGTCGGCTCTAAAATTAGCTTCCGAAAAACCTCCTCTTGGGTATTTCCGATAATAGTACGTTACATGCTCCTTGTTGCTGAGTGCCAGGTATGTTCCCAGCGTCGTCACCATTGTCAGCGACTGACTGATTGGTAAACGGTATCCCACACTAAGCGGCATCTGAACGCGTACCAATCGGGAATCGATATTGATAACATCGCCTTTCAGGTCAACTGTAGGAGCAAGGCCAAAACCAAACTCCCGACGGAAATCCCGCTTCGTCCGCATGTCGAACTCGTCGGCCGTGATGAACATACCGTTCATGTACGTAGCCTGATTAAGGCCGACACCAAGCATGAAATGGCGACCAAATAGGACTTCGGTAAATACGCCAGCACTCCAGAGCCGTGCATCAAACTCGCCACCTGCGCCAGCCCGGAACCGAATACCAAGGCGCTCAACAGGCTGGCTCGCAGGAGCCTGATTGACAACCGTTGTTCGAGCTGGGCGCATCTTACGGGCCCGTTGCGCAAGGAGCGCATTCCAGTTGGCAGACGCTATGGATAACGAATGACTTGGAACAAATGCGTACTCAACAACGCCCGTGCCAGTTTCCGTTGTTACATTGTTTTCAGGTTGTGGAGTCGCGTTTGCTATACCAGCAACTGAATTATCCGAAACGGTTGTATTGCCCGAATTGCCGGCATTTGCATTACCGGCACTCGTAGGTTGATTCGCTACGTAGTCAGAGGTTGGCGAAGTTGTTTGGCGGGAATTGTTGCCATTAACCGACTGTCCGGATAACCCTCTATTTTCTTTATTACCTACAATACGATCATTCCCAGATGAATTCGGCGTCGACCGAATAGCCGGATTGCCCGACGTTGTGCCACTGCTTTTTTCAACGGAAGAGGGAGTAGAGGAAACGTCATACGAATCAGTCTTGGTTGGTAGATTATTGGCTACATTGGATGTTTCCGTTTGTACTCTTTCGCGGTTTTGGGCCGGATACCGTTGCGTAATTGTTGTATTGGGTTGATTGTCAGCTCGCAAGTCATCTACAGCCTCAGGTCGGCCACGAGACGGAACGGCTACGTATCGGGTAATATAAACCGTATCGCGCTGCCTTGTCGGCAACGTAGCGTTTTGGGACGTAACGTTTTGACGGGCAGGCTGATCGGCTTTAGTTGTGCTCGTTAAATCGCTGCTACGTTTCGATTGAGACGTAGCGTCGGCGGGAGGCAATGCTGACGTAACGGTACGTTGTTTCGAGAGTTCGCTCACAGTTTGCTGCAACGTATTGATTTCGCGACGTTGCCACACCGTAAGCGTTACCAGCGCCACCGTACCAACGGCTGCTGCTGCCATTAGCCAGGGCTGCCCCGACCAGACACCACTGAAGGGATGTCCAGTACCCGGCGTACCTGACTGAGGCATAGGCGCCTGCTGAAGCGTAGCCTGCATGCGTGCCCAGTCTTTTTCGGTAAACTCCGGCCGAATACTTTCCAGTTTTCGCCGGATAATATCGGTAAATCGGTCAGTTTTCATGATAAGGTGAAGTGGCCGATGGGCCAACTTTTTCGAAAGATGGATATGCTTGTTTGATGAGTAGCTGTAGTTTCTGGCGGGCTCGGGCGTAGTTGGAACGTACCGTTGCCTCATTGTGGCTTAAAATTCCTGCAATCTCGTGGAGGCTGTAGCCATCGACTACGTGCATCATAAACACGGTTCGATACGTCGGACTGAGCTGTTGCACTAACGCCAGAATTTCTTCGGCAGCAATCCGGTCTACTACGTCGTCATCGAAAGCAACCTGCTCACCGTTTTCCAGCGAACTATGCTGTTCGAACCGTTGATTTTTGCGGTAATGACTAATGGCCGTATTAACCAGAATAGTACGTAGCCATGCTTTGAAGGGGAGTGTCTCATCGTAACTATCTAAATGCTGAAACGCCTTTAAAAACCCTTCATTCAATACGTCTTCGGCTTCTTCAATATTCGACGTGTAGCGCAGGCAGATACTTTTTGCGTAGCCAAAAAATTGTTTGAACAGCGTTCGTTGCGCTCTTGGGTCGTTGACACGGCAAGCCCTGATGACACTAATAAGGTCATTCTCGGCGAACGATGGCGATTTCCGAAAAAACAAAGTTTGGATAGATTTATGTAAATGTTTCTGACTATAACTACACTACGCACTGCCAGCGTATAACGTTGCACGAATCAGATAGGTTGCTACTTTTTTTCACTATTCATGCCACATTCGGTCTCCCGACTACGTAAAGACAGGAAAGAGCTTATTCACCACCATGAATGCTTAACAGATGAACGTATTAGTAATTGGCGATGAGCATACGTACGGCTATGGATTGCCAAACGGCAAATTAAGCTATATAGGGCATTTTATTCGACAGATCAAACGGTCGGGGCAGGCAGTGTCTGTGGAAGCGTACGCGCATTCTACCATGAGGCAGGGGCTGTCGACACTGAAAAAAATGCCATTGGAACATTATGACCTGATTATTCTTCAACTTGATGCAGCGGTTATTCAGCCCATCAATCCGGTCAGAAAGCACAAAAATAATCTACCCTTACTACCTTATCTGACAGAGGGCGGACTTAAAAATGAGCGTAAATCATTCGCTGGCCGAATCAAATCTGTCGTAGGTTTGCTGCTGGCAACATTATTACCCATTCGCTCACGTACGTATTTTGGGGCTTTATTAAAGCAAATACGTCCTTATCGCCATAAAGTTCTGCTGCTGACTCCCTTTCCAAGTCGGCATCCGATGGAACAGTGGCTGAATCAACGTAGTGGCCAAATTATGCTAGCTCTCGCCGACAAACAGTTGGTTAGCGTTTTCGATACGGATTCGATTATCCGATCTGGCGACGAATATTTCCTGCCCGGCGATACAAAGCATCTCAGCGCTGTGAGCCATGAACTGCTGGGGCGGTCGCTGTTCGATTTTTATGAATCGGCCCCTACTATTGTTACCGTTCAGGCCGTCCGGCGGGGCGATAAATGGTTTGACGTGTAGTGTAAATGTATGATGTATAGGATATAGAGTAATCCACTAATCGGGGGCATATCTCATACATCATACATCTTCTAAACCGCCTTTACTGGGGGCTTGGCATGTTCGGGTTTTAGCACAACTACGTCGCGAACGGTACCTCCGCCGTTAATTTTTTCCACCATTTTGTCGAGTAATGGCGTTGCCCAATCGGGAATGTATTTATCCGTGGTTTGAATCAGCACTTTGGGGAAATCATAGAGCGACCGTCCAAGGCCAAACTGCACGGCAGCCCGTTTCATGGCATCGCTGATACCACCTTTGACAGGTTCTACGTTCGTACGGCTGGCTCCATCAGTTTTCCGGACAACCTCACCGCCAGATAGTACGACAGTGATGGTACACAAAAAACCGCCATCAATTTCCTTAATTTCGTTCTGCCAGCCAGCCCAGCCAAACTGTTCATCGAAACGCTGCATGACGCATCGGTTGGTGATGTAGGGCACCACAACAATTTTCTGACCGTCTTTGGTCTGGCTCTGCACGCGCCATTCAATTTCCTGTGCGGTAAGCGGAGCGTTTAATACGTTTAATTCCATTTAAGTTGTTGTTTACTGGTTTTGTTTACTCCACCAACTTCAGCAATTCATTTAGCTTTAACAAAGCTTCAATCGGTGTTAGTCTATTTACGTCGATAGTGCGAAGTTTCTCTTTGATAGCTTCAGATTTTGGGTCGCCCGATTCGATGATACGTAGCGCCAGCTCACGTTCTTGTGGCACGGCTTCACGGATTCGTTCTTTGTTATTTTCGCGCCCGTGCGACGATTCCAGTTGTTTCAGAATCTCAGTGGCGCGATTCACAATTTGAGCGGGCATGCCAGCCATCTGCGCTACGTGTATACCGAAACTATGCTCCGATCCGCCTTCTTTCAGCTTCCGAAGAAAAATCACTTTGTTGCCCAGCTCTTTTACCGCTACGTTGAAATTCTTGATACGTGGGTTATCCGTAGCCAGGTCGTTCAGTTCGTGGTAGTGCGTAGCAAACAGCGTTTTAGGACGGCAATCCGTTTTGTTATGCAGGTATTCGGTTATGGCCCAGGCAATTGACACGCCGTCGTACGTACTTGTTCCTCGTCCAATTTCGTCCATCAGTACCAGACTACGTTCGCTGAGGTTGTTCAGAATGCTGGCCGTTTCGGTCATTTCGACCATGAACGTACTTTCGCCCCGCGACAGGTTATCGCTGGCCCCAACCCGTGTAAAAATTTTATCGACTATTCCGATTTCGGCCAACGTAGCAGGCACAAAACTACCCGATTGCGCCATCAGGACAATGAGGGCTGTCTGACGTAGCAACGCCGATTTACCCGCCATATTTGGGCCAGTGATAATGATAATCTGCTGGGTTTCGTCGTCCAGAAAAATATCATTAGGAATATAGGGTTCTCCCGGTGGTAGTTGTTGTTCAATAACCGGGTGCCGTCCATCCTTAATAGTTAAAGCTTTTCCTTCGTTAATCTGCGGACGAACGTATTTATTTTTGACAGCCACCCGCGCGAACGACGCCAGTACATCGAGGATCGACAGCACGCGGGCATTCTGCTGAATGGCGCCGACATATTCGCCAGCCGCCAGCACCATGTCGTTGAACATACGGGCCTCAATCTGAAAAATCTGCTCTTCTGCGTTCAGAATTTTGTCCTCGTACTCTTTCAGTTCAGGCGTAATGTAGCGTTCGGCGTTTACGAGCGTCTGCTTCCGAATCCAGTCGTCAGGCACCCGGCTTTTGTGGGCGTGCGTTACTTCCAGATAGTAGCCAAATACCTTGTTATAAGCTATTTTGAGCGAACCAATACCAGTACGTTCCACTTCGCGCTCCTGCAACTGAAGCAGGTAATCTTTCCCGGTATAAGCGATGGCCGTCAGTTCGTCCAGTTCGGGGTTGATGCCGGGTTTAATCATGCCCCCCTGGTTCGAAAGCGTTGGCGGATCTTCGCGTAATTCGGCTTCGATGCGGTCGAGCAGAAACGTAACGGGGTTCAGCTGATCAGCGTATTTCTTGAGCGAAGGTGATTCTTGTTGGCTTAACGCAGTTATCAGCAATTCTTTAATCGGCAATACGTGCTGTAGCGACCGCTTAAGCTGCAAAAGCTCACGGGGATTGATACGTCGAACCGCCACTTTCGACACTAGTCGCTCCAGATCGCCAATTTGCCGCAGATGATTCGCCAACGTATCCGCTAAGTCAATACGGTCCGTCGCACGGTCGCTGGCCAAAAGTTCTACCATATTCAGCCGTTCGTCGATCAACGCCTTTTCCTTAAGTGGAAGACTGAGCCACTTACGTAGCAAACGCGCGCCCATAGGCGTAACTGTCTGATCCAGAATCTGGATGAGCGGCACGCCACCTTCCTGCTGAGCCACCGTCAGTTCGAGGTTGCGGATCGTGAACCGGTCGAGCCAGACGTAGCGGTCTTCTTCGAGCCGGGTTACGCGCGTAATGTGCTGAAGCTCTTTGTGTTCGGTTTCATTGAGGTAATGCAGAATTACTCCGGCTGCAATAATACCATCTGGAAGCCCTTCAATACCAAACCCTTTCAGCGACGTAGTTTGAAAGTGCTGTTTCAGAAAATTATAGCCAAAATCGTAGGTGAACGCCCAGTCTTCTAACGTGTACGTGTGAAACTTATCCCCGAACAAAACGCCGAATTCAACTCTGTTACGTTTGCAGTACAGTACCTCCGACGGATTGAAGCTTTGCAACAACTTATCGACATAAGCCGAATTGCCCTGCGAAGCCAGAAATTCGCCCGTCGAAATATCCAGAAACGATATGCCGAACTGGTCTTCACCTTTACCGAAATGGACGGCGGCCAGGTAGTTGTTACGTCGGGTATCCAGTACGTTGTCGTTGAACGAAACCCCCGGAGTTACAAGCTCCGTTACACCCCGGCGCACAATGCCTTTGGCCAGCGCAGGGTCTTCCAACTGATCGCAGATGGCCACGCGCTCACCCGCCCGAACGAGTTTGGGTAAGTGTGTATCGAGGGAGTGGTGCGGAAAACCAGCCAGCTCTTCGTTCGAACCGCCGTTGTTACGTTTAGTAAGTGTAATCCCCAGAATCTTACTGGCTTTTACCGCATCTTCGCCGAACGTTTCATAAAAATCACCGACGCGAAAAAGCAGCAAAGCGCCGGGATATTTAGCTTTAATCTGATTATACTGGCGATTGAGTGGAGTTTCGTTTTTCTTCGACTGAGGCTTTGCTGCGGTGGCGGTTTTCACTGAATTTCGTTGGAATGTACTAAAACAAAAATAGCAAAATTTACCGAGAAATTGGCCATTTTTTGCCTTTATTGTTCGCTATTTGATCCTGGATAACATCTCCATCAATCATGACCCCATCTGAAAATACCTTCTCTATAAAAGTGCAGTTCAATCCTATCATTCGAACGTACTTGCTATTTTATGTAGCTTTTTTTATCCTGATCACGGTAGTCGGTATTGTACTGTTACCCATCTGGTTTTTAGGGGTGGGACAGTGGTGGAGTATTCACTACTTCCGCAGTCTAGAATGCGAATTGACCGACCGTTCGTTACGTTTCCAGAAAGGCATTCTGGTGCATGTCGAAAAAACGATTCCTCTCGAAAATATTCAGGATGTTACGTTTGTCGCGGGGCCGCTGTTGCGTTATTTCGATCTATGTATTCTTAAATTTGAAACGGCTGGACAAAGCCCAAGTCAGGCGCATAACATGGAACTGATAGGCATCATCGATGCCCAAAATTTTCGGAACCAGATTCTTGAACAACGCCAGAAGTTAATCGCTTCCCGAACGGGTCAAAAACCTGTCGAAACTGATCAAACGTTACTTGTCGAAGTGCGTGATACGTTGCACGACATTCGACAACTTCTTCGTGATAATTTAAAACAAAACAATGCGTAAACTCTCCCTCGACGAACTTAATCGCTTATCTGTTAACGACTTCAAAAACGCTCAAAAATTCCCGTATTGCCTCATTTTAGATGATATCCGAAGTCTGAACAACGTAGGATCGGTGTTTCGTACGGCGGATGCGTTTCGGGCGCAGAAACTCTATTTGTGTGGCATTACCGGGCAGCCTCCTCACCGTGATATTACAAAAACGGCTCTCGGCGCTACCGAGTCTGTTGATTGGGAATACGTGCCTGACGTAATGCAGTTAATCGGACAATTACAGGCCGATGGATGGGTTATTGCTGCCGTTGAACAGGCTGAGGGGAGCGTGATGCTGAATGATTTTACCCCTGAACAAAACAAACCGTATGCTTTTGTGTTGGGTAACGAAGTGACCGGTGTTCGGGATGAGCTTGTGCAACAGGCCAATCTGGTGCTTGAAGTGCCTCAATTTGGTACAAAACATTCGTTGAATATTGCCGTTACAACTGGCATTATTTGCTGGGATTTTCTTCAGAAAATGTAACGAAAACTTAACATTGCATTTTTGATTGTGCCAAAAAATTCGTATTTATTTGTAAATTTTTTCCTACCAATCCAATGGCAAACAAAACCATAAAAACCAAACAAAAATCGCTGGCTTCTGAAATCGTCAGTTCGATTGAAAACAAGCTAAGCGAGGCAGGTGAGGCTACAAAAAAAATGAAAAAGTCTATCGAGAAATCGGCAGACAAACTGGCGAAAAAGTTAGCTAAACTCATGCATAAAGCTGAGAAGAAAGCTGAAAAACCAGTTAAGAAAGTGAAAAAGGATGCGGCTAAAGCAAAGAAGAATCTGGCCAAAGCCGAAAAGAATGCCAAACGTACTGCTAACAAGGTAGCTGATAAAGCAGCTGAAACGGCAACGGCAGCTGTTAAAGAGACCCGCCCGGCTCCAAAACCGGCAGCAACCGCGAAACCAGCTCCGAGAAAATCACCAGCAACCCGCCCTAAGCCGACTACTGCCGCTACGCCAGCTCCTGCAACCACAGCCGATAACGCTCAATAGTTTACTTTTTGTTGGTCAAAAGAGCCTGTATCAGCAGGCTTTTTTTATGCCTACGTGATAGTTAATAGTTGTCATCATAACATTTATTCGCATTTACATGATTTCAGCTTGTACCTAATTAATAAATTTAGCTTCTTTACCGTCAATAAATGACAGCCTAAGCCAGCGTTATGCTGCACCGTTCTACAGCCTATAGGATTTTGCCCTGGGTGCTTCTCTTTCTCGTAAGCACGGGGGGAGTAGTATATTGGAAATGGTACACGCTGGTTAATCTGGTCTCTGGACTCTCTCCATCAGTACGTTGGCTTACCTTGTTTGGGCTGATTTTGTTCACGCAGATTCTCATTGGATACCTGGTCTGGTGGTTGCTACGTCGCCAGCCATCGTCTGTTGTCCAAACTGAAGTCTTAAATTCAATTGTCCATGAGTTTCAGACGCCGATCAGCGCCATTCGTATGTCGGCCGATATTCTGGATTCGCCTATTGCCCGCGATCAGCCTGAGCGTACGCAAAAATACGTCCGCATTATTCGCGAAGAAACCGAACGACTTCAGCAACAGGTCGAAACCATGCTTACGCTGGCCCGTGCCGACCGTAATACGTTGGTTGTAAATCCTGAGCCTGTTCAACTGCACCATCTGCTACGTTCGGTCGCTGAGCGTCATGGCGATTACCTGAAACTGACGCTTGCCGGGACAGACCCGCACCTTCTCGCGGATCGACTTCACATCACCAATGTATTCTATAATTTGCTGGACAACGCCATTAAATACAGTGCCGGCGATCCCGAAATAACGATTCAGACTACTGCTAATCGTGATGGGTTGACCATCGCTATTAGAGATAAGGGTGTTGGAATTCCGCCAAAATTGGTTTCGCAGATATTTCAGCCTTTTTTCCGGGTACACGACCGCAACCAGCCTAGTGTTAAGGGTTTTGGCCTGGGTCTCAGCTACGTACAACGTATCATTCATGCTCATAAGTGGAGTATCTGGGTCAAAAGCGAAGTCGGGAAAGGCAGCGAATTTATGATTCAAATTCCCCCTTCTTCGCTTTTGCCACCTGCTAAAGCCAATGAGTCTTTTTCGAGAAAGGCTGAGTAGTGATTTCCGGTGATACGTTAATTGTTATTTGCTTCCTCCAATAGACGCTGGCGTACCCATGCCCTGGGCAAGTGTTTGTAGTTTATCGCTTAGCGTTTGAATTGCCTTTTTATATCGGGTTTCTAAATCAGGTAAGTTCGCCGTGGATTTTAGCGAAGCTTCATATAAAAAACCGGGCAACATCCACGATGCATAGCCGCTGTTTGGGTCAGACGATGCATAGAGTGACTTATACCAGCCGCCGAATGCGTTACCTTTGGGGTCGATGAATGAGCGTTCGAGCAAACGTAGTTCTTTGTTCAACTCAATGAGTTTATCGGTACGTCCCGACTGCAGGTACGTTTGACGGGCGGTTTCGCAGGCGTCAGCGTTCTTTTTTAGGGCATCAACGGCGGTCAGCAACGTAGCAATGGAGTACGTAGGCGCGTAAGCCTGGATAGCTTTTTCGGCCGCTTTTAGGTGAATGGCCAGGTCGGCGGGGTAGCGCGCTACGTCGTAAGGAACCAGATCGGCGTTGGCGAGACGTAGCGTCATTGTGCCTACGACCTGCTCCATCGTTGGGCCCATTTTGTAGGTTGGGTCGGCGAATTTATCGTAGAAATACAAATCGTCGTATTGCGAGTGATACAGCGTGGGACCTTCCATTCCGGCACTCAGCGATGGAATGCCAATATGCATGTAGGGAGCAATATGGTCGGAGCCTCCGCCGAGGTTTCCAATTGTTGGTTCACCGGCCAGCATCGCCGGAGCCGACGAGCCCGTTACGTGTGTAGGACTGCCCTTGGCTTTCTGCGCCATCCAGTGCTGATAAACTGTTTTATTCGAATCTGGGTATTGAACGGACTGAGTTGCTTCGATAACAAGTTTTTTCATTGAGGGCGAGGCACTCGCCCCGAAAATACGCCCCGAAACAGCTGCGTCGTAGTTCATATACGCTACGGCTTTCTGGGTCAGTTCGTCCCGGAATTGTTCGCTCCATTCTGCCGAACCGATCACGCCCGGTTCTTCTGCATCCCAATGGCATACTTTAATGGTACGTCGGGGACGCTGTCCGGCTTTGGAGAGTTTACCCAATGATTCGGTCATACTCAATAACATAGCCGTGCCCGAGTTTGGGTCTGTAGCACCGTATGACCATGCATCGTAATGGCAGCCGGCAATAATCCATTCGTCCGGAAATTCGGCCCCGGTTAACGTACCAACTACCTGATAAATCCGCTGAATGGCTTTTTCCTGCTTCACCATCAACCGAACTTTCAGCGCCGAACCTCCCTCGAGCCGATACGTATAGGGCAAGCCGCCCTGCCAGCCAGCCGGAACCGCGCGGGCACCTGTCATACGTTTCAAAATCTCCGTAGCTGAACCGTAGGGTAGGGGTGTAACCGGAATTTTATGCAGTACTACGTCCTTCAGATCGAGCCGTTTAGGCGTATTTTTGGCGTCCATAGGCAGGGCTGCCTCGCCAGGCGTGAGCGGGTCGCCAGTGTAGGGTGTTGTAATTAAAGAGCCTCGCTGAATGACGCTTTCGCTATAATAAGGACCTTCAGGGAAGGTGAGCCCGCGCATGTAGCCGCTATCGGCAGGGTCGGTGAAGATGATCACACCAATAGCCCCGGCTGCCTGCGCAAACTGAGCTTTATATCCTCGGAAGTTACCGCCGTAGCGAGCCAAAACGATTTTGTCTTTCACCGAAATTCCCATCGCTTTCAATTGCTCAAAATCTTCCTTTCGACCGTAATTGGCGTACACCACTTCCGCTGTTACGTCGCCCGAACCTGACCAGGCATTGTAGCCGGGCGTAAGCCGAGGGTCGCTACTGTATTTGTCTTCTTTAAATAAAAACTCTCTAATATTCAGTGGCTGACGTATCGGTTCGACCAGTTCTACGGCAATTTCGCCGGGTCCTTTGGGAAGCAATACGTCGTGCGGGTAGATATCGACCTGCCATCCCGCCCGGCGCATGGTTTCGGCAATGTAATCGCGAACCTGCTCATTTTCTTTTGAGCCAGTAATGTGCGGAACACTGCTTAATTTTTCGAGGTGGTTTTTAAACGCAGCCGACGATTGTTTGGTCTTAAACTCCGATTCGAGTTTGAGTTGCCCCGCCTGACGAGCCGGAATAAAGCCAGATAAGGTTTGCGCATGGGTTGTTAACGTAACAAAACCCAATGCAAATGAGGAGAAGATAGATTTGGTAAGTGATTGGTAGTTCATTGATAGCAAATCGTTAATTGCCAAATATCGGTATTTGATTCGGGAAAGCCGGCAAAATTCAACCGATTGTTTGGTAACAAAAAAGAGACGTTCACTACGTCTCTATCTTAAAAGTGGTACGTTGTCAGCAATTATTTAGGCATGGCGAAAATAGACGGGTCGACCGTTGGATTAAGAACCACATTTGATACCTTAATGGTGAGCGCACCGGGCATGTTCGGGTTCTCCAGGTCCAGCGTTGTTGGAAGCGTAAGACCTTCAATCGGTTTATAATTTCCGTATTTAATTTTGAGTTCACTTGTTTGTCCCTGTAGTGTAACTTTTGCATTCATGCCGGCTATCTGATACGTAGTGGCATCAATGAAGTAATTGGCTACCCCCTCAGGACGTGTAATTTTTAGATTAAATACGTCTTTATCTCCCTGTTTTTCTTTGCCTATAAACTCAATGGGGTATTTTTTATTCCTTGCTACGTACAGGTCGGTCCCGAATAAGTGCATGTTGCCTTTCTGCGTTTTGAGCTGATCTTCAGGTAACGGCTGAGGAGCCGTGCTGCCCTGCATAGGATTGATGCTCCAGCCTTTATCGCCATCAACAACTGTGGTCATCTGCTGGCCCATTGCACTTATGTCGTTACGTATCGATTTATCAACTACAACGGTCGATTTTCCCGTCATATCCATACCCGCCACGCTGAGGCTCTGATCGAACTGGAATGACTTGATCGCGGCAATTTTATCGGCACCACCTGTGGCTGCAATATTTTTGTCAATGATATCGTCGGCTGTTTGAGCTAAAGTCAGCACCGGTAAAGCGACAAGCGCAACGAGCGTTATCAGTTGTTTTTTCATGAAGTAATTTAGTCAGAAATAGGGCCGAAAATACAAATGTTAGACCTAAAAGTTAACACAAGTTACATCGGATTAAAACAGGATCAAGCTATTTTTTACAAGGATGGGCAACATTCCGACGTTACTGGCTTGCAGGGCTGACGAGTGTTTTTTACCTTCATCGGTCAAAACCTTAAATGCTAAAACCTCTGATGTTGTCAACAACTCGCTTTCAGCTTTCTGCCATGATGTTCCTGCAGTTTTTTGTGTGGGGGGCCTGGTATGGACAGATGAGCAAATACCTCTTAACCGGACTTCAGGCTACTGGCGATCAGGTAGGTAATGCGTATGCCGCCTTCTCGCTTGCTATGATTATTGCTCCTTTTTTCGTTGGAATGATTGCCGATCGGTATTTTGCCGCGCAGAAAGTGCTGGGCGTTCTAAATCTGCTAGGTGCCGGAGTATTATACCTGATTACCAAAAATACAGATCCCGGTAATTTTTTCTACCTGATTTTAGCCTATTGCATTACGTTCGCGCCAACGCTGGCCCTTACGTCGTCGATTGCGATGCAGCAGATGACAAGCCCTGAGAAGGAATTTCCAGGTATTCGTGTGTTAGGAACTATATCGTGGATTATCGTGACGAATATAGTCGGTTTTTACGGCTTTGGCGATAAAGTGACTATTTTCCAACTGTCGATGTATGGAGCTCTCATTCTGGGCGTCTTCTCTTTCTTTTTGCCCAATACCCCACCTAAAGCTGCTTCGTCATCGTCGGTCGCACAGATTCTGGGGCTGGATGCGTTCAAGCTGTTTAAAGACCGTTCCTTTGCCATTTTCTTCTTGTCTTCGGTGCTGATTTGTATCCCGCTTTCGTTCTACTATGCCATGGCCAACCCCTCGCTGACTGATGGCGGTATGCAGAACGTAGAGAATAAAATGTCGCTGGGACAGGCTTCGGAGGTGATTTTCATGTTGCTGATTCCACTGGCGTATACGCGTTTGGGCGTGAAGAAAATGCTGATAGTCGGGTTAGTTGCCTGGATTGTGCGCTTCATCTGCTTCGGCTATGGCAATGCCTCGACGGAGTGGATGTTGTATCTCGCCATTGTGTTGCACGGGGTATGCTACGACTTTTTCTTCGTCACGGGCATGATCTATACAGACAACAAAGCGGGCGAAAAAATCAAATCGTCAGCGCAGGCCCTGATTTCGATTGCTACGTACGGTATCGGGATGGGCATCGGTTCAAAAATTTCGGGTATCGTCCTCGACATGTATACACGTCCCGACGGCACGAAAGACTGGCTAAGCGTTTGGCTAGTACCGGCGGGTATTGCTGCGGCAGTACTGATACTATTTGTGTTCTTATTTTCAGACAAAAAACGAACCCTTGCGCAGCAAGATGAAGTGGTGGCAGGGACGCTTTAATTGATTACTATAAGATGCATAACGGATAATGTGGTTTGAGCGTAAAGTTCTACATGCCTATTATCTGTTATGCATTTCTATTGCCCGTTTTCTTTTCCATGCAACTTATTTCGTATAACATTAACGGCATCAGGGCGGCCATGCGTAATGGCCTGATTGACTGGTTGTCGCAGCATTCGTTCGATGTTCTTTGCTTTCAGGAAGTAAAGGCAACAGCCGACGTAGTAGACCTGACTCCGTTTGAAGAATTGGGGTATCAATACCACTGGCATGCTGCCGAGAAGAAAGGCTATTCGGGCGTTGCTACGTTCTCGAAAATAGCACCTACCAACGTAGTAATTGGCTGCGGACTGCCGGTTTATGATTGTGAAGGACGTATACTACGTACTGATTTCGACGATGTTACGTTGCTGAACTGTTATTTCCCATCGGGCACAACGGGTGAGGTGCGGCAGGGGGTAAAAATGGAGTTTCTGCGTGATTTCTACGAATACGTTCAGAACCTGCGGAAAACGCGTCCAAACGTGATTATAGTTGGTGACTATAACATTGCTCATAATCCGATCGATATTCACGACCCGATACGTAACAAAAACACAACGGGTTTTCTGCCCGAAGAACGTGCCTGGATGGACCAGTGGTTTGGCTCCGGAATAACCGATGCCTTCCGATACAAACGTCCTGATGAAGTGGGCTATAGCTGGTGGAGTTACCGGGCGGGGGCACGTAGCAACAACAAAGGCTGGCGTATCGATTACGCATCGGTAACCAACACCCTGCGCGAGCAAATCACCGACTGCCGACACTTACCCGACGCCGTTCACGCTGATCATTGCCCGGTGTGGTTGTTAATGAGCGAAAGAGTGAATGAGTGAAAGAGTGCTTGCAGAAAATACGCTCTTTCACTCTTTCGCTCATTAAAAAATGTATTTCCTCATTTATAAACCCTACCTGATGATGTCTCAGTTTAGCCGGGAAGGTGATAAACCGACTCTGGCTGACTTAGATTTTGATTTCCCGAAGGACATTTATCCAGTTGGGCGTCTCGATGCGGATAGTGAAGGTTTACTGTTGCTCACCAACGATAAACAACTAAATCACCGCCTGTTGAACCCAAAATTCAGGCATAACCGAACGTACTACGTGCAGGTTGAAGGTGCGTTGACTGAAGAAGCTTGTCAGCAATTGGCCAGGGGCGTAACCATTTCGGTTGATGGAAAACAGTATAATACACTACCAGCTAGGGCATTAGCCATTGCTGAACCTATTGTTCCGGATCGTAATCCACCGATACGTTATCGGGCCTCAATTCCAACGTCGTGGTTGTCGATTACCCTGCACGAAGGCAAAAACCGCCAGGTTCGCAAAATGACCGCTGCTGTGGGTTTTCCGACATTACGTCTGGTACGTTGGGCCATTGAAAACCTATCCGCCGAAGGCATGGAGTCAGGGGAAGTGCGCACCCTGAACCGAACAGAAATACTACGTGGGCTAAAGCTTTCGTAAAGCGTAGCCTGGATAGCTACGGCTTATCACAAAATCCCCTCATCGGCAAAACTATAGTATGCTTTGTCGGTGAAAATTAGATGGTCCAGCACAGGAATATCCAGCAAACGGCCAGCGTCTTTGAGCTTTTTCGTGAGATCTTTATCGGCTTGGGATGGTTGTAAATTACCTGATGGATGGTTATGAAGCAGGATCATGGATGACGCCAGATGGTCGATGGCTTGTTTGAAAATGAGCCGGGGATCGGCCACGGTACCAGCTATTCCACCAGTACTAATCTGAACCGGACGTAGCACTTCATTGGCGCGATTCATGAGCAGAATCCAGAATTCTTCGTGTGGCTTATCCATCAAATGCGGTATCATCTCATTGTAGGCATCGCGCGAACACGTAATGCGCGCACGAATCGGACGGTCCTGCTCTTTCCGTCGGCGGCCTAGTTCAAGAGCTGCCACAATACTAATGGCTTTCGCTTCACCTATCCCCCGAAATTTTGATAAATCTTTGATGCTGAGTTTAGCCAGCTCGTTCAGATTATTATTGACGCTTTTCAGGATAATTTTCGCTACGTCGACGGCGGTTAGATCGACTGTTCCAGAATTAATTAGAATGGCAATGAGCTCGGCTTCTGATAGGGCAGCTTTACCCTTGAGCATAAGTTTCTCGCGCGGGCGGTCTTCTTCGGCCCAACTTTGAATGGTGCCGGAAGTTTGATACGTCATGAATTTAAGTAAGCTACTGGTGAGTTTTCGGCGACAAAATGCATAAAAAAACCTTACCCGCAAAAGGTAAGGTTCCGAAAGACGCCGTAGCTAGATTCAATACGTATCGATAGAATCTTCTTAAAGACGCTGCTAATTAAGCAGTTGCTACTTTCAATCCATTCACAAAACGAGCCAGTTTCGATTTGTTGTTCGAAGCTTTGTTCTTGTGGATGATGTTGTTTTTGGCGAGTTTGTCCAGAGCCGACGAAACCGTTTTGAACAGTTCAACAGCCATTGCGTGGTCGGTGGTAGCACGGAGTTTTTTCACCATGTTCCGGGTCGTTACGTGCTGATAACGGTTCTGAAGCCGCTTCTTGGCGCTTGACCGGATTGCTTTTTTTGATGACTTATGGTTTGCCATTGATTTATAAATGAGATCGTTGTCGCGATATGAGGGCGCAAAAATAGAAAATTCGGCTGGAATAGTCAATATCCCGAGCCGAATTTCTTTCGCTTACCTGTGGTTTATTGCCGAATGTCAGCATTGACAATCAGGGTTTTTTCCCAGATGGCCTTGTTTTGCTGAACGAATTCTTTGTAGGCTTCACTCTTCTCAAACGTTTTTATATCGTCGATAGATTGAAACGTAATGTAATGTACTACGTCATACTCAGAAGTGGCCTGATTTGGTAAAATTGTTTCCCCAGACGCGTAACCAATAACCTGTGGAATTTCGTGCTTTAAGGCTGCAAAACTGGCCATATGTTGCTCAACAGCTTTCGATTCGACCCCTTTTTTGAATTTTATGCACACAATCTGCTGTTTCTGGGCTTTTCGCGCAGGTGAGTAAGCACCATAGATTGTTAATGCAAATGCACATAGTAACACAATGACTAGGGTATATCCTTTTGATTTAGCATTCATGATTATTCGAGGTTTCTCGTTTTTTCCAAATTTTATTTCGAATGACATGGTCGTTTAAGTGAATAGTTAATTATTTTCTCTTTAAAGTACCATGTTTTGTCAAATGTACAACGGTTTTATTTGGTTGTTTGTTTTTGGGAATATTTTTTTTGGAAGTTTAGTGAACGGCATGGTGGTTTCATCTGAAAAATTGATCCAGATACAAGATGTTAAACCAAAAAGCAACTGGTTCTTCTCCCGTTCTTTGTATCCAACTAGGCGCCAGCCAGTGCATCACCATCCAGCCTGGGGATTTTATGCGCATCAGCAGATTAATCGACTGGCTGTTTTTACATTACCCGTCGAGATGATGCCGTTTTTCAAAAAGCATATCGATTTTCTGACGGACAATGCCGTCAATCCTGACAAGCGCCGGTATGCGGTAGTAGGGGAGGCTTCCCGTCATTTTATTGATCTGGATGCTTACCCTGATACGTTGATTACTACGTTGCCTCGCTTCTATAAGGATGCCGCCGATCAATATGGGACTGATACATTAGCGTTGCACGGCATTGTACCTTGGCAAATTCAACTCACAAAATACCAGCTCACGGAAGCGTTTAAACAACGTAACGTTCGACGGATTTTACGAATAGCAGCCGATTTGGGTCATTACATCGCCGACGCCAATGTACCACTGCACACAACGCGCAACTACAATGGCCAATTGACGAATCAACAGGGTATTCACGGATTCTGGGAGTCGCGTCTGCCGGAGCTTTTCAGCACTACGTATGATTTCCTGACGGGGCAGGCCGAATACGTTCCATCACCACAAAAAGCGGCCTGGCGTGCGGTTTTCAGGGCAAATGCGGCTCTGGATTCGGTGCTACGTTTTGAACAGAAATTGACAGATGAAGTAGGGGAGAGCCGAAAGTTTGGCTTCGAGGAACGTAACGGTATAACAACTAAAGTGTATTCGGCCGATTTCTCGCGGAAATATCACGAGTTGCTACGTGGTCAGGTGGAGCGCCAGATGCGGGCGTCGGTCAAGATGGTGGGCGATTTCTGGTACACCTGCTGGGTTGATGCGGGCCAGCCGGATTTGCGCAAACTCGCTACGTATCAGTTTACGCCGGAAGAGCAGAAAGAAGAAGTTGAGGAGAAAAAAGGTTGGCTGAAGAGGCTGTTTTCAGCGCGAGAGGAGTAGTCTGAATACTTCTGAACCGGGATTTAGCAGATTTAGGGATTTTCAGGATTTTGTTTTTCGCTTCTTCGAAGCGCTTTAATCGAAACAAAATCCTGAAAATCCCTAAATCTGCTAAATCCCGGTTCAGACTATACGCTAAGCGTTTTCATGTACTCCGCATCATTTTTCATACTTACCATCGGCGATTCAGGATATTCTTCCTGCTCCACGATGAAGTATTTGATGCCGCTATCCATGGCGACACGTAGCGTTTTCTTGAAATCGACGCTGCCTTTGCCGAGGTCGTTTTGAACGGGTTTGCCGTTTTCTTTCTTGTAATCTTTGATGTGGCAAAGCTCGTAGCGCTTCCCGTATTTTTTCAAATGTTCGGTCGTATCGACACCCGCTACGTCAATCCAGCACAGGTCCAGTTCAAACATTACGTTCTTAGGGTCAGTGTTGGCGAGTAGGTATTCCTGTGGCAACTTGCCATCGAGTGGCATGAACGAGTAGTTGTGGTTGTGGTAACCGAATTTTAAACCACTTTTGCGGGCTTCTTCGCCGAATGAATTGAAGGCATCGGCAATCTTTTTCCAGTCGTCCCACGTTTTTTGCGGGCCGATGAACGGACAGAGTAAGTAGCTCAGACCAGCTCCCTTTGCCATCTCGATGCTCTTTTTTAGCGCGTCGGGTTTGTCCATCTCGCCCCGAAAATTGAAGTGCGTACTCACCATCTCTACGCCGATACCATTCAGGAAAGATTTCATTTCTTTTGGCTCCATACCCCAAAGAAAACCTTGGGCGCCACCAAAACTTTCGAACTGTTTATAACCCATCTGCGCCAGTTGCGTCATAACTCCTTTAGGATCTTTAGGGATTACGTCACGAACACTATACAGCTGAACACCAAATGGATTTATGGGTTTAGCCGCGCTGTTTTTCAGTAGATTAGCAGCCATCGATGTCGATTGGCCGAGGGTGAGGGCTCCGGCGGTTAATAAGCCAGACTGTTTAAGAAAACTACGTCGTTGCATAGGTTGAAAAAAGTTTACGCAGATAAAACGTAAAGTTGCACTGGTTTTACCTGAACGACCAGAAAATATGTTGTTCAAAGAAGCTTCTAAAAGACTTGAGGACCAGTTCACCCGGCAAGAGATTGTTTGCTACGTTCCATCATTTTAATTTTTATCCATTCGCCGACCTATCTTTGCGGTCTTTCTGAATGCGCATGACGTTTTCCAAAATTTATTTGCAGGCTGGGCGTGACGAAGCCGTTCGACGGTTTCACCCGTGGATATTTTCACGAGCCATTAGCCGGTACGAAGGCAGTCTGGCCGATGGCGATGTAGTAGAAGTGTTTGATAATAAGCAACGTTATCTGGCTACAGGGCATTACCACGATGGCAGTATTGTTGTACGCCTGTTCTCGTTTGCCGCTACGTCCGGTGGCCCCGTTACGCCCGATTTACCGTATTGGACTGAAAAGCTTACCCATATACGTAGCATTCGCCGGGCCATTGTGGAAGCCAATCAAAACGCTGGCCTAACCAATTGTTATCGGTTAGTACATGGCGAAGGCGATAATTGCACGGGCCTCATCATCGATATGTACAATGGCGTGGCCGTGTTGCAGGCGCATTCCATCGGTATGCACCGTGAACGTACCATTATTACCGAAGCGCTCAAAAGCGTATTTGGCGACGAGCTTGAAGCCGTTTACGATAAAAGCGCTGATACGTTGCCCGATGAATATGGAGCAACTGTAACCAATAGCTACCTGTATGGACGAACACCCGTTCCGCATCCGGTTCAGGAAAACGGTAATACCTTTCTGGTGAACTGGATTACGGGCCAGAAAACCGGTTTTTTTCTCGATCAACGCGACAATCGGGCGCTGCTTGCTCAGTATGGTCGGGGTAAAAAAGTGCTGAATGCATTCTGTTACTCAGGTGGTTTTTCGGTTTATGCGCTCAAAGCAGGAGCCGAATTAGTGCATTCCGTCGACGTGTCACAGAAAGCCATTGACCTGACAAATCAGAACATTACGGCTAATTTTGGTGAAGAGAACGTAGCACATGAAGCTTTCGCTGAAGACGTAATGCACTACCTGAAGGCGCATGATCATCAATACGACGTAGTAGTGCTCGATCCGCCTGCTTTTGCTAAAAGTATGTCGGCTCGCCACCGGGCGGTGCAGGGATATAAGCGACTGAATGCCGAAGGGTTTCGCCGAGTAGCAAAAGGCGGAATTTTATTTACGTTTTCTTGTTCTCAAGTAGTTGACCGTGAACTGTTTTATAACACCATCGTGGCTGCGGCCATCGAAGCGGGTCGACAGGTGCGCGTCCTGCATCATCTGAGCCAACCCGCCGACCATCCGGTTAATTTGTTTCATCCGGAAGGGGGATATCTTAAAGGATTGGTTCTTTGGGTGGAGTAAACACTTAGTCTTAGGAGACGTAGTGAATGTAACTGAACAGGCAGATTGCTTGTTGATACAGAAAACCGATGGCAACGATACAAACTTATCGGCTTTCCGCTAATTTTGGGTCCCAGCCGGAGCGCCGGACCGATCCATTCGTATAACCCGATTACATATAGCTAAATTATGGCTGAATTAATTCGAATGCCCAAGATGAGCGACACCATGACCGAAGGCGTCATTGCGGAGTGGCACAAGAAAGTGGGCGATAAAGTTAAATCCGGCGACGTACTGGCCGAAGTAGAAACCGATAAAGCCACCATGGATCTGGAGTCGTACGAAGAAGGTACGTTGCTCTACATCGGCGTTGAAAAAGGAGCGTCGGTACCTGTCGATGGTGTGTTGGCGGTTATTGGAGCCGATGGCGAAGATTACAAAGCGTTGTTGAACGGGTCAAGTGGTGGCAGTCAGGAGGCAGCTCCGGCACCCAAACCAGAACCAGCTCCGGCACCAGCCAACAGCGCGAGCAACGAAACCGCGACAAAACTGCCAGACCCGAAAGCTGTTTCGGCGGCTCCGGCTGAGAAAGTCAACGCTTCGGTGATTCGGATGCCGAAAATGAGCGACACCATGACCGAAGGAACCATCGTTGCCTGGCACAAAAAAGAAGGCGACACGGTGAAATCGGGCGACGTACTGGCCGAAGTAGAAACCGACAAAGCCACTATGGACCTCGAAGCCTATGAAGAAGGTACGTTGCTCTACGTTGGTGTGAAAGAAGGTTCGTCAGTTGCTGTCGATGATATCATTGCCGTCGTTGGTGAGAAAGGCGCGAACTTTAAAGTGCTGCTTGATGGCGGAGGTAATGCTCCTGCTCCAGCATCTGGTAACGAGGCCGCTACGGGCGAAGGCGGTAGCCAAACTGCTCAGCAGAATCCGCAGGCTTCTCAACCGGCCAACGCTGATACCGACTTGTCGTACGGTGGTGGCGCGGGTGATGAGGTTCAATCAAATGGACGTGTGAAAGCATCTCCACTGGCGAAAGCAATTGCATCTGAAAAAGGCATCAATCTGGCTCAGGTGAAAGGCACTGGCCCTGAAGGACGTATCGTGAAAAGCGATGTTGAATCGTTTACACCAGGTACGGCTCCAGCCGAAAAACCTGCTACGTCGCAGCCAGCTTCACAGCCTGCACAGGCGCCTGCTGCTACGTCGGCACCAGCAGCACCACAAGCTGCTCCTGCACCCGCCGGGGAATACGAAGATGTTCCCGTCAGCCAGATGCGGAAAACCATTGCTCGTCGCTTGAGTGAAAGCCTGTTTACGGCTCCGCATTTCTACCTGACCATGGAAATCAACATGGACAAGGCGATGGAACTGCGCGGCACAGTCAACGGACTTAGCCCGGTAAAAGTGTCTTTCAACGACTTTGTTATTAAGGCCGCTGCATTAGCGCTGAAGCAGCACCCGAACGTAAATTCGTCGTGGTTAGGCGATAAAATCCGGAAATACAAATACGTCAATATTGGCGTGGCTGTAGCCGTCGATGAAGGCTTGCTCGTTCCTGTAATACGTAACGCCGATCAGAAAACGTTGTCGACTATTTCGGGTGAAGTAAAAGATCTGGCCGGAAAAGCGAAAGATAAAAAGCTGCAACCTAAAGATTGGGAGGGCAGCACGTTCTCCATCTCGAACCTGGGTATGTTTGGTATTGATGAGTTCACCGCCATCATCAACCCGCCCGATTCCTGCATTCTGGCAATCGGTACGATAAAACAGACCGTGAAATTTGAGGGCGACGTAGCGAAACCAACCAACGTAATGAAAGTAACGCTCTCCTGCGACCACCGCGTTGTGGATGGCGCAACGGGCGCGGCTTTCCTGCAAACGGTGAAGCAACTGCTCGAAGATCCAATGCGAATGCTGGTATAGAATTTCGTCATTCTGATGAAGGGTAAATCTCAAACTATCCTAATGGGCAGCTTTAAGATTCTCTTCGTCAGAATAGCAACTATATAAAAAGAGCCGCTCCGAATTTCGGAGCGGCTCTTTTTATTGAAAATCTATAGAAATTAGATCGTAGCGGGTTCCATAGCGCCCTGAAGTTTTTGCTCCAGTACGTTTTTGGGAACGGCACCAATTACTTTATCAACTAATTGACCTTTTTTGAAGATCATCAAGGTTGGAATGCTGCGGATACCAAATTTAGCGGGGACCTGTGAATGTTGGTCGACGTCCATTTTGGCGACAACGGCTTTGCCTTCGTATTCACCGGCGAGTTGCTCCACGATTGGGCCAACCATCCGGCAAGGACCGCACCACTCGGCCCAGAAATCTACTAAAACAGGTTTATCAGAATTTATGAGTTCGTTGAAGTTCGCGTCGGTCGCTTCTACGGCATGAGATCCTGCTGCCATGACTGAAATGTGTTTATGTATATGAACTTGTTTCTGCTACATAAACCGTTTTCAGGGCGATTAGTTCATTCTTTACGCCACCTTACACGTAACGCCGTCCATAGCTTCAAGCGCCCGCAGGAACGTATTGGCTGGGAACACTTTCAGGGTTCGGGACTGTAAACTGACTTCGATCCGTTCGATTGGATCCACTACGTTCAGGGATAGCGTGCATGTGCCTGGATGTGCATTAACTAACTCATTGATCTGAGAAACTAGTTGCGCATTTAAAGAATCCAGCGTGAGCGAAACGCGAATTTCCTTGCAGAACTTTTCGCGCATTTCCGATAGCAGCCGAATGGTTGTTGGCTTAAATTCCAGGTTATCGGAGTTCCAGCGGTTCTGCGTTTTGCCCGTGATGTGCAGGAACCGGCCCACATCGATGTATTGCCCCAATCGAACGTAATCGTCGCCGAAGAGGGCCAACTCAATGGACGTATTATAGTCTTCTATCTTGAAGATACAGAAGGGGTTGCCATTCTTGGCAATTTTCGTCTGCATTGCCGAGACAATCCCGGCAACCTTAATCTCAGGCGTTTTGACTTCGTAAATTTTGTCGAGTGTACAGTTGCAGAAACCTTCCAGTTCAAGTTTGAATTCGTCGAGCGGATGGCCTGTGATGTAGAAGCCTACTACGTCTTTCTCAAATTTTAGCTTTTCAATCTGGTTCCATTCGGGCACCGTTGGCGCTTTAGGACGAGCAATCATAGGCTCGCCATTCATCATGGCGCCAAATAATGACTGCTGAGCAGCGGCTTTTTCGGCGTGGTAGTTGTTGGCGTAGCGAATAACCTTATCCAGAAACGGCGACGTATCACCATCTGCCATGTCAAAATATTGAGCCCGATGGTATTCGTCGATGCTGTCAAAAGCACCGGCATAAGCTAACGATTCCCAGGTTTTTTTATTCACCGTACGCAGATTGACACGTATCGCAAAGTCGAAAATGTCCTTATAAGCTCCGCCAGCACTCCGTTCTTCAATGATGGCTTCTACGGCCGCATCGCCCGCGCCTTTGATACCGCCCAATCCAAACCGGATTTCACCATTTTTATTTACGCCAAATACGCGCTCCGACTCGTTCACGTCGGGGCCGAGTACGGGAATACCGATGTTTTTACATTCCTCTAAGAAGAATGTAATTTTTTCGATGTTGCCCAGGCAGCTCGTTAATACGGCAGCCATGTATTCGGCTTTGTAATACGTTTTGAGGTAAGCCGTCTGGTAAGCGACGAAGGCGTAACAGGTTGAGTGCGATTTGTTAAAGGCGTATGACGCAAAGGCTTCCCAGTCGGTCCAGATTTTCTCGCAGGTTTTTAAAGGAAGCTTATTGGCTGAACAGCCTTCCATAAACTTGCCCTTCATCTTGTCGAGCGTGGCCCGGTCTTTCTTACCCATCGCCTTCCGCAATACGTCGGCATCACCCTTTGTGAAATTGCCGAGCTTTTGCGAAAGGAGCATCAATTGTTCCTGGTAAACCGTAATGCCATACGTATCAGCCAAAAACTCCTCCATTTCGGGGAGATCGTATTTTACTTCTTCGCGGCCGTGTTTCCGGTTAATGTAGTTTGGAATATACTGAATCGGCCCCGGACGGTAGAGGGCGTTCATCGCAATGAGGTCCCCAAAGCGGTCGGGCTTGAGGTCCTTCATGTGCTTTTTCATCCCATCGGATTCGAACTGGAAAATGGCATTGGTTTCGCCCCGTTGAAACAGTTCGTAGGCTTTCGGATCATCCAGTGGGATATCGTCAATGTCCGTTTCGACATCATTGATCAATAAGCCTCCATGATTCTGCTTGAGCAATCGCAGACATTCTTTGATGATCGTAAGGTTACGCAGCCCCAGAAAGTCCATCTTGATAACGCCCGCATCTTCGATGACTTTTCCTTCGTACTGCGTGATAATCAGGTTCGTATCTTTCGACGTAGAGACCGGGACAATGTTTGACAGATCGTCGGGCGCAATGATGATGCCCGCTGCGTGAACGCCCGTGTTACGTACCGTACCCTCCAGGCGACGCGCCTGCTGTAATACGTTCTGTACTTTCTCCGTATCGATTAACTTCATGGCCCGCCCCACGTTCTGATCGCCCGCTTCGAGCGCCCGCATCTTGCGAACATTCTCTACTTCGTCGGGCTGAATGATGTTGGCTAGTCCACCCGGTCCGTCGATGGGGTCCTCAAAAATGCGTTTGAGGGTCATGTTGTACGTCGGCTTATCGGGCACGAGTTTCGCCAGGGCGTTGGCGTCGGGGAGGGGCAGGTCCATCACGCGACCAACGTCTTTAATGGACGATTTGGCGGCCATCGTACCATACGTAACAATGGCGGCTACCTGCTGCTTGCCGTACTTGTCCACTACGTAGTCGATAACCCGTTGACGGCCTTCGTCGTCAAAATCGGTATCGATATCGGGCATTGATTTCCGGTCGGGGTTCAGAAACCGTTCGAACAGTAAATCGTATTTGATGGGGTCGATGTTGGTGATGCCAATGCAGTACGCCACGGCGCTTCCGGCAGCACTTCCCCGACCAGGTCCAACCATCACGCCCAGATCGCGACCGGCTTTGATGAAGTCGGATACGATGAGGAAGTATCCGGCAAAACCCATCGTTTTGATGGTAAAAAGCTCGAAATCAATACGTTCCTGCGATTTCTGGTCAATTTCGCCCCAACGCTTTTTCGCGCCTTCGTAGGTCAGGTGTTTGAGGTATTCCCACTGGTTTGCTACGTCGTCGGCGTGAATCTGGAACTCTTGCGGAATCGGGAAGTTCGGCAGGAGAATATCACGTTTGAGCTTCAGCACTTCGACCTTGTCGACAATCTCGTTGGTGTTGTCGATGGCTTCGGGCAAGTCGTGAAACAACGTGCTCATCTCCTGCGTGTTCTTGAAATAGAACTGGTCGGAGAAGAACGCGAAACGGGTGTTTTTGGGCATCACTTCATCGTCATTGAATTCCTTCATTGACGGTGTGCTTTGCTTTTCGCCCGTATTCACGCACAACAGAATGTCGTGCGCCACCCAGTCGTCGCGATCAACGTAGTGCGAATCGTTCGACGCAATAATCTTTACGTTGTACTTGCGAGCAAACTTCACCAGCACTTCGTTGGCTTTGATCTGGTCCGGAATTTCGTGCCGTTGCAATTCAACGTAGTAATCTTCACCGAAGCGATCCAGCCACCACTTGAATTCGGCTTCACCGGCCTCTTCGCCTTTTTTCAGGATGGTTTTGGGCACAATGGCCCCGATGCAGCACGTAGTGGCGATGAGCCCTTCTTTGTACTTGTCAATCAGCTCTTTCGTGACACGCGGATATTTCCCGTAGAGCCCTTCCATGTAGCCCAGCGAGCAGAGTTTCGCCAGGTTTTTGTAACCCTGAGGATTCTTCGCCAGCAGCAGCTGGTGGTAACGAATATCTTTCTGTTCTTTGGTAAACTGCTTCCGGGTATGATCGTCCACTACGTAGAACTCACAGCCAACAATGGGCTTGATGCCCTGTTTGGCCGACTCCGCCACGAACTCGAACACGCCGAACATATTGCCGTGATCGGTGATGGCGACGGCGGGCATATTGTCGGCTTTGGCCTTCTTAATCAGCTTCTTAATGTCGGCTTGCCCGTCGAGCAGTGAATACTGAGTGTGGCAGTGGAGATGGGAAAATTGCATGTCTAAATAGCACCGGCTACCCGGCGGGATTTATCAGATTTAAGGATTAAAACTGATTTTGTTCCTTAAAAATAGGAAATCCGGTTGGGATGGGGACAGAGAAATTTAGGGATTTTTAGAAGTTTTTGGTAAAGGGCTGAGAGTGAAACGGAAAGTAGTCAACCGCCCTGTCTCAATCGTTAATCGCTTGGTAAACCAACGGTCTAAAGGCTTTATCGGTATTTGATACGTAGGGTCCCCACATATTTCGGTAAATCAACACGAGCATATCTTCCTTAGGATCAACCCAATACGAGGTTGAAAATACGCCACCCCAGGAATACGTACCGGCCTGACTAGGCGTAAATCGGCTTCCGTTTTCAGAAATAACCAGAAAGCCGAACCCGAATTTATTGTCAAGAGCATGATCCCCGATGTTGGGATTGAGATCGCCAATTTGATTTATGGTCATCAGACGTACCGTATTGCGGGCGAGTAATCTTACGCCGTTGTACTCACCGCCGTTCAGCAACATTTGCAGAAAAACAGCATAATCATAAACCGTAGTCGACATGCCGCCACCGCCCGAAAAATAGGTATGTTTTTTGAGCGGGTAATTCATATCGAGCGCCCCGCCAAAAACCGACGATTGCTTTTGTATATTTCCTGTCGAATCACCCTGGAAAAAATTGACCAGTCGTGATGCTTTTTCGGGTGGTACGTTAAAGTAAGTGTCTTTCATGCCGAGGGGCTGACAAATACGCTTCTGAAAAAATTCTTCGAGATTCATGCCTGACCATTTCTCAATCAGATAGCCCAATACGTCCATGTTCAGCCCGTATTTCCATTGCTCGCCGGGTTGAAAAAAGAGTGGTAAGGTCCCCAATCGAGTCATGGCGTCGGCAAGGGTTTGGCCTTTTACATCAACACCAACTCCACCTGTCAAATTGCTTTTGGCATAAATGGCAATTTCCGATGGCGTCCCGATTCCGGGATATCCCAGGCCCGACGTATGAGTCAATAAGTCGCGAATGGTGATGGGCCGTTTCGCTGGAACAGTTGTATACGTGGTGTCTTTGGCGTTGAACGTAGCCAGCACTTTTTGATTGGCGAACGTCGGAATGAATTTTGAGACCGGATCGTCCAGTGAAAACTTTCCCTCCTCCCAAAGCATCATCACGGCTACTGTAGTGAGTGCTTTTGTTTGTGAGGCTACTCGAAAAATCCCGGTTTTGTCGAGGGGTGATTTAGTGGTTGGGTCATTATATCCATGTGATTTGTAGAAAACGATTTTGCCATGACGGGCAATCAGCACCACCGAACCGTTCACCCATTTCTGCTTTACCCAATCCTGCATACTTGCGTCTAATCGGGACAGACGGTCAGCGGAAAAACCGCCGGCTGCTGGAGCCGCTTCTGTCAGAATTTTTGCTTTCGATTGCGCTTGTGCTGGATTTTTATTTACAGTAAAGAAAAACAAGAGCAACAGGGCGAACGGGTAACGAAGCATGGCTTAGGAAAAGGATTATTGATGGAATTTTCTAGCGTCAACGTGTCAATTTTAAATCGGCGGTTAGTTTTCTGGCGGCTATCAAAAAGAGCGTAGTTGAGCCAACACTGATAATAATGACAATCGACATGGCCCAACGTAGCGACTCATTACCCAATGTCGGAGCAAGCCAATCGCTAATAATGCCAACTGTCAATGGCCCAAATCCCAACCCGACCAGATTGAGCACAAAAAACAGAATCGCCGAAGTCAGCGAACGCATCGACGACGGAACAAGGCTATGCGAAACGGCAATCGACGGACCTAAATACAGACTTTGAAGAGCCGCCGTTAATCCCAAACAGATCAGCGAATAGGTCGTATTCTGTAGAAAAAGGGCACCTGTAGCGCACGGAATAGAGATGATAATAGCGTACGCTGGGATTCTCAGATACAGTCGTTTATCAATTTTTCCGAAATGGTCGGTCAACAACCCGCCAGCATACGAACCGATTGCCCCACCGATGCCGAAGAGCGGCCCGAGCAAAGCGCCTATTTCGGCACCCTTCATCCCGTGAAGTCTGGCCAGGAATGAGGGCGCCCAGTTATTCACGCCATACAGACAAAATACGTGTAGCCCAGTCGCCAGCGCCAGATACACGAAGGTTTTGGTGGCATACAACCGCTTTAATACGTCGCGCAGCGAAGGCGATTCGATTGCTAGCACTGGGCTGGCATCCGTTGCGCCACGACGAGGCTCTTTCACCAACGCGTAGAACAGCAATGAAAAAATAACGCCCGGTACACCTACTACAAAAAAAGCGGTTCGCCAGCCAAGGCGCTGGTTTAAATACCCACCCATTAAATACCCCACCAAAATCCCGAAGTAAATGCCAGTGGAGTAAATAGACAGTGCTGTTGCACGTTTTTCGGGTGGGAAATAATCGGATAACATAGCGTGTGCTGGTGGGCTTCCTCCGGCTTCTCCGACTCCCACGCCAATACGTGCCATTAACAACTGGACGAAATTGCGCACCAGTCCCGAGCAGGCAGTCATTATACTCCATAGAGCCAGAGACGCGGCTACAATATTCCTACGGTTGGTTTTGTCGGCAAGGCGCGCGATGGGAATGCCTAACGTAACGTAAAATAGCGCAAACGTAAACCCAGAAAGCAGCCCGAGCTGGGTATCAGACAAATGCAGCTCCTTTTTTATTGACTCCTGAAGGATGACAAGAAGTTGACGGTCAACAAAGTTGAAGACGTAAACCAGCGTCAACATCGCCAGGACGTAGTTCCGGTACAAACTGCTTACTTCCTCGTTTTTAATGTGCTCGCTTGTTTGCATAAAAATGACGTAGTGACTGTGGTAAGCGACAAAAAGGGAATGAAACGTTGAATCGTAGGGTATGAGCTGTCTACGTATCAACTTGATACGTCGTCAATCGGAAGCAAACAGGTCGGCCGTTGACGGGGTAAAAAGAATAGGTGAGCGAATAGTTACTACGTACCCACTGAGAAATGTGAAAACGGCTGATTTTCTATTCGTTAAGAAAACATCAATACTCAAAAGGCTGCTGTTTAACAAACCACCTGAAGGTACAGGATGGATAGCTCATGAAGGTTACGCATCTTAGCATTTTAGAAAGACCAACCAAAGACTGCTACGTTGTCAACATGAAAAAAATATTGTTTTTACTTGCATATATGCTTGTCGGGAACGTACCGATTCGCGCTCAAACTTCTGCCAAAGCCACTTTTCCCGATGGAAGTTTGATGAGTAGCTGGTTTACGAACCCAAAAAAAGTAAGCCTAGCTCAGCTCGGGAAAGCGTATATAATTACTGACTTTGGTGTGAAATCAGACAGCACACTCGTGCAGACCGGAGCCATTCAGAAGGTCATCGACAGCGTAGCCGAAAAAGGTGGGGGCGTGGTTGTGATTCCGAAAGGTACGTTTATGAGCGGAGCCTTGTTTTTCAAACCCAAAACGCATTTGCACGTAGCAGAAGGTGCCGTTCTGAAAGGTTCCGACAATATCACCGACTACCCAAAATTACCTTCTCGTATGGAAGGCCAAAGCCTTGATTATTTCGCAGCTCTCGTCAATGCGTATCAGGTCGATGGGTTTACGATTTCGGGAAAAGGGAAAATTGATGGGAACGGATTGCGTTTCTGGGAAGCTTTTTGGCAACGACGTAAAGAAAATCCTAACTGCACGAACCTAGAAGTTTCGCGGCCTCGGCTGGTATTCATCTGGAAATGCAGTAACGTACAGGTGCAGGACGTAAAACTGCACAACGCGGGTTTCTGGACGAGTCATTATTACCAATGCCAGAATGTGAACGTACTGGATGCCCATATTTTCTCGCCCTACAAGCCCGTAAAAGCGCCTAGTACCGATGCCATCGACATCGATGCCTGTACGAACGTGCATATCAAAGGCTGCTACATGTCGGTAAACGATGACGCGATTGCCCTCAAAGGCGGCAAGGGGCCGTGGGCCGACCGTGTACCGAACAACGGCGCCAATACCAACATTTTAATTGAAGACTGTGAATTTGGCTTTTGCCATTCAGCGCTGACTTGTGGTAGTGAAGCCATTCACAACCATAACGTAGTGATGCGCAACTGCCATGTGAGTGAAGCTAGTCGTGTGTTATGGCTTAAGATGCGGCCCGACACACCACAACTTTACGAATACATTAGCGTGGAAAATATTAAGGGGCAGGCGCATAGCCTTCTGTATGCAAAACCCTGGACGCAGTTTTACGACTTACAGGGTCGTCAGGACGTACCGATTTCGTACGCAAACCACGTAGTGCTAAAAAACATTGAACTTACCTGTGATACGTTCTTCGACGTAGCCGTTTCGGAACGCGACAGGCTCTCCAATTTTACATTTGAAAACTTCGCCGTGGAAAGCAAAAACGCGGCTATGGACAAAAACGTAGTAAAAGGATTTACGCTAAAAAATGTGAAGGTTAATAATCAATTAATAGATTAACCTATTGGTTTATAGATTGTTAGTGGCTTATTTTACTACGTAGGTTATTATAAATTCGCACTTTTTTTATGAATTTATACTTAACAAACATGGCACGGCGTTTGATAGTCGATAAGTATTAATAACCCATACTTATAAATCATCATGGCTACTCCTTACGCCGTTCGCACTTTCCGCGCTACGTTCCTGGCTGTCTTAATTACCAGCTTTTTTGTTTCCGGTTGTAAAAAAAATGGCGGTTCCGGCACTGACGTCGATCCGCGTGATCAGTACGTTGGTACGTACGATGGTGGTTATCAAAGCTCAATTAAGTTGGCGACACTTGAATTTCCACCAGAAACCGGTACCACATCCATCGTAATTACGAAAGGAGCAAACGCCAAAGAAATTTATATTGAGGTAAAGCTCAATCGCCCTTTTAAAGTTACAGCTGAACTAGAAGGAAACGGTTTTAAGGTTATTGACCGGAGCCGTGACCAGATTACGGTTAATGTCAACGGCAAGGCAACCAATTTCGAAGGTGACTTTAGCGCTACTGGCGTATTTGATAAAAACCAAATTGCTATTACGACTACCACCGAAACCGTACAAACTGGTTCGACCATTAGTCGCATTGAAGCCATTACCGGTACAAAAAAATAGGTATCGTCATAGTCTCTTTTTCCGTAATTCATTACGTAGTAAAACCGGTCAGACGACCGGTTTTTTTGTGAATGCTACGAAACGAGCAACTCTTCTTGAAACAGTAAAGACTGTAAATGAGAGACTTTTCAATGCTAAACTAAAGCGATCATGAAATCCATTTTGGTTCTCTGCCTGCTCTTTGCCGGGCAATATGTATATGCACAAGCGCCCGTAGCTCCATCGGCAGCTGCTACATCAACCACGCAAAAATCATTGTCTGCCGACGAAAAAGCGGTGATTGACACTGAAAAACAGCGGTTTGCCGCTCAGGTAAGTGGTGATTATGATCTACTGAATAAAGTATTGGCGAATGATTTGATCTACACGCATTCAAATGGTAATAAAGATTCCAAAGAAACCTTTATCCAATCGCTACGTAGTGGTAAATCGAAGTACGAAGCCATTGATCCTGAGGAGCAAAATGTTCGTCTCTACGGAAATACAGCCGTAATTAATGGCGTCTGTCTGTCGAAAGTCAACAGTAATGGACAGACAAATAATTTACATCTGCGCTATCTGTCTGTTTATGTAAAAACTAACAATCAGTGGCAGATGGTGGCCTGGCAATCGTTACGGATGGCCAACTGAACTATTCTGAACCGCACCGGCGGCCCGGCAGGATTTTAACAGGATGAAAAGATTTACAAGATTTCTTCATCCAGCGACAGGTAACGCAGAAAACAAAATTCTGTCAATCTTTACAATCCTGTTAAAATCCCGCCGGGCCGCCGGTGCGGTTCAGACTTTCAAAAACTCCCGCAACTCCTGGGCGTCCTGTGGCTTCATTCGACCAGCCAGTACCAGACGTAATTGTCGTCGACGTAGCGCGCTGGCATATCGATCTTTTTCTTCGTCGGTTTCGGGAATAACGGCGGGCACTTCAATAGGGCGACCGCTCTGATCGACGGCCACGAACGTGTAGAACGCACTGTTCGTACTCACCCGAACGCCCGCCGGAATATCTTCGGCCCAAACCTCAATAAATACTTCCATCGATGAACTGAAGGCTCGCGTTACCTGCGCTTTCATTGTGACAATGTTGCCTAACCGAATGGGTTCAGAAAATGATACGTTGTCGACGGAAGCTGTAACAACAACCCGATTGGAGTGTTTCTGGGCGGCAATGGCTGCGGCAATGTCCATGAAATGCAGAAGCCGGCCACCCATCAGATTATTGAGCGTGTTCGTGTCGTTGGGAAGCACCATTTCGGTCATCACGGTAACCGATTCGCGGGCAAGTTTTGGTTGAGGCATTTTTTGAGTAAGTCGCTGGTCAACAGTAGCTAGTCGGGGGTGATTTTTTAATTTCAGCTACCAGTAAGCATTATAACTAATGACTACCGACTATTGACTATTTTTTTACAAACCAACGAGCGAAAATTGAAATAGACAAACAACGTCGACGGATATCGCCTGTGAAACAAAACCCTTGAATTGCCGTTCATTGGAGAATGAATACCCTGTTTTGAACACGTTTTCCATTACTAATCAGATGATCTACAAAAATCGACCCGCGCATGTTCTGCGAGACTGGGGCTTGTTATTATCAATTTTAAGCGGACTGACGGTCTTTTTTTCGGCCTGTAAAAAGCAGGAGGAAACGGCCCCTGCGTTATCAACCATTAGCCAACTTATCAGCAACGGGAGCCGCTTTACCATTCTCAAAGCCGCTCTGACGAAAGCCGGGATGGACGCTACGTTGAATCAGGCTGGTACGTTTACGCTGTTTGCGCCGACTGACGATGCGTTTAAAGCATTTGGCTATGCCGACGTAGCAGCCATCAATGCCGCCCCTGCCGAACTCTTGAAATCGGTGTTGCAGTACCACGTTTTATCGACTCGAATTGGCGCTGCCAACATACAGGCAGGTCTCAACAATCCGCAGCAAACGATGGCTAATGCACCGGTTTATATTTCGAAAGTAACATTGACCTCGGGTACGTCAACGTCGGCAACTTCTTCATCGGCAACGACAATTTCGGTAAACGGTGCCCGAATCGTGCAGGCTGATGGAGCGGCTACAAACGGTGTTGTACACGCCATCGATCGAATTTTGTTGCCACCAATCTTTGGAGACGTAGTCAAGACTATTCAGGGCATCCCTACGCTGGTACCATCTGCGTCCTTCAAGTTGCTTCAGGCAGCAGTAACGCGAGTAGGTTCTGCAACAACGCTGGCGTCGGCAAACACAATCACCGTGTTTGCGCCAACAGATGCAGCCTTCCGGGCGGCCGGGTACGACTCTACGGCCATTGCTAAAGCTCCCGTCGCTACGTTAAACAGCGTGTTAGGCTACCACGTATTGACTAGCCGTACCTATACGCCCTTGATTACTAACGGCTCTAGTCTTACTACGTTGCAGGGCGGAACCATTACCGCTACGTCCAGCGCGACCGCTGTTACGCTTACAGGGAAAGGAAACGGTACGTCGGCCGCGAATGTTACGTTCCCGGATATCACAGCAACCAACGGGGTTGTGCATATTATTGATAGATTGTTATTGCCGCAGTAACGGTTTTTTTAACTAATTAACGTCCCAACGTAGAGACAAGGCGTGCCTTGTCTCTACGTCGTTTTGACCCATCTCACAGGAATCAAAACCCCTCCGCGAACGTTCTTTAAGTAGGGAATTTCTCCTGCAAAATCATCAATTTGTCCACCTAAAATGCGTGATTGTCCTTAAGACTTTCGACCTTTGGCGAATTGATTTGTGACTTCTTTCGAATGGCCCAACCACAGAAAAAACTCTTCCTGTTAGACGCGCTGGCTCTGGTTTACCGCGCTCATTTTGCCTTTAGCAAATCCCCGCGCATCTCGTCGCGAGGTGTTAATACGTCGGCGATTTTTGGCTTTATGAACGCCATGATCGAAGTCCTGACGAAAGAAAAACCTACCCACATCGGCATTGCGTTCGATTCGGCGAAGAAGACCTTCCGCCACGAGCAATTTCCACAATATAAAGCTACCCGGCAGTCGCAGCCGGAAGATATTAGCGTGGCTGTCCCCTACATTAAAAAGATTGTAGAGGCCATGCACATTCCGATTTTAATTCTGGAAGGTTACGAAGCGGACGATATCATCGGAACCATCGCCAAAAAAGCGGCACTGGCTGATTTTGAGGTGTATATGATGACGCCTGATAAAGATTACGGGCAATTGGTGGAAGAACATGTTAAGATTTACAAGCCCGCTTTCATGGGGAAACCCGTCGAAAAACTGGGTGTAAAGGAAGTGCTGGACCGCTGGCAGATCGAACGTATCGATCAGGTCACTGACATGCTGGGGCTCATGGGCGATTCGGTTGATAATATTCCGGGGATTCCGGGCGTAGGCGAAAAAACAGCACAGAAACTCATTGCCGATTTTGGGTCGGTTGAGAACCTGATTGCCCGTGCCGACGAACTGAAAGGTAAACTGAAAGAGAACGTAGTAAATTTCGGGCAGCAGGGGCTGTTGTCGAAACAACTGGCGACGATTCACCTGGACGTACCGGTTGAGTTTGACGAAAACAAACTGCGGCATACGGAGTATGATAAACCCAGGTTGGCTGCCTTGCTGGATGAACTGGAGTTCCGGCAGATGAAAACACGGCTGCTCGGATCTGACTTTGACGAAAAACCGCTTCCTGCTGCGTTTAAGGCGGGTGGTGCTAATCAGATGAATCTGTTCGATTCACCGGGTGGCGATACGCCTGCGTTTATGCCGTTTCCCAACATGAGCGCGGTCAACCCGTCGGGAGCGGACGATTTGCCGTTCGACTTTTCAGGCGATACTACGTCGTCGGTGCCCTCGACTGAGAAACCGAAAGGCAAACGTACTGCGGTGAAAGTTCCCGTAGCATCGGCAACGAAGGCAACGCCCGGCCAGGTTACCGAAACGATTACAACCGATGATAAACCGGGTACGGAAGTTACTGAGCGGCCGGATGGCCGGACCCCGGCATATCTGGACGTTTATCCGGATTACGAAATAGATGAAAATCAACCCGAACGTCGGAAAACGATTCTGTCGGTGAAACATGATTACCGGCTGGTCGATACGCCGGAAATGCGGGCTAGTTTGGTGCATTACCTGGGCCTTCAGGAAAGTATCTGTTTCGATTCCGAAACCACCGCCCTCGACCCCGTAGAGGCTGATTTAGTGGGTTTGTCGTTTGCGTATCGTTCAAGCGAAGCCTTCTATGTTCCCGTTCCTGAGGATCGTGCTGAAGCGCAGGCAATTGTTGATCAGTTTAAACCTGTGCTCGAAAACCCGTCTATTGGTAAGATTGGGCAGAACCTGAAATATGACCTTTTGATGCTGAAAAAATACGGCGTTGAGGTGCAGGGGAAACTGTTCGATACCATGATTGCGCACTACCTCATTGAGCCGGAAATGCGCCATAACATGGATATGATGGCCATGACGTATCTGAATTACAGTCCGGTAGAGATTGAGTCGCTGATTGGGAAGAAGGGGAAGGGACAGCTCACGATGCGTGATGTTGAGATTCAGAAAGTGGTTGATTACGCTGCCGAAGACGCTGACATTACGTTGCAACTGAAACAAGCTTTCGCCCCCCGACTCGAAAAAGATAATCTCCACAAACTGTTCGATCAGGTTGAAATGCCGCTCGTTCGGGTACTTACGGACCTGGAACTGGAAGGCGTTACGCTCGATACGAAAGCGCTGGCTGATTTATCTGCTACGTTGGACACCGATATGCGGCAGGTTCAGCAGGAGATTTTTGCTATAGCGGGCGAGTCGTTCAACATCGGTTCGCCAAAACAATTGGGCGAAGTTCTGTTCGAAAAACTGAAGCTCGATAAGAACGCTAAAAAGACTAAAACCGGCCAATACGCGACAGGCGAGGAAGTCTTGTCGAAACTGGAAGTTGAGCACGAAATTGCCCGCAAAATTTTGGATTACCGCGAGTTGATAAAACTCAAAAATACGTATGTCGACGTACTGCCCCAACTCATTAGTCCACGTACCGGGCGGGTGCATACGTCGTTCAATCAGGCAGTTGCTGCCACTGGCCGGTTGTCGTCAGTGAATCCGAACTTGCAGAACATTCCGATACGTACCCCGCGCGGCCAGGAAATTCGGAAAGCGTTTGTTCCGCGTGGACCGGAATTCCTGATTATGTCGGCCGACTATTCTCAGATTGAGCTACGTATCATGGCGGCTTTCAGTGGCGATAAAACGATGCTCGATGCGTTTAATAATGGTGTCGATATCCATACGCAGACGGCCAGCAAGGTTTTCCACGTTGGGCTGGATGAGGTCACGAGCGATATGCGTCGGAAAGCTAAAACCATCAATTTCGGGATTATTTACGGTATTTCCGCCTTTGGACTATCGCAGCGGCTGAAGATTCCCCGTAAAGAAGCGGCTGAAATTATTGAGGAATATTTCGCTGGATTTCCGGCGGTGAAAGATTACATCGATCAGTGCATCGAAAAAGCGCGCGGCTTTGGTTACGCTGAAACTATTCTGGGCCGCCGTCGCTACCTTCGCGATATCAATTCGCGCAACCAGACCGACCGGATGTTTGCCGAACGTAACGCCGTGAACGCGCCCATACAGGGTAGTGCCGCCGATATGCTCAAGATTGCCATGATACGTATCCACGAGTTCATGCAGCAGGAGCGTCTGAAATCAAAAATGATTCTGACCGTACACGATGAACTCGTATTCGACGCCCATCGTGACGAAATCGATCTGTTACGTGAACGAGTCGATGACATCATGAAAAACGCCATCCCAATGGCCGTCCATATGGAAACTGGCATCGGCACCGGCGAAAACTGGTTGCTGGCACACTGATTTTAGCCAGTCGTATACTTTTTTTAAAAGAATGATTGACATTGACTGGGTAAAAAGTTGTGTAAATATTCAGGAGTACCTTTATTCAGCCCATGCAGATAAGGAACGATTGGCTGATAATTTGACTCTACTTGAAGTAGAGGAAGCTATCTTGAATGGTATAATTCTTGAACAATACGTTGATACGGGGCGAGGTGTAAGTTGTTTAGTGGCTGGATTTACGACGGAAGGGAAGCCAGTACATATTGTTGTGGGCAGACGAAATAGTCAGGCAATTATCATAACCGTTTATATTCCGACACCCCCCAAATTTATTACACCATTTAAACGTAACAGGCCATGACCGATAAATGCAGCTTTTGTGGTAATGAAGACTTCAAACACGTATCAGCGCAGTATATCTATCAACGTAATGGCTTGCTGATGGTCGTTGATGACGTGCCTGCGCAGGTATGCACATATTGCGGTGAGAAGTATTACGATATCAAAACATTAAAGCAAATCGAAAATAGATTTGAAGCGATTTATCAACATGGTGAACCGCCTGCCCAGCAAGTTACTATTCCTCTGGAAAGTTGGACTGATCTAAAACAGGCAAGTTAATTACTACGCCCGACGGATTATCGTCGGGCTTTTTTTGAGCTTAGTAATCGCAATTGCATTCACGAACTAATAAATTAGAACATTCGTAGTACCGGGAACATTTTTGTATTTTTTCTATTTCAATAGTTGAATACTACCAGAAAAGTCAATGGCGTATTGCGTTTTTTTTAGAAAGCGCAAACGTTGATTGATAGAAATAGAAAGCTGCAAAAATGAAAAGGAGTTTATCACCGCTCACCATCGGAGGATTCGGTATTGGCATGACTGAATTCGTTATAATGGGCATTCTGCCAGACATCGCTAGTTCGCTACACATCTCGATTCCCGTTGCGGGTCACCTGATTTCGTCCTATGCTCTTGGAGTAGTTCTGGGCGCACCGTTGCTGGTGGGCATTGCCGGAAATTACCCGCCTAAAAAGATTCTATTGGGTTTGATGGCTTTGTTTACGTTCTGTAACGCGCTCTCGTCGTTTGCGCCCAATTACGAAACCATGATGTTGACCCGGCTTTTATCCGGTCTGCCGCATGGCGCTTTTTTTGGTGTTGGATCGGTTGTAGCTAGTCGGTTAGCTGGTCGCGGTAAAGAAGCGCAAGCCATTTCCATGATGTTCGCCGGGCTCACCATCGCTAATATTATTGGGGTTCCGCTCGGTACGTACATTGGTCATACCATGAGTTGGCGGCTAACGTTTTTGATTATTGCCGCTGTGGGCCTGATTACGATGGCAAGTATCCAGCGGTTTCTACCCGCAATGCCTGTTGTCGGCGAAACAAATCTGCGGAAAGACCTTAAACTGTTTACCTACGTAGAACCATGGTTAATATTGGGCATTACGGCCATCGGAACGGGTGGTTTGTTTGCCTGGTTCAGCTATATCGCACCTTTGCTCACCGAAGTAGCGCATTTCAGTCATAATCAGCTTACCTGGATTCTGGTTCTGGCGGGTTGTGGTATGGCTGTGGGCAATCTGGTATCGGGCCGTGTCGCCGATTTGATTTCGCCTGTCAAGGCTACGGCTTTGTTTCTGGCGCTAATGGTAGTCTGTTTAACCGTCATTTATTTCGTAGCTCCTTTCCAGATTCCTTTGCTTGTTATGACGTTCATTACGGGCGCGGTTGCCTTTTCATTAGGCGCGCCTATTCAAATTTTGATGATACGTGCGTCGAACGGTTCCGAGATGTTGGGTTCTTCGGTTAGTCAGGCCGGATTTAATATGGGAAATGCGTTAGGCGCTTATCTGGGTGGGCTACCTATAGCCGCCGGTTTGGGCTATGCGTCGCCCCAACTAGTTGGGGCCGTTATGGCGTTTACAGGTTTTTTAATGGCGCTGATGGTCTATTATCATCAACGAAATGCGGTTGGATACGGATTGTCGGCTAGTAATTAAGCGCCAATTCTTCCGAACAAACAATAATTCTCTCAGTATTTCAACGGATTCTGTACATTGGCGCAGAATCCGTTTTTTTGTCTTAACCTCTTCACCAAATGGACTTTTTTCTAGTATTAGTCATTCTAGCTGTTATCGTATTGTATCTCTCTGTTGTCGTTGTCCGGCAGGGAACCGTGGCGGTTGTAACAGTTTTTGGTAAATATACCCGCGTTATGACGCCGGGTTTAAATTTTAAAATCCCATTCATCGAATTCATTTACCGACGTATCTCGATACAGAACCGCTCCGTCGAACTGGCGTTCCAGGCCATCACCGCCGACCAGGCCAATGTTAACTTCAAGGCTATGCTGGTGTACTCAGTATTGAATCAGGAAGAACAAACCATCAAGAACGTAGCGTTTAAGTTTATCGACGAAGCATCGTTTATGCAGGCTCTGATACGTACCATTGAGGGGTCGATACGTAGTTTTGTCGCCACTAAAAAACAATCCGAAATTCTGTCGTTACGTACCGAAATCATTGAGCACGTAAAATCACAAATTGATACGTTGCTCGAAAGCTGGGGGTATCATCTGATTGATTTACAATTGAATGACATCGCTTTTGATGAAGTAATCATGCGGTCGATGGCGCAGGTGGTGGCTTCGTCAAACCTCAAAGCGGCCGCTGAAAACGAAGGTCAGGCGTTGTTAATTACGAAAACCAAGGCCGCACAAGCGGAAGGAAACGCCATTCAGATTTCGGCCGAAGCCGAGAAAACAGCCTCACAATTGCGGGGTCAGGGCGTAGCGTTGTTCCGGGAAGAAGTGGCAAAAGGGATGGCCGAATCAGCGCGGGTCATGAACGAAGCCAAACTCGATGCATCGCTGATTTTATTCTCCATCTGGACGGAAGCTATTAAGCATTTTGCCGAAAATGGGAAGGGTAACGTCATTTTCCTGGATGGTTCAACCGAAGGTATGGAGAAAACCATGAGCCAACTGCTGGCTATTCAGAAACTAAACAGCAATCAGGACGAAGGAAATACACCGCCACCGCCGAGACGCTGAACATAGTATAGCATTTGTTGTTTACGGTTTATGCGGGTACTCAATATTTTGAACTCGCGTAAACCGTAAACTTATTTATGACAAACCTGCTTTTCCCTACCGATTTCTCGAATAGTACGGATGCCGCGCTGGATTGGGCGCGTTTGTTTGCCCATAAAACTGGCGCGACCATTACGTTACTGCACGTTCAACAGCCTATCATTCCCGATACAACTTTGCCAACCATCGCCGACCCTGGTATGGGCGTTATTGTGGCGCAGGAAGTCGAAGATATTAGCCGGCAGCGACTGGAAATACTGGCGACTACGTTGCGGGCAGAAGGACTTTCGGTTACGACGGAATGGCGTTTGGGAGCGGTTGAGGATGAAATCTTAGATGCCGCCCTGTTGTTTTCGGCCGATCTGATTGTCATGGGACGTAGCGATCTTAGTACATTCTTCGCTCGGCTGGCGGGTAGCGCCGTAACCGACGTAGCAGATGAGGCTCGCTGCCCGGTATTAATTATCCCAATGACCGAAGAGGGTAAATCCATTCGACCAGTGCAGGTTCATACGATTGCCTACGCCATGCAGTCGCAAACCACCCAGGATGTAGTAACGACTCAGACGGAATCGTTGGTGGAAGCTTTTGACGCTGAGCTAACTGTGCTTACCGAAGACCAGCTTGACAATGTTCATGCTGATCTGATCGTAATGCAGTTATATCCCAAGACAGGTTTTCTGGATGAGTGGCTGCATCCGAACCACGTATCGAAACTGATTGAGAAATCAGAAGTTCCGGTGCTGGTGTATCACGAAAAAAAATAGAGCTATTGTCAGGGCCAAGCTCCAGCTTGGCCCTGTAGAAACTAATTATTTCACTCACGGGCCAAGCTGGAGCTTGGCCCAGACAATATGCTACGTAGCCGCAACGCAAGTAGGCTGATGGTGTATTGGGAAATTACACGAATTGGCAATGAAACACAGTTCATTAGCCCGCTGATGTAGCTCATTAACTTTATCAATCATCGTTACGTCGGCAACCACTACGTTCGGATAAAGCGTTACGTTGTCAAAATGTCCGCCACCATCAGCCGTTTCGACCATTGTTCCTGTTGGCGAGTCGGTATACTTGACGACGACGACACCAGTTTCCGCACATAAGTGCAGAAACCACAGCATATGGCAGGTCGAAATTGACCCTACCAGCATTTCTTCAGGATTGTAGCGGGTTTTATCCCCGCGAAACGATGGATCTGATGAGCCGGGAATATCAGGCTTGTTTTCTGCCGAGATGATATGGGCGCGTTCGTAGGAACGATAGCCGCTCGTGCCTTCCCCTTTGTTGCCAGTCCACGTAACGGTCAGATTATAATGATGCTGTTTGGCCATACTACGTACTACGATAATGAATTACAAAGTTGCGGGTTGTTCGCCACCGTCGGGTCCATAGAAGAGCACCCACGTAGCGAAATCATCCGTAAAATTCTCAAATCGATGTTCGATGCCTGCTGGCACAAATAATAGAGCGCCGGGTTTAACCGCCATTTTCTCGCCCGCATAATCGAACGTACCGCTACCCGACGTAATGACGTACACCTCGTCGCGCCGGTGCGGCTGTTGTTTGTCAACCTGATCGGGTTTATAATATTCAACAACCAGACTTCCATGCGAAAACAGTTCGACAAATTCGTTTGGACTGACTTGCAACTGTTTGAGCCCTTCCTCCGGCGAAAACTGAATTTTCATAGAATAACGGGTTTACTTCCCTCTATCGACCGCCATACGTATCGCTAAACCAGTCAGAATACTAGCCATGAGCCATTTCTGCACTCGAATGTAAGCTGGACGGTCTTGAAACCAGCGTGCCAGTTGGGCGGCTGAGAGAATAATGATTGTATTCACTGTGCCACTAATGGTAAGTTGAATAAAACCCAACTGCATATTCTGTAACCACAACGAACCGTGTTCCGGATGCGTAAATTGTGGGAAAAACGACAGGTAAAAAATGGCTACTTTAGGATTAAGCGCATTCGTCAAAAAGCCCATCCGAAACAATTTCCAATCAGAATCATGTGGTAGATCGCGCGTTTGAAAAGGCGAGATACTTCCGGGTTTTACGGACTCCCAGGCCAGATAAAGCAAATAACCGACCCCCAGCCATCGCAGAATTTCATAAGCCATAGGTATCGCCAGAAATACGGCCGTCAATCCCGCTGATACCAGAAAAATATGCCCCAGAAAACCGACAATCACACCCACAAGCGACACAAGACCGGCTCGTTTTCCCTGCGTTATAGATCTGGAAATGAGGTAAATCATATTCGGTCCCGGCGTTAGGACGAGCCCCAGTGCAGCAAGCGCAAAAAGTATTACGTCATTGATAGCTAGCATAATACGTTCTGAATTATGTTTGACGACTGTGAATTATTGGACCGTCTCGTTTAAGAAAAGCACCATTAGCTCTTCATCGTAATAGCGATCACCATCTTTTATAGCGTTTTTTTCGTACGAATACGAGCGAAACCCTAACTTATAGTACTGCCGTTTAGCCCGTTCATTAGACGCCAGGACGCTCAGATTAATCTGTTCTATATTGGGCAATTGTCGCGCTCGGCGGACAACTTCTTCCAGTAACATTCGCCCAATACCCTGACCGCTATAGTCGGCCGCTACGTACATGGCGAACAGTAACCCCTTGTGGCGGAGCTTTTTACGGGTTTCTCCTTCGCGCCTGAAACTTACCGAACCCGCCAGTTCATTAGCGTCAGTAAGAGCACCAAGAGTAAAGTTATCGGGTTGACCCGTAGTCGGAAAAGGTTCGCCAAATGCGTCGGCTGGACTGATGCGGAAGCAATCCTGATGAGCTGCAAAACCAGTTTGCATAAAAGAAGCGTAGCCAAAATTATTGGCAGCGGTCAGTTCGACGATTATCATTGCAGATAGTCAGGTAGCGAAATGGCTTTATCGCCTTCTTTGGGAATAGGCGTTTGGCGAATCGTTTTTAAGGGAATTACACCCGCCCAGGTCGGTAAATCCTCGTCTTCAGGATCATCGTTCGGTCCGCCGGTACGTAGTTTGGCCGAAGCTTCCGCCAGAGAGAAGGCCAGCACCGTTGTTTTTTTCATTTCGCTGGCTGTAGTTGGACGTAAATTATCCCAGCGGCCCGGAATCAAGTGGTCGGTGATCAGGGCGAGGGCTTCCATACGCTCGTCTTCGTCGGTTACTTTTTCGGCGTTGGCAAAAATGACAACAGATCGGTAATTGACCGAGTGGTGAAACGCTGATTTCGCCAGCACCAGACCATCGGCCAGCATCACTGAAATACACACAGGTTCGCCGTTTTCGATGCTACGTATAAAATGGCTCCCTACTGATCCATGAATGTACAAAATGTCACCTTTACGGGCGAAGGCCGTTGGTATTGCCATCGGCTGTCCGTTAAAGCTGTAACTAACCGTACAGAATAAGGCTTCGTCCAGAATGGGGTGGATAGTTTCAGCGTCATAACTGGCGCGTTTGGCCAGGCGGCTGGGCGTAGTTCGAGTGGTTTGCATCTGGTAGGTAACAGTCGGTTGTCGACTGGTTGTAGAGTTAATTATAGATCAAATGTCGTATTTTGCCGGACTATCAAAATCGTCCAGTTTTTAGAATGTAAGTAGTCCGGTTATGGTATCACTTGTTTCTTTACTTAAACTCGACAAAGCGTCGCAAACGCCTGTCTTTGTGCAATTGAGTAACCAGCTCGGTCAACTTATTCGCATTGGAACGCTGAAACCTGGTCAACGACTTCCGGGAACGCGGCAACTGGCGCAGGGGCTCGAACTGAATCGTCAAACTGTTGTTGCGGCCTATGATGAAGGATTAGCGCAGGGATGGCTTGAAAGCCGGTCGGGGAGTGGTACCTACGTAGCGACGCACTTTCCGGAGGTAGTACCCCAGCCGTTTGTGGCAGATACCCTGCCTGCTGATACAGATTCGTCGGTGATTGATACACCTGGTTTCGCCTTCGAAACCATTGACTTTCTGCTACGTCCCGTCATGACAAATACGGCTGGCCTTCATCTGGACGACGGTTTTCCGGATATTCGGTTGGCTCCGATGGAGGAGTTAAGCCGGGCATATCGATCGTACTTTCGGTGGGGAAATCCGCAGCAGCATTTCGGGTACGCAACCACCAAAGGTCACCCGCTGCTACGTGAGCAACTTTCACAGCATCTGAACGAAACGCGCGGGCTACGTACCACGCCCGAAAATATCCTCATTACACGAGGCAGTATTATGGGTCTTCATCTGGCGTGTCAGACCTTGCTACGTCCGGGTGATATCGTCGTTACGGGAGAGACAACCTGGGCCGGAGCCACGATGAATATTCGAAAAGCGGGAGCTACTATTCAAGCCATCCCTGTCGATCAGCATGGAATGGACATTGATAGGCTGGCTCAAATTTGCGAGAAGCAATCGATTCGGTTGGTATTTGTGACACCCCACCACCATTACCCCACCACAGTGACGCTACGTGCCGACCGGCGTATCCGGTTGCTGCAACTAGCTGAACAATATGGATTTGTGGTGCTAGAAGATGATTATGATTATGATTTTCACTACCTCAGCCGCCCGATACTGCCACTAGCCAGCGCCGATCGAAAAGGGATGGTTGTCTATGTAGGTTCACTAACAAAATCTGTTGCACCCGCTTTCCGGATTGGCTACGTAGTGGCACCAACCGCCCTGATTGATGAACTGGCCCGACTCCGACGTATCATCGACCGACAGGGCGACCCCATGCTCGAATTTGCCATTGGTCAGTTATTCAAAACAGGTGAATTGAAACGGCATTTCCGGAAAGCGCTACGTACGTATCAGTCGCGTCGGGATTGTTTCTGCGATTTACTGACTCATGAATTAGGCAACGAAGTAGAGTTCACAAAACCCGATGGCGGCTTAGCTGTCTGGGCACGTTTTGGTCAGGATGTAGATATGCAATCGCTAGCGATACGTGCCGAACAAAAAGGATTGTTTTTCTCCAATGGTTTGTCCCACAATCCGCCGGGTCAGCGATTGAACGGCACCCGATTTGGATTTGCATCAAGTACGGAAGCTGAATTGGAACGTAGCGTAGCGGTGTTGAAAAAATTGCTTTGAGGTTTCTGCTACGTTAAAGTCAATATGCAATATCTTCTTCGTCAAGTAGTTGTTTGATGCTGAGGTGACAATCGTCTACGAACTGAATGGTTTCGGACCAGTTGACAATGTACCAGGTTGGGTTACCCTGTTCAATAATGTATACTTTCTGCATACTCGTAATAACCCAAAGTATTTTCTCAACACCAAAATCAAGCAGTTTCTGCGATTTCTGGATGATGTATTCGTCGGCTTTGTTGGGGAAATCTGATAGGTCGGCATTTATATCGACTTCAATAACTACTTTCGGCGCTACGTCGAAATATTTGCCCTGAAGTTTGCCAAGCTTTTCTCTTTCGTAAATAACTATGTCATTACACAAATTATCATTCAACGCCAAATGAAGACCAATTTCATTTGTAGCAAGCAAATACTTTTTACGGTTGATAAGGTTATACAAATAACCATGCAGAGTAGAAACTAAAACTCCCTGTAAATCAGAACACGACATGACTTCCTCAATGGATTTCTTACCTGCCAGTACATCCTGGTATCCGTGGTAATAAATCGGTTTACCGTTCCACATTTCATAAATGAGAGCAGGAGGAATACTGCGAGAAGATAATCGCCTGTTCCGACGTGGTGATGTATTCCGACGCGGCTTTTTTTCGGCTATTTCAGTCATATCTGTGTTGGCTTGATACCTTAACAAGATTAACGAAAAACCATGAGACGGGCAAGTAGGTTATTGGTCACGCTTCCACAGTGTGTAGGTTTCCGGTAAACACACCGCGCAAGGTCGATAACCGGCTGAAACCGCTTCGGGTACGTCTCTGAAAAATACGCGGTTTTCGGGTTTCATACGTTTGCCTGTCCGACAGTCAAGACGGCCATAAATCTTGCCCGGCCGATGACCACCTAACGTAACACTGCTCGATCTGATCAGTTTAACCAACGTTCGCAGGCGTGCGTAGGGAGTTGCGCCCAGTTCAGTATGACGTATCATGCGGCATCGTGAAAAATCAAACCCAAATTAATCCGCGTCCCAGAACGTACTTCGCTGACACCATGTCGCATAGCAGCCCGATAGTAGCCACGAGTGCTTTTGGCTGGCCGGTATTTTGTAGTAAACACCACGATTTGTCCTTGTTGGGGCTGTAAAACAATGGCTTTCGATTGCATACGTGGGCGTTGTTCCACCATGACAAATTCTCCTCCCGTGTAATCGACATCTGGCTGACTTAGAAAAAGCACGGCCTGAAACGGGAAATACAACTCGCCGTACATATCCTGATGCAATGCGTTCCAATCGCCAGAACCGTATTTTAGAATAAGGGGTGTGGGACGATTTTGACCAGCTTTGTGGCAGGTTTCCAGCCATTCATCAAGGGCAGCCGGATAACGTAGCGGAAGTCCCAGTTTTTCATTCCAGTCATTGGCAATGGGCGCTAATTGAGCAAATAACTCGTGGCGAAGTGTATTTACAAGAGTTGGTAATGGATAATTGAAGTATTTGTATTCGCCACTACCGTAACCATGTTTTTGCATCACGATGGTTTTGCGATACAAATCAGGTATATCGAACACATCCGTTAAATCCTCACATTCGTTTTTTGAGAGGAGTGAGGGTAGCAGTATGAAACCAGTTTTGGTAAGATTGGCCTGATAAAGAGGCCAGTCAAGATTTTTGTAGATCATCTTTGTTGCTATTAATTATCAAACGCGGATTGTTATGACTTACATAGATCATAACATCCGCGTTTGATAAGCCAGAGCTATTTAATTATACATCCGTTCTGGCAGCTTCCCAGCCAAGCATAGCTTGCTTCCGGTCGGAACCCCAACGGTATCCTCCGAATAAACCCGTCTTTTTGATAACCCGGTGGCAGGGGATTAAGTAGCCGACCGGATTACTACCGATTGCTGTTCCAACAGCTCGTGAGGCAGTCGGCTGTCCGATGGCTTCGGCAATCTGGTCGTAACTCGCTAATTGACCTTCAGGAATTTTAAGCAGAGCTTCCCATACCTTTAGCTGAAAGGCAGAACCACGTAGTAACACGGGTAATCGATACGTTGTCTTATCGGAAAAAGACGTATTGTTTGTTACGTCGGCAGTTGGAAAAATCTGATCTGCAAAATGCTGAAGCGCAGCCAGATCCCGAACAAGCGTAGCTTCGGGCCAGACCGATGCCAGGATAATTTCTGCTACGTCGCCTTCGTTCAGGAAATGCAGCAGCGCAATTTTTTCGCCAATGGCACCCAGCACGTAATGCCCGAATGGGCTGTTAAAAACTCCATATGTGAGCACAAGCCCCGAACCCGATTGTTTAAATTGCCCCGGCGTAACGCCTTCGATGCTGACAAACAAATCATGTAATCGGCCTGTACCCGACAAACCTGCATCATGAGCGGCATCGGCTAGAGGAGCCCCGTTACGCAGGCGATTTTTGGCGTGTTCGAGCGTAAGGTATTGCGCAAATTTTTTAGGACTTACTCCCGCCCATTCCGTGAACAATCGTTGAAAATGGAACTCGCTCAGATTGGCTTTTTCGGCTAGTTCGCGTAGCGAAGGTTGTGCCTGATAATGAGCCGTCAGGTGTTCGATGGCGCGGGCAATTTGCTCGTAGGTGTATGTGTTGTTGGTGTTCATAGCCTTTGTGTTTGTTGAACAAATTTCGCCATAAACGGAGTGCTTCAAAACCCGATTCTTGCTGAATTGCTACGTTAGCTTATCCGTTATTTTGTCGTTTTAAGGCACGAAGAACCTTAATGCACCTTTACACAAAGAACACGTTAAAATTCCTCGTGTCTCAGAATGACAAAAATCTTTACCGGTAAAGATTTTACTGATTTCACAATCGGTATACAGGGCATCTATAAACAAAGAGAGCCATGCCTTACCGGGATGGCTCTTCGATTTTGAATGGACTTAAAATCAAGCCAGATCAAATCGATCAAGGTTAGTCACTTTAGCCCAGGCGGCTACGAAGTCCTTGACAAACTTCTCCTGTGCGTCTGAGCTTGCATATACCTCAGCAATGGCCCGCAGCTCCGAATTAGAACCGAAAATGAGGTCGGCACGAGTACCTGTCCATTTTACTTCACCTGAGTTGCGATCGCGACCTTCGAAGATTTCTCTGTGCTCTTCCACCGATTTCCACGCGGTGCGCATATCGAGCAGATTCACGAAGAAATCGTTGGTTAGTACACCAACACGGTCTGTGAAAACGCCGTTTTTAGAACCGTTGTAGTTACCACCCAGAACGCGCATCCCACCAATCAGAACCGTCAGTTCAGGGGCTGTCAAAGTTAGTAACTGGGCTTTATCGACCAGCAATTCTTCAGTCGAAACGGTGAATTTGCCTTTCAGATAGTTCCGGAAACCATCGGCAAGCGGTTCCAGAACAGCAATCGATTCTACATCCGTTTGCTCCTGAGACGCATCCATTCGGCCGGGTGTAAACGGAACTGTAACCTCCTGACCTGCATCTTTCGCGGCTTTCTCAACGCCAGCATTACCTGCCAGCACAATCAAATCAGCCATCGAAACTTTTTTGCCGCCCGATTGCGTGCTGTTAAATTCTTCCTGAATACTTTCCAGAATACCCAGCACTTTCGATAATTGAGTCGGATTGTTTACAGCCCAGTCTTTCTGGGGAGCCAGTCGAATCCGAGCTCCGTTGGCACCGCCCCGTTTGTCTGAACCGCGGAACGTAGCAGCCGAAGCCCATCCCGTCGAAACTAACTCAGACACTGACAAACCAGATGCAAGAATATTGGCTTTCAACGCAGCTACGTCGTTGTCATCGATCAATTCATGATCAACAGCCGGAATTGGGTCTTGCCAAAGCAGCTCTTCCTGCGGTACGTCGGGACCCAGGTAGCGAGCGCGAGGGCCCATATCACGGTGGGTCAGTTTAAACCAGGCGCGGGCAAAGGCATCTGCAAACGCATCCGGGTTTTCAAGGAAACGTCGCGAAATCTTTTCGTATTCAGGATCGAAACGTAGCGCGAGGTCAGTCGTTAGCATAGTCGGGCGGTGGCTTTTCGACGGATCGTGTGCGTCGGGAATGATGTTGCCGGCATCTTTAGCTACCCACTGATGGGCACCGCCTGGGCTTTTTGTTAATTCCCATTCGAACGCAAACAAGTTCTGGAAATAGTCATTGCTCCATTGGGTTGGCGTACTGGTCCAGGTAACTTCCAGACCACTGGTGATGGTATCACCGCCTTTACCAGAACCAAAACTATTTGCCCAGCCAAACCCTTGTAGCTCTAAATCAGCACCTTCGGGTTCTGGACCAACGTGATCTGACGTAGAAGCACCATGCGTTTTACCAAATGAGTGACCACCGGCTATCAGCGCCACCGTTTCTTCATCGTTCATCGCCATCCGGCCGAACGTTTCACGAATATCTCTGGCGGATTTAATTGGATCCGGGTTGCCGTCTGGCCCTTCCGGGTTCACATAAATTAAACCCATATGGGCGGCTGCCAGGGGCTTTTCCAGATCGCGTGAGTGGGTAATGCCTCTGGCATCTTCATCAGAGCTCACTACGCCCTGCGCTGCTACACCCGGCACCCCTTTTGAATAACGATCCTCGTTGCCGAGCCATGTTTTCTCCGAACCCCAGTAAACATCTACTTCAGGTTCCCAAACGTCTGGACGGCCACCGGCAAAACCAAACGTCTTGAAGCCCATCGATTCCAGTGCTACGTTACCTGTAAGAATCAGCAGGTCGGCCCAGGAAAGTTTCTGACCATATTTTTGTTTGATTGGCCAAAGCAGTCGGCGAGCTTTGTCGAGACTGACGTTGTCAGGCCAGCTATTGAGCGGAGCAAAACGCTGCTGACCGGCCCCTGCGCCCCCACGACCATCGCCTGTGCGATACGTACCGGCACTGTGCCACGCCATCCGAATGAACAAAGGGCCGTAGTGTCCAAAATCGGCAGGCCACCAATCCTGAGAATCAGTCATCAGGTCGTGAAGGTCTTTTTTCACGGCTTCCAGATCAAGGCTCTTAAACGCTTCGGCGTAATTGAATTGCTCACCCATCGGGTTCGATAGCGACGAATGCTGACGAAGGATGTTGACTTTCAATTGATTCGGCCACCAATCGCGATTTTGTGTACCGTCGCCGGCGGCAGTGAATTTTTCAGTATTTTGAACTTCACCTGCGATTGCCGAGTGAAACGGACATTTACTGATGTCACCTGAATAGTTTTCCATTGTGCAAATTATTGGTAAGAACCTATCTAGAAATGTGTTTTTAGGCGGTTAAGGTTAGTAAACCGATTTACAATTGCAAGATTAATCTCTTGAATTTGATAAATCAAATTGATTTAATTGATAATCGTATCGAAAAATACTATATGTCTTAAGCATCAACATGTTCGGTCGCCCATTCATGTTGCACAATGCCCATGACAATCAGGTACTGCGCCATGGCGTAAGTAATCATGATGAGCCACGTAGCACCCGCAATCGGGAACAGGAATTTATCGATAGCAATTGCTGAGTCGGATAAGATAAATAGAACGGCTCCGAGTGCTACCCAACCATAATTCAGTAAACCTTTTCGCAGAAGCGCCAGCACACCCATCAGACTCAAACAGAAAACGTACCCAACCACCGGCCACCATAAAGGCGTTAATTTTGGATCAAGGAAAAATCGCGGTTTGAGAATAAATAGAAAAATACCATCGTACAACACAAACGGAATTGCTGTCAGCGAGAAGGAGCGGGGACGTATCGACTTTCCACTTGCCTGAATGTCAAGCCAGAAAGCTCGGCTATAGCAGATTTGCATCACCAGAAAAGAACCCAGGCCCAGGGCAAACAAATCAATCTCCTGAATCATCAGAAACACATCGCCCAACAGCGCAAATACCATTCCGGCGATGAGCCAACGTAGCGGTCGGGTATACGTAGCAGACCGAAATTGTCGCCAGACGTAATAAAGCAACAGCCCCATTATCAGTGGCTTGCAGACGTAGTGCAGCCAGCGAATGGATAACGTATCGCCCAATATTTCGAGCAACGTAACACTGGCAAATAAGAGCGTAAAAAGGGGAGGAGTTTGCCTCTTCATGGATAGGCTCAAATAATAGTTTCCGGCAAGGTTAACAAAACCTTTCGAACAATAGCGAGTTAATAAACTAATACTCAACCAAAGAGATACAACATGGATAAGTTACAGAAGCTCGAATTGATGAATAAAGTAGTTCGCGAACTCGAGGATTTACAAAATAGCCAGACCGCTTTAATCTCAAAAATCAGCCAGATTGAAGTAGATAATATGAACGGTCTGAACGATCGACGTCTGGAAAAAGATTTAAGCGATATGCACTCCAAAATTGCGGAGAATAACGACGCCATTACCCAAATTTTCGAGTACTTCGAAAGTAAACGGGATGAATACGGCGAGAAAAATCGCTCAGATATTGCCGCTATCGAGGCCGCTGCAGCTGTTGATGCAACCCGATAAAAATACCTCCTCTGTAACCAAAAGCCGGGCACTACGTCTGGCTTTTGGTGTTTTTTGTGATTTCAATGAGGTATGGACGGCAATAAAATCGGATAAATCATTGATCAATCTATCAGCCATATTGTCTGTTATAACCATTAGTACAAAGAACTACTTCGTATAGCTCGCAAACGGCAATTACCTATTCTTCTCCACCAGACTGAACGGAAGCTTATAATTCATAATGTTGCAGTGCCGGTCGCCGTCGGTTTGAGCAGCTGGTGATTTTTTCTGTTTGAGCAGATGCGTATAGATGGTTAAATTCATTAGCAGCATTCAAAAACAAACGAAGGCAAAAGCACACGATTGCTATTCGTATCAGTTATTATTTTCGGACATAAACTGTACGCTTCCGGACAGCTACCAGAGCTAGTGATAAGGTTATTCGGTTGATAATCTACATGTTATATATATGGCACTTTATTTGTTTAGCAAATAGTAAGAAAATGGATAAGACTGAATAGAACACCAATGAGCAGAACCTATTTAGGAGAATTTGAAGAACTTGTTCTGCTGACTGTCGCTATCCTGAACGGATCGGCTTACGGACTCAATATTGCCGAAGAGTTGAAGCAGCGGACCCAACGTTCTATTAACCTTAGCGGTGTTCATGTAGCCTTGTATCGGCTGGAAGAAAAAGGATTTGTCAAGTCAGAACTTGGCGGAGCTACGGCAGCTCGAGGAGGCCGTCGAAAACGGCTTTTCTCCGTAACTGCCTATGGGAAGCGCACGCTGGATGAGATGCGTCAGGTACGTAACGACCTGTGGGAAGCCATACCGAATTTATCGTTTTCGTAAGCCATGCCGCAACGTCAAGACACACCTCAGCCGCCTGCCTGGGCCGATCGGTTACTCCGATTCGTCTGTCCGGCTGATCTACAGGAAGAACTCCTCGGCGACCTGCACGAGCAGTTTGAGCAGCAGGTGGCTCAGGTAGGTGAATCAAAAGCCCGTCGTCTGTATATACAAGAGGTCATTCGCTTCTGTCGACCTTATTTCATTGGCCGCCAGCTTACTAGGCAACTGACGGAAGTAAGCACGAATTCAACCTTTTCTTTTCTGAGCCCGACTATGCTACGTAATTACCTCAAAATCGCCTGGCGAAATCTTCGCAAAAACAACACGTTCTCGTTCATTAATGTAGTCGGACTGGCAACTGGGCTCGCCATGGCCTTACTTATCATCCAATACGTACGTTTTGAGTTGAGTTATGAAAACACTAATCCGCTGGCGAATCGGATTGTGCGACTGACCATCGACTACATGAATGGCAGCACGATTGACGCTCAGGACACCGAAACCTACCCTCCATTTGGAAACAAAGCCCGGCAGGAAATGAGTGAAGTGGTCAATTACACGCGTGTATATCCCGTTGGTTCGCCAACCATGACCGTACAGCGTGGTGATCGTTATTATCTAGCCGACAAGGTATTTGCCGTCGATTCTTCTTTTTTTTCCATGTTTAACTACCCCTTACTGCGGGGCAGTCGGAAGGATCTGTTTACCAAACCCCGTCAGGTTGTTCTCACCGAAACGACGGCCATGACGTATTTCAATACGCTTGACGTAGTGGGCAAAACGTTGAAGATACCCCAACAAGGCAATAGCGTTCTACTCGAAATTGTCGGTGTTGTGGCAAACAGCCCGGCAAATACTCATTTAAAATTTAATATGTTGCTTTCCTACCCGACCATGTTATCCGACTTTGGTGAGAAAGAAGACAATTGGGATGGAAATAATACCCTGACGTATTTGCAGCTAGCTCCAAATGTGAATTATGACACATTTACCAAATCTGTTAAGGCATTTAGTGATCGTTTGCTACGTGACAAGAAGATAAAAAATGAGCAGGTAATCGCTCAGAAAATCAGCGACATCCACCTGTATTCCCGGAAGACGTTTGAAGTAGAACCCAATGGCGAAGCCCGATCGGTTTATTTTCTGCTGGGAGTTGCGTTTCTCGTGTTGCTGAGCGCCTTTGTCAACTACGTTAATCTGACCACCGCCAAAGCCCTCGACCGGGCGCGGGAAATCGGCGTTCGCAAAGTAGTTGGTTCTACCCAGGCTCAGATCAGATCTCAGGTTTTGCTGGAAACCCTACTGGTAAATATTCTGGCAGGGGGGCTGGCGCTGGGACTAGTTGCTGCGCTTCGGCCAGTATTTGTAGACGTAGCAGGCTTGCCCGAAGATTTTACTCTCTTTAATGACGTATTTTTCTGGAAGAGCGTAGGCGCTTTTCTGGCACTGAGTGTGGTGCTCTCCGGATTTTATCCAGCCATTATTCTGGCTGCTTTCGAGCCGGTCAAGGTTCTCAAAGGCAATTTCTCCCGCTCGGTTAGCGGTACGTTGCTCCGTAAGTCGCTGGTTGTTTTTCAGTTTACCATGACCCTGATTCTGCTCATACAAACCTTTGTTGTCTATCGACAGGTTGCTTTTCTGCGGGAACAGAACTTAGGAATGGCCATCGATCATACCGTAGTTGTGAAAGCCCCCGTGGGAATCGATACTCGTCAGGATTACGAAGCGTTCCGGCAAATGCTGCTCGATCAGGCAGGGGTAAAATCGGTCGCCTTTTCCAGAACCGTACCGGGCTTGAGCTCGAGCCAGATGGGCACAACCACAGGCGTCAATCTGGCTGATGCCGTTAAGAAAACCTCCTATAATTATTACCTGGCTGGCATTGATACGTCGTTTATTCACCTGATGGACATACGGCTGCTTGCTGGCAAAAATTTTGATACGTCGACCCGCCCCGGCTTTTCAGATACGACCAGTCGGCAACTCATTGTTAATGAACAGACGTTACGGCTGTGGGGGATTCCTGATCCTGAGGAAGCTATCGGTCGACGGGTCGATTTTTGGGGGAGGCAGGCAATAATTCGGGGCGTTGTCAGTAATTATCATTACGAATCGCCCAAAGCACCCTACATTCCTATTATCCATCTCTACTCGCCCAGCTTCGAATCGTTCGCCAGTGTTAAGTTTGCGGGGGGAGATGCCCGCCAGCAACTTGCTACGTTAAAGCGGGTTTTTGAAGCCAATTTCCCGCATTCTCCGTTCAGTTACTTCTTTCTGGACAGTGAATACGATAAGCAATATAAAGCCGATGACCGCTTCCAGCAGGTATTTGGCGCATTGACAAGCCTGGCTATTCTGATTTCCTGCTTAGGACTGTTTGGCCTGGCTACGTTTACGGTTGCCAAACGAACCAAGGAAATCGGTATTCGCAAAGTGATCGGTGCCAGTACGACGAACCTGGTTGTTCTGCTATCAAAAGAATTCATCCGCACCGTGCTGGTGTCTATCCTGATCGGCTTGCCAATTACGTATTTTCTAGTCAGCAACTGGCTGTCAAACTACGCATCCCGTGTGGAACTGAGCTGGTGGCTTTTCGGCATACCAATCGGGTTAATTCTGTTTCTGGTTTTGGTATCTATCGGAAGCAAAACCATCGCTACAGCCCTAATTAATCCGGTTAAATCGTTACGTAGTGAATGATCAATCTGCTTCTGACATATACAGCATACGTACCGCTTCGCCCGATGGTTTTTAGTCCTAGATTTTCATGGTTCATCCTACTGGGCAGTTGGAATAAAAGTCTTTGTGTAAAAAATACGGAATGACTCAAATGCGTGGTAGATTGTAGCGTTTTGTTAAACTCTTTCTTTACGAATCGCATGAATCTATCAAACCGGCTTTTGCTTTTCAGTTTTCTGCTGCTCCAAACGGCAGCGCTCGTGGCTCAAGTGCCCAGAATGCCCCCTGTTAAATCGCCGGAAGTTGCCGATGGTGGATTGACTTTCCGGTTACGGGCGCCAAATGCGAAAGAAGTGATCCTCGACATCGAAGGTGTTTCGAAGGAAACAATGACCAAAGACGATCAGGGCGTCTGGAGTTTTACCAAAAAGCTCGACCCGGATGTGTATGACTATGCGTTTGTCGTCGATGGGCTACGGATTCCAGACCCCGCCAACCCGGTCGCCAAACCTTGTTATCAATGCAATGGACAGAGTCTGGCGCACATGCCGGGGCCGGCATCGCTGAGTTGGGAAATAAAGGATGTGCCGCGTGGTATCGTCGATCACCACGTCTATCGGTCAGCGGTTATGGGCGAAGATCGTGATTATTATATGTACCTACCCCCAAATTATGACCCCAAACGTAAGGAACCTTATCCCGTATTTTTCCTGCTGCATGGTGCTACCGGAACGGCTTTATCTTGGATCGTGAACGCGCAGGCGAATATTATTCTGGATAATTTAATTGCGGAAAGCAAAGCGAAACCTATGATTATGGTCAATACGTTGGGTTATGGCGGGAATGAAAAATACACGGCGGAAGTGCTTCAGGAAATTATCCCGCAACTGGAAAAAACCTATAACGCATCTAAAAACAGAACCCAACGAGCCATTGCTGGCTTGTCGATGGGCGGAGGAACAGCATTTTATACAGGGCTGAATAACCTCGACCATTTTGCCTACGTAGGCGGTTTTAGCAGTGCCGTTGGATTCGGGGCAGGACCTCGTCCTGCGGCAACAGCTTCTCCGGAAGAGCAGAAAAAAGCAATGATGGATAGTTTTGCCAAAGCTTATCCAAAACTGGATGAAAGCGCCAATAAGCAGCTAAAACTCTTGTGGATTTCCTGCGGAGCTGATGATTTCCTGCTTCAGAATAACAATAACTTTAAAGAGTACCTGACGTCAAAAAAGGTGAATTTCAAGGAAGTAAATACGTCAGGAGGTCACACGTTCATGGTATGGCGCAGAAACCTGACCGACCTTGCTCCCCTACTGTTCCAATAAGATTTAGGCCAAAACAGGCTCCGGCTGTTTGAGTCGAAGGATAACCTATAGTCGCTTCGTCACTCAAACAGCCGGAGCCTGTTTTGGCCTAACCCATTTAGTCCTGTTAAACCTGCTCTGTGGTGGCGGGCAAATCACGGAAAACCTTGTAATCAGCGTAGAACGTACCGAAAGGAATAACGGACGCCAGCAAAGCCAGAAATGTTTTGCCCGCTGGCCAGCCGTATTCGGTTTTCGCCTGAATAATCGTCAGCACGTAGAGCACAAAAAGCAGGCCGTGAATAGGGCCGAGAATCTGTACCGCTTCTGGATGACCGCCAATACGTTTTAACGGTACGGCGATGAATAAAAGCAAAATGTACGAAAGCCCTTCGGCGAAACTGACGATACGTAGTCGGATTTTGGGTGAATTGAAAAAATGCATGGTTAGTACGTTGACGGTTTAAAATGAACGGTACAAAGGTCGGTTAGCCAGGGGAGAAAACGGCCAGGGAATCGCAATAAAGATGAGAAGCAGACCAATTCCGAAATAAATAACGGTTGTTTTGAATTTCTGCTGATCCGACTTCTGGCGTTTCGCCTTACTTGATCCAATGGTCATGACAATGACTGATGTAAGCATCAATCCAATATGAATCAGGCTGAAAAATGAGAATTCGTGCCCTTCCTGATACGTTGGATGCGATTTCCAGTAATAGCTCACAATTGGACTTTTGGCGTAGAGATAGAATCCTGCCAGCAATTGCGTATGCGCAATTGACGTAGCAACGACACGTAGCGTCTGATCAATACGTTGATACGTTCGATGACGTACCAGACCCGAAATGCTGCTGCCAAGCGATGCCAGCAGGCTTGCTAACACCAGCCAACGTAACGCATTGTGAACGACTAAAAGAATTGGATAAATCATGGAAAATCCCGACCAAGTTATTTTCACAAAGTTCTGTTGGTAAACAGGAAAATTGGTAGGCGAAATCGGGCGAAGATTAGTCAAAATCAATCATTCGGTCGGGTGTATCGATTTCTGAATTCGGTGGGGCTTAGCTGGGTGCATTTGCGGAACAGTTTACCAAAACTCGACGGGTCATCGAAACCCATCTGCTGCGCCACCTGCGAAACAGTTAAATCTGATTGAAATAGCAAAACTTTAGCTTCCAGTATGATACGTTCGTCGATCCAGACAGAAGGCGATTTCCCCGTCCGAAATTTGACCACTTTGTTGAGGTGATTGGGGCTGACATTTAGCTGCTCGGCATACGTAGTGGTTAGCCTAGAATGACGTATCTGAGTAGTCAGCAAATCCATAAAACGTTGCACAAGTCGATCACCCGCGTCAGTCTTTACTGGAAACGTATCGACATAAGCCCGGTTAATTTCAGTCAGAAGTGCCAGCAGGTAAGGCGGAATCAGATCGGTTTTAGCGGCACCGTTTTCGAGATATTCGATGTTTAGTCGATTACATAAATTATTGATAAACGTAGTTTGCTGCGCCGATAGGGTAACGTGCGGATTTCCTGTCAGTTTGAGGAATGGAAAGTCAGTTTCACCAGCCGCGCTACGTACCAGTTCCTGACTGAAAAAGCTTAGGTAGCCCGACGAATCGGTGCTAATCGTCTGAATGGCAAATATTTGTAAAGCCGGTACAATAACCAGGCTTTGTGGCCGTATGATGTACGTCTGGTGCCCAACGCTTATATCTACATGCCCCGACGTAACAAAAAAGAGGGCATGATTACTCGTTCGGGACGGGGGCAAAGGCAACTTGATCACCTGCCAACTGGTTTCCAATGGGCCAATAATAAACTGGTTAAAGTTTTCTTTAAACCGATCTTCCCACGACTCATCTCTGATCAGAAATAAGTCCTGGGACATTTTTGGACTGATCGCTGGAAACGCATCGTCGGTTGTCATGGCTGATACAGCAATTTGCTTGCCCGGAACGTACCGTCGGCTGCTTGTAAGAGCTTGGCTTTCAGGCGCGCATTATACGTAGGGCGATCCGCCAGAAACCGACGTACCAACTGAGCTGTTTCGGGAGTTTGATAACTTGACAGCGTCGAACGTAGCCAGGATTCGGGGAAGAAAATATCGCCCGTTCGCTGAATTTCTTCCAGCAGTTCCAGGCTTTTCAATACGTATTTCGAGGATGTTTTGCTACGTAGTGGATGATGAAGATAGCCAAGTGCGGACGTTACGTAGGCTTCGCGATCGCGGTTAGCTTCCTGGGCCAGCGATGCGAAAAAAGCGTCCCGTTCCGCTACGTTACCTGACAAAGCGGGCATCATAAATTGCAATCGTTTCTGCCGGTCCGGGTTTTTAATACGTGCCAACTGTTTGGCTAAAATTCCTTCTGCCGGATAGTCGCGGACAGCCAGCGCTAAGGCCAGTGAAGTGTAATCATCTTCGGTCAACGTAACGCCGGTTGGGGCTTTCTGGTGGTTCCAGATGGCATACAGTCTATCCTGCGCTTCCCGGCTCAGAGCGATATTCTGATACAAGCGGAACAGCAGTTTTTTCTTGCCCGGACTGGATGGTCCGGATAATGGCTCCTGCTCCATTGCCTGCCACGCTGCCTGTTCAACTGAAACCGCCAGGGCTGGGCGTTTTTCAGGTCGGGTAAAATTCCAGACAATATCAGATAGCTGGTTCGTAATCAGTCGAAGGTTTAATTCTTCCGATTCTCTGCTTAACATGTTCTGATACCCCAATGCTAGTTGCTCAGGAGAAATTCCTTGCCCTGAAAGCATGTTTTCGTACAAATTTATGTACGTAGCCGCCCGCGTTACCGGATCTTTGGTGTCTTCCAGCAGGATCACCGACGCAGTATCGACCGGAAAAATCCCGTAAGCCTGACCGGTTGAATTGAACGTAACATACATTGGCGTTTTCTTGCCAATCGCTTCTTTCAGGGTAATCTGCGGCTGATTCATGTTTACGGTCAATTCCTCCCGATGATCGCCGTAGACCAGCGCAACTTCAAAGGATTGCGGCCAGAATCGGTTTGAGCCATCTTCGGCCTGCTGCGATATGACAAACTGCTTTATAGTCCCACCCTTGCCATCCCATTGATATGTGAATTTCGGTCGCCCCGTTTCATTGACCCATACGCGGTTCCAGGCAGCTAAATCGGTTGGGGTACGGGCGTCCAGAATAGCGATCAGATCGGCCCAGGTGGCGTTGCCGAATGAGTACTTTTTGAGGTATTCCCGCAGGCCATCACGTAGCGCTTCTTTGCCCATCAAGCGTTCCAGTTGCCGCATCATGATAGGCGCTTTGTGGTAAATGATGCCTCCATATAACGTACCGGCTTCCTGCAAATTTGCCAGCGGCTGTCCAATTGGATTGGCTCCCTCCGTTCGGTCAACGGCGTAGGCCGCCGGAAAATGATCGACTACAAACTGAAGGTCATAATTGGCGTCGGGACTCGATACTTCCGTGATTTTATCGGCCATGAAATTGGCGAACACTTCTTTCAGCCACACATCATCGAACCAGCGCATTGTCACCAGATCGCCGAACCACATGTGCGCCGTTTCGTGCGAAATCAACGTAGCACGGGATAGTTTCTGATCGCGGGTAGCGCCGTTGTCCAGAAACAGGCTCGATGAACGGTAATCGATAGCCCCAACGTGTTCCATGCCTCCGTACTGAAAATCGGGTACGGCCGCGAAATCGAGTTTCTGAAACGGGTACGGAATCTGGGAATAGTCTTCCAGGAAACGTACTGCATCGGCGTGAAGATTAAAAATCGGGTCAAGACTGAGCCGGATTTTGGACGTATCGGTTTCGCGGTGAAGCAACGTCATGGCCCGGTTGTTCAGCGTTCGCGTAACGGATTTGAATTTCCCCGCCACAAATGCGAATAGATACGTCGGAATCCGCTCCGACTGCCGGAAACGTAGCGTTTTTCGCTCACCCGTTTCTGCTGAGTCCTTAACGGCGGCATTCGTTATGGCTTGCCACGTTTTGGGTACGGTTAGCGTTAACTGAAATGACGCTTTTAAATCAGGCTGATCGAAACACGGAAACACGGTTCTTGCGCGGTCGGGAACGAGCAGGGTATAGAGGTAATCGTCGTTTCGGTTCAGGGAAAGATTACCGGCTGTAAACTGGATGGAAACCACATTTTTTCCAGCCTTCAGAAAAGCAGTAGAAATGACCAGATGTTCGCTCTCGAATACGATAGGGACCGATCGCTGATTCAGGGAAACATTCTGAATATGAGTACGTTCTTCCTTGAAATCGAGCAGAAGCGGAGCTGTGTTTTTCTTCCAGTTGAAGGAAATTGTTTCACTGGCTGGAATAGGCTGGTTTTTTTGATCAGGAATGTCGAACTTTAACGTATAAGCTAATTGAGAAATCGTCTGATTTCGAGATTTTGCTAACGCTTGTGATACCCCTGTTTCGATTTGGTAACGTTTAGGCGTAATGTGTTGAGCGTTACCACGCATAGCCGAGAAAAGAAATAAGAGTGCCGTAATACCGTAACGAGTCATAGAAGTGTAGGAGAGGAGTTTTACGTTCCTGGTTTCTGGTGGAACAAAAAACGCTCTCGTGTGTCTTGCATCAAAATTAAGGTACGTAATGAAACAGCGCTTATCTTTTCTGCTGGTATTCCTGGCAATTTTAAGTCAGGCCGCGCCCGCCTGGGCCAATTTCGTCCTGATTCCCATGGATGATCAACAATCCAATCACCTGAAAGCCTACGGCATTGCCTACAAAGTGCTGAAAGACGATGGCGAGGTCGAATGGCTACTGAACTATCGGGGCGGAAGTTTTATGACGAAACAGACGGCTGCGGTAGAAACAGAATGCCGGGTGCGTGGAGTTTCGTTTGAAACCATTTCCGACTCCAATGCTGAGTCGATACGTCGGCAACTGCAAAATCCCGACGTCAATATGGACGTAGTGAAGCTCCAGAAAGCGGCCAAAATTGTGGTGTATTCGCCGGTAAAAGTAGGACCGGCCGAGTTCGAAAATACGGATGCGGTATTGTTAGTGCTCACGTATGCCGAAATTCCGTATGAACTGGTCTATGATGAAGAAATCCTCAAGGGTGATTTGCCCAAATATGACTGGCTTCATTTGCATCACGAAGATTTTACGGGTCAATTTGGACGTAACATGCACCGTCAGTCGGTTGCCGACATCAAAGCACAGGAAGACATTGCGCATAAATATGGCTATCAGAAGGTATCGCAAATGAAACTGGCTGTCGCTAAAGGTATTAAAGAGTTCTGCGCGGGCGGTGGTTATCTGTTTGCCATGTGTTCAGCCGCCGAAACGCTCGATATTGCACTGGCTGCAGAAGGGGTCGATATCGTAGGGAGCAGTTACGACGGAGATGGAACAGACCCTAATGCGCAGGAAAAACTCGATTTCAGCAAAACTTTCGCTTTTGGAAATTTCAGCCTTGAATCTGACAATGGATACCGGGGTTTCTCTACGTTCTCCGACATCAACTCGGCAGCCGGACGTGGTTATGAGCAGTCGAGTGGCTTTTTTGAGTTGTTTAACTTTTCGGCAAAATGGGACGTTATTCCCGCCATGCTGACGCAAAATCACGAAAACGTTATCAAAGAGTTTTTCGGGCAGACGACGGCTTTCCGCAAAGGCGCTGTTAAGGCAAGTAGCTTAGTGATGGGAGAGGGGAAATCGTCGCACCGCTACATCTACGGCGAATCGGGCCGGGGGCAGTGGACGTTCTACGGCGGTCATGATCCCGAAGGTCTCCGGGGTGGGGGTGGCTTCCGTAACCCAACCGATTTAAACCTATATCCCCATTCGCCCGGTTATCGGCTTATCCTGAATAACGTACTGTTTCCATCTGCCCGGAAGAAAAAACGTAAGACGTAGTACCACGTTACTAAGCCAACAAAAGCCCCGAAAATGATACGTTCATTTTCGGGGCTTTTGTTGGCTTAGTAACGTAGCGACTATTAATTAGGTCGCTTTTTTCGTTGCAACAGATAGATGAACTTGTCACCCTGCATTTTGAAAGAGGCTAATTCCCAGCCGTTTTTTACCATAAAATTGAGCGCGTCAATATTAGAATTGAACGTAATGGCTTTCTTGTCGGCATCCATAAATTTTTGGCGGTTTAGGCCAGTATCAACAAATGGCTGTCCATAGTCGATCAGTATGCGAGCCCTGGTCAACGGCTCCGCATTTTCGCAGATCAATTGACAATAAGGTGTGTTGAGCGTATCGATTGGTACGTCGTTGACAAAAATTTGTCCCATACTGTTCGAAACGATAAACAAACCTAGCAGAAGAATTAGCAGCGTTTTCATAACGAAATCGATTTTTGATACGTCCTAAACGGTTGACAGGCGTATGTTAACAAATGATACGTTAGTCAGGTAAAAAAGTATGTTTGACGTTACGTTATACTGAGTTCTGCCCAACAAAAAAGGTTCGGAATCTGGTCCCGAACCTTTTTTAACGTATTACTGAAGGCTTAATCTGCTACGTATTACTGCTTATTGTAAAACTGATCGAGGAAGATGTAGCGGCCTTTATTTTTCTCGGTTTCCAGTCGCGTATTTACGTCGATCTGCATATACTGGACACTGTTGCCACTGTTGGCGGCTGGCCAGTTCGGTAATCCCGAACCGTTCGGATTGCCGGTTTTGATGAAATTGGCAAAGTACTCCTGCATGACTTTCGAGACTTTATAATCGTCGGGCGTCCAGGCATACACTTTGTTGCTAGCCAGATTTCCCATCGCATATTCGATTTCGGCTGAGTGAACAGCCCCCCGGTCGGGTTGACGTTTGGGAGCTGCCTGACCATCCCCTTTCACAACACCACCAGCCAAACCGGCGGTAGCATTTCCCATTTCGGGACTCATTTCCGGGCGAGGGCGGGAATAATAGTACCGATACACAGGTTTGCCACCAGTTTTTGCCTGCATGTCAGCCCATTTCCACGTACTGTAGGCCAGAAAACGGTCGCTGGCTAATTCCGTACCGGTCTGCTTTACTTCTTCTTCGTTGCTGGCCGGATACAGTTTCAGTACTTCATCCGCTTTCTCGCCATACAATTTTTTAACTGCACTGGCGTAATTTTCGGCGGTAGGCGCTTCTTTGCCTAAAATACCTTGGTAGCCCATTTCCTGCGAGTTCCAGCCTACAAGCAATGGTACGTGCGACTGTTCACCCGCTTCGAAAATTTCAATGGGTTGTTTCGGGAAGAAGTAGCCATCGATGGTCGAGGAAAACCAGGGAACGCCGGGCTTGGCAGTAGCTTCGAGCAACTTGTCAGCAGGCATCGCCCGCAGTTCGGCCAACGTAGCAGCACCGGCAGTTTTAGCAAACGCAACGCCCGTTTCTTCAGCTTTGGCCATTGGAACCGGTGGCATACCGCCCAGCAATGAACCACTTTCGCCGATAGCACCCGCAAACAGATTTTTGGCCATGGGCGAAACCATTTGAGCGCTTACTGAAATAGAACCAGCCGATTCGCCGGCAATAGTTACTTTCTTAGGGTCGCCACCGAAGGCAGCAATGTTCTGCTGAACCCAACGTAGCGCAGCCGCCTGGTCCATATATCCGTAGTTGCCCGATGCATGATGCGGAGACTCTTTAGTGAGCTCAGGGTGAGCGAAAAGGCCAAATACGTTCAGCCGGTAATTGACTGTGATGGCTACAATACCTTTCTGCGCCATGCTTTCGCCGTCGTAACGCGATTCCGAACCGTCGCCTGCTACAAAACCACCGCCATAGAAATAAACCAGCACGGGCAGTTTCTCAGTAGCCGATTTCGCCGGTGTCCAGACGTTCAGATACAGACAATCTTCGCTCATGCCATCCGAACGGAAACCCATGTCGCCGAAGATGGGCCGCTGCATGGCGCGGGGGCCAAAATGGTCAGTTTTGCGAACACCCTGCCAATTTTTGACTGGCTGTGGCTCTTTCCAGCGTAAATCACCAACCGGTGGAGCGGCAAACGGAACACCTTTAAATGCACGGATGCCACTGGCTTCGGTAACGCCTTCCACCATGCCATTGACAGTTTTGGCTTGTGGTTTGGATTGAGCCAGAACGGCGGGGGCTGCCTGTATCATAAGCAGACAAAGAAGAAACGTAATTTTCATAAGGGCTTGCGGATTTGAACGTAATACGAGTAGGGGTTATCAAAAATACCTGAGGACGTATCAATTGATCATCAGAAACAGGTTGCTACGTTCGTTGGAAAAATTTCGAAACGTTATTGTATCAATTTGTTACAATAATAGTAAGTTCGCTTCAGAGTAGCAAATTTTTGTTAATTGCCCTAAAATTGAACTGTATGGCTGAACCACTGGCTCCTAAAGTAAACAATCCAACTGGTCAGGGATTTTTGCCGGGACTGGCAATTGACCTGGTGATTTTCGGATTTCACGAAGGTCAGTTGAAGGTTTTGCTGCTGGAATATCAGAACACAGGTTTATTCGCTTTGCCAGGGGGATTTATTCATACGACTGAAGATTTGAATGAAGCCGCCCGACGCATTCTGGCCGAACGTACCGGATTACATGATATTTATCTGGAGCAGTTTCATGTATTCGGCGATTATGCGCGTTACGATGCGGCTAAAGTACCTATGACGGCCATTATGCGAGCCAAGGGGCTTTCGCCGGTAGACGGCCATTGGCTGCTACGTCGGTTTGTATCGGTGGGTTATTACGCGCTCGTTGACTTCACCAAAGCAATTCCGACGCCCGATGTGCTATCTGATACCTGTAACTGGTATGATTTTGTGAAGCTGCCCACGCTCATGCAGGACCACAACGTAATGGTACAGAAGGCACTGGAAACGCTACGTATCAGTCTCGACCACAACCTGATCAGCTTTAACCGATGGGCCGCTCCACTACTGCCCGAAACGTTTACAATGGTCGAATTGCAGAATCTGTACGAAACGATCTTAGGGCAAAAACTGCATCGCTCCGGTTTTCAGCGGAAAATACTGGGTTCAGAAATACTGGAAAGACTAGAAAAAAAATACAGCGGAGGAGCGCACAAAGCTCCCTACCTCTATCGGTTTGCATCGGGAAAAGAGCGGTCTTAAATGCAATCAATTTGTGATTGGAAATGATTCGGATGACGTACAGTCGGGAGTGGCTTATCGGGAATGTTGAACGAGGGAATCGACTTAAGTACCTCTTTTTCTGGGGGCATCAAAAAAGCAAGAGCGGTGATCTGACAGCTTCGTGTTTTAGTCAGTGGTGGCCTTCGTCATTTGTGGTCGATAACGTCAGATATAATACGGCTGAACACTGGATGATGGCTCAAAAAGCGTTGTTATTCGGTGACCAGGAATTAGTTACCAAAATCATCGCGTGTAAATCGCCTGCTGAAGCCAAATCGCTTGGTAGACAGGTACGTAACTTCGATGAGGCTATATGGAACAACAAGCGTTTTGAGATTGTAGTGCAGGGCAATTTGCAGAAATTCAGCCAACATCCAGACCTGAAAGAGTTTCTGCTCAATACCAAAGATAGAATATTGATAGAAGCCAGTCCGGTAGATAACATCTGGGGTATTGGCCTGGCGGCTGACAGCGATAAAGCCGAAAGTCCCGAAGAGTGGAAAGGCTTAAATTTGCTTGGTTTTGCGTTGATGGAAGTGAGAGATCAACTATAGAATCAAGCGGGTACAGGTCAGCGTAGTTGAAGAGACCATATCTGGCCACCTTTGCTAGTAATCGATTACTTCTGGTTCGGCGCGTAAAAAATGGCGCGTAAAGATCTGGTCCTCACGGGTGCTTCGCCCATCATCTGCTCGCATACGTCGTGCCAGCGACGGCGGGCGATGGGTAATGTCAGGTTCATGGAAAGATGCATCCAGTAGCCATCGTCCCGGCTTTCCAGCTGCTCAACAAACCGCCGATTCACTACGTAGTTGCGATGAATTCGGATGAACCAGAAGGGAGGAAGCTTTTCGTAGTGGTATTTTAGGGGACGGGCCAACTGAAATGATTGACCATCCAGCCAGTAAAATTGTGAATAACTGACCTGTGCTTCAATATATATTAAATCGGCAATCGGAAAGTTTTGGCGACCAATTTGAGGCAGATTTACACTTACGGGCGGGTAAGCAAGTAACTCAGCCGACGGTTTTGTCGGCGGTTCGAAATGAAAAGTCATTGTTCGTCGAGTTCGTTACGGATACATTTTATACGAACAAACCGGCGATTTGGATTTATAGCTACAGACTAAAGCTCCTCAAACTGTCAGTAGCGCAAAGCGGCAAGCGAAACCGTATAACCAGTGTAATTCCCTGAAATGCCATTATCCGTTCCCGTTTTCTGACAGGTAACCACGGTGTTGTTCCGAACGTATGTAAGGCGGTCGTTGGCTACGGGCTCAATGCTGTAGCCCAGCTCAATGAGCTCTTTCTGAAGGGCTTCATACGCAGCTTTCGAATGAACCTGATAAACAATTAAATCAGAGCGCGAATTACGCGAATATTGGATGAGCCCGGGCGCAGTAGCTGGGTTGTTCAGCAATGTATTACCATTATAGGCAAACAGGCAAGTCCAGCCATTTAGGCCACCGGTACTTTTATAACACACAAACCCCTTCTGAAACATACAGGCATCAAACTGGCTGGCGGGTAAACGCATGTATGTTAGCAGCTCAGCCATTCGGATTTTTTGCGCGGACACTGACAATGAACAAATTATAAAAAAACACACGAGAAAGGCTCTGACATCACGTAGGGAATGAAAGCGGGGTATCATCGACTCAGAAAGGTTAGTAAATCACCACTATGAAACTGCCTAAAAGAGAAGCAAATAACAGGCCAATACATGATGAACCGTTAGTGATAATGTGTACCTACCACGATTCCACAAACGCTTATCTCTATTGTTAATCATTCACTGGCCGTTTAATAAGCCAAAGCACCGTTTATGGTGAAAAGAGTAAGATTTGATCAAAATATAAAATTAGCAGGACTTAAAATTGTACATTTTCTCGTAAATTTGTCGCCACTTTTCGAGCGTAGCATACTTAACTATGAACTTGTACGTATCCACAATTTACCGGGTAGGCTTTGTCAGTTTTGACCCCAATCGAAGCGCTACCTTACCTACTTCTTCCTTGCTATATCAATCATCCTGCATCCGCGGTACTTAGTCGGTTCAATACTCTGGCAACCAAGTATTTAATCAACTCTGAATCATTGTTTAAGATAACCCAATTCTGATGCGGGCAAAATTAATCTCAGGAAGTATCCGGCTGTTTTTGCTAAGTTTCCTGACATTCATGCTGTATTTCGGCGACCATTTTAGCGTTAGCTTCGATTACCCTACCAAATATTTATTTGACAATATTTACGTAAGGCTCATCAAATGCAGTCTGCTGGTTTTACTCTCTATTGAACTAATACGATTGTATTATTATGGAATCGTAAAAAACCCGCAGTCGCCAAAAATCCTTACTAATTCGCTTACCCTGTTTTTGCCATTAGTACTGCTGATTGTTGGTATGGAGATGGCGTTTATGTTTATCGAACAAAGTCAGGAGGGCGGTCTTACACTGGCTTCTCATATTTGGTTCGAGCGGCACTGGCAACCAGTAACATCTGACAACTACCGCGATTCGGCGAAAACCGATACGGCTGGTAAGAAAAAAGTGCTGATTATTGGCGATTCATTTACGGCGGGGCACGGGCTGGAGTCAACAGATCAGCGATTCGGCGATGTTCTGGCGCGCAAGTTGGGGAGTCAGTACGTAACCTATAACCTGGGCCGACTAGGTTCCGAAACAGGCGATGAGTTCAGACGGCTTAAAGAGTTTAAGGTGAAACCCGATGTACTGGTGCTTCAGTATTTCCCCAACGATATTGAAAAAGTAGCGCGTGATCATGGCGTTGTGCCAGCGGCATTCACCCCTTATACCGACCTACCGCGGGTGGTGCAATCTGTTTTTCGAAAGTCGTATCTGCTCAACTATATATATTGGCAGTTTCCGCACGGTAATTTTACCCCGTTCGATCATTATGCCCGGAAAGCTTACGGCACCAATACTATAACGAAGGCGCATCTGGCTGAACTCAACCAGTTTATACAGTACGCCCGGCAGAACAATGCCTGTATCTACGTAGTATTGTTCCCGTTTATGAATAACGTGGAGAAATCGGCCGAATACACCAGACCAGTTGTCGATTTTTTTCAACAGAACAACGTTCCCGTACTTGAAGTCAGCAAAGTTATTGGTGATTTAGCTCCTGCCGAGCGGGTTGTTGGCCGGAACGATGGCCACGCCAGCGCCGTAGTGAACCAGCGTGTAGGCGAAAATCTGTACAAAATGCTGCAGCCTGATTTACGCATGAACAATAGTCTTGCGCTAATCAGGGAATAGTAGCATTCCTTTGTCCCAATTTTATTGGTGTAATGTGCTTCTCCCCTCGGGTAGTTTCAAACCGATCTACTGGAGGGGAGAAAATTTATTAATGGTCTAATTTGCAACATTGTTGCAAAAGCCATAGTTTTGCTTCCAGAATCCTCGCTTCTCCTGGTTTGAGAATTCCTCAAACTACCGGTTCCAGAGTTCGCGCGGCTGGTGTCAAATGCATTTTCAATATCGTTCAACGAGCCTTATTTCAATAATCTACATAGCTATATGTATTGCTTTGGCAAGCCATTTAGCTATGGGACAGCAGCCTGGTTGTGACGCTACGTTGAAAGGCATCATCACTAGCGGAGCCGAGCAGCAACCGCTGCCGGGAGCCACAGTTTTCGTGCGCGAAACGGGGCAGGGCGCGCTTACTGATTCACTCGGCCACTATCAACTGACCTACTTATGCCCTGGTCGGTATACGGTCGAATATCGCTACGTTAGTTTCAATACGCTCGTGCAGCGTATTCAAATTCCAATCGATTCGGTACACAACGTATCACTGACATCCGAAAGCATTAGTCTGGCACCTGTTAACGTAACGGAACACCGCTCCGAAGCACAGCAACTACTTCAAAGTCAGGTTAGTCTGTCGGGAACGGAGCTCGACCAGACGCGCGGACAATCACTGGGCGAAAGTTTGAAAGCCTTGGCAGGTTTGTATTCCATCCAGACAGGACCGAGCATTTCAAAACCCGTAATTCATGGGCTTTACAGCAACCGCATTATTGTCCTGAATAACGGAGTACGGCAGGAAGATCAGCAGTGGGGAACGGAACATGCGCCCCAAGTCGACCAGTTTCTGGCCTCCCGGCTGACGGTTATCAAAGGTGCTGCCAGCATCCGATTCGGTTCCGATGCTATTGGGGGCGTTATTTTAATCGAACCCAGAGCCATGCCATCCCAACCGGGCATCCAGGGCGAGTTGAACGTAGTGGGAGCTACAAACGGCCGAATGGGCGCTACGTCTGGACTGCTGGAAGGTGCTTTTGGGCGAAAATTAGCCGGACTGAGTTGGCGGATACAAGGAACGCTCAAGCGTTCAGGCTACGTCCAGACGCCCAATTATTTTCTGGAAAATACCAGTTACCACGAAACCAACTTCTCGGGCGATATTCATTACGAGCACAAAAATCTTGGTGTCGAGTTGTTTTACAGTCGGGTCGATACGAAAGTAGGTCTGTTTACGGGGGCGCAGGTCGGTAGCCTGGCCGATTTATATGCCGCGATTGGGCGCTCTGAGCCATTGATTAAACCGGGCTTTTCGTACGATTTGAAACGCCCGTATCAGGATGTTCAACACGAATTGCTGAAACTGCGAACGTATTGGCACTCAGCCGGTGGAGGTACGTTAACCGCAACGGTGGCCCGTCAGCAGAATACACGACGGGAATATGATTTTGTTTCGTTCAGCGGATCGCTGAATCCTGAATTATATCTGCAATTGATTACGCACACGGCCGATCTTGTGTGGGAACATCGAACGATAAAAACGGCAAAAAATGCAAGTTGGTCGGGGAGTGCGGGCTTCAATGGCATCACGCAGGGAAATGTGCGGCAATACCTGTTTCTGATTCCCAACTTTCGAAATTATGGTGCTGGTTTCTTTGCCATTGAACGCTATGCCACTGGCCCCTGGACCATCGAAGGCGGTTTGCGTTACGATTACCGATGGCTACGAGCGTATTTCCTCGATGAAGCCACCAAGCAGCCTTATAACACTACCCACGTCTGGCAAAATGTCAACGGCTCGCTGGGTGCAGCGTATCAACTGCGCCCTGATTTAACGTTGACGGCCAATCTAAGTACCGCCTGGCGAGCTCCGAACGTAGCAGATTTGTATTCGAACGGGTTGCACCAGAGCGCAGTCGCCTACGAGCGGGGAAACCCGAACTTAAAACCGGAGCAGGCTTACAATGGTAATCTGGTGCTCGCCTACGCCGGTAAACGCTTGAGTGGTGAAATTGGGGCTTACAATAACCTGATTCACAATTATATCTATCTGAAACCTGATTCTGTACCGCTGATACGTCAGCGTGGCGCTTTTCCCGCTTACAGTTACACACAAGTGCGTGCTACGTTCCGAGGTATTGATGCTAGCCTTACCTATAAATTGACTCAGCGGTTGACACTGACAACCAAAAATTCACTGCTGTTTGCCCGGAACCAAACCGACAACGATTACCTCGTTTTTATTCCACCAAACCGCTCCGACAACGCATTACGTTATGATTGGAACACAACTGCACAAACCCGCCTATCTAATCTGTATGTTTCGGTTAGCGGCCTATACGTAGTGCAGCAACGGCGTGTGCCGAACGTAACGACTCGACAGGAGAATGGCCAGCTCATTTTTACCGGCGATTTTGCCCCGCCACCTCCCGCCTATTTTCTGGTAGGAGCTGAGTTCGGTTTTACAGCACAGGTCGGAAAACAAACGATGAGCGTAATTCTTAACGGCTCGAATCTAATGAACGTAGCATACCGCGATTACTTGAATCGTTTCCGCTATTTCGCCGACGAACCGGGACGTAATATCAGCCTAAAAATTAAGCTGCCACTTGGGCTGAAGTCGTAGTCTTGAAAAATTATAGGGTTATTAAGTTGGCTTACAAACGCAACGCTGTAAATCTATATCCCTACTACTCCATAACTCAACAACTTTTAAATTTTACAACCTAACAATTCCATAGTATGAAATCCATCAAACAATCGTTCTGGGTCATTTTAGCCGTGTCTGTATTGGCAGGAGCCTGCAAAAAAGATGAACAGAACGTAACGCCCACGGATGATAACGAAGCCATCACCACCGCTACGTTGCAGCTTGTCAACAAGGCCAACACAAACGAAGTGGTAACAGCAACCATCGAAAACCTGAATACCAGTGCCGATTTCAGTAAAGCAACGCTTACCCTGAAAGCCAACACTACGTATTCGGGCACGATTCAATTGTTCAACAAAACGAAGTCGCCGACACTCGATGTAAGTGCAGAAATTAAATCGGAACAGAACGAACATTTGCTGGTTTATACCCCCTCGGTTGCTACGTTGCTGACAGTTTCCATTACCGATAAAGACACCAATCCATCACCCGGACCTTACCCGGTTGGCCTGACTTTCGATCTCAAAACAAATGCCGCTGCCACCGGAAAACTCAACGTTCGACTTCGGCATCAACCGGGAGCCAAGAACGGTACGTCGACGCCCGGCACCGACGATTTGAATACGGATTTTACTGTTGTGGTACAGTAAATTTAAAGAGTGAAAGAGCGAAACCCTCTTACCAACTTTTCGCTCTTTCACTCTTTGATAGAGGTATAATTTTTTGTGTAATTGGCAACTTGATTGTTGCTAAAGCTTTCTGGTTTTCACTTTCATGTTACCAAAATAACCAGTTAAAAATGACCTATTGATAAGTTGAACGTCTCAATAAGGCGTATTAACTTTTTAACATGATGAAAATGCCTAATTCCCTTTTTTCGCAAACGGCACTGGGTGTGGTGGCTGGAATGCTGCTGCTTGTTATGTCCTGTAAAGGACCCGAAGGTCCACAAGGGCCTGCTGGTCCCGCCGGTCCAACGGGAGCCACGGGTGCTACAGGTGCTACGGGGCCTGCCGGTGCGAGTGGAGTAGCTGGGGCTACAGGTCCTGCCGGCCCAGCCGGACCAACGGGTAATGCCAACGTAGTGTATACCGCCTGGAAAACGCTTGATCTGAGCAGTAGTTATTACCGCAGCCCAGACAATAAGGAATTTTTTATCGGTAACGACAACAACACGGCGAATGCTACGCTGACGAAAGACGTACTCGATAAGTCAGTGGTTTACGTTTATTTCAAGGTAAACCGGAAGCTGAACACCGGCTCAACTATTACGCTACAGGAGCTTATTAATCCGATAAACGCACTAGGTCATATAAAAATACCTGGACGTACTACTAACGTGGATGATGATTATATGCTTTATGAAGTATCGCATGATTATCTGGGTGTAAACTACTTACGTTTAACGGTGCACGGCTATACAACAAATGCGGCTGGCACAGCCATTCCTGAGTTTGTCGGGAAAACCGCTGCCGATTTCCGGGCTTTGTTTACAACATTGCCTCAATACCGCATCGTCATTATTAACGGAAGTACGCCGGGCGGACGTAGTGGCGCGGTTGATTTCAAAAACTATGCGTCAGTAAAGCAGGCGTTTAACTTGCCCGACTAAGCTTTTGCGTTCCCACCATAGCTTGTAAGGCCACCGAGACATCTCGGTGGCCTTTTTTTCTGATTTGCAGGCATGTATTCTTAACCGACAAAATCCCCCAATTCACCTCTTTTCTAGCAGTTTATGCCACGTTCTCGATAGTATTCTCGTACTATATACGACACCTTATTGTGACTGTTAGAATGAATAAAAGAATTTTCTCAGTACTTGCCGTACTAGTATTAGTTGTTGTAATCGCCCTATCTTGTAAGACAAACGAAGTTGTAACAAACACCCCAACCATTTCGGCACTAAACTGTTCGTCGGCTACATTTTCGGCTTCGGCTACGAGTGGAGCCTCTTACACGGCTAAAGTCACTGTGCCTTATACAGGCGGAAATGGCATGGCTTATGCCGAAGGAACCCCTGTTTCATCGTCGGGCGTTACGGGATTAACCGCAACTTTATCGGCAGGAAATTTGAACAGCGGAAGTGGTAACGCCAGTTTTGTCATTACCGGAACACCCGTATCGGCAGGTACGGCCAGTTTTTTAATAAACCTGGGTGGGCAATCCTGTACGCTGGCGTTACCTGTTGCTGTGTCAAAAGCCAGTATCTCAACCTTAGTAACGTCAACAACACCTGCCAGCGGAACCGTTGGGATGACGTATTCGAGTTCCGTTACGTTCGGGTACACAGGTGGCAATGGTGGAACGTATGATATGTCAATGGCTACGTCGACAGGCGTTGAAGGGCTAACCGCTACCGTATCCGCCGGAACGCTCGCCAATGGCGCTGGTACGCTGGTTTACACGATTTCGGGAACGCCAACCTCGGCGGGAACCGCTACGTTCACTATAAGTTTGGGCGGCCAAAGTGTTACGTTAACTATCGTGATTGCTGCATCGGGTACGGGTACGGCAACAGCGGCCAAGGATACCGTTGTGATTGTGTATTCGGGTACAACGGTGAATGTAAACAATGCTTTTCAGGATGCAGGCGTAAGCGTGGCGGTTAGTGGTGCAGATGTAACCGTCAAATCGACTAATACCAGTAAAGAAATAGTCTATGCTTTATCGGGAACAGCTACAAAAGGGAGTTTCAAGATTTATAGCGAATACAAATACAACATCGCGCTGAAAGGAGTGAGCCTGACCAACAGCAATGGACCTGCCATCAATAGCCAGTCGAGCAAAAAAGCGACGATTAACGTAGTGAGCGGCACTACCAATACATTGGTTGATGGTGCTACGTATGCCACAAGTTCGGAAGACCAGAAAGGTACGTTCTTCAGCGAGGGCCAACTCAGTTTTATGGGAACCGGCACGCTGAACGTAACGGGCAATAATAAACATGGCATTGTGGCCGACGATTATATCTACGTGAGTGAAGCAACGATCAACATAAAATCGGCGGCAAAAGACGGTATCCACGCCAACGATTATTTCATGATGGATAACGGAACGGTTACGATCACCGCGTCCAGCAACGGGATTGAGGCCGAAGAAGGTTATGTAACCATTAGCGGAGGTTCATTAACAGTGAATAGTGTTGATGATGGCATAACAGCGTCTTACGAAGGTACCGATGCTACCGTTACGCCTTATCTTTTAATCAAAGGTGGCAAAATCAACGTAACGACAACGGGCGATAAAGGGAACGCTCTCAAGAGTGAAAGTTATACCACAATTGGCACCGCCGATGCAATAACCCTTGCTGTTAGCGGTAAAGGCGCAAAAGGGATCAAAACGTCCGGCGATTTTACCTTAAACTCAGGAACAATCAAGATCACAGTTTCGGGCGCTGCATACTACGTAGCGGCCGACGCGGACATTGCGGCTCCGGCAGGTATCAACTGTGATAAAAATTTAGCTATCAAAGGCGGTAATTTGACCATTACTGCAACTGGATTAGGTGGGAAAGGTATCAGCGTCGACGGTACGGCTACCGTGAGTGGTGGAGTCAATACTATTACGGTTTCAGGAGCAAATTATACGTACAGCAGTTCGCTGACCAGTGACGCAAAAGGGTTTAAAAGTGACGGCGCTTTTGTCATGAACAACGGCGAACTCAATATTTCGGCTACCGATGATGGTCTAAAATCTGACGCTTCGATTACGGTAAATGATGGGACAATAAACGTAACGAAATCGTATGAAGGTATGGAGTCAATCTTCATCACTATAAATGGTGGGGTAACGAACCTAACGGCTTCTAATGATGGTATCAATACGTCTTACGGCACCGTTTCGGGCGGAACAGAATCTAATGATAACAGCGCTCTGAACGTAAACGGGGGCGTGTTAATCGCCACAGGATCAGACGCTATAGATAGTAACGGTAATTTCACCATAAAAGGCGGAACGGTAATTTCAAACGGTAATGAAGACATCGACGTTAACGGTAATTTCCTCGTTAACGGGGGTGTGTTGATCGGCGCAGAGCCCGGTAATAACATGACCAAAGCGATGAGCACGGCTTCTTCGCAGGTTGGCCTGTTTATCAAGTCGAGCGCTCAGGTAGCAACGTCTTCACTCATTCATATTGAAGATGCTTCCGGGAAAGATTTGTTAACGTTTAAACCAAAAACGGCTTCTTCGTATTTCCACTTTTCCAGTCCAGGTTTAGCGAAAAGTACAGCTTACAAAATTTATTTTGGAGGAAGTTATACCGGAGGAAATTTTGTCGGAAACACTTCAGGTTGGGGCTTGTATACGGGCGGAACCTATTCTAATTCCGGAGCAACTTTGAAGAGTTCCCCCACCACGTCGGGAAGTAGTAACGTAAACACGTTATCGTTTTAAAGCTGATCTAATCCATTTCTGAAACCGGCACAAGCGTGACTCGTGCCGGTTTTGCTATAGTGGCAGGAAGGTACAGGATAGAGGATATTCAGGGACTCGTCAACTTTAGATTTATTACGTATCACTCACCTAACTTCGAAACTTACCTATGTTCAGTCTGTTACGCTTTTCTGCCATCCGGCTCCGTTACGTTGGTCCGGTTGTCGGGTTACTACTAAGTATTTTAGTACAAGCCCAGCCAGCCAAAACCAACGATTCAACCACTCCGCTTCACCTGCTGAAACCTAATTATCCCGTACCCTACGGTCAGCCGAGCGTGGCGAACGTAACGGCGGTGTTAAATCGAATTTATACGTACCTGGATGCTAATACGCCCACGCAACTCATTGATAAAGAGACAAAAAAAGATATTACGGCGAGCGCTACGTTCAATCCGAACGCCATTTTTAAACCCGGTGATTTTCGGCTGATTAGTTACGAATGGGGCGTTACGTACATGGGAATGCTACTAGCTACCGAAGCCACTGGCGATGCCCGTTACGCTGATTATACCAACAAACGGCTCAAATTTATTGCCGACCACGTACCGTATTTTCGGGGGCAGGTGCAGGCCGATCCGCACGCCAATACGCCCATGCGTTCGGTGATGGCACCTCACGCCCTCGACGATGCCGGGGCCATGTGTGCGGCTATGATCAAAGCCAGTCGGGCGGGGGGCGTGAAGGCGGAATTGCGTCCACTTATCGATCATTACGTTGATTACATTCAGAACAAAGAGTTTCGGCTATCGGATGGTACGCTGGCGCGCAACCGGCCGCAGCCCAATACGCTCTGGCTCGATGATCTGTTCATGAGCGTACCGGCTCTGGCGCAGATGGGCAAACTCACCGGTGAACGCAAATACTACGACGAAGCTGTGAAACAGGTGACGCAGTTTTCCAAACGCATGTTCAATCAACAGAAAGGATTGTACATGCACGGCTGGGTCGAAGGGATGACGGTTCATCCGGAATTTCACTGGGCGCGGGCCAACGGCTGGGGGATTTTGACGGCGGTTGAATTGCTCGACGTATTACCCGAAGATCATCCGGGTCGGCCAGCTATTCTGGACATACTACGTGCCCACGCGAAGGGATTGGCGTCTCAGCAGTCGGGTTCGGGATTCTGGCACCAACTGCTTGATAAGCATGACTCGTATCTGGAAACTTCAGCCACGGCGATTTATGTATATTCGTTCGCCAGAGCCATCAACAAAGGTTGGCTCGACCCGCTGGCGTATGCACCCGCTACGTTGCTAGGCTGGAACGCCCTTGCTACCAAAGTGACAGACAAAGGGCAGGTGGAAGGGGTTTGCGTAGGCACCGGCATGGGCTTCGACCCGGCTTTCTACTACCATCGGCCAATTAATCCGTATGCGGCTCACGGCTATGGTCCGGCGTTACTGGCAGGTGCTGAGGTAATTAGCATGCTCAAAAAGCATGCTTTTGAAATCAACGACAGTTCGTTGCAGCTTTTGCAGAAGAAATAAGTCTTGGTGAGTTATAAAGTTATCGGGTTATGCAGGAGTAACGTTTAAAACCGCTGGAGCGGAACGTGATACCTGTATAACCCGATAACTTTTTTGAATCTTGGGATTAGATAATTTCTATTTATACTCCAGTTGAACGGAGCGAATATAGCCTGCCTTGCCTTGTGGTCCTGATACCGTGAGGCCGAGTCGTGGGGCTCGATCCCAGCGGGGGAGTTGCGAACCTTCGATGGAGGTTTCCGTAATCGGCATGAATTTGCCGCCTTTGTCAAGCCAGCCGAAATCCAGAAGTTTGCCGGTACGGCTATTTAGCTGTAACGTAACATTCGATACGTTATCCGGAAGCGACTGCGATTTCAGTACGTTTTTTACGCCGTCTTTGACCTGCCAAAGTTCCAGCGTGTTTTTCCGTACCCCCAAGCCTGTTGCATTATTGGCATCCCCATACACACAAATACTTTGAAGCAGATCGCTTTTGGAGTTAGCTACATCGACGGAGAACGTATACGTGCCTTTATGAAGAACTACCCCCAGGAAACTACCAATTGCCTGCGTGGAATTATTGGTCAACTGCAACTGATCATCTTTTATAGTATAGGACGGTTTAGGTGAAGTTACATCCCATACCCAGCGTATCTCAGGTGTTTTTTTTGCAAAATCAGCACTTATGCCCTCATCTTTTTTCTGAGCAATCCCCAGAGGAGATTCGGCCTGAGCCGGAGCAGCCGTTCCGTACCGAAAAGAAGGCCACTGCGTTTTCTCATCCCAGACCATTTCGCTCAATAAGCCCTGACGACCAATGTTCGTAAAATCGACGCCACTGTAAGCGTGGTGCAAATAAAAATAGCGACCATCTGGCGTCGTGACCACCGTTCCGTGACCCGGACACTTCCAGTCGTCATTACTGGTCAACACCGGATTCTGGGCATATCTTTCCCAGGGACCCTGTAGCTTTTCAGCGCGGGCCAAACCAACCTGATAATTACATTTTGGACCGCAGCAGGCATTGCCCGAATAAGTCATGTAATAGTACCGCCCCCGTTTGAAAATGGCCTGCCCTTCGGCTCCGCCCGCTTCCCAGGTATTGCGGTCCGCTTTCAGTAGCGTAAACTCTTTCCCAACCACTTTTAACCCGTCAGGTGATAGCTCCGCGCCCAAAAGTTCGATGTCTTTGCCCTTGTCGAGGCCGTATGCTTTCCAGGTAATAAATAGTTTTCCATTGTCCTCAAGTACGTAGGCGTCAATGGCTTCACTGGTCCATTCGATGATTAAACCATGATCGGTGAATCCCTGGCGGAGATCGCGGGTAGTGGCCACACCAATGTAGGAATGCTTGTCCGATTTTCGTCGGGCGGTGTAGTATATGTAATACAGGCCTTTATGATAGAACAGTTCAGGCGCCCAGAAACTGCCCATTGTCCACGCAGGCAAGTCTTTGAAAACGGGTCCAACGTACTGCCAGTTAACCAAGTCGGTTGACGTATAAATAGGGTAGGGCGGCCCCCATTCCGACGACGTACCAGCGGCATAATACACGTTGCCAACCCGGATAATCGACGGGTCGGCAAAGTCGCCGGCAATAACCGGATTCTGATACGTAGTGGTTGATTTAGGCTTCTGAGCCAGACTGGGTAACGTTAGTAAAAGAGCGATTAAGAGATAAGGAATATAATGCATTCGATAAGAGGTTTCGCGAAGATAGTGGGTTTTCATGGCAACTCAGGAGAGATGGAAAGAGTAGGCCAGCCAGATTTTATACTTGAGAATGGCAACGTATCAATACTTCCATTTACAACTAGAAGCCCAATACCTAATGCGGTATACAAATTTACTGATTACCTGCCTATTGCTAATAACGTCCGTTGTTAAGGCGCAAACCGCTACGTCGCCTGCTCGTCTGCGGGTCGACCTGAATTCAGAAATCGGTCCGATGAAGCCAATTTATGCGTGGTTTGGCTATGATGAACCGAATTACACGTACATGAAAGACGGCAAGAAACTGCTTACCGAACTGGCGGCATTGAGTCCAGTGCCTGTTTTTGTCCGAGCGCATAACCTGCTGACAACGGGCGATGGTACGCCCGCCCTCAAATGGGGATCGACCAACGCTTATACGGAAGATGCATCAGGAAAGCCCATTTATGACTGGACGATCGTTGACCGGATTTTTGATACGTATGTGCAGCGAGGGATGAAACCGCTGGCGCAAATCGGATTTATGCCCGAAGCTATGTCGACGCATCCACAGCCCTACAAACACGACTGGAAACCCGGTGCTTCTTACAACAAAGTCTGGACGGGATGGGCGTACCCGCCAAAAGATTACGAAAAATGGGCTGAACTGGTTTATCAGTGGGTCAAACACTGTACCGAACGATACGGTAAAAAAGAAGTCGAAAGCTGGTATTGGGAACTTTGGAACGAACCGGATATCAGTTATTGGCGGGGTACGTTGCCTGAATATCTAAAGCTTTACGATTACACCGCCGATGCCGTAAAACGGGCGCTACCCACAGCCCGGATGGGCGGATGTGATGCCACCGGTGGTGCTCAGAAATTTCTCGATGCCTTTCTAAAACACTGTTTGCAGGATACTAACTACGTAACAAAAAAGATCGGTGCTCCACTCGATCTCATACTTTTCCACGCGAAAGGGTCGCCGAAAGTGGTTGATGGGCGTGTGGTGATGAATATGGGTACGCAGCTACGTAACATCAATAACCATCTTCAGATTATTGCCAAATACCCGCAGCTAAAACAGACGCCGATTGTCATTGGCGAATCGGACCCGGAAGGTTGCGCAGCCTGCGGCATGATGACAAACCCCGAAAATGCGTACCGGAATGGCACCATGTATTCGAGTTACACAGCCGCTTCGTTTGCCCGTAAATATGCCTTGATGGACCAGCTTGGATTGAATTTGATTGGCGCCGTTTCATGGTCGTTCGAGTTTGAGAACCAGCCGTGGTTCGCCGGTTTCCGCGATCTGGCTACGAATGGCGTCGACAAGCCGGTGTTAAACGTATTCAGGATGTTCGGCAAGATGACAGGCCAGCGTGTGAAAGTGGAAAGCAACCGGATGTATGATCTGAAAATGGCCGTCGATTCGAGCATCCGAAGCCAGTCAACCGATGTAGGTGGATTTGCCACGAAAGACAAAAAATCAGCCTCGATTATGGTCTGGAATTATCACGATGAAGATCGACAGGCCGCTGCCGAACCAGTCCAGGTTACAGTTGCTGGATTACCCAACGGTAACGTAACAATGACTCAATATCGCATCGATAACGAACACAGCAACTCGTATGAAGTCTGGAAAAAAATGGGTTCACCGCAACAGCCCACTACTGCGCAGATCGCTGAATTAGAAAAAGCGGGACAGCTACAAACCATAGGAAAAACTCAGAAACTGAACGTAGCATCCGGCACCGCCGACATACGTATTGACCTGCCCCGGCAGGGTGTTGCTTTACTGAAAATGGATTGGTAGTAGCAGTTCTACATTTCTTAAGAAAAGGAACTATTGGGAATCAGGCAGGTGAGTTCAGGAGAGTTGGTTCAGAAACAATCTCGTATTTTATGCAATACGTTTTATCATAGGTTTTGCAGGATAAGCCCACCAGACTTCTGATGGGCTTATTTTTGGTACGTAACACAGCGCTACGTTAGATTTTAACGGCCTGCCGGGCCAGCAATTTCCAGCCTCCCTGCTGTTTTACCCACACTGTTAATACGCCTAGTTTCACCTGGCCGGGGTCTTTTCCACGATCCTGCGATTCGCCCATCAACTTATGCCGAACGATAGCCGTACTGCCCACAACCGAAACGGTCTGATCGGCCAGGGTAATCGATTTAAAGTCGTATTGGCCTGAAACGTATGCTTCAATTAATTCCGCCTGCGTTTCGAGTTTCCCGTTCGAGTGGCCGTAGCTCAATTCCTTGGCCGTAATGGCTTCCAGTTTTGCTTTATCGGGATCGACGAGCAGCGAACGAAACTGCTCGACGGCCTGCTCAACGGCGGTTACATCTTTTGAGTCGCCTTTCTGGGCGAAACTGTTGGTAGTCAGCATACTATAAATAGCAATTAGGGTAAGCGCAATTGTTTTCATGGACTTGCGTGCTAAGAATTTGATAGATCGTTTCCTTTTTGAAAAGGATAAACGCTCATTTTTTACCGTAACTCAGGCGCAAAAAAAGAGCGATAACCTTGTTAAGTCATCGCTCTCAAACGGGCGCCGAAGGGCTACGTGTTATTTATCAACTTTTTCTTTAACTTTTTTCGCTTCGGTACTAACGGCACGGCCAGTCGCTTTGGAAGCTTTCGTAACGGCGCGTCCGGTTGCTTTCGCGCCTTTCGCTACAGCTTTTCCGGTTGCTCTACCGGCTGTTCCAACAGCGTGAGCTCCATCGGCCACACCATTTTCTACTTTATCGCCTACGCGTTTTACGTCTGTTCTCGTCTTTTCTTTACGTTCTGCGCGAACAGTCGCGTCGTCCTGAGCAAATGCGCCGGTTGTTAGTGCCGCGCAGAGAGCCATTGTTAAAAGCCAATTCGTTTTCATAACTGATAAGTTGTTGGTAGTTACGGAGTCATACTCCGGATACGTGGGTCGCATCAGCCATATAACGACGCAGGAGTAAAGTTTGTTTATGACTTTACGTTGTCAAAACTCGCCGTCTGTTGGTTCTTTGGTTTTCTTTTTGGCCTGATGCAGTCGGTAGTTGAACGTCAGATTGATCTGGCGAAGGCGTCCTTGTGAATTGCTTTCCGTATAAAAATTGGCCCCTTCCGTAATGCTTCGATAACGACGAGAATTGAAGACATCCAAAACGTTAAGTACAATGGTTCCGTTGTTGTTCAGTACGTCCTTGCTGAACGACAGATCCAACGTAGCAATTGCTTTGCGGGTGCCTTGTGGGGTTTTCTGTGGGGCCTCATAATTACCACGCATCTGGAAATCAGTCTTGTTCCAGAACGTGATACGAGACGTCAATCGGGTGAACCAGCTATACGTATCACTTTGGTAACTGGCATCCAGATTGCCGCCGTTGGTAATAGCGCGGAAAAAGTTGGCGCTACCGTCAAGCTTCCACCACTTTCTCAAAGCATACGAACCCGTGACTTCCGCGCCGTACGAATCTTCGGTAGCCAGATTTTCGGGGCGGGTGTTCGAATTACCGAGTGCATCGACCCGGCGAATCCGAATGATTTTGCCCGTAGTATATCGGTAGTACACCGACGAACTGAACGACCCCCGCTCAACGTATTTGACATGCCCTATTTCGTAGGCATCGGTAAATTCAGGATTAAGATCGGGATTACCACTGAAGAAATTCCGGTTATCGCTGAAGGTCATGAATGGACTCAAATCGTTGTATTGCGGCCGACGAACCCGGCGACTGTAGCTGGCCTGAACCGCGTGTTGTTTGGGCAGATCATACGTAGCGTGAACGCTCGGAAACAGGTTGGCGTAGCTACGTGGATTCACATCATTCGTTTGTTTCAACGTAGTGGTTACGGCTGTCCACTCGGCTCGCAATCCAAGTTGATACGAGAATTTGCGCATTTTATTCCCGACAATCCCATAGAGTGCGTTGATTCTTTCTTCGTACAGAAAGTCGTTGGTCAGGCCGGGTAAGTGAAACGACGTACCATCGGGATTTTGCTGCGTAACAACGTAGTCGTTGGTCATATTTCGCGTACTGCTACGTAGTCCGCCTTCCAGTTTACCGTCTTTTTTGAACGGACGAACGTAGTCGATCTGCACCAGAAACTGCTTTTCGGTTTCATCGTTGATGGCCCGCTGTAACGTACTAGGAACGGTTGTTGACGGTGCTCCCGTCGGCAGAAACGTTTGCTGCGCGAAAATCTGGTCTGATTTTTCCCAGTTGTCCAGATAGCGAACGTCGGCGGTAAGTTCGTGACCTTCACGAGCGAAGGTTTTTTTGTAACTTAGCGCGTATTCAGAATTCGGCTCCGTTTCGGTTTCATCCTGAGTCCGGTTTGTAAACGATTGCAGTACGTTGCTGTTGGGTTTATAATCCAGGTATTGAATGTCAGAAAAACGCTTGCCTTTGCTGATGCGCCACGTGTAGGATGCTGTCAGAATACTTTTGGGCGAAAAGAAATAATCAAGACCGGCGCGGGCGTTATTATTCTGCCCTTTCAACTGGCTGGTCGACGACTGACGGTAGGCGAACGTAGTGTCATTTCGGTACGTTTCCTGATACAGCGAATTCCGGCCGGGCGTATTGCGGAATGACGCCGTGTAATTGATGAAGAAATTCAGGTTTTTACGACGGTAATTGACATTAGCCGCAGCGCCGAAATTCGTCGGATAACCGGTTATTACGTCGAACGAGCCGTTGAAACCTTCTTTTCGCTCTTTTTTCAGCACGATGTTAATGACGCCACCCATGCCCTCCGCTTCGTAACGAGCCGACGGATTTGTGATAACTTCAACCCGCTCAACCATGCTGCCCTGCAACTGTTGCAACCCGGCTGCACCCTTGATACTGACCAGCCCCGACGGCTTCCCATCGATTAAAATTCGAACGCTGTTGCTTCCCCGCAGACTCACATTGCCCTCGCCATCAACAGCTACCGACGGAATATTCTTCAAAATATCAGACGCCGTTCCGCCCGCATTGGCCAAGTCTTTGCCGACGTTGAAAATTCGTTTGTCCAGCGACAGTTCCATCTGACTTTTCTCACCGACAACAACCACTTCATCCAGACGTTTGGTGCTGGATTTCATAACAGATGCACCAAGCTGAACATCCTGATTGGTTACGTGAATATCAGGAACAGTTTTTTCCTGGTAGGAAACAGCGCTGATTTTTAAGAAATAATGACCGGGTTTTGCCGCCAGTTCAAACTTACCTGCTTCGTCAGTTACTACACCCGAAAGAGGTTTTGAACCCCCATCCTGATATAGGGCAATCGACGCAAACGGAACGGGTTTGTTTTCTTCATCGACAAATGTTCCCCGAATCCAGGTTTGGCGCGAAGTGCTGGTTTGAGCAAAAACGGAAGCTGAGAATAGGAAAAAAAGTAGAAAATGAAACGTAGTAAAAATTCCCTTCATGGTTGAGTAATTGTTTGCAAATCAGTTTGGTATTAGAGGAAACAGAATAGGAGAATTAAGTGATACGTAACGTTCGAAAGCGATTAGAGTGCCGGAAACGTCAGGCGTTACAATCTACTAAATCGGAAAAAAGAAGTGATGATGTGCAGTTCCAGATTAAAGAACTTTCAGACGCCTATCTACCAGTTGAAATTGCAAAAAATTAATACGGTTGTGCTAGAACAGTCCCCTTTTGACCCCTAACGTAGCACCAAAGAAATATGGCCCCGACAGGCTCCGGCTGTCGGAGTCGCGCTAGCGACTAAATAGTAACTACTCCGACAGCCGGAGCCTGTCGGGGCCAGTTAAATCAAGGAAGAATATACACAATCAACGAACGCGCACCGTGGGCACCGATGACCAGACTCTGTTCGATGTCGGCGGTTTTTGAAGGGCCCGACAGGAACGTACCAAACCCCGTTGTGTTGACTGTGATACGTTGGTAGGCGTCGTGCATGTTCGGCACGAGGGTCGATTCCCGGATGACAATCGCCAGATACTGCGTAATCATTGGCGTTACGCGTTGGGGTAACTGGCGTTCATCGAGCCAGATAGCGCCATTTTCAGCCACGGCCAGCTGCCCTTCAATAATGGCCAGGTTCAAGCTTGCCAACTCGTGCGGGTCAGTAACAGTTAACGTAGTATCAGTCAGCGGAGCCAGTTCCGGAATGGTCGTTGCTACGTTCGTGAGGCCAGGATAATAGCCCTGAACATGCTTTATAATGGCATCGTAATCGGCTACCCGTTCAGCTTTCCCGCCTACAAACGCCAGTATATCCGTGAATTGCTGCACTAGGTCAGGGAAAACGGACGTGAATGTAAACTGCTCTGGCAGAGGACGTAGCGTGGGCTGATTAGCCTGAACGTTAGCCAGAATTTTTTCGCGGGATGTCATGATTTCTTGTTTTTAACGTACCAGTCACGGAAACTTTCGGACGGTGGATTTGGCATTTCCCGCTGATTATACCACGGATTGAAGCGATTTTCGGCCACAGCGGGTGAGAAACGTAACACCCCGCGCCCGATTTTACCCGCCATTCGATACAATCGGGGCGATTCGAGTACGGTAGCCATCGCTTTCATAGCCGCGCCTTTGCCGGTCGTTCCGTACCCCTCGCGCATGAGCACTTGCCGCCATTTATAAAGCTGGTCGTGAATATCGATTTTAACCGGGCAAACGTTTGAGCAAGAGCCGCATAACGTAGACGCAAACGGCAGATCGGCGTTGAGTTTCATGTCCAGATTGGGTGCCAGAATGGAGCCAATCGGTCCGGCCACCGCACTGTGATAACTATGTCCACCCGAACGTCGGTAAACAGGACATGTATTCATACACGCAGCGCAGCGAATGCACTTGAGCGAATTTCGAAACTCTTTCCGACCCAACTGGCGGCTACGGCCATTATCAACAATAATCAGGTGCATTTCCTGACCCGGACGCGGTTTGTGGAAATGACTGGAGAACGTAGTGATAGGCTGTCCGGTTGCTGAGCGAGCCAGCAATCGCAGAAAAACGCCCAGGTGTTCGGCGCGGGGAATGATCTTTTCGAAACCCATGGCCGCAATATGTACATCAGCCAGGTGAGCGCCCATATCGGCGTTGCCTTCGTTGGTGCAGACCACAAATCCGCCGGTTTCAGCAATAGCGAAATTGACGCCCGTCAAGGCCACTTTGCGGGTCAGGAATGTATCACGCAGGTGTTGCCGGGCGGCTTCGGTGAGGTATTGTGGGTCGGTGGCGCCTTTCTCCGTACCAAGATGCTCATGGAACGTTTCACCGACATCCGCCCGGGTAAGGTGAATGGCGGGGAGCACAATATGCGAAGGTGGCTCTTTCCGCATCTGTACGATACGTTCGCCTAAGTCGCTGTCAATCACCTCAATGCCGTGATGGGTAAGGAAGTCATTCATGTGGCATTCCTCGGTCAGCATCGACTTCGACTTCACCATGCGGTTTGCCCCAGCTTTCTGAATAAGGCTCAACACAATGGCGTTGTGTTCGTCGGCGTTTTCGGCCCAGTGAACATGGATGCCATTCTTTTTGGCATTTTCCTCGAACTGCACCAGCAGGTCGTGCATGTTCGATAATACGTGGTTTTTTATCTGCGAAGCGGCCTCCCGCAACGCTTCCCATTCGGGAATCAGGGCCGCTGCCCGGTCACGCTTGGACCGTACAAACCAGAGCGTCTCGTCGTGCCAGTCAACGCGGGGTTCGTTCTTGTTGAACACGGCCGAAGCCGTAGCGTGGTCTAAATTGAGCTGGTTCATCTACTTCTGTTGTAAAGTTATAGAGTTATACAGTTGTAGGGTTATAGCGTTGTAAAGTTTTGTAGTTCTACAGTATGCGAATCCAACTTTACAACCATACAACTCTATAACCATACAACTTCCTTATACCGTTGCGGTTAATATTTCGGCGATGTGCTTAATCTGTACGTTACTGTTGCTACGTTTCAGTATTCCTTCCATATGCATCAGGCACGATACGTCGACGCCGGTAATGTAATTGACGCCGTGGCGCAGGTGGTCAGCAACACGGTCTTTGCCCATTTTGGCCGATACCGCTTCTTCCATTACGCAGAACGTACCGCCAAACCCGCAACACTCGTCCCGACGGTCAAGCTGAACGAGTTCCAGCCCGTCGACTAGATTGAGTAACTGCACAGGTTTCGAAAATTGTGGCAGCATCCGTTCTGTCATCTGCGCCAATCCTAGACCCCGCTGACCGTGGCAGCTCTGGTGCAGGCCAACGCGGTAGGGGAACGTAGCGTTCAGCGAAGATACTTTCACTACGTCGGTTAGAAACTCGGTCAGCTCATAGATCCGGGAACGGATGGTAGTCGCTTCGGTTTCATTGCTGGCGTGCAGGTGGTCTTTGATATGTAACGTGCAGCTTCCCGAGGGTGATACAATGTAATCGTATCCCGAAAAGTTACGCACGAAGTTCTCATTGCACCCACCCGTCAGATTTTCAAAGCCGGAGTTGGCCATAGGCTGGCCGCAGCAGGTCTGTTGCAGCGGATAATCGACCTCACAACCAACACTTTCCAGCAATTTTAACGTAGCAATGGCAACGTGCGGATAAAACTGATCGACGTAGCAGGGAATAAATAGACCGACTTTCATAGTAATTCATTCAGCATCAATACGTATCAAAACCTGCTCAAAGAACTGTGCTGACACGTTCGTTATCTTGACTTTATTATAACGCTTTACCTTGCTCGCAAATGTATAGGCAACTGCGGCTTAAGCCATCCTGTACTTTCCTATACCATACCTATTATCGCAATTCTGGAATCGGGCAAACGTCCATATCGCCGTAATCGAGGTTTTCACCGGCCATACCCCAGATAAATGTGTAATTCGACGTACCGGCTCCCGAATGAACCGACCAGTTGGGCGAAATGACAGCCTGCTCATTCTGAATCCAGATGTGGCGGGTTTCCTGCGGTTGACCCATGAAGTGACAAACGCTCTGACCGTCGGGGATATCAAAATAAAGATAAACTTCCATTCGCCGATCATGCGTGTGAGCAGGCATGGTGTTCCAGACGCTGCCAGGTTTCAATTCGGTCATGCCCATCTGAAGCTGGCAGGTAGGTAGTACGCTATTTACCAGTAATTTATTGATAGTCCGGTGATTAGCCGTATCCTGACTGCCCAGTACCACTACGTCGGCGTCTTCGCGCGAAACTTTTCGGCTGGGATACGTCATGTGAGCAGGGGCCGAGTTCAGGTAAAATTTAGCCGGATTAGCGGCATCTTCAGACCGGAATTCAACCTGCTGGGTACCTTTTCCTAAGTAAAGTGCTTCTTTACGGGCCAGCGAATACGTCTGACCATCGGCCACCACCTGACCAGGGCCACCAATATTGATGATGCCCAGTTCGCGACGTTCCAGAAAATAAGCAGCTTTGAGATTTTCGGGCGTTTCCAGCGTAATGGGGCCATTTACGGGCATGGCACCACCCGTCATGTAGCGGTCATAAAAAGACAGAACCCACGGACATTGATCGGCGATGAAAATCGTTTCAATGAGGAAGTTCTGACGTAACTGGGCTGTATCCATGCCCTTAACTTCGGTGGGTGAACTTGTAAATCGACTTGAAAATGCAGGTTGGCTCATGAGACTGAAATAGAGTATCGTAAACAAAAGCACAATATCGCAGGATTGTACCCATGCAGGTCTCCTGTAGTATTACGTTCTTTCTAAATTTATTTGGAAATAAAGATGAACACAAATGTTACTCATTTGGTAGATTTTGGAAAGAACCGCCTTGTCTTTTGTAGGACGTATTGATAACAATTTCTATGCTCACTTCATTTCGATTCACTACGTTGTTCATATTAGGTTTATGCATCGCGCTGGCCAGTTTTACGCCAGTTGATACCGATATATTCACCACGAACTATATTAAAAATTCCATGCTGAACGTGGTGAACTGGCAGCTCAGGAATCCCAAACACAAACCAACCGACTGGACCAACGGTGCTTTCTACGCGGGCGTTTTTGCGGCTTACGAAACCACCAAATCGCCGGTAGTGCTCGATTCGCTGATGGCGATGGGGCAACGTACCAACTGGCAGCCTGGCCCCCGTTACGACCATGCCGATGACATTACCATCTGTCAGACTTACATTAACCTTTACCGAATCAAAAAAGACCGCAAGATGATTCAGGCGACCATTGATACGGTGCAGAAAATGAGTCGCGTACCCGGAAATGAAGTCAAAAATCACGGCATTACGTGGTGGTGGTGCGATGCATTGTTTATGGCTCCTCCGGTGTTGGCAAAACTGGGTAATGAGTTGAAAGATCCGTCGTATTTTACGCTGAACGATTCACTCTATCAGCAGACGTACAAACTGCTCTATAATAAAGAAGAGCGCCTGTTTGCCCGTGATGACAGTTACCTCTGGAACGCAGCGGGCGAAGGTAAAAAGGAGAGTAACGGCAAAAAGCTTTTCTGGTCGCGGGGGAACGGCTGGGTGATGGGCGGGCTAGTCCTTTTGCTTCAGGAACTTCCCCAAAACCACCGAAGCTACAATTGGTACGTTGAATTATTTCGGGAAATGAGTGCGCGATTGGTCGTATTACAGCAGACTGATGGTTTGTGGCGGTCGAGCCTGCTCGATCCGGACGCGTATCCGGGTGGTGAAGCCAGTGGTTCGGGTTTTGATTGTTACGCGCTGGCCTGGGGTATCAATCAGGGAATTCTGGACAGGAAAACATATTTGCCGTTTGTCGAAAAAGCCTGGAAGGGTCTCAATACGTTGGTATCGCCCGAAGGAAAAGTAGGGTGGGTGCAGCCGATTGGCGCTGACCCCCGCCGAAATTTTTCTGCCGACAGTTGGGAAGTTTACGGTTCAGGTGCCTACTTGCTGGCTGGTTCCGAAGTGATCAAACTCAAAGATTTAATTAAACGATGAGCTATAAGTAATAAACGGTCCGCCGTGGCGATTTGCTGAAGCGCTCATCACTCCGTATAACATGCAACAATCGCTTGATCAACGGGCAACTATGCCTGCCGCTCACAATCCCGTTCTGGAACGTCGGACGGTAGAAAATGCAAATAAAAATTTGCTAAAGTATTTAAAGCCAGGTTTCTCAGTCCTTGATGTCGGTTGCGGTTCGGGGGCCATCACGCGTGACCTTGCCGAACGTATCGGTCAAGCGGGTCGGGTGCTGGGCATTGATCCGAACGCGGGGCTGATCGAGCAGGCTCGGCAAAACGCGAGTGATACGTTGAGTTTGTCGTTTGAGCAGGCCGATGTTTATACGTTCGATACGTCGCAACGCTTCGATTTGATCACCTGCGCGCGGACGCTCCAATGGTTGCGGGAGCCTGAAGCGGCTATTGCCAATATGAAACGCTTGCTAAAACCCGGCGGTTGGTTGGCGATTCTCGATTATAACCACGAAAAAATTAGATGGCAGCCTGAACCACCCGCGTCGATGCGACTTTTTTATGACGCGTTTCTTCAATGGCGAAAAGACGCCGGTTTCGACAACGCCATCGCCGACCATTTGGACAGCCTCATGCGCCGGGTTGGTTTTACGACCATTCAGACGGAAATACAGCACGAAATTTCACGACGTAATGAGCCAACATTTGCGACGAGCAGCCGCTTATGGGCCGAAGTGGCCGAACTACGCGGGCCACAACTGGTAAAAGATGGTTACGTTACCGAAGACCAGCGCTTACAGGCTATCACCGATTATGATCAATGGATTGCTTCACCTGGTGAAACCATGACGGTGTATCTGCTGGCTGTTGAAGCGCAGCAGAAGTAGAAGATTTTACAGATTTTTAAACAAGGCAAATTCTAAACATAAGTTGACCTACAGTGCTTTATGTGAAAAGAAGTGTTACTCTTTGGTCTGGACAAACCATCAACGTCTATGATACGTGAAGCCACAGTTGTACTAGTAGCTTATAGTCTTTTGGTAGCCTGTAAAAGCGAAAGCAATCAGTCTCAGGAGAAAAGTACGGAAGTCACTACGTCTGCCGCATCAGAATCGGCTTCTACCCAGGAGACAACTGCTAAACCAGAAATTGGTGGGAACAATTCGAGCCAGAATTATACGTTTGCATCTTCCGGTGATTCATTGCAAATCGTTGGAAATGAAAATCAATACGACATTATCCTGCCAACGGACGTATTGTTCGATTTTGACAAATCGAACCTGCGCACTGATGGTATTGCGTTGCTTAATAAAGTGAAGCAGCATTTTGCGGAACATGGCGCCGACCAACTTCATGTGTTAGGATACACTGATTCAAAGGGTAGTGATCAATATAACGCGGTTCTGAGTCAGAAGCGGGCTGTAGCGGTGGCTGATTGGCTGAAGAAACAGATCAAAGTGAAAGGATTGATCATGGCCATCGGCAAGGGCGAAAAGGAGCCATTAGTCCCAAATACAAATGCAGACGGAAGTGATAACCCCGTAAATCGGCAAAAGAACCGCCGGGTGACACTCTCTGTTGTCAAATATCCGGATGCCGGTAAAATGCTGAAGGACGCCAAAGCAAGCGCCGGTAAAACATCGTAAATCACGTATGCCCGTAACGTACACCGTCACCGAAAATGGACTAATTGGCAGCGTGCAGCAATGGGCTGAACCACCCACTGGGGGCATTCACGTACCCGACGACGTATTCCAGATACTACGTCGGTTTGCTTTCGAAATTGAACAGGCTGATTCGCTGCTTACGTTCACGGTGCAGAAAGGTCGGGAGCTGATTCGGGTTCGGAATTACGTCGGTTTGCTGCCCCTTTCCAGTCGCGCTTATCTCGAAATCCTGCCCAAGATTGACGATGTTGCTACGTCACGTTCGGTATTGCTCAGGATGCTACGTCGACTACGTAACAGCCCATTTCGCTTAATCAAAGGTGTTCATTCGGGCGCTACGTCCCTGCCGCTTTGGGATGTCTTTGTTGGCGCGTTTCTGACTACATCAGAAGCGGTTTTGCAACAGGGTGTGCAGCGAGCTTACGTAGCGCAGGAAGGTAATGAACGATTCCTGAGAGGTAAATTGCAGGTGACTCGACAATTGCGGGAAAATCCTTTTCACGCCGAGCGACTGGCCGTTGTTTACGATACGTTGACGGCGAACGTAGCACCCAACCGGATCCTGAAATCAACACTTATTTACCTGAAAAAGACAACGATTTCGCTGGCCAGTCAACGACGTATTCAGATACTGCTGAGCCTGTTCGATGAGGTCCCTGTTTCTGAATCAATAAACGTGGACATGCAGGCTATTAAACGGGCTGGGCGCTTATTCAGTCGGTACGAGCCGGCGTTGATCTGGGCCGAAGCGCTCTTGAGTGGTCAGGGTATGGGTGTGGAAACAGGCCGGAAAATGAGCTTGTCGCTGCTGTTTCCGATGGAGCGGGTTTTTGAAGATTACGTTGCCTATGGCATCCGAACGTATTGGCCCGAAACTCACGAGGTGCGTATTCAGGAATCTTCGGCGCATCTGGTTGATGAACACGTTGGCGGACCACGGTTTAAATTACGCCCCGATATTATTGTTCGGCATGAAAATCAGACGTTTGTGCTGGATACAAAGTGGAAAGAAATCAGCGGCAACGTAGCGGGTAATACGTCGACAGCCGGTACGTATGGCATTGAACAAGCCGATTTGTATCAACTGTATGCATACGGAAAAAAGTATGAAGCCGACAACCTGTTTCTGGTTTATCCGGCCAATGCTACGTTCCGCAATCCCCTGAATGTGTTTGGGTATGATGCCACGACTCGTCTGCACGTAGTACCCTTCGATCTGACCAATTCGCTGGCGCATGAAGTAGAAAAATTGGCCCGTTACGCTTTGTCGTATCAGTAAACGGCTGTTTATTGCGGGCAATCTAATGACCCACGTTGCAGTCGTATGCGTGCCATCGTTCATCACCAACCGTACTTGCCCCTCCTTGCATGCCACTTTTTCTAACATTAATCGGCATTCTGACGCTTGTTTTACTCGTTGCCTTCGTCCGGTTAGATACCTTCATTTCGTTTGTTATTGTTTCACTTGGCATTGGGTTAGCGTCGGGAATGGACGTAGCAGCCGTTGGGAAATCCATTCAAACGGGTATTGGCAGTACCCTCGGTGACTTGGTGCTGATTATTGGTTTCGGCGCTATGTTGGGCCGATTAGTAGCCGAAAGCGGGGCCGCCCGACGTATCACCAACGCGCTGATTGGGCTTTTCGGGATCAAAAACATTCGTTGGGGGCTGGCGCTGGCGGGTTTTGTCGTTGGAATTCCGCTGTTTTATAACGCCGGTTTTATCATTGTTGCACCCCTGATTTTCACCATCGCGGCTTCATCGCGGCTGCCTTTGTTGTCAGTTGCGGTGCCGATGTTATCGGCGTTGTCAGTAGCGCATGGTTACCTGCCTCCGCACCCATCCCCTTCGGCTGTAGCTGCTCAGATCAATGCCGACATAGGGCAAACGCTTTTGTACGGCATTATCATCGCAATTCCGGCCATTATTATTGCGGGACCGGTATTTGGTAAGACGCTGGTGAATATGAAAATTTCGCCCGAAAAGGACTTATTTGACATTCGCGATGTACCGAACAAAGATCTGCCGGGGGCAGGAATTAGTTTTCTAGTTTCGCTACTGCCTGTTATACTGCTCACTACGTTTGGTCCGCTCAAAGGTGCCTTACCCGATGGATCGCCGTTGAAAACCGCCGTTGTGTTGTTGGCGGAACCGTACATCGGTATGATGGTTTCGGTACTGGTTGCCATTTATTTTCTGGGCATTCGTCGAGGGCAGTCGATGAAAGCGGTAACGAAAGACCTGGAAGAAGCTGTGAAAGCGGTTGCCCCGATTTTGCTGGTGATTGCCGGAGCGGGTGCGTTGAAACAGATTTTTACGGATAGCGGCACCAGTAAATACATCGGTAGCCTGCTGGCCGACGCTTCGATTCCGCCGTTGGTGCTGGCCTGGGGTATTGCCGCGTTCATTCGCGTATGCGTAGGTTCGGCTACGGTGGCCGGTCTCACTACGTCGGGAATTATCTGGCCGTTGATTCAAAATCAGCCCATCAAGCCCGAATTAATGGTACTGGCAATCGGTTCGGGAAGTTTGATGTTCTCGCACATCAACGACGGCGGTTTCTGGCTGTTTAAGGAATACTTCAATCTCACCATTGGCCAAACCATCCGGACCTGGTCGCTGATGGAAACCATCGTGTCAATTGTAGGCTTGTTTGGCGTTCTGGCGCTGAATATGGTGGTGTAATGTGAAGGCTCCGACAGGCTCTGGATATCAGATTAGTCGCTTGTGCGACTCCAACAGCCAGAGCCTGTCGGAGCCTGTCTACGTTTCCTGCAAATACTCCTCCCAGGTTTTTGAGCCGACGGCTTTTTCGGTACACGTGTTTTCTCCTTTTTCGAAGCTTTTCATCAACCTGCCTATCGTTGGTAGGGGAATGAGTGGTTTCGACACGCCGTGAGTTTTCATCCAGAGTTGGGTCATCGTTTCCAGTGTGAACAGTTGCGGACCGCCTAGATTCAGGACCGCTTGTTGTGGCCCAGCCTGCGCTAATCGGTATAATTCAGTAGAAACGGCATCGACATGGATCGGCTGAAATTTTAACTGTTTCGGGACGAAGCCAATGGGCAGATACAGTAATCTTCGGATGAAGAAATCAACCAGATCATGAAACTGAGTAGCCCGCAGTATTGAATAGGGTATTTCCTGCTGCTGAATTAGTTTTTCGGCGGCAAATTTAGATTGATAGTAACTGAAGGGAACTTTGTCAACGCCGACAATTGAACTATAAATCAGATGTTTAACTTCCGATTGCCTGAGTGCTTTAAGCAAATTTCGGGTGGCAACAACTTCAAACGGCTCACCACCAATTTTAGTTGGAGCACTGGCCAGATGTATTACTGTATCGACACCCGTTAGTGCTTCGGTCAACCCTTCGCCGGTAGCCAGATCAATACGTGTCCAGGGTAAGCTTGCTGATTGATTCACAGTACTATATGAATCGGTTTTGATACGGCTGCGACTGCCGATAATAAAATCGATTTTTTGTTGCTGCAACGTACTAACGACCGACGTACCCAGTACGCCCGTGCCGCCAATGACTACTATTTTTTTCATGACGAATTACGAATGTTGGAAAGCAGGACGGTAAAACAGGAGGGGAACCGATAACACGACCGCAGCCGATAAACCCGCTACGTTACCAATTTGATCGGCCAGAGGAAGCATGTGGAGATGATGCAAATGATACCACAAATGCGGTACGTTGAAAACCAGCAAGCACACCGCAACCATCCGTGCGTCGATTCGGTGAGGCTGCCACAAAGCCAACAAACAAAGGGTGGACAGGGACATAAAAAATGCGCCCACATCCCGAATTAGATGTTCGTTGTAGGGTCCATCAACAGAAACCCAGGAGTGGCCAAAACCCGGAAAATACTGGTAAAACTCAGTGGGCATGAACAAAGCCCAACTACCCGGAACGCTGTTTGTCAAGAGAAAATACAGCAGGAGCAGTTGCACCCAGCGCGGCTGTTTAGTCTGCATAGGAAACAATTTGATGATTTCCGATGAGACAAACACCGCTGATTTTTTGTGACAGGCGAGCTGAAATTATTTTTGTAAATGCGCTAATTTATCGGGATTACGTACCGCAAAAAGTTGCTGAATTCCGCTTGAATCCCCATCCAGAATCAACAGTGTGTCCACTTGTTGAGTATCTTTTAATGTAATCAACAAGGCAACCTGCCCATTAACCAGTACGGCTCTAGTATCCTGATTATGACCGAACTTTTGGTCCAGGGAGCGGAAAAAGTGGCCAACAACATCTAGTCCTACCAAAGTATTCAGCGCAGCGGCTACTTTTCCGCCACCGTCGGAGTAAAGCACTACGTCGTGTTTCAGCAACTGGATAAAATCATGGATATTGCCGGTTTCGGTTGCCGACGTAAACGCCCTTAACAGGGCCTGCTGCTGTTGAGGATCTGGAGAAAACCGACGTTTAGAACTGCCAAGTTTTTCTTTGGCTCGTTTATAAAGCTGGCGACAGTTGGCTTCAGCCGTTTCGAACATTTGGGCGATTTCAGCATACGTAACATCGAAGCTTTCTTTGAGAACAAAAACAGCCCGTTCCATGGGCGTGAGTTTTTCCAGCAGCAGCATGAACCCATAGGAAATATCAAGTCGGGCGTCAACGGCATGGTGGCCCGTCAGCACCGGCTCGGGTAGCCAATGGCCTTTGTATATTTCTCGTTGCCGTTTTATCCGGTCCAGGTGATTCAGCGTCGCATTAATGACGCTTCTGGCTAGCCATGCTTTCACATGCTGGACGCCTTCGGGCGTGTGATTGATCCAGTTCAGCAATACGTCCTGAACAATATCTTCGCTTACCATTATTTCTCCGGTCATTCGGTAGGCAATCGATAGTAGCGTTGGGCGGAACGTAGTGGCGATCTGGGTGTTAGTCAAAGCTGCAAAAGATTTTGTTCAATACGATTCGGCGGTAATTTCGTGGAAAATCAACGCTGTATCATGAACCGGTTCACTTTTTTTACCTCGCTTTTTTTGCTGCCGATCACGCTGTTTTCTCAACGCCCTTTAAATCAAGATACTAAACAAAGAACAACAGCCGGTCTTCTTAAACAGATTGGCGAAATCGCTCAGGATGCACAAGGGCGGGTAGGGGTGGCAGTAATGGTAGTTGAAACGGGCGAGTCGGTCGAATGGCACGGCAAGGAGCAATATCCCATGCAAAGCGTGTATAAAATGCCGATCGGTATGGCTGTTCTACACCTGGTCGATGAAGGTAAACTCACGCTCACGCAATCGGTGCGTGTTGAGCCCGCCGAATACGTATCGAAAGGGCAACGGAGTCCACTACGTGATGAATTTCCGAACGGTACTAACGTAACGGTTGCTGAATTACTACGTTTAGCCGTTTCTGAAAGCGATGGCTCGGCCAGCGACGTACTGATGCGGATTGCCGGTGGCGCGAACGTAATTAGGACGTACCTGAAAACGTTGGGCGTAACGGGTATCCAAGTGGCCAATACGGAGAAAGAAATCGGTAGCGATAACGCCGTTCAATACCGCAACTGGGCAAAACCAACGGAAGCAGTTTCGTTGTTAACAGCCTTGCAAAAAGGACGTGGTTTGTCGACAAAGAGCCGGGCACATCTGTTACGGCTCATGATCGATACACCAACGGGTTTGAAACGGCTGAAGGGACTTTTGCCGAAGGGAATCACCGTGGCGCATAAAACGGGCTCTTCAGGAATAATCAATAGTGTAGCTGCTGCGACTAACGATATTGGGCTTATTACGTTGCCAACCGAACAACATCTGGCCATCGCCGTATTCGTTTCCGATTCCAGAACTGACGACGTAACGAGGGAAGCTGTTATTGCCCGAATTGCCAAAGCCGCGTGGGCGCATTTCGCGTAGGGTAGCGGATCTGAAGTAAAAAAGAGGCCGGAATCACACATAGTTTCCATACCCTTACACCTTTGCTTTACACCTGAAAACCACTAGTTTTACGTATCTCGTTTCATCCTCTCACCTTGAATCTGAACTATGTCTACGCGCAGAAACTTCTTCCGCCAAACCGCTGCGGCCGCCGGTGCCCTCACACTTCCGTCGTTTTTACCCGATACGTTCGCCAGGTCGATTCCAAACGCTGATGCTACGTTAAAATCGGCTGCGCAGTGGGCACAGGATGAAGATTTCTGGTCGTGGGTGAAATCGGAATATACGGTGTCGCCTAACCTGCTGAATCTCAATAACGGCGGAGTTTGCCCGCAGCCGAAAGTAGTGCAGGATGCGCATATCCGGTTTTATCAATACTGCAATGAAGCACCGTCGTATTATATGTGGCGGATTCTGGATCAGGGACGCGAATCGCTACGTGAAAAATTAGCGGACATGGCGGGCTGCTCGCCCGAAGAGCTGGCGATCAATCGCAATGCCACAGAGGGGCTGAATACGGTTATTTTTGGCCTGAATCTGAAAGCGGGCGACGAAGTTGTGCTGACGAAACAGGACTATCCGAACATGCTGAACGCCTGGAAGCAGCGCGAAAAACGCGATGGGATCAAGCTGGTTTTTCTGAACCTGGAACTGCCCAGCGAAAATGAAGACGCCATTGTAGAGCAGTTTGTGAAGGCATTTACGCCTAAAACCAAGGTGGTGCACGTAACGCACATGATCAACTGGATAGGGCAGGTGCTGCCAGTACGTAAAATTGCCGATGAGGCACACAAACGGGGTATCGAAGTAATTGCCGATGGTGCCCACTCGTTCGCACTATTCGATTTCAAAATTCCAGACCTCGGCGCTGATTACTACGCAACCAGCCTGCATAAATGGCTTTGCGCACCCTTTGGCAGCGGCATGTTGTACATCCGCCAGCCCAAAATCAAAAACGTATGGGCACTGCTCTCCAACAATGAACCCGATGGACCAGACATTCGTAAATTCGAGAGTCTGGGAACCCGTTCGTTTGCGTCGGAAATGGCGATCGGTACTGCGGTCGATTTTCACAACAGCATTGGATCCGCTCGGAAGTTTGCCCGCGCCCATTATCTCAAAAATTACTGGATGGAGCGCGTGAAAGACGTACCGGGTGTGAAAATTCATACGTCTCTAAAACCGCAATATGCCGGCGCCGTCGGTCTGTTCTCCATCGATGGCATGAAGCCAGGTGAGATCGATGAACAACTGCTCAATAAATACAAAATTCACACGGTGGGCATCGAGTGGGAAAATATTCACGGTGTACGCGTAACGCCACACGTGTACCATACGCCCAAAGACCTCGACCGGCTGGTCGTGGCCATTACCACGATGGCTGCGAAACAGGCTACTGCCAGTAAGCAAAAGAAGAGTTAATCAAGACGAGCACTGTCTTACAAGCCTGGCTGTAAAGTCAGGCTTTTCATTTTTGTAAACAGCTCGATTTTGTCTGGTCGGTTAATGTGAACAAACTTTTATTCGGATAAACTAAAATTTTACATACAAATGCTGAATTAATCAAATCTATTTTACATACATTTGCTGAATAAATAATTGTAAGCGATACGTAAACGGGATGCTTTATACAGCAGACTGGTTTTCACGGTACATTTTGCGACTCATTACTTATCGTTCAGCACTCTTCACGTACTATGAAAGGAGCTAATCTGGGTGAATTTGAAGAATTAGTGCTATTGACAATTGCCGCTCTGGTGAATGACGCCTACAGCGTTGCCATTTGCGATGAATTGGAAAAACATACGGGTCGTGGAGCCAAGCTGGGTGTAGTTCATGCCGTGCTGAATCGGCTGGAAGAGAAAAGCTTGGTAAAAAGCCGGTTGGGAGATGCTACCAGTGCTCGTGGCGGCAAACGTAAACGATACTATGAAGTTACGCAGGCCGGTAAGGTAGCTCTTGTAAAAGCCCGCGAAGCCCGCGAAACACTCTGGAACATGATTCCTGGTTTTAATCTGGAGGGTTCGATATGAAACCACTCGCTCCCCACATTGACCCGCCCGAGGCTGGACGTACCGTGAAAAGCCCTGAGCCGCAGCCGCCCAAACTGGCTCAGCAACTGCTGAATTGGTATTGCCGGCCGGAGATAGCAGAGGATTTACAGGGCGATCTGAACGAATATTTTGAGCGGAATCTGAAAACGAAAAGTGTTCGGCGGGCGCGGCTCATTTACTGGCTCGATGTGCTGAAATTCTTTCGATTATATACCGTTCGTAAACCTGATTTCGTAAACCTTTTCATTCACTGGATCATGATTGGCAGCTACTTCAAAACATCCCGACGAAGCCTGGTACGTAACAAACTATTTTCGTTCATCAACATTATTGGTCTGGCTGTCAGCATGTCGGTGGGCCTGCTGGTCATTGCTATTGTTACGGATTTACGTTCCTACGATGATTTCCACGCGAAGAAAGATCGTATTTATCGGGTAATTACTACGTATCAACCTTCGGGGCAATCGCCGATGAAAATGGCTTCGACATCGGTAAAAATTGGCACTACGATTCGGAAGAAAGTAGCGGGAGTGGAGGACGTAACGGTACTACGTACCGGATTTTCGGGCGATGCTACCGTGGGCGAAACGACGGTTCCACTCGATGCTACGTGGGCCGATGCCAATTTCTTCAATGTTTTTACATTTCCACTGATTGACGGCGATCCAGCCACAGCGTTAAAAGACCCTTACTCGCTGGTTCTGACGGAGAAAACGGCAAAAAAACTCTTTGGTGACGTCAATCCTGTCGGCAAAACGGTCCGGTTTGATACGTTGCAATATAAAGTAACGGGGCTGCTTAAAGATGTGCCGAAGCTCTCGCATATTAAGTTTAGCGCACTGATCTCGTTTGCCACGGCAGATATAAAATTTGGCAAAGGCGACCCCAACTTTTATGGCTGGAACAACATCTGGCAGAACTATGTATACCTGGTGTTACCAGAAAGTAGTAATTCGGAAACGATACAAGCTAATCTGGATAAACTCAATCGTGATGAAAATGCTAAACTGGAGAATGTAACCATCAACGTATCACTACAACCTTTAAAAAAGATTGCCCTCGGACCAAAACTGTCAAACCAAATCGGTCAGACTATAGAACCTCTCGTGGCCTGGGTTTTAATCGGTTTGGCGTTCATTATTATTTTATCAGCTTGTTTTAATTACACCAATCTGTCGATTGCCCGTTCACTACGTCGCTCGCGCGAAGTGGGAATCCGGAAAATTATCGGTGCGCTGAAAGGCCACGTTTTCGGTCAGTTTATGGCCGAGTCGGTAATGGTTGCGCTCCTGGCGCTGGTGTTTTCGTTTGCGCTTTTTCTCCTTCTTCGGAACCAGTTTACGGCGCTTGATCCGCATATCAGCGACCTGTTTTTACTGGAACTAGCCCCGAAACTGATCTTATATTTTGTTGCGTTAGCCGTAGCTGTTGGGTTACTAGCAGGATTTTTTCCGGCTTTGTTTTTCTCGCGGATCAACGCGATTCAGGTAATCAAAGACGTAACAGCGATGAAGATTTTCCGACGTATCACCATGCGTAAGGTGCTGATTGTGATTCAGTATACCATCTCGCTCATCTTCATTGCCACTACGTTGATCGGCTACTCGCAATATCGCGGCTTTCTCACTTTCGATCTGGGTTATAACACGGAAAATATTCTGAATATCAAATTACTGGGCAATAAGGGTAGTCTGCTGGCGAAAGAGCTGGCCCAGATTCCGGAGGTAAAGAAAATTTCCAAATCGCTGATGATTACCAGTTTGGGTAGCGCACACGGTACTACCGTAAAGTATAAAGACCCAAACGATTCGGTAATGGTCTGGCTGAACATGGTTGATGAGCATTACCTGCCACTACATAAACACAAATTATTGGCCGGAGGGAATTTTCGGTTACGTCCGAAACAAGGTGAGGAAAGCGAAATTATCGTGAATCAGCAGGTGTTGAAACGGTTCAACATTGCCTGGCAAAATCCCGAAAAAGCCTTGGGCGAAATTGTAACGGTCGACGGAAAAAAACTGGCGATTGTCGGCGTACTTAAGGATTTTCATTACGGTACGTTGGAAAATACGATTGATCCTGTCATGTTTCGGTATTCGGCAGAGCCTGCTTTCGGGTATATCAATGTTGGCATTTCTTCGGCGAATCTGCCAGCTACTATGGCAAAAATTGAAGAAGCCTGGCAAAAAATAGATAAAGTACATCCGCTGGAGGCTAAATTTTACGATGACCAGATTGAGGAAGCCTACAGCCAGTTTTCGGTTATGATTAAAATTGTTGGCTTCGTTGCCTTTCTTGCCATATGCATTGCCTTTCTGGGTTTGCTGGGCATGGTCGTCTTTACGACAGAAACCCGCCTGAAAGAAATCAGCATTCGGAAAGTGCTGGGTGCCAGCGAAGAAGGGCTGATTTACTTATTAGGGAAAGGATTTCTGAGTCTGTTGTTGCTGGCGGCCATTATTGCTTTGCCCGCTACGTATCTTTTCTTCGATCAATTTGTCCTGACTAAATTCGCATATCACCAACCAATCGGGCTGGGCGAATTGTTTACCTGTATAGTCATTGTGATGGTTCCCGCCTGTTTGCTAATCGGCTGGCAGACAATAAAAGCCGCCCGCCAAAACCCCGCTAACGTATTAAAAAGCGAATAATGTAGAGACCGGTCCGCCGTTGCGGAGGCATGCCTTGTATCCTGACTATGTAGTTTCGCGATTGCTGACGCATATGAGACAAGGCATGCCTCCGCAACGGCGGACCGGTCTCTACATTAACTAAACGATCGGTACCAGTAACCCCAGGCCGCCAGCCAGCCCAACGCCAGCCAGCCCCAAATAGGTAGTCCAAACATAATCGCGAGAAGTCCAATAATAAAGGCGGCCATAATGCCCGTAAGCCATCGGTCGGGCAAAATAGTCTGCCCATAACTGAGACTGTGCATGGTCATCAACCAACCCCAACCCGTTAGCCAGAGCGCCACAACGTAGTAAACAGAAACTTCAGTCGGACAATTACGTAGCAAAATCAGCAATTCGGGAAGCCAGATTAAACCGTAGGTGAGAACGTAGCGGGCAAATCGTTGTCGCCAGCTAAGGGGTAAATTGGGAAGTATCAATAAATACTTCTGCTCAAATTCTTTTACTTGGCCACTCACCTGCGCATGGCCGAGAACTGCCATCAGTAAGCCGATGAGCAGCAGACGCTGATCATAATCATCAGTGGGGTAAAGCCGACAAACACCGGCCAGCAATAACCCCGAAAACGCTTTGGTCAGCACCAGCGAAAGCGGTTCATGTCGAAGCCAGTACGTCGGAAAAAATAGTTCGTAGGGTAATTTGATACGTAGTGTGGGAAGCCGAAGTGTATCCGGATTCGGATGACGTAATCGGTAATCGTTGAGCCAGGCCCCCACTACGTTCAAACCCATTACGTAAATGCAAATTGCTGCCAACGAATCCCATTTCTGATAGAAAGTAGCTATTTGTAGCATCCAGCCTGCGTATCCAAGGACGGGAGCCAGCAAAGCCGCCTGTATAGCCAGCCACAACAACCCTCGTGTTGGCGTAGGAACCAGCCAGAATGTTTGCAGAAATAAATGTTCGGGCGCGGTTAATTCCTGCCAGATGAACGAAATGGTTTTTAGGAGATAAAGCCCCCACAACACGAATACCAGACCCAGTAAAAACGGCGAACCGAGGGCGGCCGTAATAAGGGCTTTGTGCTCGCGACCACTCAGAAAACCAAATGCCAGCAAAATCAGAACCAGAAACGTACCAGCGTTTCGGGCGTAAAATGGCCCCACGAAAATTCGGTTCAGAAAGGTCAGCATCAGTGGGGGAGGGATAAAGGGGTAATGCTGCCTTCGCTTACCTGCCAGGACGCTTTCAGCTCAAGCCCTGTCAGAGTTACGTCCTGGTGTGAGGTAAGCAGGAACGTAACATTCTGTTCTTTAAGAAGTTGGCGGATATAGGTAAACAGTTTAGTTGCTGTCGCTACGTCCAGCGTCGTCAAAGGCTCATCCAGCAATACAAGCCGGGGCGTACCGAGCAGTGCCAGCAGAAGCGATAGTTTCTTCAGCATACCGCTTGAAAACGTACCAGTTGCCTGGGTCCAAAATGCATTGACACCCAGCAGTTCGGCCAGTACGTCCGTTTGCCCAATTGGGGATCGCTTTGCTTTGCCGACAAACCCAACCAAATCACGCGGAGTCAAAAATGACGGATATAAGGGTTCGGCTTCGGCATAGTTGACCCGCATCCGATACGCAACCGGGTCGCGGTTTATTTCGTAGCGTCCTTCCAGTAAAATCTCGCCCGAAAAAGGGAGCAACCCCGCCACCGTACGAAAAAAAGTGGTTTTTCCCGATCCATTACTACCCCGGAAATAATGTACGCCGGGTTCAAGATGCAGGTGGGAAACGGTTAAAACGGGGCGTCCCGAATACGCTTTGGTCAGGTTGGAAACAGTCAGCACAGGCAAACAGAAAGAGATTACAATTGGCAAGATAAGCAACGTAACGAATTGCCGGAATGACACATCTACGAACGGACGGGAATCGCCATCAACGGTTTTCTCTTCAGACTTTGAACGTACTGCCGAACTAATCAACGTAGCGCGTCGTTCTGCGATAATTTACTAATCGCAACGTGCTACGTTGATTGACAGATGCAAACTCATTTACAACCTTTTCAAGCGTTTATCGACAACGTCGTCGAACGTATCAAACACGATTTCGATGCCGTAGGTGTTGCCGCTGGCGGTTCGTGGGCCACGGGTGGAATGGATAGCTACTCCGACCTGGATTTGGTAGTGGTACGTACCCAACGTATCGCGCCCGATGTAGAGCAGATGCGGGCGTATGCTGCTACGTTGGGGCCCATGATTGCGTCGTTCCGGGGCGATCACGTGGGTGAACCTCGCCTGCTGATTGCGCTTTACGACAACCCTCTTCTGCACGTCGATATCAAGTTTGTGACCCCTGAGGAGTTTAAGGAGCGGGTTGAAAATCCAGTCATTCTCTGGGAGCGAGATGAGGCCCTTACGCAAATCATACAGGCGTCAGAAGCGCAATTTCCGCCTTTCGATTTTCAATGGACCGAGGATCGCTTCTGGATTTGGGTGCACTATGCCGCGGTGAAAATTGGTCGGGGAGAATATTTTGAAGCCTTCGATTTTTTCGGTTTCGTACGTAACGTTGTGCTGGGGCCTATGCTTCATCTTAAAAATGGCGGCCTACCGAGAGGAGTTCGGCGGGCAGAAACTACCTTTGGGGCATCCGAACTAACTCAGCTTCGCCAAACCGTTGCCACACCCGACCGGGAAGCGCTGCTAATCAGTTTGTGGGAAGTAATGCGTCTGTACGAAAACCTGCGCGATACGTTGGCCCCTGCTACGTTGCAGAAAAATACGGAAGCGCAACAGGCCGTTATTGCTTACGTGCAGGCACTCTAGTTTTAGTAGTTAGCAACGTAGTAAAGTAAATTCTGTTACGTTGTCATAGAAAAGACATTAGTAGAATCAATGATAAATCAGGACGAATATTTTTTGCGGGAAGCCATTCGACTGGCGCGTGAGGGCATGATTACCGGGCAGGGCGGGCCATTTGGGGCTGTGATTGTTCGGGATGGCGAAATTGTTGGCAAGGGCTGCAATCAGGTAACGTCGACCAACGACCCAACGGCTCATGCTGAAGTTGTGGCCATCCGCGATGCCTGCCGAAATCTGGAAACATTTCAGTTAGAAGGATGTGTGTTATACGCTTCCTGTGAACCGTGTCCGATGTGTTTGGGGGCTATTTACTGGGCCCGGCCGAGTCGGATTGTGTATGGAGCTTTTCACTCCGATGCTGCTGGCGCTGGCTTCGACGACCAGTTTATTTATGAAGAATTAGATAAAGCCCGCGATCAACGACACATTCCCATGCACCAACTCCTGCGCGATGAAGCCGATGCTGTTTTTCAGGAGTGGATTGCGATGGAAAACAAGAAGCACTATTGATCACCCTTGAGTACACCTGAATCTAGCATGTCGTCTCATCACATAGTCCGTGAAAAGCAGGAGCCTGCGCTGCTCATTGCCAACGGCCAAGCCTGCCAGCCTGAACTTATTGGGCAACTGCTCGAATGGAGTCCAACTGTTGTCGTACTTGATCGAGCGATCTGGCGCGTTTTCGAATTAGGTATCAAAGTAGACGTACTGCTGGGTGATTTCGACCGGGATCTGGATTTGGAAGCTATTCAGGCGCAACAATATCCGCTGGAGATTCTGCATACGCCCGACCAGGACAAAACCGACCTCGAAAAAGGCATCGAATACCTGATCGAACGCGGTTATCCAGCCGTCAACATTGTTTGGGCAACCGGTCGCCGGGCCGATCACAGCCTAACGAACATGACCAATATTGTTCGGTATAAAGACCAGATACGTATCGTTATGTTCGATGATTACTCAAAAATCTTCCCGCTGGTTGGTCGTTTTGAGAAATGGTATGAAGCCGGTACGATTCTCTCGCTCATTCCAGTCGGCACCGTAACGGGCATGAAAACTGAAGGGTTGAAATACAACCTACACAACGAAAGTCTGACGATCGGCTACCGAACCAGCAGCAGTAATGAAGCTGCGCAGGACGGCTTCGTGCGGGTCGAGGTCGAGACCGGCGATTTGCTGATTATGGAGTGCTGGGATTAGAGATTGCAGCCAACGAAATACTGAAGAATAACATCAGGTACGTAAAGTGAATGGATAAGCCGAGCCCTCGCGCCAGCAATATATTGTCAAAAAATAGGTCACTTTAAGCTACGTATTTATTGTCTGGACATAAAATATCATGAATGTCCAAGCACAGTCTTTGCAATATCGTCTGGCTTGTGGAAAATGGTGATACTGGGGTAGGATTCCAGCACATCAGGGCGAGTATAACCCCAGGACACTGCTCCAAAGGGGATTGTTGCGGCTTGAGCGGCTTCAATATCCCGCACTTCGTCGCCTACGCAAAGTGTTTCCTGCGGCTGAACCTTACTTTTAGTCATTGCCCGCCTGAATTTATGTTGCTTACTAAAAAGCGATGTACCGCACCCATAATACGTTATCAACGAGGCACTTTCGTTGCCAAGCACCCGCCGTATATTTTCCTCGCTATTAGAACTGACAATCGCCAATTTCACGCCTTGATTAGCTAACTTCTTCAGTAGTTCAGTCATACCATCAAACAGTCGAATCTGATCAATATCACGAGCCATTAGCTGAATAAACGATCGGGCAATCAGTGGAATTTTCCAGGCAGGTAGTTTAGCTCGTTGCATCATTTGCCGGGCGTCTAATCCACGCAGTCGATCAACGTCTTGTTCATCGATTTTGGGGAATTTATACGTATCAGCCAGCGTGTTAATAGTCCGCAGAAAATACGGAAATGAGTCAGCGAGTGTCCCGTCAAAATCGAAAATAATCAGTTTGTAGTTCATGCTTGAAGAAGGTCTTGCGGGTTAGTTGCGCAGGCTAATCGTGAAGCAAAATTGGCAAAAGGAATGGGCTGGAAGAACACAACCTTCATTAACCTGAAAAGTCAACGCTTGAATTGAGGAATTTCCTGGATAAAGCGAACAACTTGACGATTGTAAATTTCAACTATAAGCTCATTTTGTGGCAGTAACTGAATCCAGGAAAGCAGTACGATGATCAGCCAGTAAGGCCAAAGACGTTTTTGCCAATGAATCGGCCGGAGCCCGACTTCCAGAAAAAAGGCGAAAAGCAGACAAAATGAGAAGGGAGCCATCAGCCGGGCATTCGGCCCACTAAACGGGCTGATGGAACGTATCGTGAACAAAACCACTACGTAGATAAAACCCATTAAAATGAATAGGTTGCTGAGTGATTTGCTACGTAGCGATAGGGTATAACGTAACAGCGAGGGCCGATGAGCCCAATAGAAAACGCCCATTGACATTAGTTGCAAAACAAGTCCAACCCACGCCAGTTTGTTGTGGAATGCCGGTGAAAAATCCCGAATAAACAGGAATTCATTCAGTAGCGAGCGACCAAATAGCAGGGCTAGTTCACTCGGTGGTTCGGTTGGTAGAATGCGTTCGCCACCCGAAAAAGTACCTGATAAACTTTTGTTAAGCCAGAAGTAGAGACCTAGGAATAGAAAACCAGTAAGAGAGATCCCTGTCAGCCATTTTGCAGAGGATTGTTGATGATTTACGCCGATTTGTCTCTGGAACCAGTTAGGTATAAGCTGCCGTAATAAGGCCATAAACAGCAGTAGCCCAAATACATAGCCACCAACGTAACGTACCAGAAATAAGGCGAAGCTTACGAATAAAAGCTGCACAGCCCAACGTAACGTTACTACGTTCAAAACGTGATGAAGTGCCCAGGCACATTCGGCTAGTAAAACCAGAAAAGCCGTTTCAGACCAGGTGTAAGCAGCAATTTTCAGAAATCCGCCCAATGCCCAGAACGAGAGTAGCCAGATTGCCCGATTCACGCCCAAACGGGCCAACCAAGCCCAAGCCGATAAACCTACCGCAACCAAATTCACCAACTTTGATGATGCCAGAACCGGTAGACCAGCCAGCCACGATAAGATAGCTATCAACACTGGATAACCCATAGGAAACGTACTGTTCCAAATTAAGTGGCCATTGTTATTCACTACGTATCCGCGACCAGCCACCAGATTTGCGGCTGATTGCAAATAATAGCCGGAGTCCACGCTGGTGCAATGCGTTGGGTGAAACCATGCTAGGCATAGCAGCAAAAGACCGATTCCTGAGAACACAGCCCAGAACCGACGTAATGCCTTCATCGCTGTAGAAAGACACGACCACTCAGGCGCAGCTGCGTTGAAAAAGGGATATCGACGCCAGTAAGTGTATAGAGGTAAAGTCCGGTCGGCAGAGGGGCACCCATTTCAGACGTACCGTCCCAGAACCATTCATTGATTCCGATTCGATTGGGAGTTTGGAGAGTACGGACCAGCCTCCCGTTTAGGTCGGTGATGCGGATACTCAATTTTATGGGTGGTGTGAAGCCCGATAACGTAGCATAGAAGCGGGTCTGATCGCTAAATGGGTTGGGGTAAATGCCGACCTCCAGCAGTTCAGCCGTATTTTTTACCGTGAAATGAATCTGATACGGCGCGGCCCGGTTCCCGCTCAAGTCACGGCCTGTTACAACGAGCGTATACTGGCCGTCGGCGAGAGGAATATTGGGTTGATAGCTCAGTCGGAAGGCATTATCAGCTCCGGCATCCACCCAGCGAACGTTGTTTTCCCGGAATGGCTGCCGGATGAACGGGCAAGGTAACGTAGCACAGGGCGATTGCAGATACAAATCCATACCGGTTGTGTCGGTACGTAGTAGACGCAGATTGTCGTCCTGAAGTAAAACGTCGATGACGGGTTGGGGCGATACAAGGTCGCCATTACTAATTTGCTTTCCGTCGAAAGCTACTTCAAGAAGAGGTGGTGTTACGTCAGGCGCGAAAAGTGGTTTTTCTACTGATGTCAACGTACTGATTATAGCCTGGTTGTTCGTTTCCAACGTTTCGGTTATTCGATTATCTGGGTCTAGAAATAATTCGAAATTCGTGGTATCACTTTTAGCACCTGCCAGGGGAAGCGCCCATTGCAACGTATCGGCATAGTGGGGCGTTTTTTGGGTAAAGAATTGTTCTTGAAGTAATTGTCCATCGTTTTTGAATTGACGGATACGTATCGTAAGCGATTTATACGTAACTCGTCCATAATTGACGACTACGCCCGATATACGTATTGAATCAGATCGGATAGCCGATGAATCATCTCTGTAAACACGTAGGTTTAGGCTTTCGGGAGCAAATGCTACGTCTGGGTTTTGAAAAGGAAATATACGAATCGCCGGATCGCCCTGTAAGGTCATTTGTTGGGCGGTGGTTATGTCAAAAATCGAAGCGTTGGGTTGCAAAAACCGTCGAATGGTCTCCTGTTGTAGCAAGCCAATAGGTTGCGCTACGTACTGACTATCAGCCAGAAGTGCGTAAAGCTGTTCAGAATAGCGTTTTAATGGGTCGACGAATCCAGTGTACGTATGGGCCAGAAAAAGCACGGCACCCCGATCAGGTGTGAGAATCCAGTCGTTGCCAAAAGTCGGTCGCCCAAAAAATACGTTGCCTGATGCGCAGCCATTCACCAGCAAAAACGGGTAGCGACCTTTATTGCGGTAATTCAGAAGGTCGTTGCTGGCAAACCCCAAGTCAATATCGGCCACATCCAGACTCGAATGACCAAACAGGTTAATAATGCCAACGCCCTGATTCACAGGCTCGGCAAGTGACAGCGTTTCGACAGGATTATCGGTTTGTTTGGAAAGCGTGATGACGCGCCCGCCTGAGTATCCAGTCTCGACGGTCTTCGTAAACTCATCAATATATTTACGGAACACGCCCAGCTCTTGAGTACTTCGGCCCCCACTCAGATGGAGTGCGTTTTTACGCCATAGTGCGGGCTCGGAAGTATTTTCGTGCGCTTTCACTTTGTTCAGGTAATCCAGAACCTGCTGCGGGCGATTCGCGTTAAGACGGCCAATGGCTAAAGCGGGAACGTTCTCCTGCTCACCGGCCAATCCTTCCACCAGCCCGATGTCGGAGCCAGGCCAGCCTGCATTCGGGATTAAATCAAGCAGGGTGCCGTTGGGTAGTTTACGAATACCCTGCGGGTCGCGAGACTGGCCAATCAGAAAGAGAAATTTTGGTTTATCATCCCCGTTACGTAGCACAAAATCTGCGAAACGCCGAATGGCCAGCGGATGTCGCTCTCCATAACTATACTGATCGAACAATTGCTGAATCGACACCGTCAACGTATCAAATCGACCGCCCTCTTCCGACGCTCGGTACGTCGCGTAAGCCCGAACGGGATCAGCCTCACCACTTGTTGCTTGTTGTAAGGAAGGATGGGTAATGATGATGTAATTTGGGTTTTGGGAACCTAAGAAACGGAACGTAACTGCTTGAATAGCTGGTACGTTCATTGGCGTTTGTGTTGCCAAAATGGTTCGGCCCATTTGACTGTTACGGACCACACCCTGCCATTTTTTGTCGACTTGCCGGCCTTGAATAAAAATGGGAGTGGTAGGTTCGCTGATGTCGTACAGGCGAATAGTGCCCACTACGTTAGTTAGATCGAGTCGCGAATGTCCGTCTGGATTAGCCCGTAAGCGGAATTCTTTCTGCGATAATCCGCCCATGTCGGTATGTTGAGGGTAATGTAGTTTCAGATACGAAACTGATATCTCTTCTCCCTCTACGTTCGGTTGTACAGAAAGCACTACGTTCCCAGAAGGAGAGATTACATTGACATCCAATTCAGCGTCGAAACGTATCGATTTATAATTGTCAAAAAGTGCTGTATCAAGGAGTTGTAACGTAGTGGCCGTGCCCCCCGCCAGGCAGCTAACCCGGTGAGTTCCTGCATTACGTCCGACCAGCAGATACGTTGCTTTTGGTTGTACAGGTGTGCCATCGGCATACGTAGCGGCCGCAAAATTGGGGAGCGAAAACGACTGACTGAATCGCGTATTAGCAGTTACAACAGGTCCGGTCCAGCCTTCCCCTTCATCATAATTGGTTAAAATGGCACCGTTATTATAGCCAGCGCCAAGTGGATAAATTGTTCCCGCTGGATACGTATCGGTAAAAACACGTATTTCTTCTGCCCAGTGATAGGGTTCTGGTAACAAATTGGCGAACGTAGTATCGACATACGCCGTCATACGTTTGCCAGGTTTGCCGTCGAGTCGCCAAGTTAGAAAATAGGCTGTGGTGTCGCTGAAAAGGCTGTAATACGTATGTGGCTGAGCAGAAGTTGGCCGGTAGAGTAGTGAATCCTGTGAGCCATCGTTTTGCCGCGCATAAAACTCCAAAAAATCAGTTGGATCGAATCGTTCATCAGCCTCACCCGCTACATAAATTGCCTGTTCAACGCCCCGGTGAAATAGCTGCACTGAAGTTGGGTTTACCTGGCCGATTGGAAAACCGGCTTTCTGTAGTTCGGTAGCTGTGATTCGATATAAGCCAGTTTTAACAGTTGGAATTTTATAATACGACTGCGCATAGTTAATCCAGCGGGTTGGGTCAGGATCGTTGGTAACGGATTGACCAGCCGCAAGAAATGTCGTTGAAAAAATTAAGGCAGTCAGTACAAAAGAAAGACAATAACGCTTGTGGTGCACAATAAAGAACACTGATTTCTTAGTGCACCCCAAGTTGGCAAAACGGGTCATAGGATACGAATGGGATCAGGGCAAACGGAGTACAAAGCCGTTGGATAATCGCCAGTTTCCTATGACGGAGTAGACACTAATAAGTCTCGCAAAATCACCTGAATTCTCTGGGCTGATGGAGAAACTAACCTTAAAATTTTTATCAATATCCTATCATTTCGCCCTACTGAGCCGCTTGATAGTGCCTTGGTGATCAAGTAAATAGACTTCGCCGGTAGCGTCTTCCCCAAAGGCAGAGATGCTGCCTGCGTTGCTAAGCAGTAATTGATTATCCGTTTTTTTGCCGTTCTCGATGGCCAATGCCCAAACTTTACCGCTGGCATAATCCGCGTACAGGTATTTCCCTTCCAGAGACAAATTACGAGTGCCGCGGTAGACCACACCGCCGGTAATTGAAGTGCCTTCACTACGTCCATAGTGATGAATTGGGTCAATTAAATGGCCGGTATCACAATCGTTACGTGGGTTATAACAGCGGGCCGCTTCTTTTAGCCGCCAGCCATAATTGCCACCCTTAGTAATAATGTCAATCTCTTCAAACTCATTCTGGCCTACATCGCCCGCCCACATCTGACCGGTTTTTCGATCAAAGCTGAAACGCCACGGATTGCGCAGTCCATACGCAAAAATTTCCTCGCGATAACCTTCCCTGTTACCAGCAAACGGATTGTCGGCGGGAATTCCATACGAGCCTTTCGTCGACTTGTTGATATCAATGCGATGTATTTTGCCCAGCCAGGAAGATAGGTTCTGGGCGTAATTATGCTGATCACCCCAGGCACCGCCGTCACCGGTCGCGATGTAGAGATAACCATCGGGGCCAAACGCAATTTTGCCGCCGTTGTGGTTATCATACGGCTGATCAAATCGGAGAATAATCGTTTCGGTAGCCGGATTTACTACGTTTAACGCGGGGCCAGTTGCTTGGTAACGAGCGAGTACCGACTCCAGGGGTTGCCGCTTAGTGTAGTAAATGTAGAAGAAACCGTTCTTCCGAAAGTCGGGGTGGAAAGCCAGTCCAAGTAGTCCCATCTCTCCTTCGTCAGAAACTTTATTTGTTACGTCCAGAAAGACAGAAGCAGTCTTTACGAAAGGTTTATTGTCAAAAACTCGGACTTTACCCTCCTGCTCCAGCACAAAAATTCGATTACTGCCATCAGTTGGACACGTAAATTCAACCGGTCTGTGAAACGTCAGATTTGGAAACGCATTTTCCAATTTCCATTCAAGTGGAGACTGCTTTGTAGTTGCCGATTCTGGACGGTCGACAGCCGGAATCAAAGCGGCTGTGGCATATAAAATCAAAGCAGAAGCCAAGGCAACCATAGTGGTGCGCACTGACTTTGGCAAAAAGCCTGAATGAAAAACCAGTTTTTTCATCGTAGAAAAGCTTACTATTTTTTCGCACTCATCCAGGTAGTAAAGTAGCAATTATTTCGGCATAACCGACTAAATCACAGACTCCTGGCGGTCGAGAGTTGACTGTTTGCCGCCAGGGCCGAATTTTTGATCATCCAGAAACGACCGCTCATCCTCACTTTTTTACCATCTATACCGAAATCGATATAAAACAAACAGGGTACCTTGCATGGCATAGTACCTTAAGCTACCTTTGTCTTAGGAAATTAACGAACTCATATACACCAATGAATATTGAAAACGCTCAAGTGCAAATGCGGAAGGGCATTCTGGAGTTCTGCATTCTGCACATCATATCGCGGGGCGAAGTGTATGCCTCCGATATGCTCGACGAGCTGACCTCCGCCCGAATCATGGTGGTAGAAGGTACCCTGTACCCACTATTGACGCGATTGAAAAATGCCGGTCTGCTCGATTATAAATGGGTTGAATCGACCTCCGGGCCACCACGCAAGTACTACATCCTCACCGAGCTAGGACGCAATTCGCTTGAGGCCCTCAACGAAACCTGGCAGGAACTGGCTGAGTCGGTGAATGCCATTGTTGGCAAAGCCGAGCAACATAAAAAACCGGCCAACGGCACAACGCCCGTTACGCCTTTAACTGATCCAACCAATCCATCAGCCAACGCTTAACCTAGACGCTTCCCAAAAGCCATGAAAAAGACCATAAGCATAAATATTAGTGGCGTCATCTTCCACATTGAAGAGGACGGCTACGACAAACTGAAAAACTACCTGAGTACGGTTCAGCAGTACTTCTCGACGTACGAAGACAGTCAGGAAATCGTAACCGACATCGAAAATCGGATTGCTGAAAAATTGCTGGCTAAACTGAAAGCGGCTGATAAACAGGCAGTTTCGCTGGATGATGTCAACGAATTAACGGCCGCTATGGGCACCGTCGCTGATTTCGAAGCTGTTGAAGAAGAAGAAGTTCTGGTAACCAGCGGTGGACGAAATTCTGCGGGTGGCCGGGGGCAAGGAACACGGAGCACGGGCTTTGAAAGTGTTTCAGGTAACGCCCAGTCCCAGGCTACAGGTGCCACGATGGAACCTCGTCGGCTGGTGCGCGACCTGCGCCGAAAAACTCTCGGTGGCGTATGCGCCGGGCTGGCTCATTACTTCAACATGGACGTAGTATGGGTGCGGCTGATTTTCCTGGTGTTGTTCCTGGCGTTACCACCGATTGGTGAAGGCTTTGGCGCAGGTGTCTCCGGCTTTACGTTCATCATTTACATCGCCATGTGGATTTCACTGCCAGGTGTTATGACCATTGAAGATGATAAAACCGTAAAAAAATTCTTCCGTAACCCTGAAGACAAAGTGCTGGGTGGCGTTGCATCGGGTATTGCCGCTTATTTCGGCGTCGATACCGGCGTTATCCGGCTATTGTTCGTGCTGGGTATTGTGTTCTTCGGCGTTGGTTTTCTGTTGTATATCGTTCTGTGGATGATTGCTCCTCAGGCCAATACGCTTACCGAAAAGATGGAAATGCAGGGGCAGCCCATTACGCTTTCCAACATTGAAAACAGCATCAAGCAAAATCTGAACATCAATGATTCGCCCAGTAATGAGAGCACGTTGACCCGCGTTCTGCTGTTCCCCTTCCGGGCAATTGCCACCATCATTGGCGGTTTGGGTCGCGCGCTTGGTCCGTTGATGAACGGTGTCGTTGCCGTGATCCGGGTATTTGCCGGTGTACTTATGCTGGTGGTTGCCTTTGCGCTGATGGTAGCCTGCCTTGCTTTGCTGGGTGCCGGTACGGGCCTTGTTGGTGGTGCCTTCATGGACATCGATCTGCCGGTACGTTACGTAATGGACGACATTACGTTCCCGATGGTGCTGGCGGCTTTTCTGGTTGGTTTTTTACCCGCATTCGGTCTGGCCATTCTGGGTGTCATGCTCATCACGATGCGTAGCGTACTAAGCAGCCGTACAGCCCTAACGCTGGCTGGTGTATGGCTCATCAGCCTGTTGATTTTCGGTGGTACCACTACGCCTTTGTTTACCAGCTTCCAGCGACGGGGTGTAGTCGAGGAAACCAAAACCCTGAACGTACCAGCCCGGATTCCGACCTTTGCCCTTAACAATCAGGACGATTCCTGGCAGCCCGATCTTGACTTGGTGGGTTACGATGGCACTACGTTGAATCTGGTACAGCGATTTAAGGCCCAGGGCCGTAACCGCGCCAATGCGCAGGAAAACGCCCGAAACATCAAATACGTCTACACCGTCAAAGATTCGACGATACGTTTCGACAACACGATTGAGCTGAAATCGGGCTCGAAATTTCGGGGGCAGGAATTGGATATGGATCTGATGATTCCGTACGAAAAGCCGTTCCGCATGACGAAAGAATTTGCCTACTTTATCCGGAATGAGTTCGGTGGAAAAGAGTTTGACCGCATGGAGGCCAGTATCTGGAAGTTCACCCGCGTCGATGGTCTGGTCTGCATCAACTTCCCGCGCGAAATGGATCGTGATGGTAACGATGAAGATAACGATGTAACGGACCTGACCGATGACGTACAGGATGCTCTGGCGCACGAACTTGGTGATGATTTCGATCGTATTGGCGACCACACCCGTCAGTTCAACATCACTAACTTCTCGAAAGTCGACGTAGCAGGCGCATTTGTGGTACGTTTCCGCAAAGGTGATATGTATAAAGTGGTGGCCGACGGACGCGAAAAAGACATGAGTGATATGGACGTTCGGGTAAATGGAAGTACGCTGGAAGTGAAAATCGATCGCCGGGATGGCCTTTTCAACTGGCGTGACCGGAAACGCGTTGGGCTCACCATCACTGTGCCGAAAACTATTGATGAACTTCAGCTGTCAGGAGCATCGAAAGCTAGTCTAACCGGTTTCGAACGATATAACGGACTGAAGATCAGCATGAGCGGTGCCTGCCGGACGGTCTTCGACGGAGACGCAGATGACCTGAAACTTGATTTATCAGGTGCTTCGAACATCGTGCTACGTGGTCACGCCAATCGGTTAGAAGCTGAACTGAATGGAGCTTCAAAACTCGAAGCAACGTCGATGAACATTGATAAAGCGTCGGTCGATGCCACTGGAGCGAGCCACGCCGATCTGGGCCACGTTGGTACGCTGGACTCCGAAACATCGGGTGCGAGTAAAGTGACGCGGCAGTAATTTTAAAGAGCGAAAGAGTGAATGACCGGGCCGCCGGAGCGGTGAAAGAGCGAATAGTTCATCCGAATGGTATTCGCTCTTTCACCGCTCCGGCGGCCCGGTCATTCACTCTTTCGCTCTTTTTGTTTTCTCCACTTCCGTTTCAAGTTTCTCATCGGCTACGGCGGCTTCCTTTTCGAGCTTTTTGTTTTCCTGCTCGAACACTTGGATCAGCACGATGAAGTAGGAGAGGAGGAGCGGCCCCACAACAAGACCGAGGATACCAAAAATGGGTACGCCCAGCACAATTCCGGCCAACGTAATGAGCGGATGGATGTCGCCCATGCGCTTGGCGAGCATGATACGTAGCAGGTTATCGATGTTAATAATCACGATAACGCCCACCAGCAGAATTCCAACGCCCTGCGCCGTATTACCCTGCGACAGCTGAATCAGCCCGGCTGGCCCCCAGACGAGGGGCGTGCCAAGAAGCGGGATAAATGCCAGGAAAAAGGCAACAACTCCCCAGAAAGGGGCATCAGGTACGCCAAAAATCCAGAGTGTGAGCCCGGTTAACACACCCTGAACCAGACTTACCAGGGCCTGCCCCAATACATTGGCATTGACGTTATTTTTGAGCGACTCAGCCAGTTCCTTTTGCGTATCGCGTTTGAAAGGCAAGTATTTCTGTAGCCCTTTCGTAAACGATTCCTGATCCACAAACATGAAATACAGGGCAAAAAACATGAGACCGATAATGACAATAAAATCGAGCGCTCCACCGGCAATAGACGGTAAAAGCCGACTGGCGTAAGAGCCTGCCTGTTGCGCAATGGTTCGGATATTTTGCGGACTGGTTATCTGATAGCCAATAATATCTTCGGCGTGTTTCACCAGCTTCATAATATCGTCGGTATGCTGACTGTAATACTGAATCCGACCGATGAGCAGCAGACTGAGCGTCAGAAAAGGCATGATGATAACCACCAGCGCAAAAACAATCAGCAGGCTGGTTACGAGCGAGCGATTCCATTTGCGTTTAATTGCCAAAGCCGTAAACCACGGCCGGAAGACAACGTAGAGAATACCTGCACCGAGAAACGCCGAAATGTATCCGCTGAGGCCGAAAAGAATAAAACCGGCAATAACGAGCAGACTGGTAATGAGCAGAACGCGCTGTTGCTGGGGAGTATAAATATTAGACATACTTGCTTGAGGTAAATAATTCGTATTAAAACCTGGTTAAACCCCCGAATTGTTTAAAATGGTCCCTAACCCGATTGTCAATGGTACGTATCGTTCGGCATGATTGTCGTCTTTATTTAAGTTATTCTCAACAAATCATTAAATGGTCGCTGCCTATGCGTCAATTTCTACTTGTTTTATTCTTTACAGTGGGGGGGCTTGTTTCATTTATCTGGTACTGGTTGGCGCTAATTCATTGGGTACAGGGATTTAAATCAGGCTTTTACCCGCAAAACAATTCAGAATCAGTGCTGGAAACGGCCTTACTGATCCTGTATACTTTCCTCGGTATACGTTTCTTGAAAAGCAGAATTATGTTCTGAAAAATGCCGTTTGGTGTGAATTTTGCGGGGTAGTCTTTACGATTAAGTAATTGTCGTGTCCGAACGGTATACTTATACCGGCTACCTATTTTATTCCCGTTCGCTCAGTTTTTAACATTCCGTAGCACTCAGGGCCAGGCCGGCTTCGGAAGTTTCTTTGTATTTAGTCGACATGTCACGGCCGGTGGCTTTCATCACTTTGATCACTGCATCGAGTGAGATTTTCTGGAACGAAGCTGCTCCTGAAGTAGCCAGCAGATACGCATTGTAGGCTTTCACCGCGCCCATCGCGTTACGTTCGATGCAAGGGATCTGAACGTAGCCACCAATAGGATCACACGTCATGCCGAGATGGTGTTCAATGGCAATTTCTGCCGACGCTTCAATGGAACTGATGTCTGCTACGTCCTGCGAACACCGGGTCAGGAAAGCAGCTCCCATCGCCGAAGCCGTACCCACTTCGCCCATGCAGCCCATTTCGGCGCCTGAAATGCTGGCGTTATGTTTCACCAGAAAGCCAATGGCGGCTGCGGCCAGCATACCGGCACGTAATGTCGCGCGGTCGTAATGAAAATGATGTTTTGCCAGATACGTCAGTCCCGGAATCACTCCCGACGCGCCCGACGTAGGAGCCGTGACAACAATACCTCCGGCGGCATTCTCCTCCGATGCCGCTAAGCAATACGCATTCAGGAAAATCAGAAAACTGTCGGACGACTGACTCATGCCTTTGGCCTGCTGAAACAGAATCGGCGCTTTCCGGCTCAGCTTAATCGAACCAGGAAGCGTGCCTTTATGTCGCAATCCACGCCGAACAGCTTTATGCATAAAGTCCAGAATCTGGTCGATACGTTGGTTCACTTCAGCTCTGCTACGTCCGGTGAGCGCCATTTCGTTCGCCATTAGTACGTCGTCCAGCGTTAAATTACACGTAGTAAGCTGGGCCTTCAGTTCAGCCATTGTACTGTACGGATACGGAACGCTACGTTGGTTTGGAGATTCTTCCGGTTCGCCTTTTCGAATGATAAACCCCCCGCCAATGGAATAGTATTCTTCTCCAGCCAGCGTTTGCTCACCCGCTTTTAATTTCAGCACCATCGTATTGGCGTAGGGCGAATCGTAGCGTTTCCGCTCAAAATGTATCTCTGGCACACCAACCAGTATGGTACGTTCACCAACCGGAACCGGATACGTAACGGTGGCATCGCGCAGGAGCTTTAGCAGTTCGTCGGGATCGGTTGTTTCGGGTTGCCAGCCGAGTAAACCAGCTACAACAGCCCGGTCGGTGCCGTGCCCTTTTCCCGTAGCACTTAACGAACCATACAAGTGAACATGAAGGCTATCAGCCTGTTGCTGAACCTCGAAAGGAAGTTGGGCAAGCCGTTGCCGGAAATCGAAAGCAGCTTTCATGGGGCCAATCGTATGCGAACTCGATGGTCCCGGCCCCACCTTAAACAGGTCGAAGACTGACGTAGTAATAGGCGAAGAAGTCATGTTGATGAAGTAAAGTATTGTTTCAGGTTTGAGCAACGACTCAAACCTGAAACTTGACATAATTACCGGTCTAAACTACGAATCTGTTGTAAATATTCCGTAGGTAGTAAGACGCGCTGCACAAAGGAACGTAGTCCGAGGGCGTTTAGCAGGGAGTATAAACCGAGCGAATACGTCAGCAGTGGTTTCTTAGGAAGGGTCAGCAATTGACTGACTTGTCTGGGTACCAGAATCGACTGAACCTGACGTAGTAAATCATAACGCCAATTTCCTAGTTCCTCCCGGTATCGCTGAAATAATTTATCAGTGAACGCACTATGAACTAAATCGCGGTTCAAATGAGCTTCACGATCAATTCGCCAGGCTTCATACGTAGTGGGTAAATCCGGAACTTTCATCCCTGCGCCAACCTGATGGAACGTATGAAACAGTTCTTCTCTTTCCGGATTTGTCAAGGGGCGGTGCAGGGTTTCAAACGCCCGTTCCGAATAGTCAATCAGCATGTACAGAACGTCCCGATAAGCCCAGTCTGGAATGGCATAGCCCCGTTTTTGTTCTATACCCGTATGAATTGAACCCATCCGCGCAATGGCTTGTCGGGCTTTATCGTCGGGCTGAAAAACGATTTCCTGCGCGTAGCGAACCGTCGAAAATAGCCGGCCGATCGGATCGGCGGGGAGTTTTCCCGTAAAAAAAAGCCAGTCAACCGCTTTGTTCAGCGCAAATTCAGCCGCCGAACCCGCGAAGACCAGCAAAATAACATCGGCATCGCCCCAAATCTGGCGGACAATCGAGCCGGGTTTAACAAAAAAAGACATTGTTGAAGGTTGTCAGTCAGCAGTTGTCAGTCGAACGTAACGCTGGTAGTTGGACGCGCTACGTTTGACAATCAAGTTACAACGCTAATACAACGAATTCAACGCGTCGGTTCTTTCGTTTGTTCTCTTCTGAATCATTAGGTGCCGCCGGATGCTTGTCGCCATAACCGGAAGCCTTTAATCGGTCCTCAACAATACCACTTCGGACGAGGTAGTTTCGGATAATCTTCGCTCGATTTTCGGACAATAGCTGATTCAAACGCCGGTCGCCAACATTGTCGGTATGGCCAGCGATTTCGATAACGAGTTTAGGCGTAGTTGCTAGTGTTTTTGCCAGCTTGTTCAACTGCGGATATGACTCGGGACGTAGCACGTAGCTGCTCTGATCGAAATACACATTATCGAGTCGGAACGCCTGATTGACCTGTAAATTTCGGAAGACTGTATCGGCTTTGGGGTCCAGCTTTTCGAGACGTACTGTGTAGCCATAATCCGGGCACGTATCGCACGTAACGGTCATCAGTTCTTCAACTTCGTAATAGCCTGGCGAACTGGTTATTACGTTCAACGTATCGGCTTGCGTGAGAATAAACGAAAAGGTTTTACCACCCGGCTCGCTTTTGCCCTTGAAGGTTTTCTTCGCTTTTTTCGCTTCAATTGTAAATTGAGCCGGTAACTCATTCGACGTCTTGTCATCGACCGCCGAAATGGTGAACACGGTTTGCTTCGCTTTTTTAATCAACTGTTGGGCAAATAGCGGAGCCGTCATCAGCCAACCGAGCAATAGGAGAGGTACAACGCGTATCATGGTCTTAGGTTATCTCTACAGATAAGCCTTACCGCAAAAGAAGTGCCGGTTTTTCGAAATGAGGTCTATGCTACGTCCCTAAAGACGTTTTTCGTAGGCCAGAAACCGCAAACCGGGCCGAAAGCCAAGCGTAATTTCACCAGCGTAACGATACCCCAGTTTAGGGAAAAGCTTCTGAGTAGCCTGATTTTCAGAGTTCGTATCGATACGTAAAAAAGCAATGTTACGTTCGTAGGCCAACGTTTCGGCCTTTGTTAACAAAGCGGCTGCTACGCCTTTTCCCTGAAAAGCAGGATCAACAGCAAGCCGATGCGTAACGACCGCACGCTGGCTCAGATCGAATCCAACCTGAGCATATTCGGGTTCCTGATCTTCGGTCAGCGCTGCTACACCCGCAATTTGGCCGTCGATGTCGGCTACCCATAACTGACTGTGCGAAATGTCCTGTCGGAAAACGGCTTCGTTCGGATACGTATCATCCCACTGAAAATTTCCGGATGCGCGCATCAGAGGTACTACGTTCCGAATAAGTAGTAACAGGGCGGGAATATCGTCGGTTGTGGCAGGGCGAATGGTCATGCTACGTAGCAAATTGGAGCTAAACTGCTTATTAGGAATATATTATCAAGGCACACTGACACGGTCACCGTGGCTTTTGGGCATTGACGTAACGGTAAACCAAAGATCATTTGCGGATTCGTTTCGCATCTGATGAGCAACCATCGGAGGAATTTCTACGCCTTCATGAACACGTAATACGTGTAATTCCTTGCCAATTTCCATCGTTGCTTCTCCTGCGAGAATGAAGAAAAACTGCCGCGACTGCTGGTGGTAATGTTTCACTTCGGCAGTGCCCGGCGGCATCCGTTCCTGAATGATGCTAAGCGAATCCGACTTCACCAGATGCCAGCCATCGCACTGATTACCCCAATTGTAATGCTCGGCGGTATGTTTACTGATGGGGCAAATCAATTTGTCTTCCATTTGTTAGGTTAATACGTTTCCTGCATTTTTTGTCCGGCTGACGATGCAAGCCGGACAAAAAATTACTTCCCTTCTTTCAGCATTTCCACCACGAGAGCCAGTTCTTCAACAGTGGCTTCGGGGTCGCCGGAGAATCCGATGGTTCTGTAGCGTACCCGGCCATCAGGACCGATCACTACTTTGGTCGGGATACCCCTCACTTTGTAGGCATTGGCTACTTTCTGCTGTGTATCAACGGGTACCACAAAATTATAGGAGGGGTGCTTGTCCATAAAGTTATAGATGCGTTGCATCGGGCCACCTTCGCGCGTATTCACGAATAAAAACTTGACGTTCGGATCACTCTGAAACTTGTTTTGCGCCTGCTGCATGGCTGGAAATGAAGCAACACAAGGCCCACACCAGGTAGCCCAGAAATCGAGCACAATCACTTTTCCTTTAAACGCCGACGATGATATGGTGCGTCCTTTCAGGTCAGTGAGGGAAAAGGCGGGTGCTGGTTCGTTGATAAACTGCTGCGCTAGTTCGTCACGTTTATCGGCGCGGATGTCTGCTTCCAGTTCCGCTACGTAAGCATCAGCCTTCGCGAGGTTGTTTCCCGGTTGTTTAGCATACCAGTCGCGCAGGGCCGTCTTCAGGCCGAGGTTCGCTTTGCCAATCTGCACCGCCGATTCGATATAAGGACGTACTGCTTCCACCTGATTGGTACGTATCGCACAAAGTAAATAACGCTCGTTGACTCGGGCGTCGCTGTTATCGACGTCGTCGGTCGGAATCACATCTTTATAAATAGGAAACGCATCGGCGAATTTGCCCTGCTGTTCCAGCGCGCGGGCATACGTATTCATAAGTTGCCGCGAACGAGTGCGCTGATCAGTTTCCCACGAATTGCTGGGTTTTTGGGGCCTGGGCTGTCCTTTAAAAACAGAAATTGCTCGTTTGATGAGAAATTCGGATTCTGTTAGCGATCGTTTTTCATCGGCTAATTGAAATGCGATGGTATTCAAAACTAGTATGTCGGTTTGTGCGGCTGGGAGCGGCTCAATAAACTTCACTAGACCAGCAATGTCGTTGTTTTTGAAATACCCGTCGGTCATCACTACAGCCAGCCCCGGCAGGTGAGTTGAGGTCGGGAATTCCTGAATAAATGCCTGATAGGCCGCTTTTCTCTTGGTCCAGTCCGGTTCGTTACGTACTGCGTTGGCCCGATCTTTCTGCACAAGCGAGCCCGCCGGGTCGAGTGATTTCATCCGTTCACGTAGTGCGGTAGCTTTGGGAAAATCGCCCATGCTCTCATACAAAAGAGCGGCTGTTGTAAGCTCGCTGGCAGTAGGAGATGGTCGCGACGCGAGGTATGATTCAATGCCAGCTTTTACAACTGGACCGTAGCCGGGTTTGCGTTGTTTGATTTGAGCCGCCAGCAGATCAGACCAGTAATGCGGCTGTAAATCAGGGTTCATCAGTAACTCGTGCTGGTAAAGCGTTACCACCCAATTGGGGTCGAAGCGAGTGCCGGTCTCGTTCAGGAAATGACTCCGCGTAAACACCGATGCCTGTCCGCCAACCGCGTGCGGCATAATTTTACCAGCGGCATCATATACGGGAATAACATACAATTGCCCTTTGTTTAGGTCAGTACGTCTCGGCTGGGCGCTATTTCGAAAGAATAACATCGTGCCCATTACGTCTTTTTTGGGCATGTATAACTGCCCAATGTAATCGTTTCCCTGACGTACTAACGTAACGGTCGTTGGGCGACTGATATGCATATTGGCTGGCGTGCCGTAGCGAACGTAGCGCCCTTCGAGCGTTGTGTCGGAGGCTAAGGACGTACTTTGTGGCGTGTACGTAAACGACACCATCTGGCCAATCTGCGGACGTTCGGGGGTGAAGCAGAACTGCGCGTTGGCGGTACGTAAAATGATTAGTGAAAAGAGGAGAAAGGAAGGAGTAAATTTCATAACAGAGCTAAATGAATTAGTAATGTCTTTACAATTATAGCCTACAGTTAAAGCTATGGCTTGAAAAAGCTTAATTAAACCGAAACGGGTTCTTCCTGTTTCACCGATTTGGACACGATTAAAAGTCCGATAAATGTAAAGAGGCCGTTAAGCAAAAGCCGTTCAAAACCAAACTGGTAACCGCCGAACCAGACCGCCGAATTCTGATTCACAATGTAGGTAAACACCGGCGACGCCAGACAGATAAACGGCACAGCGCCGTCAATAACCGGCCGTTTGCTGAAGATTCCGAACGCGTATAAACCCAGCAGAGGGCCATACGTATAACCGGCAATGTCGAAAACGGCAGTGATGACTTCCTTACTGTTAAGCTGTCGAAAAACGATGATCACTACGTAAAACAATAACGAGAAACCAATGTGAACAATGTGTTTGATACGTGCCCGGGCGGCTTCCGGACGTTTTTCTACGTCCATAAAATCGACGCAAAACGAAGTTGTCAGGGCGGTTAGGGCGGAGTCGGCGCTGGCATACGTAGCGGCTGTGATGCCCAGCAGGAACGTAATACCTACTACTAAACCAAGGTGATTCAGCGCCAGCATGGGGTACAAATCGTCGGTACGTTCGGGAATGGCGATTCCTTCGCGCTGAGCAAAAGCGTAAAGTAAAACGCCCAGCGACAGGAACATGAAGTTGACGAAGACCAGCGTAACGGTGAACCAGAACATGTTTTTCTGAGCCTCGCCGATGTTTTTGCAGGTCAGATTTTTCTGCATTAGGTCCTGATCCAGCCCCGTCATGACAATGGCGATAAAAGCGCCCGAGATAAACTGTTTGAAGAAGTTCTTGGAGTCATTACCATCCCAATAAAAAATCTGCGACATGGGACTGTCTGTAACCGTATTCACTAATCCCGAAAAAGACAGATTTAATTCTTTGGCGATCAGGAAAATGGTTAAAACTACCGCCGTGATCAGAAAAACCGTCTGTAACGTATCCGTTACGATAATGGTTTTAACGCCCCCTTTGAATGTATAAATCCAGATAAGGCCAATCGTAATCAGCACGGATACTTCGAACGGGATGCCCAGTGGCGTAAACAGGGCCAGTTGCAATACACCAGCCGCTACGTAGAGACGTACCGCCGAACCAACCGTTCGCGATAGCAGAAAGAAACCCGCGCCAGTCTTATACGACCAGAAACCAAAGCGTTTTTCGAGATAGCCGTATATCGAAATGAGATTCAGGCGGTAATAGAGCGGCATCAATACCGAGCCAATCACGAAATAACCGATGATGTACCCCAGAACGACCTGAAAATAAGAAAAACCGATTTTTCCGACCGCGCCCGGCACCGAAATAAACGTAACACCCGACAACGACGTACCAATCATGCCAAAAGCCACTAACCACCAGGGAGACTGTCGATTAGCCGTAAAGAACGTAGTAGTATCGGCACCGCGGGCGGTGTAAAACGAAACGGCAATCAACATGCCGAAATAGGCAACTAAAATGACTAACGCAAGTGTTGTATTCATGTAGGAATTGACGAGTTACGGCTATGAATTATGTGGCAAAATCAACGATTTTCGAGTGACCAAAATTCTGATTCTTACCACGTAAATCGTCATACGTAATTCGCTTATGTGGTCAAATTTTCGTAAATTTGCTAAGTAAACACGCTTTTCGCTCCCATGCAACCTTTTGAAAAAAACGACTGGTCGACTGAGGTGGATGTACTCGACGAAGTAGTAGAAACCGACGTACATAATCTCGTGGTTTTCAACGACGATGTCAATACGTTCGACCATGTGATTGAAACGCTTATCGACGTGTGCAAACATACGCCCGAACAGGCTGAGCAGTGCACCCTGCTGATCCATTACAAAGGCAAGTGCACAGTTAAAAACGGCTCATGGGATGAACTCGTGCCGATGCGTAACGAAATCTGCCGTCGGGGCATCTCGGCGGAAGTCTTGAATTAAAGAGCGAAATCGGACCGCCGACGTGGAGTGAATGAGTGAATAAGCGATATTAGCTTGGCAGCACTCTTTCGCTCTTTCGCTCTTTCACTCTCTAATCAAAACTCCCTTGGAATACCCCTCCAAACTTATAGAAGACGCGGTCAATGAGGTGTCGAAGCTGCCGGGGATTGGCAAAAAAACGGCTCTCCGCTTGGTGCTCCACCTGTTGAAACGCGACGAAGACCAAACCGAACTATTGGCGCAGAGTTTGACGGCCATGCGGACGAAAGTCAAATATTGCCGCAAATGCCATAATTTATCCGACCACGATCTGTGCAGTATCTGCGCGAGTAACAGGCGCGACCAATCGCTGATTTGCGTGGTTGAGGATACGCGTGACGTACTGGCCATCGAAAATACAGCGCAGTACAAAGGACTTTACCACGTTTTGGGCGGCATTATTTCGCCGGTAGAAGGTATTGGTCCCAGCGACCTCCAGATTGATTCGCTTATTGCTCGTTTACAGGGGCAGGAAGGTGAACAGGTACGTGAAATTATCCTGGCCATCAGTCCGACTATGGAAGGCGACACGACGGCATTTTATCTGCAAAAAAAGCTGAAGCCGTTCAGTCTGAAAATTTCGACCATTGCGCGCGGTGTACCTATCGGTGGCGATCTTGAATACGCTGATGAAGTGACGCTTGGACGTAGTATCCTGAGCCGAATTGCTTACGAATAATTATTAATGTAGAAGCCAAGCCCGGCTTGGTCACGGATTAGTAAAGTCAGATTTTCTACACGGGCCAAGCTCCAGCTTGGCCCGTACATTTTTGGTCAAGCACTAGTGCTGCGTGTGGTTGGGTACAAAAAACTCGTTTATTTGCGTCTGCGTCGTATTGTGTGCTGAACATTTACCAAAGAGATGGGTTTTTTGTTCAACCCCTTATCGGGCAGACGGTACGTCATAGACGCTTTGTTTTTCTTCCCAAAATCAACATTCGCATGAATCGCTCCGAGTTTTTAAAATTGGCCTTCGGTGCTTCGGCTGGTTTAGTTGCCTTCCGTTCGTTTGGATTTTCGCCTGCACAGGCCGAAGGTCCGTTTAAGCTGGCTCCGCTGCCCTTCGACGCGGGTGCGCTCGAACCGCACATCGATAAAATGACGATGGAAATTCACCACGACAAGCACCATAAAGCCTACGTCGATAACCTCAACAAAGCCGTTGCCGGAACCGACATGGCAAAGATGGATATCGAGGCTCTGGTGAAAAGCGTGAATGCCAGCACGCCAGCCGCCGTACGTAACAATGCTGGTGGTCACTGGAACCATACGTTCTTCTGGAACATTCTCGGCCCCGGCGGTGGCGCACCCAAAGGAGCTCTCGCAGATGCTATCAACAAGAAATTCGGCTCGTTCGATAATTTCAAAACCGAGTGGGGCAAAGCTGCTACGGGCCGTTTCGGCTCGGGCTGGGTGTGGCTTATCAAAAACGGCAACGACATCGAAATCACGTCAACACCCAATCAGGATAATCCGCTCATGGCACTCGCCGAGAAAAAAGGGACGCCTGTCCTTGGTCTCGACGTTTGGGAACATGCTTATTACCTGAAATACCAAAACCGACGTCCTGAATACGTAACGGCTTTCTGGAACGTAGTAGACTGGAATAAAGTCGGGAAGAATTTTGGGTAATACGTATTGAGTTATAAACCGGTTTGCTGGAGCAGTTGTAGGGTTATAGGGTTGTAAAGTTAGCTGACGTAAATCATACGAACGCATGAACTTTGCACCCTTATAACCCTACAACCGCATCGGCGGACCGTTTATAACTTTACATTCATTATTTTTGTCAAAATAGCTTTCGTCTATGTTATCCGAAGAATTATACAACGAAATCCCGTCACTTGATCTGGCTGATTTTACCTCCGGCGACCCCGACCGGAAGGCCCGTTTTGTGCAGGATTTAGGTCGCGCCTTTAATCAGATTGGCTTTGTGGCCATTCGTAATCATGGCCTGACCGACGAGCTAACCAAACGACTATATGATTCGGCAACGCAATTTTTCCAGTCGCCTGATAGCACCAAGCAGAAATATGAACATCCCGAACTGAATGGTCAACGGGGTTATATTGGTAAGGGAAAAGAAACCGCTAAAGGCTTTAAAGTTGCCGACCTGAAGGAGTTTTACCACATCGGTCAGCCGGAGCCAGAAGGCGATATGCCTGGTAACGTTTATCCTGAAGAATTTCCTGAGTTCAGCGAGTCGACTGTGGAAGCGTATCGTACCCTCGAAAACGCCGGTAAGCAGTTGCTACGTGCCATCGCTCTTTATCTGAATCTGCCCGAAAATTATTTCGACGATAAAGTACGTAACGGGGACAGCATTCTACGGGCACTGCATTACTTCCCGCTCGACCCAGAAACCACGCCAGACGGAGCCGTACGAGCCGCAGCGCACGGTGATATCAATCTCATTACGTTGTTGATGGGCGCTTCGGCCGATGGGCTGGAAGTGCTACGTCGGGATGGGAAATGGATTGGCATTACCGCCCTGCCCGATCAGGTAGTTGTGAACGTTGGCGACATGCTCGACCGGCTCACGAATCACAAATTGAAATCGACCATTCACCAGGTTGTGAATCCCCCCCGAGAGAAGATGAACCAGTCGCGCTATTCGATTCCGTTCTTCATGCACCCACGTGGCGATATGGATTTAACAAGCCTGGAAAGTTGTATTGATGCCCAGCATCCAAAACTCTACGTTGACATGACCGCTGGCGAGTTTCTGGACGAACGACTCATGGAATTGGGATTAAAGAAAAAATAGTCATTCGCAATAAGACACCGATTTTTATGATCCCTGTGATTTGTGCAGATCGTAATCAACCATAGGAATTATAAAAATCGGTGTCCTATTGCGAATAGTTGCGTTTGTGACTCCCTAACCCTAATTGACTCGTAACGCATGTTGCCCTATCTGACCACAGTTAAACCTGTACGTCGAATCCGATACATCATCTTCCTGAAAGATGTGCTGATTCTGGCGCTTACTACGTTTGGCGGTCCGCAGGTGCATCTGGCTATGCTTCACGACCTTTTTGTTCGAAAACGACGCTACGTTTCGGAAAGTGAATTGATGGAATTGAACGCCCTTGGGCAGGTATTGCCGGGGCCAACATCTACGCAGACCATCACGGCCATTGGGTTTAAAATTGGCGGCCCGAATCTGGCATATCTAACGCTTTTGGTGTGGGTGATGCCCGCCGTCAGTATTATGACGGCTGCAGCAATCGGGATCTATTATCTTGAACGCCACAATCTCTCCCTGCAATTTACTCGCTTCATTCAACCAATGGCCGTCGGATTTCTGGTAGTGGCTGGTTATCGGATCGGGCGAATTGTAATAAAAGACAAAATCAGCCTGGCACTGGCACTGACGGCCGCTTTGGCTGGTTACGTATTCCGGTCGCCGGTGATGACTCCCATCGTCATAGCCCTTGGCGGACTCACAACAGCCCTAACCTACGAGAAACAGCAACGAATGCCGAAAGAGCCCCTGCGAATACAGTGGGCTAATTTTTTTCTATGGCTGGGCGTTTTTGTCGCGGCTGCGTCGCTTGGGGCGGCTACGCGCTCCTTGCCGGTACGTTTGTTCGAGAACTTTTACCGCAATGGAAGCTTCGTGTTTGGGGGAGGGCAGGTTCTTACGCCCATGCTCTATAACGAGTTTGTTGCGTTCAAGCACTACCTAACGCGGGAGGAGTTTTTGTCAGGATTGGGGCTGGCGCAGGCTATTCCGGGGCCAGTTTTTGCCATTGCGCCCTACATTGGGGCATTGTCGATGCGCGATGCTGGCGTTTCCGGACAGTTGTGGGGGAGCTGCGTAGCCACGGCTGGAATATTCCTACCTGGTACGTTCCTGATCTTCTTTGTTTACCGATTTTGGGAGCAGCTAAAGCGCTATCGGGTTGTAAGAGCTTCGCTGGGGGGCATCAATGCCGCCAGCACCGGACTGACGGCCGCAGCTGCACTTGCTTTGTTTGAGCCAATGACTCCATACTGGCCATCGGTAGGAATGGTTATCATGACCATCTGCCTGCTTTTATATACCAAAATTCCCCCTTACGCGCTGATTCTGGGAGGCTTAGTGCTAGGTTTACTTATCAAATAAATTTAATATATTGCGTTGTTATGAGCAACAGGATACGTTAATGTGCCTGTTGATTTATATAAGTATAAGAAAAGCATTGTTTTTATCGAAAACAGTAGCGTTTGAACCATCCCCACATCGCAATATCCTCTATGAGCAAATACGGTTTTCAGGCTGTTTTGGGATATTTTGTAACGCTTACTCAATTTATTCCCGAAGTTAGTCGGCCATGATACGTATCAATGATACCCGCCTGCGCTGGCTCGGACCGATTGGTCTGTTTCTATTCGGGAATATTTTCTTCCGACTTTCCTTTTGGCTTGAAGCCAGCCCTAAAACACTTTTCGATTCTATACTGGTTGGTATGATTGCTGGCTACGGGTTCTGGGAACTGAACCGTTACGTTATTCTGGAGTTACAGGAGCGATTTCCTGGCCTGGAACGTACACAGAAAAGGCTTTGGCAAATGCTCCTGCTCAGTGTAATACTGGTGAATGCTGCCGTTTTTTCTCGCTACGTTTTACACATACTGCTGGGTTCGCGGGATAGGCTCTGGATAGATTCGGTTGATTACGTAACATCGTTGGGAATACAGTTATTTTACTACGCCGTTTATTTCAGCATCTATGAAGGTTGGTACGTCATGCGTCAATGGCGGCAAACGTATCGTGAAAAAGAAGAACTGGCTAAAGCTCACTGGCAAACTCGTTTCGACTCGTTAAAGAGCCAGGTGAACCCCCACTTTCTCTTTAACTCGCTAAACTCCCTATCGGCGCTTATCGATGAAGCGCCGGAGCAGGCTAGTGTATTTGTTGACGAGTTGTCGAATATGTACCGTTATCTGCTACGTTCCAACGACCGGGAATTGATTCAACTCGGAACTGAACTGAAATTCATCGAATCTTACGCGCATTTGCTGCAAACGCGCCATGGGGCTGGTCTTGACGTTCAGATGCACGTAGCGGAAGAATATATGGATTATACCATACCACCGCTGACGCTGCAACTGCTGGTTGAAAATGCAGTAAAACATAACGTGGTTCTGTCGGATCATCCATTGTTGATAGAAATTGCGACAACAAAGGACGGTCACTTACGGGTGCGTAACAACCTGCAACGTAAAAATGGACGGGGTTCCAGCAACGGCATCGGTCTGGCCAACATCGCGGCCAAATATCAGATGCTGGCGCAAACCGACATAGAAATCCGGGACGAAGATGGCCATTTCACGGTGCTGTTACCACTTCTCAATTAGCAGTAAAAAACGAATGCCATTACTGGGAGGAAGTAATGGCATTCGTTTTTCTTGATCCTCGCACGTTTACAAGCCATCAGACAAAAACTTCCGAACGTTCTGGTAAGGACGTAATCCGTTGGTTTTGCCATTAGCTCCATTTGTGGTTGAAGGAGTATTCACTGACCGTGGCTCGTCGGTACGTTTGCGCCCATTAGTTTGTAGATTCCCCATTTCTTTCTGAACCTGCCGTTTTTCATCGTCGCTCATGCCGTTGTGACGTGTTGCTTCACCTTGTCCGTAGCCATCGTTGAAATTGCTGATGCGGCTGTCGGTCTGTGCTAATTTCAGTTCAGCCAATAGATCGCTGATTTCGTTTTGAAGCGCCTGCCGCTGTTCGCGAAGACCGTTCAGCGACGGTAACAAGTCAAGATTGTGCTGCAACACCTCCTGGCGTGACCGTTGTTCAGCCAACTGCGCTTCGAGAGGTTCAATTTCTTTATTGATACGTTTTAACCGACGACGTAGTTTTCCTAACTTAATATCGGCCTGCAACCACCTAAACCAGAAGGCCGAGAGTACCGGCAGCGCAATCCCCAAACAGACAGCACCCGCCAGTGCGAACAAAATACCACTTAACACAAACGACAACAGCGCCCACGGACTATTTACCAGAGCCAGATTCAATTCGCTCGATTCGCTCAATTGTTTCTCAATCTTGTTCATCGTCGACGGGGTAAGTACCTGCGTAGCGGCCGATGGATCGGTGTTGAGCTGAAGTTGCTTTACTGATTTGTTAATGGCAGCTTTTAACTGGTCTGTTCGGTAAGCTTCATACCGGAACCAGCCCAGCACAGCCAGTGTCAGAACCGAGAACACTGCTAGAATTATCTTGAACTTCTCATATTTCGAGCGATTCTGCTCCGGATTTTCCTGATACGGTTTTTCAATCAGTCGGTCGTAGGCAGGTTTCAGCAGAATAGAAACCATTGCCAGACCGAAAGCAAACGCCCAGGCTTCGTTGGTGTTACGTATGTTGAGCGCGTAGGCTACGATTTCGTGCGAAATAATCAAATCGCCTGCCAGAAAGGAAATCCCCGCAACCAGAAACAGCAAACCAGCCAGCAGCGAATAGTCAGGTGCATGTTTAGCCCGACGTTCCTTCAACGCATCGCGTTCAACCTCAACGGCCTGCCGGTCGTCTTCTTTCTGTTTAACCTGTTTCGATAATCGCTCTACCTGAAGAACATGGTTCTGCAAATCAGCAAAAGCGGAGCGGTTATCTTCGGTAGCGTCGGCTAACTGACGGTCGAGATTTGTCAGCTCCGTCCGCTTCTCCTGAATGCGCTCGGTGAGCCAGTCTGTACTAATCTGACTGGAGAGGTATCCTTCGTAAGTTTCCCGATTCACACCTTCCATTCCGCTGTTGTAGCCGTGCTGGAAGTCGGGGCTATTTGTTGGCTCCATAAGTAGGGTTGCATTGTTATGAAGTTATAGGCATAAAAAATTATAGAGTTGTAAAGTTGTAGGATTATAGGGGCGCAGAGTTTTATAACTCTACAACCTTATAATTCTATAACCTTACAACTCTATAACTCTACAGCATACAACTCTATTTAAAAATAGCATCGCGTTGAGACTCCGTGAGTCGTTCACGAAGACTTCGCGCTAGTTCAAACTCGCTTATAAATAGATTAACAAGTCTGTCGCGCTGAGTGTTCAATTGAACCCGTTTCGCTTCGGCCTGATTTTGAAACGTAACAAACGGCCATTTCTGAGTTCGCAGGCTATCTACCTCGCGAACAAGCTGATTTATTTCGGCTTCCAGGCGAGGGAGATCTTCCTGTTTACGAACCATTAGTTGCCGGTTGGCGACTACTATGTTAATGTCGTTCTGTAGGGCGGTCAACGTACTGAGCAGGAGTTTTCCACCGAGCAGAAACAGGAAAAAGACAAACAAAAACAAACCGATGGCCTGTACTGTCGATTTTGTCTCCAGCGATTGCACCAGAATAAAAATCGATGTAGCAAGCGGCAAACTCACTTCCTCTACCAAACGTCTTACGGTCAACCGAGAACCCGTTTCATAGAAGAACGACGTTCGGCCCGCTAGCGTGAACATACCCGCCAGAAATACACCAACCGCCACCCATCGATTGGGAAAAGCAGGGCGTAGCGTTTCGTCGATCAGATAGAACGTACCAACGCACATGATTACCGACAAAAGCAGGCTAGCTGCTGTTCGGATAAGGTTAGTGGATGCGGGATGCGCGTTTCGTAACTCATCTAACTGATTGCGAAGCGTTTCGGTACGTGTTTTCCGCTCGTTTATGAATTGATTTATTTCGCCAATCTGATCGGTGTATTGATTGATAGCTTCCTCCAGAGGAGCCGACTGTTGCCCGAAATAAGCCCGAATTTGAGCAATCTTACCATCGGGGCGGGCGTCTGACAAGCCGAACAGAACACCTTCGTCACGTAGCGATTCTTCATCAGCCAGCCAATCGGGTAAAGGTTCAGATGGTGTCAACGTAATAGGGTGAGCGGTCAGGAACGTAGCAACGGGCTGGTTTGCAGGCGTTACGTTCGCTACAATAGTGCTACGTAGCGTAGGATTAGGCAATGAAAGATTTATCGGCGCAGGCCGTGAAAAAAAAGCTCGAAAGCGTTGGGTTAGCGTCATTATCAGCTCCGGACACTACGTCCGATTGTCGGCACAGGTTGTTAACAGGAAAACGGCTGTAAATACGTAAATAGTGCTTCATTAAAGCAAATACAATGTGATGAAGGGTAACTATTTTTCAATAAATTTTCTGTCAGGAATAATCGGTCACGCTGAGTTGAGGGTGGTAAAAAAGATGAATGAGCCATATGAAAAGACTCTACATTCTGTCGTTTTAAAATAAAAATTATTTAATTAAAAATTTCTATAATTTGCTTATAGTCAGTTGTTTAATCTACTAAATAAGTGCTTGTTTAAGGAGCTATCTACGGTATAAATGTGTTATAAATACGTACAGGTTACGAGTTGTTCGGCTCGGTATCTATCTGTTCTTCAACTACGTTATGACAATTGAATCAATGCCAGTTACAACGGCAAAATCAACGGCTCTCCCTCTTGTAAAATCCCCTCGACTCTGGATGCCCAAGCGGGTTGTTTTTACGGCCGACGCACTTAATGAACCGTTTGGCCAGTCTATTTACGAACGTATATCAGCCCTTGACTTACCCATTGAAATTGCCAAAAATAACCGCATCACTGGTCTGCGTGGGGCCGATGAACGGGAGACGTATCGTCTGGCCAAGAATACGTTAGCAATTGTAAACGCTCCACCGAGTGCCTTCAAACTTCAACCTATTCCTCCCTCCGCCGACTGGCAGATGAATCTGGCTGAAGGGTGTCCGGCGCATTGCCATTATTGCTATTTAGCAGGTAGTTTAGCGGGTCCGCCAGTAGTGCGGGCGTATGCTAATCTGCCCAAAATGCTTGCCCATACGGCCACCTACGAAGGTACTTACCCGCCCAACCGGAGCTGGCAGGGCAACGACGCCAATCGGCCAACTACCTTCGAGGTGAGCTGCTACACCGACGTACTAGGCATCGAACACCTGACGGGTAGCCTGGCGGAGTGCATCCGATATTTTGGAGGGCGAGAAAGGGGACAATTGCGGTTTGTTTCTAAGTATGACCAGGTAGACAATCTGCTCAATCTACCTCATAACGGCCAAACTCGCGCCCGCTTCAGCATCAATGCAGATATGGTTGCCCGTCGTTTGGAGGGCGGCACGGCTTCAGTGGAGGCCCGTTTGCAGTCACTCCGTAAGCTGGCACTTCCGAAAGAATCAGGTGGTGGCGGATACCCCATTGGTGTAGTTATTGCACCGATTATGCCCATTCCTGATTGGCGTGCGCACTACACCGCCTTGCTCGACCGTATCGCCGAGGTCATTGATTTTCCTTGCGACATGAACGTTGAATTCATCAGCCATCGCTTTACGCCCGGTTCTAAGGACGTACTGTTGCAGTGGTATCCGAATACGTCGCTAGAGATGGACGAAGCTACGCGCGCTCAGAAACGTAATAAATTTGGTGGTACCAAGTATGTCTATCGGCCCGAGGAAATGAAAGAAATGAAGGATTTTTTTTATACCGAGTGGCAACGGCGTTTCCCGAATGCGCCAATCTTATATTGGACCTAGTCGAATTACTTTGCATAAAATAAAATGACTGCAAGAACTAGTAGTAACGTACTGACTTGCAGTCATTTTATTCTGTGGGGGGCAACTCAGAATTATATCCTGCAACACATCTATATCTCCACTTAACAGTGATTTAATTGCGAATTGACGTAATAAATCAGCCAGTTATTGGCTCAATCAGGCTCGTTGTTGATTTATACTGGATTTCAGCGCTTTATTAATTGAATATTAGCCCACAATCCTACCGTCACTATCTTTTCATGAAATTCCCTGCTGGCGATTTATTTGTTCTTTTCTTCTTCCTGATCGGGCTTTCGCTGGCTGGCGTCGCCTGGTACATCTACAAGAACCATCAGGATTTAGTAAAAAATGGCATTGCTACAAAAGGCATTGTTATTAGCATGCACCGCCTGAAGCCGCGCGAATACCCCGTGGCGCCGTCGATACGTTACCGCACACAGGACGGAATAGAACGCGTCTTTCACAGTTCAGAGGGCCGGAATCCGCCAACGTATCAGATTGGCGAGGAAGTGACGCTTTATTACAACCCTTCAGACCCCGACGACGTAGTGCTGGAGGGTAACTACCTCCTGGTGTACGTATTTGGAGGAATGGGATTTGTCTTCATGCTCATTTCGGTTTGGGGCGTTGGTAGTTCTATCGCAGGGATCTGGAAATGGATGATCGTAACGTGAACACGTAACGTAACGGTCAAATTGGAGGGTGTTACGTTGTCATTACGTCTTATACCCTATAAAAAGCTTATAACTAAGGTTTATCCAGCATTGCGCTGATGTCGTTTCCAAGATCGTACACGTTGTCGTGTTTCTGATTGGTCTGTAAGATAATCGTTCTTCGTTTGGCAGTATCCACCATCAAAAGTGCCTGATACCGTAGGGCAGCTCCATCGTGAATGTGCGTTAAAACGCGATTATTCTGCATCGTTCCTTTGCCAAGTCCAGCCTGTTTGTCTGTGGCAAAAGGTGTCAGGATAAATTTTGTTGACGCCGGATTGATCAACGCAAAGGCATTGATGCTTTCCGACCATTTGTAAAAATCATCAAGATTGAGACAGACCCAGCCAGATATGGGCGCTTGTAGTTTGTCCTGTTTGAACTCGTTGTTGAACGACTTAGCCATGAGCGAGTCAGCGTCTGTCGGATCAATAATGCCATTTTTAATACCAATCTTTTTCAGCATTTTTTGGTCTACGAAATCTTTGAAACTCAGTCCGCTGACCTTCGCAATCAATTGACGGCGTAAGAACGTATTGTTATTATTGTAAGCATACTGGCTGCCCGGAGCAAAATCTAACTGCTTAAGCGCCATCAGGTCTTTCCAGTTATCGGCATCGCTGCGTACCGTTTGATACTTGATTTCCGGTAACCCGCTGGTGTATTGCATGAGGTTACGAATGCTGATCTGGTTCGACCATTCCGGCAATTCGGGGAAAAACTGAGATAGTTTGTCGTCTAAGGATAGTTTCCCTTGCTCCACCAGCATCATTACTCCCACTGCATCAAACTCTTTTGCGATTGAACCGATGTGAAAACGATAAGATGGTGTTAGAGGAACCTGTTTGCCCGCATCTGCGTAACCAATTGATTTTCGAAGGATTATCTTCCCATTTTCAACGATCAGCACATTTCCGTTAAACGAACCATTTTGGTTAGCGTTTAACAGATAAGTTTCGATTTGTGATTTCCTGGAAACAGCCTGTTGCGCATGGGCGAATAGTGAGAAAAGACTCAGAATAGCGAAGTAGATAGGCGTACTTTTTTTGAAAGACATAACGTGAAGACTGAAGGAAGCTTTGCTCCCGGCAGTAGAAATGTACTGTAAATGAATTAATTCGATACTCGGATCAGCGCAGGAAAATACGTTGTAATGCCCCCCAAAGCCGTTTTTTTAGGTTTTGGTCCGCTTCAATAGTAGGCAGGGAGTCGGCCATCAGAAACGTAATACCTTCGAAACGTACTGGCGAATAACGGTCCATCATAATATCGAGATGAAGTCGTTCGAAAGGTACACCGAACGTAATGAAATGGTTGATGTATTTACCCTGTAGCAATTCGGCAAAATTGACATCCTTCACCCCGTGTAGATTCAACAAATCAACGCCGTCGATATTGAGGTTAACAGCTTTCAGAATTTTTTCCAGAAAGAGCAGGTTACTGGGATCCAGTTCTTCGTCGGCCAGCAGCAGAACTTTATGATTCAGTTGCGGCATTCGGGGCTTGGGTTGAATTGGTGGCAAAATCGAAGGAACAACTGGACGGGGGGGCGGTTCTGGCAACGGTTCTGGTACGTTGGCTGCTATTGATGCTACGGGTTCTGTGACAACTACTACGTTAGAAACCAACGTAACGTGAACAGGTTCTGACGTAACAGGTGCTACGTTACGGGCAATAGCTTCCAGGTCATCTACTAAATCGGAAGGAACGGACGTAATAGATGGTGCTACGTCGACGTCGGTTTCAATCCCCCAGGATTCGTCGGCTATCCGAAAAAGCTGGTCAGGATGATAAAGTGTCTGGTAAAAATTCTTCGCTGACATGAATTCAAATATTACGTTAGCGCATAGTCTGTACGCACTCGGCTACTTTATCCGTATTTATTACGTCGATACCCAATTTTTTAAGTTGTTTCCAGGCATTTGGATTATCGGGAATCGCCCAGAAACGGATTGGTTTTTTGTCGCTATGCGCCCGTTTGATCACACGCTTTAACTTTTCTTTATCAGCTTCGGGAAGCTCTCCTTCGCCATTCCACTGTGAATATAACTTAAAATTGTCGCTAATGAGTGCGACATGTTGAAGGGTTTCTTCATCATAAACTTCGCTTGGCCGTCCATCAAATTGTAATAGCGGGTAATCAAAATAAACCGGAATTTTGGGCCGGTTGCCACTTATAACAACCTGCACCGCTCTTGGATTGGCCGCTCTGTTGAAGGAAGGCAAATTTTCCTGTAACAGCGCAAGGAGTTTCGGCAGCACCTCGGCCGGATTGTCTTTAATGTCGACGACCAGCGAAAACGTATAATCACGTTCCTGACTCGGTCTGTCTTTATACTGCTGAAAGAAGCCCGCAATAGGTTTCAGATAAAGCGAATCGAGCGTAGGGGCGTTGGCTTTGGGCTGCTCGTGCGATACCACCAGCTTACCGTTTCGGAGCCAAACGTCGGCTTCAATATAATCGGCTCGTTGTTCGTAGGCATTTAGTAAAGGCCGCGGTTTTTCGTAGTCGTTATGAGCGTGGATTTTCTGCGCCGATCCGGTTGTCAGAGTGAACCACAGTACGGTAGAGAGTAGGCAGTAACGCATGTCGGTAGGCAACTAATTTTTGACAAAGTAACGTAGCTTATTCACGAAACCAAAACCCGTGTAACACCTTGCCGTTTCCGACCAAAGCACTAATTTTGACCTGCTACGAATGAATAATGTATAATGGATGATGAATAATCGAAACTACCTGACTTTCTAACTCCATTAACTACTCATTATTCATCATCCATTATATATTATTCATTAAAATGAGTTTACTACAGGGAAAAGTTGCTTTGATTACAGGTGCCTCGCGTGGAATTGGTCGGGCTATGGCTCAGAAATTCGCGCAGGAGGGTGCCGCTGTTGCCTTTACCTATCTGTCGAGTGTTGAAAAAGGACAGGCGCTGGAAGAAGAACTTCGGGCATTCGGTGGTCAGGTAAAAGGCTACCGCTCCGATGCATCAGACTTTCAGGCTGCCGAAGAGCTTATTAATCAGGTTATTGCTGATTTTGGAAAACTCGACGTATTGATTAATAACGCAGGTATTACCAAAGATGGTTTACTGATGCGAATGTCGGAAGAACAATGGGACAGCGTTATTACCGTTAATTTAAAGTCAGTTTTCAATCTTACCAAAGCGGCCATCAAACCCATGATGAAAGCGAAGGCCGGGTCAATCATAAACCTGACGTCAGTAGTTGGCATTCGGGGTAACGCCGGGCAAGCCAATTACGCTGCGTCGAAGGCGGGTATTATTGGGTTTACCAAATCGGTGGCACTTGAATTGGGGTCGAGAAATATTCGCTCCAACGCTATTGCGCCGGGATTTATTGAAACGGAAATGACGGGCGAAATCAACGAAAAAGCCCTTGAAGAATGGAAGCAACAGATTCCTATGAAGCGCGGTGGGCAACCCGACGAGGTGGCCGATTGTGCCGTCTTCCTGGCGTCTGATCTGTCGCGCTACATCACCGGTCAGGTGCTGCAAGTGGATGGGGGAATGTTAACTTAATACTAGTCGTTAGGTATCAGTCGTTAGTCAGTAGTAGCGTATCATTGCGGCTGACGACAAATCACTATTGACTGACCGCTCCGGCGGCCCGGCGCAACGGCGGACCGTGACTACTAACGACTTTTCATGAATTTCATCTTTCAGACTTCTCCCTGGTGGATTCTGGTGTGCCTGCTGGTGGGTGCCGCGTATGCATTTGCTATGTATCAACCCTTGCCGCGTCTGGTGGCGGGCGGTTCCACTACCGTGGGCGGGTTCGACAAGCGTACTACGTATGGACTGGCGGCACTACGATTCACTATCGTTAGCTTTCTGTGTTTTTTGCTGCTAAATCCTCTGATTCGCAGCTTGCGCACACTGACCGAAAAGCCGAAAGTAGTGCTGGCCGTCGATAATTCGGAATCGGTTGCCGCTGCCGGTCGACCAGCGCTGAATCAGGCGCTTACAGGTTTGCAAACGCTACGTCAGCAACTGGCCGATAAAGGATTGGACGTATCGGTACGTACGTTTGGCGATACCGTTACCGAAAGCGACCTCACACAGATTCCGTTTACCCAACGTACCACCGATTTGTCGGGCATGTTGTCGAGAATTCGCTCTGATTATGAGGGACGTAATCTGACCGACGTAGTGCTGGTGTCGGATGGGATTTTCAATCAGGGACTCTCGCCGACGTTTGGGCAGTATCCATTTACGGTACAGACCGTGGGCCTGGGCGATACGGTGGCCAAGCGTGACGTGCAACTGCGTGGCGTGATTGCCAACCGAATTGCGTACCTCGGCAACCAGTTCCCAGTACAGGCCGAAATTGTCAGCAGTGGCTTTCAGGGACGTAGCGCGACGGTGGTGCTTCGGCAGGGTGGCCGAGAATTGGGTCGTCAGACGGTCAATTTTACTAAGAACGATACGTTCAATCAGGTAACTTTCAATACGACAGCCACGCAAAAAGGAGTTCAGCACTACGTTGTGGAAGTTCTGGCCCAGCCAGGTGAATTCAGTACTCGAAACAATCGCCAGGATGTTTATCTGGACGTCATTGACGGGAAAGAAAAAGTCCTTTTGCTGGCATTGGCACCACATCCAGACATAAAAGCAATCCGCAGCATTCTGGAGCGAAGTCAAAACTACGAACTAGATATCCGCATTCTGACTGGCACACCTGCCGAGGCTCCTCCGCTGCCCGATAAAGTGTATGATTTACTTATTCTGCACCAGATTCCGGATAATGGGGGAGTTGGTAATCAGTTAGTTCAGAAATATCTCGCCAGAAACACACCCACGCTTTTTATACTGGGTAATCAGTCGGCGGTGGGCCCGTTTAATACGTCGAATTCGGTAGTGCAGATTGCGGCTCAGTCAAATCAGGGGGATAAAGTAACGGGTGTTTTTAACCCGGAATTCAAACAACTGAATCTGGACGCGGCAAAACTCGATATCCTGTCCAAATTGCCGCCCTTACTTGCTCCTTACGGTGAATTCAGGTTGCAGCCGGGCAGTGAAGTAGTACTTTGGCAGCAGGTCGGTAGTGTGCGTACCACCAAGCCACTGCTGGCTTTGAACGTAACAAGCCCCCGTAAAACAGCCGTCTTGGCTGGAGAAGGCCTTTGGAGTTGGCGGCTCGAAGAATTCGCGCTGACAGATAAGCAGGAGGTGGTAGACGAGTTACTTCAGAAAGTGATTCAACTGATTTCAGTGAAAGAAGACCGCCGGAAACTGCGCGTGTATCCGATTCGAAATGAGTTCGTTGCTGGTGAGAAAGTGATTTTCGAAACCGAAATGTACAATGACATTTACGAAGAGGTCTTCGATAAACCTGTTCGACTGGAAATTTCCGATGAAAAAGGTGTAACGCGTTCCTACAATTATACGCCCACATCGGCGAACCGCCGTTTCGAAATCAGCCGCCTACCCGAAGGCGCGTATCGATTCCGCGCGACGGCCAACGTAAACAATCGCTCTGAACAATCGGCGGGACAATTTGTAGTACGTGATCTTCAGCTTGAAGCCATCAATACTACTGCCGATCACGGGATGCTACGTCAATTGGCGCAACAATCGGGCGGGCAGTTTTACACGGTTAACCGTATCGATGAGCTTGTACGTAATCTAGGATCTCGTCCGCACCCGGCCCGTCTGACTAGCACCGAAGAGATGAATGAACTCATAAACTGGCGTTGGCTCTTCTTCCTTGTACTGACGCTGGCGGCCGTTGAATGGGGTTTACGGAAGTTTTATGGAGGGTATTAGTATTAATGAGTTATAAAGTTGTAAGGCTCTAGGGTGTATAGTACAACAGCGCGTCAGCCGACTATACATCCTAGAGCCTTACAACTTTATAACTCATTCACCTTCACCAACCTCCGCCCGAATCGCGCTATTGACAAACCGAATCTCGCTGTACGTAACGCCGTTGCCGATATTCTGAACGAGTTCAGTGAACGTAATAGATGGAGCTGCTTCGAGGTGGGAGCGGATGAGTTGGATACGTTCAGAAGGTAAAACCGCTTCGACTGGCAACTCTCCCTTACCGATGCATTGGGCCAGATGACCTTCGATAGTTGAAACGGCAAAACCGCGCTCTACAGCAATTTCGGTAATGGTTTTTCCTGCCTGAAACAAGGCCAACGTCTGCGTAATAGAAGGGATTTTAGCCTCTTTCGGCTCTTTGACCTTTTTCTCTTTGACTTCTTTTGTGGGTTTTGGGCGTTCGAGAAAGTCTTTAATGACGGCCAATACGTCCAGACCAATCTGTTTCACTTTGGTTTTACCAAAACCTTTGATCGACAAAAGTTCATCGAGAGTGGTAGGTCGAAGTTTAGCCAGTTCGGCGATGGTTTTCTGGGGCAGCACCATATAGCCCGAAGTATCATGCTCGCCCGCCAGATCGTTGCGCCATTTCATCAATGCACCATATAACCCTCCGCGACCAGGGGTGTCAGAGAACGTATTGGACTCTTTCTCCAGTTTTTTACGTTCGGGCTGAAAATCCAGTTCGGCGTGGTTGCGGGCTTTTAAATAAGCCAATGCCTCAAAACCATCCCGACAACTCTCGAACGAGCGAAGTTTTACGAATAATTCTTTTTCCAGTTCATCGAGCACTTCGAGCAGTGATTCGCGTACCTGCTTGTTGTCGGAGTCGGTGGGGCAGCGGTAGAGGAGGGGTAGAAGTTCATCGCCAAGTAAGGCCTGGAAATAAGCAGCCGCCTTGCGAATCCGCTCCTGTAACGTATCGTTTTCTTCGGGTAAGGGCACTTCAGCGAAGTAAACAGGTAGTTGTTCCTGGAATCGATTCGTTACGTTGCGAGCCTTATTCTGCAATAAATCTCTAAACTCGGTTAGAATAGAGACACATTCAGCCTCTAAACTGCCGGAATGCTCATTGACGACCCGGCGACAGCGATACGTTAGTGAAATGGCCCGTTCGAATGAAAATAACTCCTGAAGCAATACTTGCTGGTTGGTACGTCGGGAGTCGCGCAGGTGCTGCTCGGTGGGGGTTTGCTGCTGCACTTCATCGTGAAAATCCTCCAGCGTCTGCTCCGTTTTAATACTGTGCGACGGAATTGGGGAACGTAGCACCAGCCCATCGAGGGTTTTACAACGGCTTAACGCTACGTATACCTGCCCGTGCGCAAAAGCCGCCGACGCATCGATAATGGCTTTTTCGAATGTCAGCCCCTGACTTTTGTGAATTGTAATGGCCCAGGCCAGCTTGAGCGGAAACTGCCGGAACGTACCAATTGCATCCGCTTTGATTTCTTTGGTGGTCGGGTCGATTGTGTACTTCAGGTTTGTCCAATCAACTGGTAATACGTCAATTACATCTTCATCATCGCCACATTTGACGTAGATGATATCATCATCGATGTCGACTATTTGTCCGATTTTACCATTGTAATACCGTTTTTCGCGGGTGATATCATTTTTGATGAACATGACCTGCGCACCGACTTTCAGTTCCAGACTAGCTTCTGTGGGATAGTTGCTGGCCGGAAAATCACCCTCTACTGTCGCATCGAACGTGTATAGCTTGGTTGAAAGATCGTTCAGCTTGTTGCTGTTGATTTGCTGAGCGGTAGTATTGTGCGTTGAAAGGGTAATGTAGCCTTCCTTATCATGGGGCGCAAAATTGGGAATATGGCGCTGGTTGAGGTCGGCTAACTGTTCGCGAGTGACCGTTTTTTCGCGGATGCTGTTGAGCAGACTGATAAACCGTGCATCGGCCTGCCGGTAAATGTGCGTCAACTCGATGGAAATGTAGGGAATTTGACGTAGCGCCTTGCTCCCAAAAAAGTAACCCGTTTCGTAATGCGGTTTCAGTAACGTCCATTCCTCATCGCGAATCACGGGTGGTAATTGCTGCATATCGCCGATGAGCAGCAGTTGCACACCCCCAAAGGGTTGCCCGCTGTTTCGATACCGACGTAGCACTTCGTCAATGCCATCGAGTACGTCAGCCCGAACCATACTGATTTCGTCGATGATCAGTAGGTCAAGCGTGCGCAGAAGCCGGATTTTCTCCTTATTAAACTTACGGCTTTCCCGTAGTGTCGACCCTGGCACCAACGGTCCGAAGGGGAGTTGAAATAAGGAGTGGATGGTGACGCCCCCGGCGTTAATGGCTGCTACGCCCGTAGGGGCTACAACTGCCATTCGTTTGGCGCTTAACTGTTTAACCTGATGCAGAAAAGTAGTTTTGCCTGTACCCGCTTTTCCGGTCAGGAAAATATTCCGGTTGGTGTGCAGTACAAATTGATGAGCAAGTTCAAGTTTTTCGTTGACGGGGGCAATCATGATAGGGTGTACAAAGAATCAAATGTAATCAATTTCGCAGGAATAATTTACAACGCTGACCTCTAATAGAGCGGCTTTACACGGACTGAACTCGTTTTTTTGTCCGATATAATAACGTAACAAATTTCTACTGATTTTACGTCTACAACCAGCCATTTTAACAACGTATTGCTTGTAATTTTGACCAAAACGTACAACCAGTCGATAATTTCCTGATTTCATGGCAGATAACTCTTCCGAACTCAAAAAAGCATTGGGCCCCGTACATCTCTGGGCCATAGGTGTTGGTCTGGTTATTTCCGGTGAGTATTTCGGCTGGAATTATGGCTGGGGAGTGGCGGGAAGTGTTGGACTCCTGCTGGCGGCCTTGCTCATCACGCTGCTTTATATTACGTTCATATTCAGCTTTACTGAACTGACAACGGCCATCCCGAACGCTGGCGGGCCATTTGCGTATGCTTTCCGGGCATTTGGGCCGGTGGGGGCGCTGGTAGCGGGCTACGCTACGTTGATTGAGTTTTTGTTTGCTACGCCCGCCATCGCGCTGGCGTTGGGTAGTTATATTCATTTCTTGTATCCGGCCGTGCCGGTAATTTGGTGTTCGGTGGGGGCTTTTATCGTATTCACCGGCATTAATCTGCTGGGTATCAAGGAAGCGGCCTGGTTTTCGCTGATCATGACAGTTATTGCCATTGGCGAGTTGCTGCTTTTCATTGGTGTGGTTTATCCGCATACCAGCCTCGATACGTTCCTGCATAACCCCATGCCGTTTGGCTGGTCGGGCGTTTTTGCGGCTTTGCCGTTCGCTATTTGGCTGTTCGTTTGTCTCGAAGGCATAGCGATGGTGGCGGAGGAAGTTGAAGACACAAAAAACGCCATCGCTAAGGGCTACATCTCGGCCGTTATTACGTTGGCTTTCCTGGCTATAACCGTGATGATCAGTGTGGGCGGTATTACGTACTGGGAAAACCTTGATCATCTCGATTACCCCATGCCCGAAGCCGTTGCCATTGTGCTGGGTCGGCAAAATCCGCTGACAAAATTTTTCACCAGCGTTGGTCTGTTCGGCCTGATCGCGTCGTTTCATGGTATCATCATTAGTTACTCCCGGCAGATTTTCGCCTTGGCGAGAGAGGGCTATCTTCCGCGTGGGTTGTCAGCGGTCAGTAGCGGGCGGCAAGTACCCCTATGGGCGTTACTGGTCGGTGCGATTTTTGGAATAGGGGCGCTACTAGTACTGGATACCAGTAAATTAGTGATTGTCTCCACTATCGGAGCCGTTGTGGTCTATATTGTCAGTATGCTTTCGTTGTTCCAGCTTCGGAAAAACCATCCTGAACTGCCACGGCCATTTAAAGCACCTTTTTACCCGGTTTTGCCCGCCATTGCCTTGTTACTTGCCATTGTAGCCTTGACCGCAATGCTGTATTTTTATAGCGATCTGAGCCTTTTTTTCTTTGGCGGATTGTTAGGGGTAATGGGCGTGTTTCTGGGGGCTAAGTGGTACAGGAAGAGATTTATGAAGTATGGGGTATGAAGTATTTATCAATTTCTGTGAGTAGTCTATCATGTATCCTACTTCCTGCCTCATACATATAAAAATTATGGCCTATTCGTGTACAGTTGGTGGTTTTACGTATCGTTTTGGTGACCTTAAGCAGTTGCTGGCCAAGGCAAGTCCGCTACGTTCGGGCGATACGTTGGCGGGAATTACGGCGCATTGTTACGAAGAACGGGTGGCTGCCCAGATGGCTCTCGCCGACGTACCGCTGACTACGTTCCTGAACGAAACCGTCATTCCGTACGAAACCGACGAAGTGACCCGGCTGATTATTGATACACACAACGTAACAGCCTTTTCGCCAATCAACTCATTTACAGTGGGTGAACTCCGCGACTGGCTACTGAGCGACGATGCTACGTCCGCACGACTGCAGCAACTTTCGCCCGGACTTACGCCCGAAATGGTGGCGGCTGTTTCGAAATTGATGCGGAATCAGGATTTGATTCAGGTTGCGAAAAAGTGCGAAGTAGTGACCCGATTTCGAAATACTCAGGGGTTGCGGGGACATCTGTCGGTACGTCTCCAGCCCAACCATCCCACCGACGACGCCAAAGGCATTGCGGCCAGCGTTATCGACGGGCTTTTGTACGGCGGTGGCGATGCTATGATCGGTATTAACCCCGCTATGGATAGCCCGGCTGCTACGTCGCGATTGCTTTTAATGCTCGATGAGTTGCGCGAACGATTTGCCATTCCTACGCAAAGTTGCGTGCTGAGTCATATTACCACTACGTTGCAACTGATGGAACGGCAAATGCCGGTCGACCTTGTGTTTCAGTCAATTGCAGGGACTGAGAAAGCCAATGCCAGTTTTGGAATCAACTGTTCACTATTGCAGGAAGCATACGAGGCCGGACTTTCGCTAAAACGGGGTACGCTCGGTCAGAATCTGATGTATTTTGAAACGGGGCAGGGGAGTGCCTTATCCGCTAACGCGCACCACGGCGTCGACCAGCAGACCTGTGAAGTTCGGGCCTATGCCGTTGCCCGTCAGTATAACCCGTTTTTGGTGAACTCGGTCGTTGGGTTTATTGGACCAGAGTACCTGTTCGATGGCAAACAAATCATTCGGGCTGGACTGGAAGACCATTTCTGCGGAAAATTGATGGGTTTGCCGATGGGCATGGATATCTGTTATACCAACCACGCACAGGCCGATCAGGATGACATGGATACCTTGCTAACACTGTTAGGTGTGGCAGGAGTCAACTTCATTATGGGAGTTCCGGGTGCCGATGATATCATGCTTAACTACCAGTCGACCTCGTTTCACGATGCGCTATATCTGCGAAGAACGCTCGGACTGCGGCCTGCTCCTGAATTTGAAGAATGGCTTTTACGCCAACGTATTATCGACAATCAGGGCAACCGGTTGTCTGACGGAGTACCCCAAAAATTGTACGCAGCCTTGCTCCCGGCATGAACGAGCCTCAAAAATCAGGCATAGAGCCCGACGAATGGGCGTCGCTTCGAGCGTATACGAAAGCACGAATCGCTTTGGGAAAAACCGGTGTATCGATTCCACTTCGGGAATCCCTGCAATTTAAACTGGCCCATGCTCACGCCAAAGATGCTGTTTATTCGCAACTGCAAGTTGATGATTTACAGGTCGAGCTAGCGCCAACCGGTTTGCCGATATATGTAATTCATAGCCAGGCTACTACAAGGGATATTTATTTGCAACGCCCAGACCTTGGCAGACGTTTGAACGATACGTCTATCGAGTTGCTTCAACACGTACAAAGTCCACCTGCTGATATATGCATCATTATAGCCGATGGCCTATCAGCAACCGCTGTTATGCGCCATGCCGGTAACGTAGTACGTTATATAATTGAAAAAGTGCGACAGACAGGCTACTCCCTCGCTCCAATCCTACTGGTCGAACAGGGGCGGGTGGCCATTACGGACTCCATTGGTGATTTGCTACGTCCTAAACTGGCAGTGATGCTCATTGGTGAGCGTCCAGGGCTTAGTTCGTTCGATAGTTTGGGAGCTTACCTCACTTTTGACCCAAAATCAGGACTTACCGACGAGCGCCGAAACTGCGTATCGAATATCCGGGAAGAAGGTCTCAAACCAAAAGAGGCTGCCGACAAAATTATGCACCTGATACATTCCGCTTTCCGATTACAAATAACAGGGATTGCACTTAAAGAAGACGATGGATTGGATGGAGCCGATACGTATCGCGGGATTGAAAACTGCTAACGTAGCAAATCTATTGAACGTAACGGAACACAATCTCCAAAACGATACGTTATAAATTCGAGTTTATTCCTGACAGACTCCGGCTTTCAGGGCAAATGATTGACGACTGATTTTTACTATGAATATAGGCGATAAAGTCCGGCTGCTCCGGGCAAAAGAGCAGGGCGTTGTGTCACGGTTTTTACCGAATGGCATGATTGAAATTGAGATTGAAGACGGCTTTCGGGTACCGGTAATGCGGTCTGAACTGGTGCCGGTATCACCACTTGAAGCTGAGCGGCTGCTGAAAAATAATCCCTTTGCCGCTCAGAAAACGGTTGCTCCTACGGCTTCAGCTATTTTGGCGAATCAGGGTATTTATCTGGCATTCGTGGCTGTCAATGATCGTGAGTATACCCTGCATCTTATCAATAATACCGATTGGGAATTCCCCTACGTAGTGGGTGAGGAATCGGCTGCCCCGGGGGGCGGAACACAGTTTAGGGGGCTTCAAAGTGGCGTACTGAAAGCTAAATCGCAGCAGAAGTTTAACGATCACTACGTTCATGCATCCTTCGAAAGCTGGCCGACATTTGTAGTGCAGGGGTTGTGGTTTCGGGCTGGCAAATCGTCGTTACGTCAACCGCTCGTAAAACGGTTCAAAGCGCGCGCTACTACATTCTTCAAAAACAAAACAACTGTTCCGGTTCTTAATCAGCCAGGTTTTCTGACGCAGCTGGATGCTGAAAGTTCTGAATCGGATGCTACGTTGCCGAACAGCAACCGGCCTGTTGCGCCGAAACCTGTTACGTTACGTCCTGACGAGTTGAAAGCTGAAATGCTACGTCCCAAATCAGATCAGGAGCCGGTTTCTGTGGATCGCCCGAGTGCGGTAGTCGATTTACACGTAGAAGCGCTGTTGCCGAACGGAGCGGGCAATCGTACATCAGCGGATTTGCTGAAACTGCAACTTACTACGTTCGAACGGGCCCTTGAAAACGCTATTGCCAGTGGCATGAGCGATATTACATTCATTCACGGCGTTGGTAGCGGTGCTCTTCGGACGGAATTGCACAAGCGATTAGGTCAACATCCAAACGTTAAATTTTTTGAAGACGCCCAGAAACAGAAGTTTGGCTATGGGGCCACTAAGGTTACAATTCGGTAAGGGGTATATCGCAGAGAAACTCAGAAAAAAACAGAGTTTTACCACGTTTCCCCGGGCAACTCCATTTTTACTATGTGTGGCTCTGTGTTCCAATTTTTTTCTCTTAAGTTGCGATCATTTAACCGGCACCCGCTTAACCACGAAAGCGCCGAAAGAGTCCTACAAAACTACCGAAATGGAAGTTCGCAACGAACGCTTTTTGTCAACGGTTCACGTGCCGGTATCCATCGCGCTGAACGACATCGAACGTCAAATCAATGCGCAGGTTAATGGCCTGATTTACGAGGATAACAGCCTGGAAGACAACCATAATGATAAATTCATGGTGAAAGTCTGGAAGCGAGGCACCATTCTTCTGAGCGCGCAGGATAGCTTGTTTCACTTCGTCGTTCCGCTGAAAATCTGGGCTAAAGCAGGTGTTTCGGTGCTGGGTTTTACGCAGTATAAGGAAACTGAGTTCGAGATTGATTTACGCTTTAAAACTAAATTCGATCTGGACCCCGATTGGTCGGTGCATACACAGACGCAGGGGGATGGCTACGGCTGGGTGCGGAAACCCACAGTGAACATCATTGGCATGAACGTACCAGTCACAAGCCTGGTATCGCGCGCGATTGACAACAATTTGGGGACGATCACGAAGGCGCTCGATACGCAGATTCGCCGGAATGTTGACCTGAAAACTCCTGTTCTGAAAGCCTGGAATACATTGCGCGAACCTTATTTAATTTCTGAAAAATACCGAACGTATTTACAGATTGTGCCCAAACGGGTGCTCATCACGCCATTACGTTTTGAGGGTCGTGTGATACGTTCAACCATTGGAATTGAAGGGTATACGCTGACAACCACCGGTGCCAAGCCCGAGGTGAAGCCGGCGGTTTCGTTGCCTGATTTAACGGTTGTCTCAACAGTTCGGGATGATTTTCAGATTGGCCTGTTGAGCGAAGCTACCTATCCGGAAGTTGCCAAAATTGCCGCCGAAGAGTTCGTTGGAAAATCGTTTTCGTTTGCTGATAACCGTTACCAGATCACCATCACAAGTATGGATATGTACGGCCAAAATGAAAATCTGATTGTTAAAGCTGGTCTGAAAGGAACACTTAACGGCGATATTTATCTACGCGGTCGTCCGTATTACGATGCTCATAACCAAACCATTTCGTTGAAAGACCTGGAATATGATCTGGACACACGGAACGTACTGGCTCAATCAGCGAACTGGCTGCTGAAAGGTACGTTTTCCCGAACGCTGGAAAAACAACTAACCATTCCGGTAGGCTCGCAGATTGCTGAGATGCAGAAACTGCTCCAGCAGCAACTTAAAAACAATCAGTTAGCAAAGGGAGTGGTCATCAATGGGAAAATAGACGAAATAAAACCAGATCAGGTTTACCTGACGCCGACTGCCATGCTGGCCGTCGTAAATGCTCGCGGACGTATTGACGTGAAGGTTGAAGGTTTATAGTTATCACTTACAGTTGAACGTAAAAGCTTGAGCGCTGCTGGAAACCTGATTTCAGCAGCGCTCAAGCTTTTATTCGTATAATCTATTCTAGATTTATTATTTTCTGTTTTACAGCATATAACTATAGACGTAAACAAAATACATAGTAGATTATAATGATAAATATAAAAATGAGAAATAAGATACATGTATATTGTTTGGTTTAGAATAATATATATCTGTAAATGGGAAAAATTTAATTTATTCTTTGGTTCAGCTAATTATATATTAAATTTTTGAGTATAAATACTTAAAAAATCCTCCAAAATCTTTCCATTCAATATTTCTGAAAATAGAACTTTATTAATATTGATAGATTTGTTGAATTATAAATATTAATTAAAAAATATAATAATATTGCCTTATTACTGCTATAAAATTTTCCTAGAAACCTTATAGATAGTTATAATTGACTATGAAAAACAAAAATATTAAAATTATATTTTTTGCCTATAAGTCTTGTACAATACTAATTATAATATAATTTTTTTAATAATTTGCTTTGATCTGCATTTTGCCAAATTTACTTTTGCCAAAACACTTCTTTCTTAACTTAATTAATCTAAAATACCTATGAGGCAAAAGTTACTATTGAGCTTTCTACTGGTTTGCTCAATCTGCTCCTTTGGTTTGGCACAGGAGCGAAAAATTTCAGGTAAGGTCACCCTTGCTGATGATGGCAGTTCGCTGCCGGGCGTGTCAGTTGTATTAAAAGGTACTACGGTGGGGTCGGTAACGGATAGCGACGGAAATTATTCGCTGTCAGTTCCGGGTAAAGGCACGTTGATTTATTCCTTCATCGGGATGGAAACGAAAGAGGTTGAATTAGGGGCGAGTACAACCGTAAACGTTATACTGAAATCCGATATCAAACAACTTTCGGAAATCGTCGTGACTGGGGTAGGGGTGGCAACCGACAAACGAAAGCTGGGTATTTCAGTTGATGCCGTTTCGTCGAAAGAATTACCGCAAACGCCTTCTGCCTCTGTCGATCAGGCGCTTATCGGTAAAATTCCAGGCGCGCAAATCACCAGCCGAAGCGGAACACCGGGTGCCGATGTGAACATTCTGCTACGTGGTATCAACACGATTAACCGGAGTACCACGCCCATGATCCTGCTCGACGGGATACAAATGGGTGCTACAAGCCTGCAAACCATTGATCTGAATTCTATCGAACGCGTCGAAGTTGTTCAGGGGGCAGCCGCTGCTACGATTTATGGTGCTCAGGGGGCCAACGGCGTTATTCAGCTTTTCACCAAAAAAGGTAAAAACGGTCAATTGAGCATCGACATTTCGTCCAGCATTGCGCAGAATACGTATTTGAATAATGGTGGAGTCAGCAAGGCGATGTATCACGCGTTTGCTACGGATGCCAGCAATAACATCATTGGCTCATCGGGCAAACCCATTACGTATGATGCAACCAATGGTATTTATACGGAAAACGTTCAGTACAATTCGACCGATCCAACGGCTACCAATAGCAAACCGTATAATGCAAACCTGCAATACCACGACCACTTCGCTTATTTCTTCAAACCAGCCAATACGTTTAATAACAGTATTGCCATTTCGGGCGGAAGTCAGAAAGCGGATTTTGGTATTTCGGTATCGAACAGCCATCAGGAAAGTAACATTCTCAACAACGGGTATCTGGATCGGAGCAACCTGTCGGCAAACATCGGTATGCAATTGGCAAAAGGACTTACGCTACGTTCAATCACGCAGTTAGCCTATACCAAAAATACGCTGAAATCTGTAGACCGGACGATTCTGTACAACATGCTGAATGCGTATCCGTTAGCCGATTTCTCGTTGACGACTACTGACGGTTCCATTCCGCTGAATATGAACCAGACAATCGGTATCAACGCGTCGAACACTACGTATCGGCAGGCTTATACGCGGAACAACGACAATAAAGTTGACATTATTCAGAACCTGAACCTGAACTATAAGTTTCCGAAGTTCGTCGAATTGGACGCGAAATATGGTCTGAACTACCAGTTTCAGAACCGGGATCTGGAATTCTTTAACCAGTCGAACAATGCCAATATCAAGTATTGGCTGACGCAGGGTTCAACAAACTATATATCGAACTACAACACCAATGCGAACGGTGATCTGACAAAGTACCTGAATACGAAACTGTTCCAGAATTTTCTGGCCACGGCAACGGCAGTTTTTGATTTTAAGCAGGATTTTGCCTCAAACCTTCCAATCAAGGCAGTTACGCAGGTTGGCTTTGATTATCGGAACAGTAGAAACACTGAATACACCAACGTAGCACTTGGTTTGCCAGCCGCTTTCTCGCCTTACAATTCAACGAACGCATCGTCGTGGCGGGTCTATCGCGATTACGCTGAACCATTCATTACGTACGGATATCTGGTAAACCAACGGCTTGAGTATGGGGAATGGCTGGGAATATCTGGCGGTTTCCGTAGTGATTATTCGTCGGCATTTGGACAGGGATCTAAGCCCTTTACGTTCCCACGCGGAGACGCTTATGTACGTCTGTCGTCGCTCGGTTTCTGGCAGAACAGTACGGTTAACGGGTTCCTGCCTGAGCTGAAATTACGGGCTGCCTATGGTCAGGCCGGTATTCAGCCACAACCCTTTGACCGCTACGTAACGATCACGCCAACAACCGTTGGTACGACTACAGCTTTCTACTACGCTAACCAGCAAAGCAACCCGGCGCTGGGTGTAGAGGTATCGGAAGAACTGGAGATAGGTACCGACATGGTATTCAGCCTGCTAAAAGGATCAAGTTGGTTGAACGCTGTTGCCCTATCTGCTACGTACTGGGACCGGAAAACGAAAGATGCCATTTACCAGGTCGACGTAGCACCATCGGTCGGCTTAGGCAAACTGACGGACAACGCCTTTACGCTGGGGTCCAACGGCATACAGATGTCGTTGAATTCGACGGTGTATAGCGGTTCAAATTTTAAGTGGAATACGACGGTCAATTTCGGGAAGCAATCGTCTAAAATCATATCCGTGCGGGGCGATGCGCCGATTGTCGTTACGTCGAATGCCGGTAGCACCAACTACGTACTGAAAGCTGGTGAGAAAATCGGGCAGCTTTATGGTTACAAAACCATTCATGCGGTCGATGCGAAAGATGCGAACGGTAACCCCTTTATTGCGCAGGCTGATCAGGAGTTATACACGGTTGCCAGCAATGGATACGTAGTAAACAAAGCCACCAAACAGCCCTATTTCACAGCGGATAAGTTCAGCTTCGGCGATCCGAACCCGAAATTCAACATGTCGTTCATCAACGACTTTAGCTACAAGAACTTCCTGACGTTCAACGTTCAACTCGACTGGGTAAATGGTAACCACCTCTACAATCAGACAAAAGAGTGGATGTATCGGGACGGTATTCATAGCGATTACGCCAATCCATTCACGATTGACGGACAAACGGGTGCCTGGACGGCTTTCTACCGGGGTGTTTACGCGCAACGTACGGCCAATGGTACAAAAGATTATTTCTACGAAGATGCTTCCTTCCTGCGCCTACGTAACATCTCAGTTGGCCTTGATTTCGGACGTATGTTCAAAATTCCGGGTGTGAAACGGCTTCAGCTTGTTTTGTCGGGACGTAACATCTGGACACTGACTAAATACACGGGCTTCGATCCAGAAATCAGCTCAGGTACAGCTAACTCGGCCTGGGACCGCGGCACTGACCACAGCACGATGCCGAATTTCAAATCGTATCAGGCTGCTTTAAACATTGGGTTTTAACCGTACTTCAAAACAGACAACATGAATAAGTTAAAAATATATGCATTAACGCTGGTTTTCAGTGGGTTGATGGCCTCCTGTAAAGAGCAGTTAGAGGTTCAGAACCCCAACCAGCCTTCGTCTCCGGCGCTGAAAACGGAGAGTGGATTGATCTCCTTTGGCCAGGGGTTTTACCTCACGGGCTTTAAAGATGTAAAATACTACGATGGCGTTCCGGGCTATTTCTGGTCGGGTACCATTGCTAACCACGAATTGATGGGCGACGTAATCGGAACAGACATTGCCAACGTGTTTATCAATCAGATTGGGGCACCCAATCAGGTTACGCTCGATGATGGTACTGTTCTGCTCAATCCAAATTCGCCGAACAAACAGATTGATTTCCTACGTATCACGGCCAATGTCAACTCTACTGGTTTTCAGAATTCGACGTATTACGAGTGGGCGTATATGTATAACCTGAACAACGCGGCTAATACCATTTTGACCAACGTTGACGGTGTTACGTTCACCGGTGATGCGGAGACGAAAAAGGGTGTGCTGAAAGCCTGGGCCTATTGGTGGAAAGGCTATGCGTATTCACATATTGGGTCTATGTATTACGCGGGGATCATCAACGACAAAGCGAACGGCGAAGTCCTGAGTGGCACCAACGGAAACTACGTAACGAAAGAAGCTATGATTGCCGAAGCTAACAAAAACTTCGACGCAGCTTCTAAAATTCTGGGTGGGCTGACAGCCAATGCCGATTATACGGCGTCCATGCAGGGGCTGATTCCGAGCTTTAACCGGGTGGGCAAAGGCGGTGTGATTACGCCAGCTATGTGGATACGCAATATCAACACGATGAAAGCTCGTAATATCCTGGTAAACACACGAGTTAGTGCCATGACCGCAGCTCAATGGGCGGACATTCTGACGCTTACTAATGCCGGTATTCAGGCAGCGGATTTTGTATTTACAGGCCGCTCGAACGCTACCGGCGACTTCCTGGCGCCAACGACCGGAACGGTTTCGGCGAAAACGACGGGTGCCAATAACACCTACAAAATCTCGGAACGACTGATCCAGGATTTCAAAGCGGGCGACCTGCGTTTTACCAATAACTTCAAACAGCGTACCTCGGCTTACATCGGCGAAACGTCGCGGGGGAATGCATTCTTTACCCGTTTTGACCTGGTTAATCGTGGAGCGGCTGGTTCGGAAGGGAGTGCGTCAGTCATTACGTTCTCGAACACAAACGCAGGTGGCTACGAATTATTCCTGGCCAGCTCCTACGAAGAAAACCAGTTGATGAAGGCCGAAGCGTCTTTTTACACTGGTAAAATCGAAGATGGTCTGGCGCTGATCGATGAAGTACGTAAGGCGCAGGGCGCTGGTTTGGCAGCCGTTGCCGGAACGAGCCTGACACTTGATGCCGCTAAAGAGGAACTCCGTCGCGAACGGCGTATTGGCTTGTTATTCCGTGGCTTGCCGTTCTACGATGCCCGTCGCTGGGGCTTGCTAGAAACGGGTCGGACGGGTGCCGTTGCGTTAAGTCGGACGGGTGTTGTGAGCCGGAATGCGACTATCACTTATGGCTACCTGGATTACTGGGATGTGCCTGATAACGAGATCGCGTACAACGCACCGGCCGCCGGTAGTGCACCAACCAAAAATCCAAAACAATAACAGCCTGAATTGACAGTTAAACTCCCGGTTGACGTAACCCTACTACTGATTCCGGGAGTTTTTTATTGGTACACATTCCTAGAAAAGCGATAAAACGCGTTGACAGACGTATCTTTGATGTCCCTAAACAACTCAGGCTGGCTTATCGCGTCCGAGTAATCGGATGAGGAAAGTCCGGGCAGCGCAGAGCACCCTACTTCCTAACGGGAAGGCGGACGGCTGGGAACGGCCGTTCGACAGACAGGGCAACAGAAAATATACCGCCAAAATTAAAGAGTGAAAGGGCGAAAGAGTGAAAGAGTGAATTGGCTGTGCTAGCCTTTCACTCTTTCACTCATTCACTCTTTCGCCTTTAAATCTGGTAAGGGCGAACCGGTGGGGTAAGAGCCTACCGCTCGTTGGGCGACCAACGGGGCACGGTAACCCTTAGGGGCTGAAAGACCAAATAAGCGTTGGCGCGCGGCTGCTCGTCGCCACAAACCGAAAGGTGGACCCAACGCGGGTAGGTCGAACGAGGTGTCGGGTGACCGGCATCCCAGATAAATGATAAGCCATTCCGTCGTAGTGACGGGAGGACAGAACCCGGCTTATAGGCCTGAGTTGATTAGGGATTTTTAACGAATAATGGATACTGGCTGATTGTCAGACGTTATTCGTTAAATCAGTACGTAACGGTTCCGGCGCGATTGGACGTAGTGGAGGCAAAACCAGCCGCCGATTTACGCATTGGAAGCCGATTGACTTCGTAGGAATACAATTCCTGTATCGCTCCACCTGGCTTGCTGATGAACTGAACCCGGCAGTGATTCAGGCCGGCAGCCGTATCCGTAAAGAGCCATTTTCGGCCAACCTTCGACAGAATAAAGAGACCGTTATCATCGCCCAGTGCGTTAAATTCAGCTTGCGGTGTCGATTTAGTAAACTGCAAAACCCCAAACCGATTGCGGATTTGCTCGGACGTGTGCGTTACGTCCTCCGAGGCTAAACCTACTTCACTCACGCCCTGAAACAGATCCGTAAACGTCAGATTGGGGTCGTCAAGACTTAAATCCGTGCGGGCGATAAATTCGAGGAGGTTGCCAGTGCTGTCGTAGAAATAACAGGCTTTGGCTCGCCAGTCGGTAAAATCAGCGATGGTTTTGCCGGGGGCCTGCGTCGATAAATAAGCCAAATCGAAATAGTACATCACCACTTCAAGCGACTCGCGCGGTACGTTGATTGCCAGATGGTATGGCGCCACCGGATGATTAACCAATCGAAACGTCAGGCGGGTCCAGCCAATTAGCACCGTCAGGTGATTGGTCGATTGTGACAACATCGGCAAACCCAGTCGGCGAACGTAGAAAAGACGTGTGGCGTCGAGGTTAGTGGTGTGGAGTTCAATGTCAAGGATTTTCATTAGTAAAAAAGAGTTTATCGGGCCCCAATATGTCTGATAGTGTTGTTGTTTACGAAGCCAAAATTCGGGGAATACGTATCGACAATCAAGGTAAATCCGTTGAACTGTCAAAAGCGGGGGATGAAGTGCGCTTATCGTCTGTGGTACGTAATGTTAGCATCCAGACGATGGAAGAATAGTAAGATACCCTGACACTCCTAGTAGGAACATTAGAATCCTTTCTTCGTCAGGATGAGAAAACCGCTACGTTACTCAATAATCTGACCATTGCATTTATACGGGAATGTCAGAAGCGTATCTTTTTTGTGGACGTAGAACACAAGCTCGTTCTTATGCTTGATCACCGTATCGCCGGTTTTGATGAATTTGCTAAACTCAGGATACCAACTTCCCATTCCAGCAAATTTATTCTGATGACCATTCCGTACGTTCGTACCTTCAATCATAAACCAGCGCCCGCTAAACTCGCTTGTTGCCACTTTAATGGCACATTCACGATCACGATAACTGTCTGCTTCGTTTTCACAACTTGTATCGCCACAACCAGCCTGTAATGCCATCAAGGTAAGCGCTAAGAGCATTCGTTTCATCATGGCTAATTAATTGGTTTAAACCACTTCGGCTAGTTTTCCTTCACTCAGCAGCGGCAGGCTGATAATAAACCAGTTGTCGGTTTCCTCAATCTGTACGTCCCCTTCATTCAGCAGTTTGTAGCGGGCAGCCAGATTAGTGAGACCGGCACCGTCTACTTCTACACGGAGGTTTTTACGCTGCAACGTATTCGCTACGTACAACCGCTGGTCGGGAGTCGTGTAAATATGTATGTGTAAAGGCTGGTCGGCCAGAATGATGTTATAACGTACCGCATTTTCAACTAGTACCTGAAGAGCTAGGGGCGGCACCAGCAGCGATTCCAGCGTCTTATCAATGCTTAATTCCAGTTTCAGTCCGGACTGATACCGGGTCTGGAGTAGGTGAAAGTACGACTGAATAAAACTCACTTCATTACGTAGCGGAACCAGCTGATGTTCGCTGGCCTGAAGCAGGTAACGGAAAACGGCCGTCAGTTCGTCCAGAAACTCGTCGGCACGTACCGGATTTTCACCAATCAGCGACGACAGCGAATTGAGGCTGTTGAACAGAAAATGTGGATTTACCTGATGCTGAAGGGACGTAAGCTGGCTTTGCAGCGATATTTTTTCCAGAGCGCTCGTTTCGATAGTTTCCTGCTGCCAGTGCCGCATAATGTACCACCCCTCATAAACCACGAAATAAATGAAATGGTAAAAAATCTGGATGCCGAGGTTGCGGCTCAGTTCAACGGGGGTAGTGTAGGGAACAAACGTACCAGAAATAACGTAGCGGACAACATGCCGAAGCAGCCAGGCAAACCCAACCAAAACGGGCAACAGGGCCGATAGCCACAACAGTCGCACACGCGTATTGGCTAAGCCCGGATGTTGTTTCTGCAAACGTAGCACCACCCAGCGAGCAAGGTTCCAGCAAAGAATTCCGGAAGGCAGGGCTACCAGAAAATTCACGAGCAGGGCACGTAACGGGAGTTCCTGATAAAGCTCAAGCCGGAAAAAAAAGCTCACAAACATATAGAGACCAATCGGCCCCAGCACCCGCAATTTGGTGTCATTTATGGGCTTCATGATAGTACGTTCGTTTCGGGTTTAGCGCTCAGGAGGGGAAGCACAACCGTAAATTGACCATTATCTTCCCGAATACTAATGTTGGTCTGACCCAGTAGTCGGTATTTTGTCGAAATATTGGCCAAACCCACCTGATTCGACAACACAGGCGTATTTTTTCGCTGTAAGTTGTTCTGAACCACCAGCGACCTGCCCTGTATGGTAATCTCAACGACTAATGGGCTACTGGGCAACATGATGTTATGCTTCACTGCATTTTCGACCAGCAGTTGCAGAGTTAAGGGCGGAATAAGACAATCTAAACAACCATCTGCTACGTCGATCCGGAGATTTATGCTGGTGCCATAACGGGTTTTCAGCAGTTGGAAATACGATTTAATGAACTGAATTTCCTGCGCCAACGTAGTGAGCGCCTGGTCGTTGGCACGTAGCAGATACCGGTACACACTACTGATTTCATCGACAAACGCTTCGGCCTGTTTCGGGTTATCGTGAATCAGCATCGATAGCGAGTTGAGACTGTTGAACAGAAAATGCGGGTTGATCTGCGCCTTTAATGTATCGAGCTGGTGTTTGAGTTTGTTCTTTTTGAGTTGCTCATTTTGCTCGTAGGCATATTGCCAGGCCCGGAGATCGTAGCTACCCTCGTAAATCACAAAATATACACAATGGTAAAAAATCTGGATGCCAATTGCATAGGTGTAACCGGAAATGGACTCCGAAAGTTGAGGTGTATTGTTGAGCGCCAAATGCCCGAGCTGCCGAATAGACCACGCAAAGTTGACCAGCACCGGTAGCAAAGCGCCCATCCAGATAATTCGGTAGCGAGTATTAGCCAGTCCTGGAAACTGTTTCTGTAAACGTAGCGTAACCCATCGGGTTAGGTTCCAGCAGGTGTAGCCAGCCGCTAACGCAATAATATCGGAACGTACCAGGCTATGCGACGAAAGCTCCAGGTACCAGTTCATGCGAAAAAACAGGGTACCCACCAGAAACAGAATGAACGGGCCTATGATACGTAACGTCCTATCGTTAAAGGTTCTCACAGCACAGCGTCAGGTAATTATAATGGTAAAGTCAGATTTGGTAAGGTACTCCACAGCAGCGGCCGAGGGCGAGTTACGTCTGGTGAACGACCGTTTCAATCAATGATAAGGTTACCAAAAACTGGCCGTCTTTTTCACTGATGATGGGTGCTGGTTGGTCCAGCATCTTGTATTTGGTCAGAATGTTCGTCAGCCCCACGCCGTTTGATACTACCCGCATCGTTTTACGCTGCACATTATTACGTATCTGTAATCGGGATTCTTCGTCGGTAAAAATATCGATGTGCAGCGGTTGATCCGGCAGAATGATGTTATGTTTCACGGCGTTTTCAATGAGTAACTGCAACGTTAAAGGCGGCAGTCGGTAGGACTGATACCGTTCATCGATCATTACGTTGAGCTGAAGCGCCGGTCCATGGCGGGTTCGCAGCAAATGATAATACGAGTGAATAAAATCAAGCTCGGTGCCGAGGTCGGTCAGGTGCTGTTCATTGGCACGTAGTAAGTATCGATAAACCGTACTTAGTTCTTCCAGAAAAACGCGTGCCTGCCTGGGGTCATCTTCAATGAGCGAATCCAGTACGTTGAGGCTGTTGAACAGAAAATGCGGATTTACCTGCTGCTTGAGCGTATCGAGCTGGCTCTGCAGATTGGCCACACGTAACTTTTCCTGTTCCTGTTCGGCCTGTTTCAGTTTTTGCTGGTACTGCCTTGAATCACGGGCAAAAAATAGGGCTTCGTAAATGACTTGAAAGAAAATAAAATTGGTGGCGGCCTGTACAAAGTCGAAGCCGAACATATTGAAGGAAATGGTCATGTTATTGACCGTAACGCTGGCACTTTGTCCGGTACTTCGAAAATTAGCCAGATCCCCGTATATAACCAGGTATCGAAGAGCGGCTGTAATCCAGATGATTATTGTGGTGGCGATGCTACCTGTTATGAACGTGAGAATGAGCCGTTTAAAAACATGCCGGCGGGAAAAATACTTCTGCCGAAAATGAAAAATGAGGGCTCGGATGATGTGCCAGGTAATGGTAATGGAAATAAAGCTGATGAGAATCCGCAACAGAATTTCACTCGTCAGCGGCTTTCTATGAAAACCATTGCTGACAACGCTAACCATCAGCAGCATCGTAATGCCAACGATGCGCAGCCATTTATCATTCACGTTAGTCAAGACGAGGAAGGTTGGGCATTTTTAGTAAAGATAAGCGTCAGCGAATTATATATGAAAAGCAGCTTATAAAATCTGATACGTTCAAAAAATGACCTTGTCCTATGCTTACCGGTCGGCTTCGTACCGATTTTAGGTAGTCATGCGAGAAACCCCGAAGAAAGCAATAGAAAGTAAAGTAGCCAGCTGGGAAATCCTTGAAACGGTAAAAAACGGGGTTGAAACAACATAAGGATGTCGTTAAACCGGACACCACTACGTCCGATTCTGGACAGCGTTACGTAGTGAAAAGGCTTATTGCAGGCTCTAGAGCCTGATTTTAGAAGATGGCACAGCAGTTGAACGTAGCAGCAAAAGCATTCACACGCTGTAAACAACAAATCGATGAGAATTATCCTGCTTGTGGTATCGATGGTCAATCCTCTGACGCTATGTTACTCCGCAAAGGCACAGTCGACAGAGACTTATGCCCAACCTGACTCGGCGCGCGCCTATTGGAAACTACGTGCCGACTTTGCCGATCAAACGCCAATAGTCCAGTTTTACAATGCCCGCCACCAGTTACTTTACCAGGAACCACTTCCACAGAACGTTTGGCATTTGAACCGACAGACGCAGCGGGCTTTGGACGTACTGTTGGCGAATCTGGTTAACAATCGCATTCTCGCTACTGCTTATCTGCCAGAAAATCAGATCGATTTGTCGGAAGGCCCGATGACCTATGTAATACCTGCGAGCGGAAAAAGCCTTAAACAGTCCTACATAAAGCGGGGTGAAGCCGTATTTTTTGTCGACCCATATGTCGATCAGGCTGGTAAACTAGTAATTCACTGTGCACAGTCAAAGAAATGTATCAGTAACATAACACTGGAAGACGACGACAGAAAGACGTATTTTCAAGGCGCATTTGCCAATTTGAATTACAAATGCGCGCTGAATCTTCAGGAGTTGAAAAGTGGAATCTATTACCTCAAGATCAATCACCCGACTCACTCATTTGCTTATCGACTGCTTATCGATAGACCCGTTCAGCGCTTTGAATTGCAAACGGTTGACTAGTATTTGAATAAAACGCTGATTGACAAGGTTAGCCAATCAGCGGTAGCGTTACTACAAACTGCCCATTTTCCTCGCTGATGCTGGGCGAAAGCTGATTGAGCATCTCATATTTTGACCAAATGTTGGCAAGCCCGACCCCCGGTGAATTTACCCGAACCACTTTCCGCTGGACGTTATTACGTACCAGTAACTGATTGTTGCAGTTCGTGCCAATAGCTATAGTAAGCGGTTGATTCGGTAATGCTACGTTATGTTTGACGGCGTTTTCAACCAGTAGTTGCAAGCTAAGGGGAGGAAGTTGCCGATTTAGCATCTCCGGGGAAACGTGAAGGAGAATACGTAGCGCTTCGCCATGACGGGTTTTTAAAAGATGGCAGTACGATTGTATGAAGGCCAGTTCGGTGCCCAACGTGGTCAGTACCTGGTCGTTGGCACGTAGCAAATAGCGGTACACCGAACTCAATTCGTCGAGAAACAGGCTGGCCTGCTGACGGTCGTCGTCGATTAGCGCACTGAGCGAATTGAGGCTATTGAACAGAAAATGAGGATTTACCTGGGCTTGTAGCGCCCGAATCTGTACTTCGGTTTTTTCTTTTTCGAGTCGTTGCATCGCCAGTTCTGCTTCGAGCTGGTTGCGATGGTGTTGGGCGCGTTCGTGGGTGAGTTCCTGCTCAACCATTGCGCTACGTACGGCCGCCTGCCGCTGTCGGTAGCTCAGTCCCAGCGAAAAACAGACTAGTTCCGCAATGATACCAATCTGCATGTAGGTGGGTGAAACTTTCCAGAATGGACCTTCCCAGTTGCCATCGGAATTAATAAACGACATAAACATGGATGCCAGTCCACCGGTAAGCAGAAAAATAGTACCGGTTGCAAAAGCGCGGGAAACAGGGTCGCCCAGACTCATCATCTGCCGGATGCCATAAACACCCACCACAGCCATAGCCAGCCGCATAACGATAAACCAGAACTCATAAACGACTGGCGACCAGGGTAATACGTAGCAAAGGGCTATTTGCCAAAGTACATAGGCAACGAGGCCAATTTTTACGTACTGCAAGTGTTTAAAGAAACGGGGCAGCCGACGACGCAGGTCCAGAATGGCGTCGGCAAAATCGAAATAGACGTAATAAGCGCCCATTGGCGCAGCTCCCCGAACGAAATAATTGGTTTCATCGGAAAACCACTCCCGGAAAACCGATACCCGTAAGCCAAAATAAAAGAGCCAGGCGAGCATGTAGAGCGTGTACAGGCCGTGGCTACGGTCGCGGTACGTTGTCCACTGCACTACGTTCAGCAGCATGATAGACAGGACCATACCTGTAAAAACGGCTCCCCATAACTGGAACGTCATTGGCGTAACGAGAAATCAAGATTCTACGGACATTTTAATGCAGCTGGGATAGCTTATCGTCGGCGGAATCTGAAAAATAAATTTGTTAAAAACTCAACTACAGAACGTTATCCTACCTAACATGAGCATTCTGTCGTGCTGACTGGTCCGCCGAATCAAAAGCACCTTAAGATTTCCAAACGCTTCAGTTAGGATACTTTAAGATACTTTTGATTCGGCGGCCCGGCTTCGTCAGCACGACAGAATGCCTATGCAACTACTTCTCAATCATTACGTTAGTTTGCGCGTTGGCGTCGAAGGTATTGGTTGTGTTGATGTCGGTGTTGGCCGAAGCGCCGTAAGCGACATAAACTCCGTAGCCACCGCTGCCGCTGATACGTGTGTTTTTGATGGTCATGGCAGCCCGCGTGCCGTAGATCGCTACGTTCGCTTTTTTGCCCGAAACAATGGCGTTGCTGCCTGCATAACTCACTTCTGCATTTTCCAGTAGGTTTTTGCTATCCTGCGAGTAGCAGATCAGACCACGCCAGAAACCGGCCGAACGGGTTGCTCCAGTAAAGACAACTTTCTCGGTAGCAGTACCTTTTGCGCTGATGTAGCCATCGGTGTTGATACGTATCACGGCGTCGCGGTTCATTTCCAGCGTAACACCCGGATTAAGTTTCCAGCCCGCGTTTACGGTCAGCTCACCATTGATGCGATAAGGCGTTTTGTCGGCGAAATTAGTCCAGACAATTTCGTTGGCGCTTTTGGCAATGGCCGACGCCGTTACTTCCACTACGTTACGCCCGTTGCCACCACCGAATGTAGAGGCTTCGTCCAGCTTCGGTACGTTTGCCGCGTCGATCATCAGACCAGCTTCGGTATTGTTGGTAAAGGCATTTTTCGAAAATTCACTCAGCAAACCGCCGTCATAAACGTATAGACCATAGCCATCGTTCTGCGCAAACAGTGTGTTTTTCAATGATATCTGTGCTTTACTGCCGCTGACAAACAAGGCAGATTTGGTGGTGCTATAAATGGTACGGCTGCCTGCATGCATCACCTCAACATTTTCCAGTACGTTGACGTTACTACCCGAGTACAGCGCCATCCCAACCCAGTAGCCTTTGGTTTTTTGCACACCGACAAACTTGATTTTCTGCTCAGGGGTACCTTTGGCGATGAGGATACCGCCATTGTCGTTCACGTTGATACGTACGTCGCGCTCGAAGGCAATGACCACACCGGGGTTGATGGTGAGTTCGTTGTTAACGTCGATGTTTTTTGTGACAATGTAATCGGGTAGTTCAGGATTCAGCACTCGATCAACCAGGTTGGTTTTAACGGTGATGCTGGCTGTAATGGCGAGCGGTTCGGCAACAGATGCGGCTACGATAACTTTATCAGTGCTTTTGCCGGTGGCACTCGTTACCGTCAGTTCCATTTCGTATTCGCCCACTTCATCGGGTTTAAACGTCGGCTTAAAGGTAGTTGATCCAGTGAGCGTAACCGTACTTTTGGCGGGTTTACGTAGCATGTTCCACTGGTAGGAGAGTGGCTTGCCCTGATTGTCGATCGAGGCCGAGCCATCGAGCGTAACTTGTTGACCGACTTGTACTTGCTGGTCAGGGCCGGCATTAGCCGTAATGGTGCCGACGGGTGTTACGTCATTTTCTTTTTTACATCCCGTCAGAAAAAACAGGCTTGCCATTGCGAGTACAATAAGCCATTTGGTAATGACAACATCGATAACGGGTTGTACGCGGAGATTGAGGATTTGTGTTGTTGGTTTCATGAAAAGAGGCCGCTGCCGCGGGGTTTGTTGTTTACGCTGACAAAATTATTAGCTCCGATACAGGCCATGAAGGGCATAGTGCCTGAAACGGTAAAAGCCACCGATGAAGTGGCTTTTCTGGTTGGGCAATTGTGTCAGAAACTAGATGCGAGTTGATGTATGAAGTCTGAACTATGATGTATAAAAGCCCGGCCTTTCGCTATAAGTGGGAAAAGCCGGGCCGATTCTTGACTCGCAAAATGTACTGAATTGGTAGAAGTTAGTCCAAATATTTTGGGTATACGGGCTTATAACCCACCAGACGCGCTACGGGCGACAGTAGCCCAAATACTAGTTGCTGAACTGCTTGGGGTGGTTTTGCCAATCGAAATACGTTCGAAAAATGGCGAGCCAGTGCAACCGTCTGCAAAAACGGCGGCATTCCGTTTTCGCCGACTTTTCCATCAGCAGCCAAACCGAATGTTGTTTCGAAAAACGCTTCGGTGTTTAATGCCGGACGAACCTGCCAGTTTACAACGGTATCGGCATCTGACGCATTCCACATCGAATGAACGGTATTTTCCGGAACGTGCAGCGTATCACCCGGACGTAGTACGCTCGTCTGTCCATCCATACGTACCGTTAATTCACCCGCCAAAACCGTAAAATCTTCTGTCTGATTTGGGTGGTAATGAGGAACAGGTTCTGTGCTATGCGCCCGGTACAAGGACTCCATCTCAAGTAATTGACCGTTTGTATCCTTACTAGTTCGTATGAATCGTAATCGTTGTCCGGTTTTCGGATTCTGAATAATTTTAGTAGCAAATGCCATCGTTTGAGATCTATAAGGGTTAAGATGATCGTCGCCTGGCGACTTAATGCCTGTAGTCGAAAAGCTCATTCTACTACAAACATTAAGTCGCCAGGCGACGAAAACCGTAGTGTTTTTAGTGGAGGAAATTATTTCAACTCGCTCAGCCAGGTACGTGCTAGGTCGTGGGCAGCCATAACGGGTTCACGGCCAATACGATATAATAATTTCCACTCGTCCGATTGGTTGCGGTAATCGGCCCGCGCGAACTCCATCTTACTGCCCTGCGGCAATACTTTAGCGTCAAAATCAACGGATTCTGCCAACGTAACGAAAGCCTGAAGTCGTTTTTTTATTGCTAAATCCGGGTTTGAATTCGCGTTGTACTCCGCCAGGCGAGTACGATAGTCGGCCGCATTGGCTTTATGCTCGGCCAGCTTTTCTTCCTCATTCTCAAGCCCTTTATTCATTTGCTGAGCCATGTAGCGATTCATGAACGCCAGATACTGCGTTTTAAATTCGGCGGGTTTTGCGCTGGCCATTGGCTGTAATTGACGTAATACGGCCAGATCACGGGCGATGGCTGCTTTTTCGGGAGCACTAACCGTAGCCATCTGTTGCTGAAACTGCATCATCTGTTGCTGAAGCATCATTGCCAACGTAGAAGCGGGCATCTGAGCGAACATAGCGTTTGTTTGCGCAACCTGCTGGTTAGCAACTGACTGTACGTCGTTCATTGTCGTTTTTTCGGCCAGTTTAGCATCCTGCGTTTGCTGGTCGCTGACCTGGTATTTGCTACGCATCTGCTGATCGTAGCGGGCCCGGAAATCCTGCGATTTTACATAGGTACGTAGCACTGCAACCATTGCCCGCACCGCCGAGGTCCGCGCTTCGGCAGATAACTGCCGACCAATCCGGCGGGTTTTATACGGCAGGTCGAACGTAGCGTTTTGGGTAGTAAGCTGATACATGACCTGATTCTGCAAATGTTCGGTAGATAGTTGCAGATCTGTCATTACGTCGGTTGGGCGGGCGGCCAGCCAAAGCAACGTAGCCACTGCGAGGAACGTAGGAAATATCGTTTTCATGAGAAAAGGAGGTTGAATCTGGAAGTGATGAATGACGAATAATGGGTTACTTTTCAGCCAATTGAAGGGCGGCTTTTTTCTGATCGATGTCGTTTTGAATCTTAGGCACCGTTTTCAGGTATTCGTAAATAGCCCCCACTTCCTGGTCCGACAGCGATAGCTTAGGCTCCATCGGGTACTTCAAAATGCTGCCATCCGGCCGTACGCCCCCTTTCACAGCCTTGATAAACTGCTCTTTTGTGTATTTGTGGCCAAGGCCAGTTTTATCGTCGAAAGTCAGGTTGGCCGTTAAGATTTTCTCTCCGCCTTCACCGACCATCTCGATGCCACCTCCGTAAAATCCTTTCGTTTTTTCGGGAGTTATTTTGTCCTGGTCAATAAGGTCGGCGGAGTGACACGCGTAGCAATCGCCAATGGCATTCGCCGTATAACGTCCCAACGCGATCTGATCGGCGCTATCAGGTAGGGGAATCATTTTTGCAGGAAATGGGATGGGCTTTATCAGGGTGTTCATCAGCAGTTTCGATACAAAACTGAGTTCAGAAGCGGGCGCTTCTTCCTTGGTAGGCTGAACAGGCAAGCGATCAGAACGGAGCCACGCAATGACTGATTTTAAATCTTCGTCGGCCATGTTAGGATACTGCGGCATGATACCGCCCGCCGTACCATCACGGCGAAGGCCGGTACGTAGAAAGTACATCAGTTCGCCGTCGGTCCAATTACCAATGCCTTTTTCTTTGTCCTGGGTGATATTTTTGGAATACAATTTCCCGAACATGGCCGGAACCTCCGCCAGATATTTGCCGGTCAGGCGGTTGTCTTTGTTGGCGTGGCACGACATACACTGAATCTGGGCAATCACTTCACCCCGTGCCACGCGGGCGGGGGTACGTTCGACCGTCACTTCAGGAATGGTAGGAGGGTCGTAAGTCGGGGCTCCGACAATAGCCACATAGGTACAGAAACCCGCCAGCAGCAGTACGACGCCGGCAAGTACGAGACCCGTAATTTTAGCAATTTTTTTCATGGTATTTGTTGGTTTTGAAAGAGAATGGTTGCGTGTACTAACCGGCACAAAACTGATAATCGATGGCTCCTACACCAGTTGTGTTGTGGTTGAAGCGGCATTCTGAACTGTTGAAATGAATAAAGTGCGCTATCAACCGGATGAGGATATTAGCTGCACAATTCGCTCATTTTAGGCCCTTTAGCGGATTTCAAGCCTATAAATGGAAGAAGTCGAATGACAATTCATCCGCTGTTCCTACCGTTTCGACTATATATTTTGACGATCTATCTTGGTTGGGCATTGCAGATACGCCCTCCTACGTATTAATTTGATAATTGAAATCAACTACTGGCCTTAACCTCTTGCCCCGATGAACGTATTACTGATTGAAGATGAAGAACTGGCGGTTCGTAAACTGACAAAACTCCTGCAGGATGTCGATCCAACCGTTCAGATTGTTGGGACGGAGGCCAGTGTACGGGGATCAGTGGCCTGGCTTACGGCCAATGGTCCCGGAAAACCGCTGGCGCCTGATCTTATTTTGATGGATATAGAATTAGCGGATGGGCAGAGCTTTGAAATTTTTGAGCAGACCACCGTTGGCGCTCCGGTGATTTTTACTACGTCCTACGATGAGTACGCACTGAAAGCCTTTAAGGTAAACAGTATCGACTACCTGCTGAAACCCATCAAGCGACATGAACTCGAAGCCAGTCTGGCGAAATACAAGCGGACAAAAGGGAATAGTAATGGCGATTCGGTGGAAACACGTAGTAACGACGTTGGGCCAGTCGATATTGATGCGCTAGTGCAACAACTTCGTCAGCAAATCCAGCCCGCCGACTACCGGCGTCGTTTTCTGGTGAAACACCTGCAACAATGGGTGCCGGTTGAAGTGAGCGACATTGCGTTTTTCTATTCTGAAGAAGGTGTTAGTCTGTTCCGCACCACCACGAATCAGAAATTCTCGCTCGATTACCCCCTCGACGAACTGGAAAACATGCTGGACCCCAGCCAGTTTTTCCGGGCTAACCGGCAGTTTATCGTACACATTAACGCTGTGCAGCAGATTCACCCCTATTTCAACAACAAACTAAAACTGACCCTGAAACCAGCCGCCGATGAAGAAGTACTGGTGAGCCGCGAACGGGCCACCGAGTTTAAGAAGTGGATGGGGAAATAGATTTTTCAGTGCGATAATCCTTTTTGATATTATCGCACTGAAAATCAATGAGAAAAAATATTAGAATTTGCCATTGAAAAGCCGCATTACCTGAAACGTAGTACGTTCGAGATACGTAGCTGCATTGGCTAGTGCGTCGTCTAACGGAACAGGGCTGGGCATAATAGAAAAAGCGCTGGTTAGTCCAAGCTCATCCAGTTCGTCAGGCGTAAGTTGCAACGAACCGCATAAGGCTACGACTGGAATTTGTCGCGACCGAGCCAATTGCACGATACCCGCAATCAATTTTCCCTGAAGCGTCTGGTTATCAATACGTCCCTCGCCGGTTATCACCAGATTTACATCGGCTACCAGCTCGGCTAAGCGAGTGTGGCGAATGATAAGATTGACACCTTCGGTAAGTTTCCCACCTAAAAAAAATAGGGCACCTGCGCCTAGTCCACCAGCTGCGCCAGCGCCGGGCACATGCGCCAGATCGACGCCGAACGAGCTTTTTACTACGTTAGCAAAGTGCTTCATTCCCGCGTCTAATACCGGCAAATCGTCAGGTTGCGCGCCCTTTTGCGGGCCATAGATATACGTAGCGCCCTGCGGCCCTACCAGCGGATTGGTTACGTCGCAGGCTACGTCTACGGGCCATTTCCAGGAATCGTTAGGCGGAATAATGGTGTGTATCTGCCCCAGATTACCTCCGCAGGGACGTAGCGACTGACCAGCTTCGTCGCGAAACTCCCAACCTAATGCGGAAGCCATGCCGGTGCCCGCATCGTTGGTAGCACTGCCGCCAATTCCCAGCACTATCCGTCGAACTCCCGTTTGTATTGCATGGCGAATCAGTTCGCCAGTGCCATGCGTGTTGGCCTGATATGGGTCATATTCAGACGTTTTCAACAGCCTTAAACCGGAAGCCTGCGCCATTTCGATGAATGCCGTTTCTCCATCACCGGAAACCCCATAACCGGCTTCAATGGGCCTTCCCAGCGGGTCCTGAACACGTATTGTCTGCCACTGGCCCTGAGTAGCCCTTGTTAATACGTCAGCCGTGCCTTCGCCCCCGTCGGCCATTGGAACGGCTACCGTCTGGATGGTTGGATCGGCTCGCAGGATGCCACGGTTCATAGCGGCACAAACCTCAGAAGCCGTCAGCGAACCTTTAAATTTATCGGGAGCAAGTAAAATTTTCATAGTGACGCTGCAAGTAAGCAATTGTATCGCTGAGGTAGTCAGCAGAACATAAATTTTCGCTTTCTTTACGGCATGTCTAAACGCAAAGTAGCCATCATTGGCGGAGGCAATATCGCCGATAAAAACCACATTCCCGCTCTCAAACAACTCACCGAACAGGTTGACCTTGTTGCCGTTTGCGGCCGTGATCTTGCCAAAACCATGGCGTTGGCCGATAAACATGGTATTGTCCATGCTTTCGACAATACCGGCAAAATGTACCAGGAATGTTCTCCCGACGTAGTGGTTATCTGCACGCCCAACAACCTGCATTATCCGCAAACTATGGAAGCCCTGTCGAATGGTTGTCACGTTTTCTGTGAAAAACCACCGGCTCTGAATGCCCAGAACGCACGGGAAATGGCCGACTTAGCCGCTCAGAAAGGGTTAATGCTTGCCTACAATTTTCAGCTACGTCAAGCCAGCGAGTGGACGCTGCTTATGCGCTGTAAAGCTGATGGTCTGTTGGGAGATATTTATCATATCAAAGCGAATTTTTTGCGTCGGCGGGGAATTCCGGGCTGGGGTTATTTTACGAACAAATCCATGCAGGGTGGGGGAGCGCTTATGGATATTGGCGTACACGTACTGGATCTGGCTCTCCATGCGCTCGATTACGCTACACCAAGTCAGGTAGTGGGTAATACGTATGATTTCATTGGAAAAACCGGCGGTAAAGGGTTGTTGGGCGACTGGAATCCTGCTACGTTCGAGGTAGAAGATGGCGCAACGGCTTACCTTTCGTTTCCGAATAAAGCATCAATTATGCTGTCGGCTTCATTTGCACTGAATATGCAGGCCGAAAAAGAGCGAAATCTGGAAATTTTTGGCAGCAAAGGCGGTGCTACGTTGTTCCCATTTTCGTTGCATACCGAACTGGCGGGCGAACTGGCCGATATTCAGTTTCCATTTCTGGAAGAAATTGATAGTCAACTTAAAAATACAGCTGCTTTTCTGGATGCCTGCGATGGCAAACCGTCGAATGTTTGTACGGCCGAGCAAGGCGCTAAGCTACAGGCTATCGTGGAACAGATTTACCAATCCGCTGAGCGTTAATTAGTTTGTAAATTAGGGATATTTCATCAAGTGAAACCCCATGAAAGACTTATTATGTTAGACCTCGTTATTGATGCACGACCAGCTTCATTGGGTAATGGATTTAATGTCCGACGGATTTTGCCGTACCGATTACGCCGGATGCTGGGACCGTTTATCTTCATGGATCATGGTGGGCCGGTCAGTTTGGTGCCCGAGCGAATCTCCAGCATGGACGTATTACCGCATCCACACATCGGACTTTCGACGGTGAGTTATCTTTTTGACGGACAGGTAACCCATCGCGATAGTCTGGGTGTTCAGCAGATTATTCGGCCCGGCGAAGTGAACTGGATGACTGCTGGCAGCGGTATTGCCCACTCCGAACGCTTCGAAGATCCCGCTACGTTGGCAGGTGGTACGTTGGAAATGATTCAGACCTGGGTAGCGCTACCCGAAGCCGACGAAGAATCGGCTCCGACATTTGATAACTATCAACCGCACGAACTTCCCATTTTTACGGATAAAGGTGTCTGGATGAGGCTCATTGCTGGTAATGCGTTTGGCTTGCGAAATGAGGTGAAAACGCATTCGCCTTTGTTTTATGCACACGTGGTGTTGCAGGCGGGTACTCGTTTTGGTTTACCGCTGGGCTATACTGAGCGGGGTGCCTACGTAGCAAAAGGAAGCGTGGAAGTAAATGGCAATCGATACGGTTCCGGACAACTGCTCGTTTTTACACCCGGTATTGACCCGGTTATATCTGCTGTTGAAACATCCACCATCATGCTGCTTGGTGGCGAACCGCTGGGCGAACGATTCATCTGGTGGAACTTCGTTTCGTCAAGAAAGGAACGTATCGAACAGGCCAAAGCCGATTGGGAGGCCGGACGTATTGCTTTGCCGCCGAACGATAACGAGGAATTTGTACCGCTACCTCAGGATAAATCAAAACCGGCCGGGACACCACCGCCCCAGCCGCTCTCGTGATACGTTGCTGCCGCTCAGGGCTTCGACCATCCACAGTTCGTACTACGTTGCTGCAGCCAGTTTCTTAGAACGTAGCCACTCCGGTTTGGTCGTCACAACCTTAGCCTTTAGTTCATTGAGCATGGCGTAAAGGCCATAATACGTTCGATTTACGTAAAGCCCGTCCTGCGAGCCGCGCGCAACTTTCGAGTTTTTCAGTTCGGGAAGAGCCGAGAGGTTTTCGGCAAAAGCGTATACCTTCGTGAAGTAGGTATCATCGCCAAAATCGAACGTATCGACGGCGAACGGTTCAGCGAGCATCAGCGTCATTTCCTTGAACAAATCGGTGAAAAATACCCGGTCTTTTGTCGAGTCCTCGGGCGTTAAAAACTCCAGATTATTAAAGATTTCAGCCGTTAGCTTTGGGTCATCCAACGTATCGGGATTGACAAGCTGGAAGTAATTGTCATAATAAAAATCGGGAATCACTTTCACGCAGCCAAAATCAATAACGCCCATGGTGCCATCGGCTCGCATCAGGAAATTGCCAGGATGCGGATCGGCGTGAACCTGACGTAGCGTATGTATCTGAAAATCATAAAAGTCCCAGAGCGACTGCCCGATACGGTCGCGTACGTCCTGTGAAGGATTTGTCTTCAGAAACTCCCGCAAATGCAGCCCGTCGAGCCAGTCCATCGTCAGGATACGCTTGGAAGAATATTCCGGGTAATATTTCGGAAAAACCAACCCGTCCAGATGGGCGCAGGCCTGCGAAATCTCAATCGACCGCCGTAGTTCAAGTTCATAGTCAGTCTCTTCCAGCAGTTTCGATTCTACTTCACCCATGTAGCGGTCAATGTCGCGTTCGTTCAGGTTCAGCAGACGTACCGCCAGCGGTTTGGCAATTTTTAGGTCTGAGCTAACGGCATCCGCCACACCGGGATACTGCACCTTCACCGCCAGCCTCTTACCATCTTTCCAGGCCTGGTGAACCTGACCGATGCTGGCCGCATTGACAGCCTCCATGTCGAACGTATCGAACAGCTGCGCCGGCGATTTCCCGAAATACGTCTTAAACGTCTTCACAACAAGCGGCCCCGACAGTGGTGGCGCCGAATACTGTGCCATCGTGAACTTATCGGAATAGGCAACCGGCAAAAGCCCACGGTCCATGCTGAGCATCTGCGCCATTTTCAGCGCCGAACCCTTCAATTCACTTAGCGCATCGTAGATATCGGCCGCGTTATCCTTGTGCAACTCCTCTTTCGACAAATCGGGATCGATGAGTTTTTTGCTGTAATGCTTTATATAATTTCCACCAACTTTCACCCCCGCCTTCACAAACTGGCTGGCGCGGGCAACTTTACTGGTCGGAACGGAGGTTTGCGTTTTCATGCGAGTTCAAAGAGCGAATGAGTGAAAGAGCGAAGCCGTCCGGTAGGTTTTCGCTCTTTCACTCATTTATTTTGGTACATAAATTTGGCGAAATCGAATAGCGTATCCAGCGGAGAACGGCCGATGAGGTCGAATGCGGTGTTGACGGATTTCTCAATGGCCGTATCGGTTTTCTCGAAATTCTTACTCACATCGCGTACCCAGAAATCAAGCAGATAGAGCGTCTGTCCCCAGAGCGCATTCGGGTATCGGTCAGTGATAAATGGCCGGGGTTCTACTTCCTTACTTTCCCGACCTTCGGCCAGTAAGTCACGGGCATAATCGAAAAACGCTTCCTTAAACGGTTTAAACACCGATGAACTCTGGATAGAACGCAAGGCTGAGTGAGCCCCCATGCCCCTTGCCCCATGACCGATGCTCTCTAAGCGCCCAAGGCTGTAGACAACAAAACTCCGCTGCGACTTCAGCAATTCGATCCATGTGTAATAAAAAGCCAGCAGTTTCTCCCGCACCGAGTAATTCTGCGACGTAGGATCGGTTTCAACGGTGTTTTTGGCTTCTTCAAAAAAAGTCAGCCAGATGTCGGCTTCGATACCGTCGAACGAAGGGTAATGGCTATAAAATTCGGTTTCAGAAAGTTTAAGCTTTTTGGCAAACTGGAAAACAGAAACGGGTTGTTTTCCGTGTTCAAGAACGTATTCCGTGTAGGCTTTGCGGATTTTTTCGAGCGTTTCCATATACTCAGCTAACGGTCTGTATGACTGAAAAGTTTGGTTTTTGGCAACGTAGCAACGGAAACATTTCGACACAAAGACGACTTCAGGAAAACGTTGTTTATACGTACCTTTGTCTTCGTTACGTTCAGCAAGTATACTGACCCGTCGTACATCATGAAATCGATTTTAACCAGTACGTTCTTTTTTGCCATTTTATGGCTGTTGTCTGCCAATCAGGTATTCAGTCAGTACTATCCGGGAGGTGGTATGGGTTATGGTGGCGGTTACGGGCGCCGGATGGGAGGCATGGATCCGACCATGTCGAGCAGTCCTCGGGCCAACATACCCAACATTGCCGGTGAGATAGCCCAGAAAGAAACTAAGTGGCTCAAAGAAAACCTTTCGCTTTCGAAAGATCAGTTGAAAGCGGTCAAAACGCTGAACAATGAATACGCCAGCCAGCAGCAGGATGCTATAAAGGATATTGTCGGTTCCAGCGGCAAGCCCGGCCCTGAAACGCGCAAGCAAATTCAGGATATGATGCTGATGCTGAACGAAGAAAAAGAAGATAAGCTTAAAACTATTCTTACGCCTGAACAGTGGACAACGTATCAGTCGAAGAAAGAAGATATGCAGAAAGAAGTAGGCGGTTTCCGACCACCGGCGCCTAAAAAAGATTCGCTAAGCAAAAGCCAGCCTTAAAGCGGCCCCGACAGCCAGAACCTGTCGGGACTTCATTTACCGAATCAGTGTAAGCGGGCCCTTTAAGGTCCGCTTTGTTGTTTGTAGAAGATAATAATACGTACCGACCGAAGCTTCTGTACCGTACCAACGGAACTTCGGATCATTGGACTTGTAAACTACCTGCCCCCAGCGATTTGTGATTTCCATAGAGACAAACTGCTCATCACACGAATTTTCCGGGAAATCGCTGATGGCGAAATAATCGTTGAAACCATCGCCATTGGGGGTAAATACGTTCGGAATCTTGATTTCTGCGTTGGCCGTCGGATTTTTAAGCACGAACGTAACGGTAGTCATATCCGTATGTTGCGGCTGGCACGACCGGTCATCAACTACAAAATCAACCACAAACGTCGCTTCCGTTTTTCCGGCCATCAGCTCGCAGGTCGGCTTCCAGGTAAACGGCGACTGGAGTGTAGGTAACCCATTCTTGTCGGTAAAGCTCATGCCAGCGGCCTTCATATCGAAACCTCGACCCGTACCGGTCATACGTAACGTATCACGGTCTGGGTCATTTCCCAGTACGTCGAAAATGGCCTGACCGCCCGATTCTCCAGGCCCAACGATCAGTTCAACGATGGGTTGAGTCAGGGTCGTTCGAATGTTGGGTGGTTGGCTGGGTATGCCTGTAGCCGCCAGCCTGACCGTGACTGTATCGCGTAGGTTCCGGCTACAGCGTGTATCGGTCACGATGAAATCAACAACGTAGTCTTGCTGGGTTGCCTGGGCGCAGGTGGGCTTCCACGTAAAAGGCTGTGCTACTTTTCCCACGCCCGACGCAGAACCAAATGTCATGCCTGCCTGAGCGAGCGTAAACCCACGGCCAACTGCCTGAATAGTAATGTTATCGTTATCGACATCATTGCCGAAAGCTGTGAACGACATCGACGTACCGACCGTAATGCTGGCCTTATTATTAGGTAGATTCGTGCTTGCCGCTGGTTTATTGTTATCTGAAGGAATGATGTTCAACCGAACGGTGATCGTGTCGCTAAGCCCTTGCGGACAACCATCGTCCGTCGCGCGAATGATGAGTGTAACGGGTTTGCCGTCACCTCCAACGCATCGCCCGAAACAGAACTTAGCCTGCAACGTATCACGAGCGGTTCGGGTGAAAAGATCGGTAGGAGCAAGGGTAAGTCCGGGAAGCGAACCACTCATGTTGGTAACCGTGATACGTTGATTCGGGTTGATGTCGGTGATGTATAAATTGAGGCAATTCGTGTCTTTTTCAGCAATCGTTATCACCGTACCCTCCTTATAGAAAGTCGGTTGCCCGGCGGGTCGAAACAGAAGTTGAGGAGGATCGTTACGTGGGCAGTCAATGACCAGCACCTGATAATCGCGCCGGACTTTTCCAATAACTTTACCTGCCCGGTATTCACTCACCTCCACCGAAAACACATATAACCCCTGCCGATTGGGAATTACGCTCAGAAGCCCCGTTTTGGGATTTACGCGCAGTGGGTCTGAACCGGGTATCTGATTGTTCACAGAAATACCAGTATTCCAGCGGATTTCGGGGTAAGGGCCAGCGTAAAATACGGGGTCCACAGGGCGATTTATCGCGCCTGGATTTGGTACGGAAGAGGTACTATACCCATTGTAAGGCGTAACCATCTGGTACGAAAGGCTGTCACCATCGGGGTCGGTAGCGCTGAAGTCGAGCGTAAACGGCTGACCAATACAGGCGTAGTCACCTTTGGGTATGGCAAACACCGGCGACGAATTATTGACGCGGGTTGAGCCGTTAATGAGCGCGGGGAATTCCAGATAAAAAGTCGAACCAGCGGCTCCCGGACCCTGAATGTTGGCGATAGTACCATTTCGACAACAGCGTTCCCACGACATGTAATAGCCACCAGGGTCATTAAACATGTTGGGATCAAGTGTCAAATCGAGACTATGCCGAATCAGGCGAGTGCGCAGATTACCGCTCGAACAGGTTTGGTTTGTATACGTAACCAATTGCTCGCTGATACGTTGAAGCGCCACAAAGCCGATTAACTGGTTCGTGCGTTTGGAAAAAATGCCAACCGAGACCAGCCCATCATTGGCGCCGGGGTCTCCGTTGATATCGTCGAAATACAGATTTAAATTGATGCGGTGGGTATAGCGGCTCTGCGCTCCCAGATAACGAAGTTCCAATTCGCCACCAACAATGTGCGTGGCGACAGCCAACTGACTCAGAACCAGCAATAGACCCGTTAAAAATAAGCTATTCCACCACGTCCGGTACACATTCCACATACACTGAAACAGTTCGGTATAAAGACCGTCCGAAAACGGATGCTTAAATTAGCGCCTTTTTAGGACTTATGCGTAGGAAGATTCATAAAATACCCGAACGGTTGGAGCGCGTTCGTATTGATGCCGTTGCCGCCGAGGGAAAATGTGTGGTACGTACCGACGAGGGCGTAATTTTTGTCGACAACCCAACGGGCGGGCCTGGAGTAGCCCCGGGCGACGTAGTGGACCTACGTATCACCAACCGCAAAAAGCAGTATCGTGAGGCCGTGGCCGAACAGGTACATGAACGATCGGCAGTACGTACCGAGCCTTTCTGCGAACATTTTGGTACGTGTGGTGGCTGCAAATGGCAACATATCGATTATGCAGAACAACTGAACTTTAAACAACAGCAGGTGATCGATCACCTGACACGTATCGGCAAAGTAGATTTGCCGCCCATCCGCCCAATTCTGGCGGCTCATCCAACGCAATACTATCGAAACAAGCTCGAATTTACCTGCGCCGAAGGGCGCTGGCTTACCCAGGCCGAAGTACGTACTGACGCACCAATGGACCAGCGCGCCGTCGGGTTTCACGTTCCCGGACGATTCGATAAGGTGCTTCCCATTCGTCATTGCTACCTTCAGCCTGACCCCTCCAACGCTATTCGGAAAGCCATAACTGACTACGTTTATGAACACGATTTGACGTTGTATAACCTGAAACTGCACACCGGTTTTCTGCGGACGCTCATTATACGTACTGCCGATACTACGCAGCAGCTAATGGTAACGTTGCAGGTGGCGCAGGACAACCCTGAACTGCGTGACGGGCTGCTGCGTCATCTCATGCAGCAGTTTCCGCAAATTACCTCATTGAATTATATACTGAATACCAAGAAGAACGATAGCTATCAGGACCAGACCGTAATTAATTGGTCAGGCAAACCATACATTGAAGAGCGTATGGAGACAGGTGGGGATTTTCCCCCATTAACCTTCCGGATTGGTCCTAAATCATTTTATCAGACGAATGCCGAACAAGCGCATAACCTCTATAAAGTAGCTCGCGACTGGGCAGGGTTGACGGGTAATGAACGTATTTATGACCTGTATACTGGCACGGGTACAATTGCACTTTTTGTAGCTCGACAGGCTCGCGAAGTCATTGGCGTTGAGTATGTTGAAACGTCGGTGGCCGATGCACGTATCAACGCAGAAGTAAATGGCATTACCAACGCTAGCTTTTTTGCCGGTGATATGCGCGACATCCTGACCGATAATTTCTTCGACGAACACGGCCGCCCCGACGTAGTGATTACCGACCCACCACGTGCCGGTATGGATGAAGCCGTTACGCGGCAATTACTCAAAGCCGCCCCCGAACGTATCGTTTACGTAAGCTGCAATACCGCTACGCAAGCACGTGATCTGGGAATTCTGGACGAAGGCTATCGAGTGGCCGATGTGCAACCTGTTGATATGTTTCCGCACACGCACCACGTCGAGAACGTAGCGTTGCTGGTTAGGCGATGATTAACAATAACCTTAATTTCGACTTTGTTATTTACAACTTTCTGAGGAGATTATTTACCAACTATTTTATTTGAAATAGTTGGTAAATAACTATCAGTTTATTATTGTTTAATTACTTCTATTAGAATTGATAGATTTTTTTAGAAATTATGAAAAAGCATTTAGTTTATTTGTTATTTATTTTTATACTATGCTCTGCTGATTTTTGCGGAAGAAAAGATAACCCAGAACCTGAATCAGATCCAGTTGCTTCGTTCAACTTTCAGTTACAAGCTAATGGGGAAGTTAAGTTTGTTAACAATTCGAAGAATGCCATTGGATATCGATGGACGTTTGGCGATGGAGAATTTTCTGAAGAAATTAATCCTGTTCATATTTATAAAATCCCCAAAAAATATATAACTAAATTAATAGCAAAGTCTAAGACGGACTTGACAAGTGAACAGGAAAAAGAAATGGATGTAAATAATATTAATCCTGAGGCTAAATTTTCGTACAGAGAAAATAGCGATGGAGAAATACTATTTTTTAACGAATCCAAATATGCCGAAACCTATTTGTGGAATTTTGGCGATGCACAAACATCTACAGAAAGTAACCCCAAACACCAATACAAGCAAAACGGAAACTATAAAATAAATCTACTCGTAGAAAATCGATCAGGGAAAAATGTAGTTGAGAAAGAAATTAGAATAGAAAGTGTTAAACCAAAGTGTATTGTAAGTTTACTAAATGACAGTAGTATATTTACGAATATTAACTATACTGAAACTAATGATATTTATAAAGTAAGTATTTCTTCCGGTCCGATAGAATCGCCAGTATTTAAAGACGGCAAACTAGTTCAATTTGGGAACTATCAAGATTTTGACTATGATGCAAATAAAAGAATTATTAGATTTCAAGATATTTATATCGATTATGATACTGTAAATAGAGTATCGAAAGTATCTCAAATTAATACTAAATATAGTCAGTATTACAGATTTGAATATAATGCTAATTCGAATCTGAATAAAATATATTCAAGTGAAAAATTTTACGGATTAAATGAAAAAGAGATAGAAGTTTCAAGTGCTTCTTTTGACGATACTATCAATCCATATAGCCAACTGCCAGTAGAAGTAAAAATATATGTGCTTACAAGAAACTTCTTTGCATCAAGTCCAATTCTTACTATTAAACCAATACTACTATTTTCAAGAAATAATTTCATTGAAATACGCCAGGATAAGTTTAATATTGAACAGAAGATAATATCTTTTAACAATAATTTTCCAACACGTATTTATCGCAAGGTTGAAAATAGAGGAGACAGCTTTATTGATATAAAGTACACTTGTAAATAATTTGTTTAGTTACTTACTACGTTGGCTCAAATACGTCATTGCCTCCCGGAATGTAGTGACCCAGAATTTTTGCTTGTTTTTGGCGAGGTACTCAACTAATTTTTTGTGCTCCGCAGTTGGTACGGCAATCCATTGGCTGCCGATGCCGTGAAACATATAAACGCCCATACCGCCCTGCTGAGCCGCTTTCTCGGCAAAGGCAATCAGGTCGGCAGCGGTATTGCTGGGTTGCACACCCCAAGCTGGTACCTGCATTGGGTCGAGGGTGGAAAAATCCGTGACAATGGCGTTGGCGTCGCCACCCATCCGGGCAAAACTGACCAGCCCCGACTTGCGAAGCGTATCAACGCAGGAAACACCACCAACCAGTACGTCAACGCAGGGAAAGGCAAACGTGCGAACATCGGTTCGGCCATCGAGTAAGTAAAGCTGGCTGTTCATCGACTGAATTTCCCGTAACATCCGGCTCATGGTATAATTCTCAAGTGCCCATTCGCCTTTCCAGCCTTTAGCCGCTAAACATGGGTGGAATAAAGTATGATTGGCCAGTTCATGTCCTTGCTTTGCTGCTTGTCGCCACTGATCGGCCAGGCGGGTTTCGGTGATGGAATTGAGAAAGAAGGTCCCGTGTAATCCCGACGCATTCAGCACCGGAACAGCCTGCTCGACCTGGCTATACATCCCATCGTCATACGTCAGAATAATAGCGGCCTTAGCTCCGTTGGGCCAAGTGACACGTTGCGCATGACTGGAAATGCCTATGAAAAGTAGAAATAGAATCGAGAATACGTATCGGTAGAGGAAAGAAACCATGTATAGTCAGTAATTAAAATTCGAGATAAGGCGCGATTTTCTCAATAGTTTGAGCATCCAGAATTCGAATCGGTTTCAACGACTCGGCGGAGGTATATGCTCCGTGCTGTTCGCGGTAGTTCACAATCACTTGCGCCTGCCGACGCGACAAAAATGGCAAGCGATCAAGTTCCTCAACCGAAGCCGTATTAACAGGAATCTTACGAACGCCCGAGCGGATTTTGCCGAACTTCTGCAATTCGTCCAGTGCCAGCGAATCGAGGCCATAAATGTCGCGAAACTGATCGGGGGAAACAAACCCACCCAGCGCATCCCGAAACTTAATGATTCGTCCGGCCAACGTAGCGCCAATACCTTTTAATGCGATTAATTGGGACGTATCGGCTGTATTAATGTCGAATGGTTGTAGGGCTGGCTTGGCTGGACGTTCGGTAACGTAGCGTTCGTTAATAGTGGGCTGTTTATTATTAAATTCAGTACGTTCATTGCGATTAAAATTACCCGTTACGTTCTTCGTTTCTACTTGTTCATGCAACGTAATGTAAGGCTCCAACTGGTCATATAAATCGGGCGGAAAGTCGTAGATACGTAACAGGTCTTCTTTTTTGCGAAACTGACCGCCTTTGCTTCGATACTTATCGATACGTTCGGCCAGCCAGCGCGGAAGCCCCAACTGTTGCCAGCCTGCTACGTTAATGGTGTTGGGATCAAACGGAAAAAGTTTTGGTTCACTAAATCGTTCGGCAGTGGTTTTGTCGTTGTCAGCCCGGTGGTTGAATTGGGGTTGCCTGGCTTCTTCTGCCTTCATAAGCGTTACTAAACTGTCGAGCTTTCGCTGGTCGGATGCCGACGTATCAGAAACATCGGATCGGGCAATAAGCCGATACAGAAAAGGTGCCAGCAGACACAGCGTTGTCAGGAAAAGTAGGACTAAAAATCCTCGAGTTTCCTTGTGAGAAAATCCAAAATAATCTCGTATAAAGGCTTGGAAGCGGGTAAACATGCGTCTAAGACGCACAGTACGTGAGGAAGTAACCCTAGACTGGCTAAGTATCTAAATAAACAGGGCAGATTCATGAATTAGGCCAAAGAACTAGGCACTTGCGCATAAAAACGTATTTTTGCGCTCACGTATGAATACTACACAAGCTCCTGCTACGTCCTTACAAGATATTATTGCCCACGCCAAAGAATATGGCTTCGTTTTTCCGTCGTCCGAAATTTACGATGGTCTACAGGCCGTTTACGATTATGGGCAGAATGGCGTCGAACTGAAAAATAACCTCAAAACGCTGTGGTGGAAGGCTATGACCCAACTCCACGACAACGTAGTAGGTATTGATGCCGCCATATTTATGCATCCGCTTACCTGGAAAGCGTCGGGACACGTCGATTCGTTTAATGATCCGATGATCGACAATCGTGATTCGAAAAAACGGTATCGCGCTGACCAACTGCTTGAACTGAAAGCGGAAGAATACGAAAATTCAGGCGACAAAGAACGCGGTCAGGCTTTACGCGACGAATTGGCCCGTCTGCTCGGTGCCGAAGATCTGGAGGGTGTTCGTAACCTTATTATTGCCGAGGGCATAAAAGATCCGGTTTCTGGCAATGCCAACTGGACGGAGGTGCGGCAATTCAACCTGATGTTCTCGACTCAGATCGGATCGCTGGCCGACGATGCCAGCACCATCTACCTCCGCCCCGAAACGGCCCAGGGTATTTTTGTCAACTTCCTGAACGTACAAAAAACCGGCCGGATGAAGGTTCCGTTTGGTATCGCTCAAATCGGGAAAGCTTTCCGGAATGAGATTGTGGCGCGGCAGTTTACGTTCCGTATGCGCGAATTTGAACAGATGGAAATGCAGTACTTTGTGCGCCCTGGCACTGAACAGGAATGGTACAACCGTTGGAAAGAAACCCGTATGGTATTCCATCAGGCCATCGGTTTACCTGCTGACAGTCTCAAATTCCACGATCATGAAAAGTTGGCTCACTACGCCAAAGCCGCCGTGGATATTGAATATAAGTTCCCATTTGGCTTCCGGGAGATCGAAGGCATACACTCTCGCTCTGATTTCGACCTGAAAAGCCACCAGGAATACAGCAAAAAGAAGCAACAGTATTTTGATAACGAAATCGACGAAGCTACTGGAAAACCGTACGGAAATTACATTCCTTACGTAGTAGAAACGTCTGTTGGTGCCGACCGACTATTTCTGGCAGTTTTTTGTAATGCATTTACCAAGGAGACGGTAGGAGAAGGCGATCAGCAGAAGGAACGTACCTACCTGAAATTACACCCTGCGATAGCCCCGGTGAAAGCAGCCGTATTCCCACTGGTACGTAAGGATGGTCTGCCCGAAAAAGCGGAAGAAATTGTAAAGAGTCTACGTTCGGAATTCCGGGTTATTTATGAGGAGCGCGACGCCATCGGGAAACGCTACACCCGTCAGGATTTGATCGGTACGCCATTCTGCATTGCTGTTGATTACCAGACGCTTGAAGATGATACGGTGACAATCCGCCACCGCGATACAACCGAGCAAATCCGTATTCCCATCCGCGACCTCAAAGCGCACATCGGCCAGGAAGTATCGATGGAACGGGTTTTGGAAAAAATGTAAGGCAAGTTAAAACTATACAAGTCAGTAAAGAAAATGCCCCGTCAGCCTGATCGGGGCATTTTCTTTACTGACTTGTATAGATAGAAGTATAAACCAAACCAACAATTAATTCATAAAAGGACGGGCGCTGGCCAACTGTCGACGAACCGTGCTCCAGCGTCGGCGCGATACGGGTAAAGTTTCACCCGTACTTAAATGAACCAGACCACCAGTTTCGGTACGTTCCAGCCGCTCTACAAATCGACGGTTCACTACGCAGTTGCGATGGAGCCGGATAAACAGTTCGGAGGGTAATTTAGGCGAGTAATATTTGAGCGTTCGGGGCATCAGCATGCGGCTGCCGTCAACCCAATTTAACCAGCTATAATTAGCAACGGCCTGGAGATAAACCAAATCGGTGACGGAAAAAGACTGCCGTCCGGCATCACGTAGATAAAGTTTGAGCGGAGGCCATTCTGTGGTAGTGGTGCGCGTCGACGAAGAAAAGGAAGACATGAGCATCTGAGTAGGCGATTTTTAAAAAGTTGGCTAAGCATTAATGACACAATACTATAGCCGTTACTTTCTTTGCTCTTGCTCATTCGTAACAAGCACTATAAAATTTGTAACATGTTCAGATGTTTTTCAAATCAATAGTACGTCATGTAGTCAGGTGGGGTAGATTCGTGTATTTAAAATTCGGTTAAGCCAGTTCATGCCGATTTTTGTCGACGTATTCAGAAGGTGTTACGTGGTAATGGTCTTTAAAAACTTTGGAGAAGTAAGCGGGCGTATCGAAACCCACCCGATCGGCTACTTCCGACACCGAAACGCCCGTAACCAGTAGAGCAGCCGCCCGATTTAATCGCACGATACGTATCAATTCATTGGGCGTCATGTCAGTCATGGCCTTTACTTTTCGGTTCAGGTGCATCCGACTCATCCCAATTGCATCGGCCAGAGGTTCAACACCAAACGTAGGATCATCAAGGCGAGCTTCGAGCACGGCATAAATTCGATTCATGAAGTCATCCTCTGGATTCTCGCCCGCAACAGGGAGGTAACCTTCCCGTACAAGCTGTGTGCGGTGGTGTTGCCGAATCCGTTGCTGCTGATCGAGCCGGTTCCGGATACGTCCCCGCAGTTCGTCTACCTGAAAAGGCTTCGCTACGTAATCATCTGCTCCCGCAGCAATACCCTCCAGCCGACTCTCGACCGAAGCTTTGGCAGTAAGCAGTAAAATTGGAATATGACTCGTTACCGGATTCTGTTTAAGTTGTCGGCATAGCATCAGGCCGTCCATTTCGGGCATTAATACGTCGCTGATGATAAAATCGGGCCCATCGGCAATGGCCGCATCTAAACCGGCCTGACCGTTATTTACCCGCCGAATCCGCCATTCGGGCGTCAGAATAGACATGATGTAGTCGGCGATACCATCGTTGTCTTCCACGAGCAGGAGCCGGGGCGCATTTTCCGTAAACGTGGCCTGTTGCGCTTCCGTCGTTACTAACGATTCGGGCGAAGTTAGCGAGTTGGCATTATTCGCCAACTGGGGATGAGCCTGTCGGAAGGGTAATTCGACCTGGAACGTAGTACCCATGGTGCGGTGACTCTCCACCGAAATTTTGCCTTTGAGCAATTCTACTAATTCTTTCACCAGCGCCAATCCAATCCCCGAACCGTTCACCATGGTACTGGCTATTGAATCGGCCTGATAAAACCGGTTGAAAATGTGCGGTAATTTGTCTCCAGGAATACTCGTCCCCGTATTGTGAACCGTCAGCTGGATGAGATCGGTATTAGCCGAATTGCCATCAATTGGATCAACTTGTATTGATACGTCTATCAGGCCTGTTTCATCGGTGAATTTCAGTGCATTAGATAATAAATTTGTCAGTATTTTTTCCAGCTTATCGGGGTCAAACCAGTAATAGGGCTGATCAAATTGTTGGTTAAGCCGCAACTGAATCCGTTTACGCTGAGCCTCTTCCGAAAAAACTCCTAACGTTCGTTTAATGAATTCGGGCAAATCGGCGGGGGCCGGTGTCACGACTAGACTACCGGCATCGAGTTTCGCTAAATCAAGTAATTCATTAATTAAACGTAGTAATCGGTTGGCATTCTGATAGATAAGTCGGAGTCGGCCGTGGTAAGGCGAGTTGACACTGTCGTTGAGGACTTCTTCTAACGGTGTTAGAATTAGCGTGAGTGGCGTTCTAAATTCGTGGGTAATGTTGGAAAAGAACCGCGATTTTACCTCATCCAGATGCTTAAGCTGCCGAGATTCCTGTTCCCGTAGTTCCATCCGGCTTTTCAGGCGTATCCGATTGATTCGAATCCGGAAAAACAGTATCAAACCGCATAGAACGAGCAATACATATGCCGTATAGGCCCACCAGGTTGCCCAGAGCGGTGGTTCAATAACAATTCGTAAGGTATGTGTATGCGGGCTCCAGACCCCCGACGTATTGGAAGCATTAACATGAAACGTATACGTAGCAGGCGGCAGATTTGTATAGGTAGCAGTCGACAGATTCTGACTATACACCCAGTCATCTTCAAGCCCGGTTAACTTATAACGATACTGATTTTTATAATTCTGATTAAACTCCAGCGCCGTAAAATCGATAGACAAAAAGTTCTGCTGATGATTCAGAATGATTTCCCGCGTTTCATTAATGTCTTTTTGAAGGGGCGATTCGGGTGTATTTGGGCGAACAACCTGATTATTTATACGTAGCGCCGTCAAAGCGATGGTAGGCTTCACTACGTCTTCGCGGATACGTAACGGATTAAAAGCCGTATAGCCGCCGATGCCGCCAAAAATCAGCCGTCCGTCGGGTAGTGTTACGTCGTGAAACTGCCGAAATTCTTCGCTGGGCAGCCCATCGTCGGCCATGTACGTTCTCACTTCCTGTTTTCGGGCGTCGAAGCGGCACAGACCTCGGTTTGTACTCAGCCAGAGATATCCATTGCGGTCGGGACGGATGGCGTAAATAACGTTATTCGATAAACCCTGTCCGATGGTAAACCGCTGAATGCGCCCTGTCATTTTATCGAGTCGGCAAAGGCCATCTCCGAACGTACCAATCCAGAGAAAGTTGTATTGTTTAGGATCCTGAGCCAGACACAGCAACGAATTTCCGGGCAACGATCTGGGGTCGCCCGGTGCGTTTTTCCAGTGAATGAGCCGTTTGTTCGACAAATCAGCACGTAGTAAACCGTTGTTTTGCGTAGCCAGATAAACACGACCACCATCAACCACCATAGCTGTGATTACATACGGGTGATTGGTGGGTAGGGGTAGCGGGAAAGCAGTAAACGTTTCCTGAGCTGGATTATGGCGGACAACGGCCTGGTTTGTTGGGCCGAGTAATCCCCACATTTCACCCTGTGCACCGGTTGAGAAGGCCGAAAGCCGGAACTGGCCATTCGTTAGCCACCGGCTTTCAATACCGGTTGGTAGGACTGTAGTAAATGTCTGTGCGGCAGCATTGTAACGATAAGGTGGTGTATCCGGGCTGCTTATCCAGAGGGTTCGTTGCCCATCAAATCCGTACCGTATTCGAGGCGACGATTGTAGCCGGATCGGGGCTGGAATGGCATCGCGAGGTATCCTTAACTGCTGCGTCAACCAGTCTGTCTGGAAATTATCTGTATACGGAATGGGTTGAAAAGGCCGAGGTATTAAATCGTACTTGATAATTCCATCGCCATTTAGTCCCAGCCACAGTACGTTGGTTCGATCGACCAGAAGCGATAAAACCGCAAATCGAGCAAGCTTCGGCGATTCCTCAGCCGGGTCAGCTATTAATGGCACAAGACCGGTTTCCTCATTAAATCGGTTCTGATTCACGTAGTCTATTCCCCGATAATCACTGGCAAACAGTGGCAACCCTGGCGATTTACCCAAACTGATTAGTCGCCGAACGCGCCCACCCAAGGGATCAAACAAGGCAAATTGGCCCGGAAACCCCAGCATCAATTCTCCATTCCGCCGTTCGTGAAGCCGGTACACATCGGGGCGTGGCAATCCCTGCGCGGCACGGAACGTAGTAAACTGCCCGGATGTCGGTTCAAACGAATAAAGGCCGGTTTGAGTAGCCAGCCACAAACGATGTCGTTGGTCGAGTAATAAATTGTAAATCAGTGGTTTACCTTGATTCTCAGGGAGTGTAGCATGTCGATGAGTTACTGTACCGTTTGGATGTAGATGAAAAAAACCTCCAGTACGGGTAGCAACCCAAACCGAACCCGCCGGATCGGGCTGAATACCAACCAGTTGGTCCTGTCCTAAAGCCTTCCTGAATGCCGAAGAATTGGATACGTGTAAAGCCTGCCCAGTTGTCGGGTCGAAACGGTCGATATTTTCGTTTTCGGTACGTATCCACAGGTACCCCCGTTTATCTTCTTTAATTTCAGCTATACTGCTGAATACTAACGAACTGGCTTCTTGTGGATCGTGTGCGTAAATATGGAACCGAACCCCATCGTATCGGCAAAGCCCATCCCGGGTAGCCAGCCAGATAAAACCCTGGCGATCCTGAACCAACGAACTGATATACCCTTGTGGAAGCCCGTTACGTACGGTCAGGTACTCAGGTTCAGGTAGGGCAGCCCGTGCCTGCGTCAGGGCGCAAACCAGCCAGATAACTAGTAAAACCGTTCGGAATAAATGCGAAATATAGTTGTAGCTTTTGTGAGATGAATTCTCAGGAAATTGGTAACGAAATGGCTGAACACTACGTTTAGCTCTCTGTACCAGCGTAGTAAAACCGCTTTCTGGTAAAGAATATGTTTGTATTGCCGTACTTCGCTCTCCCATTCGTTCACCGTTCATGCACCTTATTCTTAAAACTCCCGTTGAGCAGGCATTGACTCAAGTCTGGACAGGGTTCAACCGTAGTCTTTTTGAGCAACTGACGCCTACGTTTCCGCCTGTCAACGTAGTACGTTTCGATGGATGCTTACGGGGCGATGTGGTTCACCTCCAGTTAAATTTCTTCCTGTTTCATCAGGACTGGATAAGCGATATTGTCGACCAAAATACTACCGACCAGGAAATTTACTTCGTCGATCATGGGACTAAACTTCCGTTCTTCCTGACGTACTGGCATCACCGTCACCGATTAATTGCGCTTCCGAACGATGCGTCAGGTTATCAGACGCTTATCGTAGACGACATTACGTTCCGAACTCCTTTCCGATTTACAGACTATTTAATTTACCCGATTCTCTGGTTACAATTTGCGTGCCGGAAACCGGTTTACAGGCGCGCTTTTAAACGAAAGTAAAGGCCTGCTCAATTCACTACGTTTATTGATTTTAACTCTATACTACGTTGGATTTGTGTAATTTACAAAGAAATAACTTCATTTCGTCTGTATAGCGCTCACATTCCGCATTCACAAATTATCAACTTTAAATATTTGCTATACTTGTTTATGGTTATTAGATTTTTACATGAACAATAACCGAAAAGATTTTTAGGGCAAAGAGTTAAGAATAAATTGAACCAGAAGTTCTTCGCATTCTTCTTCAGAGAGTTGGTCGGTAGGAACCGTTAAGTCAGGAAGGAGAGGAACCTCATACGGAGAATTGACACCCGTCAGGTTGGTCAATTTGTCGGAGTGGCTGGCTGGGAGTAGGGCGCGGGCGTATAACCCTTTTGTATCACGGGCGATAAGCGTGGGGAGCGCGCAGGATACAAAAACCGTTTTGGCGGGTTGGTTTTCCCGATTGAGTTCGTCACGAATGCGCTGAATCGGGTTGATTGCCGCCATGAGCACCAGAACATTGTGACGAATGAATTTTCGACCAATAAACCCAAGACGCCGGATGTTTTCCGCACGGTCGGCCTCTGAATACGTTAACTCAGGCCAGAGATTCCGACGATATTCGTCGCCATCCAGCACCTCCACGGCGTAGCCAAGCTGAATCAGGCGATTCTGGACCCGATAAGCCAGCGTTGTTTTGCCTGAACCCGATAGACCGGTAAATTGAACGAAAAGCATATAAGCAGAATAATTTCCGAAAGATAAACGACACAATGAATACCGATACAGTTGACCCCAAGAATCGCTTTCTCCGACTTCCATTTCAGTTCGATAACCAGTTGCTGGAGGCTGATTTAGCCGTATGCCAAACCCGCGACTGGATGCAGCATTACAATAAGGCTGATTTTTCGGGAACCTGGAGCAGTATCGCACTACGTTCATTGTCGGGTTCGGAAACGGATGCCAGGGCCCTGCCAGGCAGTTACGCTGATACGTCACTACTAATGAGCTGTTCTTATTTTCAGCGTATTTTGGATCAGCTCGACTGTTCGAAAGATTCTGTTCGTCTCTTGTCGCTGGCACCCGGTAGTGTTATTCATCCCCACCGCGACGGCGACACGAGCTACGAAAGGGGTTTTTTTCGGCTCCATGTTCCGATTCAAACCGGCGAAAAAGTAGCGTTCGTCGTTGATGATCACCAGGTGCCTATGCAGGTCGGAGAGTGCTGGTATGCGAACTTCGATTTGCTGCATAGCGTACGTAACGACGGATCGATCGACCGTATCCATCTGGTGATCGACTGCCACCGGAATGCCTGGTCTGATACGTTGTTCGAGAAAGCAGGCTATTCGTTTGCTGCCGATAAAAAGAGTGATCAACTTTCTCCTGAGGTGCGTGCGCAGATTATGGCTGAGTTGGCCCGGCACAATACCGACGTAGCGCGACAACTCATCGAACAGCTCGCTGGTCAGTCATAAAACGCGGACGACGAGATTTTCAACGTAGTACGTTAGTTGACTGTAAATCAGTTGACATTGGATGATGCATAGCCTTTCGACAGCCTTTTATTAATCACATAGTTCGCGGAGAATTTACTAATGACTGCGCTTAATCCTAAATCACCCGTTTTAAAAGGATGGATTCCTTACCGCCTGAACGTAGTGGACAACCAGCTTAATTTTCGGTGGCTCTACGTCGGTGAGCATCGGTTTAGGGAGCCTTTTTTTGACGAAACAATTGCACGCTGTCAGAGTCATTCCTATAATTCGAGCCGGTGGCATCCCACCACCCAACTATCGGGCTTGCTGGCCGCTGCCGAACATAGTCAGGCAGTAGAGCCGGATGCGTTTATTTTTCACGTATCGCGCTGTGGTTCTACATTGCTTTCACAGTTGCTTTCCATTCCGGAAGAACATTGTGTGATTTCGGAAATGCCGCTGATTGATAACGTATTACGGCTTCCTTATACTCACCCAACCGTTGAACTCTTGCCCGAAGAGCAGGATGCCACGTTGAAAGCCGTCATAACTATGCTCGGTGTGCAACGTACTGGTTATGAGAAACGTCTGTTCATAAAACTCGATAGCTGGCACTTCGCTTTCTACAATACGTTACGCCGATTATACCCGACAGTTCCGTTTATTTTCCTTTACCGCTCACCCGATGCCGTGCTACGTTCGCACCAGAAACACCGTGGCATGCAGGCTGTTCCTGGTGTTATTCAGCCCGAATTGTTTGGGTTGAACGCCAGCCATATCCAAACGATGTCGCTGGATAGTTACACGGCTGCGGTGCTTGAGTTTTATTTCCGTTCGATGCTGAATATAAAGTCGTTTGATGCCAACGTACATTTGCTGCGCTATCAGGAAAATGGTACTGAACTATTTCGGGAGCTAGTCGAAATGCTGGCACTGGATGTCAGTTCAATCGATGAACAACGAATGTTTGAACGAAGTCGTTTCCATGCGAAGCGTCCTGACCAACCGTTTCAAGAATCCAAGCCTATTGAGCCGATTCCATCTTTTTTACAACCTGCCATGAATCAGTATTATGCGCTGGATCATCAGCAAAATAACGCTGTTTTTGCCCAATGACAACCAACGAAACCGACCTGATTGCCCCAATTTATGCGTTTCTAGACAGCATCGGTATTTCTGTTATAGAATCGACACTGGATGAACCAACCTTTTTGCCCGGTATACGTATCGAACAGGGTAAATTAGTGATTGATCGGGCGAAACTGATGTATCCGGGAGATATTCTGCACGAAGCCGGCCACATTGCCGTTACGTTACCTTCAGAACGGCCCCAACTAGGTGGTAATATAACGGAGGGACGCCCAGATAAACAGGGTGATGAGCTAGCTGTACTATTGTGGACTTATGCCGCCTGTCAGTTGATTGGCCTGCCCGACGACGTAGTGTTTCATGCGGGAGGCTACAAAGGCGATAGCAATTGGCTGGTTGATAACTTCAAAAACAAAACCTACATCGGCTTGCCGCTGCTGGTCTGGATGGACATGACGAAAGATAACACTACGTCGGAAGATGGTTTTCCGATCATGACCAACTGGCTTCGCCCGGAAAAACAGATAAGAGAAGAGTGATGAGCTGGCCGACGGTAGCAATTATCAATTATAGAGTGCATCAGCCAGCTTATCATTCATTAAGCGTTGCCTCTTTCGGATATGGTCGGATTCCGTTACATTTGTTCACTACGGTCCTTTTAATCTGACTGCATGAAGCTACCCAACCTGACTACACGTATTTTTCTGGGCATGGTGCTCGGGATTGCCCTTGGTTACTTTTTTCCCGACACTGGCTCCGGTTTCTCAGGCACTGACCTGAACATCCTCTCTAAAATCTTCCTTCGGCTCATCAAAATGATCATTGGGCCGCTTGTTTTCTCGACACTGGTCGTCGGCATTGCCAAACTCGGTGACTTTGGTACCGTTGGACGAATCGGTCTTAAAACACTGGCTTATTTTTATTTCGCAACCATTCTGTCGCTGGTAGTTGGGCTGCTGGTTGTCAACATCATGAAACCGGGCGAAGTGATGAATCTGCCGCTACCGCCCAAAGGCACCGATACGGGCGTGGAAGTGCAGAAGCTGACATTTGAAAACTTCATTACGCACATTGTACCGACGAGTTTCATCGATGCGCTGGCCACGAACGAAATCCTTCAGATTGTTGTATTCAGCATTTTCTTTGGAATTGCCGTTGGAGCGGTTGGGGCACAGGGCAAAGTCATGATTAAAGCCCTCGACGCGCTCTCGCACATCATGTTTAAAATTACGAGCTACGTCATGTCGTTTGCGCCATTTGGCGTACTTGGTGCCATTGCAGCCGTAGTAGCGAAACAGGGTCTAGGTATACTTTCGGGCTATATCTATCTGATTTTCTGCTTCTTCGGCGGACTGCTGTTTTTTATTTTTGTAGTTCTGTTCGCCATTTGTCTGGTAGTTCGGATTCCATATTTTGCGCTGCTACGGGAAGTACGTTCGGCCATTATTCTGTCGTTCAGTACGGCAAGTTCGGAAGCTTCGTTTCCGCAGACGATTGAAGCGCTACGTCGGTTTGGCTGTTCTGAACGTATCATTTCGTTTGTATTACCGCTGGGCTATTCCTTCAATCTCGACGGGTCGATGCTGTACATGACCTTTGCAACGGCGTTTATTGCCCAAGCTTACCACGTACCGCTCTCGGTAGAACAGCAGATTACGATGATGCTGACCCTGATGATTACGTCGAAAGGTATTGCGGGCGTACCACGGGCATCTTTGGTGGTTATTGCCGGAACCATGTCGCTGTTTAACCTGCCTATCGAAGGGTTGGCGCTGTTGCTGGGTATCGATCAGGTACTCGATATGGGCCGTTCCGCAACGAGCGTAGCGGGGAATGCTGTGGCTACCTGCGTCATCTCGAAATGGGAAGGCGAGTTTCGGACGCAGCCGGTTGAAACAGACGGAGTTGCCGTTTAATAAATCGATTGTTGTTGTTTAGGCGGGAGAGCCGTTGGAAACTGTAATTTTAGGCGTAAAATTTACTTTTCCTTAACCTTAATTTCTGTTGACAATGAATCAACCTGCCGTTTTGGAGACCGAACTGGCTCCTTATTTTACAACAAAAGCGCCGTTTCAAATTCCTATTAATTTCCGGGAAGGATTTGTAAAATACTGGCCAATTGTTTTACTCATACTGCTGGTCATTGCATTACCTGGTATTCTGGCCTTTTTAGGAATAGGTGCTGTGCTTGTTCCCGGCTCTTTTATGATGGGGGCAGGTGTAGGCTTCGGCTACACCATCAGCATGATTCTGGCAATAGTTGGTTTAGTACTCGGCGTAATGGCCCTGCCGGGGCTTTTCAATCGCAAACGGCCCGGTTGGGTATTTAGCTACTATGCCCAATTGATTAATATTGTGAGTAGTATTTTGTTATTCAACCTCGTTGGCATTTTGCTCGGGTTGTTATTTCTAATGCTGTTATTTCAGGTTCGGGAGTATTATAATTAGCGATTTGTGTCGAACCTGGAATTATAGATGTCAATGAATATCAGGTAAGATAATTGTAATATAGTTGACATGGCAATAAAAAGCCCCCATCAGCGCTGATGGGGGCTTTTTATTGCCATTGATATAGCTAAGCTGCCAATTATCCTCATTTGATTGAAAAATAAGAATTTGTCGATTGAAGTTTACCCCAGTATACACGACTTTTGCCACTAGCCTGTAACTTTGGCCATCTGCTTAAATTTACCTCTGTGAAACGTTCGTCTACAACCAGAACTTGTGAATAACATTCTCGAAACCCATCATATTGTTAAACAGTACGCCGAACATCGGGCGTTGGATGATGTAAGCCTGTCAGTGCCAGAAGGCAGTATTTTTGGTTTGCTAGGGCCGAACGGAGCGGGCAAAACATCGCTGATACGTATCATCAATCAGATTACGGCTCCCGACGCCGGAGAAGTGATTCTGGGGGGGGAACACCTCAAACCCGACCACATCCGACGTATCGGCTACCTGCCCGAAGAGCGAGGATTATACAAAAAAATGAAGGTTGGTGAACAACTGCTTTATCTGGCCCAACTCAAGGGGCTGACCGAAAAGCAGGCGATGGAAAAGCTGAAAACCTGGTTCATTAAATTCGACATCAAAACGTGGTGGAATAAACACATCGAAGATCTGTCGAAAGGCATGCAGCAGAAGATACAATTTGTAGCGACCGTTATGCATGAACCGGATCTGATTATTCTGGATGAGCCTTTTTCTGGATTCGATCCCATCAATGCCAATCTGATCAAAGATGAAATTCTGGAACTGCGCGATAAAGGAAAGACGGTTATCTTCTCAACACACCGGATGGAATCCGTTGAAGAGCTCTGTGATTACATTGCCTTGATAAACCGGTCGCACAAGGTACTCGATGGACCCAAGCGAGCCATCAAGGAGCAATTTAAAACGCATACGTATCATATTGAATACCAAGGCGATCTCGATACGTTGCCCGAAGCCTTTACGGTACTGAAAACAACTCGGCAAGACGACGGTTTCAGTCGTGCCGATATCAAGATTCCTCCCGATTCATCCGTGAACGACTTGATACGTTATCTGCTCGACCGGGTTACTGTCCGATCGTTCGGAGAGAATATCCCCAGCATGAACGACATTTTTATTCAGACAGTCGGCGAAAACAATGAGTGAAATCGGACCGCCGAAGCGGAGCGAATAAGTAAAAGAGCGAAAGGCTGACGCAAGCCTTTTCCACTCTTTCGCTCTTTCAGCCTTTCGCTCTTTATCTACTTAAACTATGCATACTATCTTTCTCATTATCAAGCGCGAGTACCTGGTGCGGGTGCGTAAAAAGTCGTTCATCATCATGACGATTCTGGGGCCGCTGCTCATTTTCGGCTTTTATGCTATTATTGGCTGGGCAGCCGTTAGCTCAATCAATCAGAAAAAAATAGCCGTTATCGATGAGAGCGGCCGCTTCATTAACCAGTTTAAAAGCGACAACGAAACCGTTTTTTCGTACCCGAAAGAATCACTGGCCGACGCCAAAAAGAAGTTTATCAAACAAGGCTACGATGCGCTGGTATTCGTTCCGAAAGACGTAATCGAAAGGCCGAAAACTGTGCAGATTTTTGCGGAGAAAGGAGTTAGTCTATCACTGCAAAACAACATTGAACGGGCTATCTCAAAAGAAATCGAGACCATCAAACTTCAGCAGGCTGGCATCACGCAGAAAATCATCGAAGATGCCAAAGTGAATGTTGATGCACAGACGATTAGCCTCGGCGATGAGGGTGAAAAGAACAGTAACTCCATTGCTATGACCATTATCGGATACTTTTGTGCCTTCATGATTTACATCTCGGTATTCATTTACGGTACGCAGGTGATGCGTGGGGTAATGGAAGAAAAAAATAACCGGATCGTTGAAGTGATTATCTCGTCGGTGAAACCATTTCAACTGATGCTGGGCAAAATTTTGGGCGTAGCGCTGGTAGGTCTTACGCAGTTTATGCTCTGGATTTTGCTTTCAGTTGGGTTATTTACCGTTGGTGGTACGTTGGTTGGCGATAAAGTAGAACGAGGTCGGGAGGCTATGCAGACTTCGGGCGGCATGAGTCAGTCTGCACCGGGTTTAGAAACAAAAAAAGCAAAAAGTGGCGTTGTCGCCAGTGTCATCCAGGCCGTCGATACGTTGAATATACCGCTGATTGTGGCCTGTTTTCTCTTTTATTTTCTGGGAGGGTACCTGCTCTATAGTGCACTTTTCGGCGCTATTGGCGCTGCCGTCGACAACGAGACCGAGACGCAGCAATTTATGTTTCCAATTACATTGCCCATCATCGGCGCGATTGCCGTTGCCCAGTTTGTCATTCGAGAACCCGACGGCGCACTCGGCTTCTGGACGTCCATTTTCCCGTTCACATCGCCGGTGGTAATGATGGTACGTGTTCCCTTCGGCGTGCCGGCATGGCAATTAATTCTGTCGATGGTGTTGCTGGTGTTGGGCTTTGTTGGAACCGCCTGGGTTGCCGCCCGGATTTACCGCGTTGGCATCCTGATGTACGGCAAAAAAGTCTCCTACCGCGAATTGTCGAAATGGGTGTTTTATAAAGGGTAGTTCTAGCGTTATAAAGTTGTAGGGTTATAAGGTTGTATAGTTGCTTTGAATGCGCCAGCCAACTATACAACCTTATAACCCTACAACTTTATAACTGTATAACGCTAGAAGCCTATATCCACCACCAGCGGCTGCACAAGCCATTCGCGGGTGCTGAGGTTGTAAATTGTTCGGAAGCCAGCTTCAAAAGGCGTTTGCAGACGTAATACGTTAAAGACAAACGATACGTCGACGCCGGTAGACTGATACGTATGTTGCTGATTTTCAGTGCCACGTAGCCGCCCGTAAATATCCCGTATATCCGTAACGCTCTGCCCTTGTGCACGGTCGTAAAAGCCCGCTGCTTTGATACGTTGAACGTAAAGCAATCGCCCGATTGACCAGTGCATGTCAGCTACCGGCAGGCGATATTCAATACTTCCTGCCGCAATTTGATCATCGCTGACATAGAGCTGACCACGTGGAAAAAATACGACGGGAGTAAAACGGTACGTTCCCTGGACCTGCTCCTGATAACCACCGCGCAGACGTAGCGAGTGGTGACGACCCAGACCCGGAAAATACAGATTTGCCTGAACACCCCATTGCTCGGCTGTCAGTTTACCACCAAATGGTGTGTTCCGGTAATTGAACAAAAGAGATTGTCCCCACCGTGGTGCTACGTCGCGTTTGCTCTGGCGCAACAGTCGCGAATAACTTAAGCTGTAGGTCATGGCCTGAAGCGCCCCCGACGAGCCGACTTCCGTGATAGACCGGAGCGGCAGATCATAACCCGTAACCTGCAAATAATTGTAATAGGCCGTCAAACTAGCCGATTCTGCGTATTTCGAATGCGTCAATTGTAGCGGGATACGTACACCGGCCGTCAATTGATTATACTGCCATTCGTCGGTACGTAAGCTATCGACGGGAATAACACGATCGATATAAAGCGATGTTCGGCGGTTTCCATGTTGAAAACTTAGGTCAAAAACTGGATAAAGACCCTGATAACTGAGCAGAGCATATGCGTTACCCGCCCGCTCAGCCTGGTTGTACGTGTAGCCAACTTCTACCTGCGTCGTACTCAATAAATTCTGCGAACTAAGCCCAACTGATAAGGCTTGCCCGGTACTACCGATCGTTGGCCCCCAGCTATAAATATTGATGGCGTTGGCTAAACGGCGGAAACGGCTTGGTTGATACGTAGTAGCTGGTACAGAGTCAGCCAGGATACGGCGGCCGTTGGCAGCGCCAGGTTCCAGCGTAGGTAATTTGCCGAAATAACGCACCGGACTGGCTGCGGTTTCTGCATCGGACGTAACGGGTTTCCAGTCGGACGGGTTGAGCGCCATATCCATAATACGTGATCCCGTTGCTGCAAAATCCTCGAAAGCCAGCCGCGTTCCCGACGGCGAAACGGCCGCGTGGTAAGCCGCCAGCGGTCGCGATGTCACCTGAAAAATCTGTTTCGATTGAACGTCTACGGCGTACAGATTATCGATGCCTGAACGCGGTGAATTGTACAGAACGTAGTGACTCCAGAGCTGGGGATTGCTGATATTCTCGTTGACGCGAGGTAGCAAATTCGTCCGGTTTTCGATGTCGGTATTGATCAACTGGATAGTTTTCTTGCCATCCTTCAACGTAACGGTCACGATGGATTTGCTATCGACCCAGCGCGGGTGCTGAAAGACCTCATGCGACGGATTCGGAATTTCGCGTAAACGTTGACCTGTTTTTGCATCCAGCACGACCAGCCTGTTCTGATAACGTTCGGTGCTTTCAACCACAACCAATTTCTGGCCGTCAGGCGATAGCGCAACGGCCAGATAACGTGTCCGATGCGTCAGACGTGTAAGCTTTCGGGAATGTATGTCAAGCAGTCGTATGGTTGAAAAGACGCGTTGCCGCCAGCGAGGATCAAATCCATATTCAATCCAGCAGACCGTCGAAGGCGTTGCCGACAACATGGCCGGATCGTTCGGAAATCCCTGCACAAACAAACTGCGTTCGGGTTGATGTTTACCTAGAATGACTAGCCGGGGCGTATCGCCTAAACCACTCTTCACGCACAAAACCGTTGAGTCGTTCAGAAACTGCGGATGCTGGTAATTGGTGTAAACAGGATGACGGGCAGACGCTTTTTCGGCATTTACCCGAAATGGCGTTGCCGGCGTAACACTGAGATTTTCCTGTTGTTTTTGCCAGGTTTCGGTCAGGTCATCCATTGTTTTCCGGTATAAGTCGTCGGTTCGCAAACCCGTTTCGTCCTTGATGCTGGCTGAGAAGGCAAACGGCCACGGAAACCGTCGGTAATTCCGGTTTAGTACGCGGCTCCAGACGTCGGGGCCGTAGGTGCGTTTTAGGTAAGTCGTTAGAAAATAACCTAATACGTAGTGATTTGGTACGTTGTCGCGGTATGATCCGCTGACGGCTTTGGCATACTCAAAAGGCGGTTCCGCCAGCAGATTCGCCCGCATGCCCAGCCCGAAATTCGGAATACGTCCCCGACCCGAATAGCTGAGTAACGTTTCGGTACTCACAGCATCGCCTTCGGCAAACCAACTGGGAACTGTCAGCAGCGGAAACGAAATTCCAGCACTACCCAGTAACGTATATAGCCAGCGCCCGTATCCCTGCAACGCTTTTTCGTTCTGTACTACGTGCCGGTATTCATGAACCGAGAGCAAATCGAGCCAGTCGAACGTACCAAGCAAGGCCGGATCTTGCGGAGGCACCGCGAAAAACTCCGACTTTCGCGGAAACAACGTAACGAATCCGTTGCTGCTGGTCGTCTGATTTTGTAACAACACCGAAACAGGGCGGGAACGTCTTTCCAACGAAGCGCTCACGGGTTCATACAAACTTTCGAGCCGTTGGGCCGTACGTTGGGCAGTTGAGTCGAGGCCGCGCGGATAAAGCACCCGGAAATGCGGTGTTTTAAGTTGGTACCACCGTAAATTCGGCGGATTTTGGTCGAGAATAGGAAGTGTCTGGGCGGTGGCCGTAATCGCCATCAGCAGGCATTGAGCCGCAAGAAATTTGCTACGTAACATAGGATACCAATGATACGCAGTTTTTCCGAAAAATGATTCGTAGGAAGCTGGCGTCTGGGGTAAACGTACCGATACGTATCATGGCGGATTACTTTTTAGGGATGAAGCCATAAACAGTGCTCAACTCTTTCCTGTTGACTAAAAAATAACGACTATCAACTTTTATGTGGCAGGAAAAAGATAATCAGCTGGTTCGCAGTTTTAAATTCTCCGATTTCAGCGAAGCCTTCGCCTTTATGACCCGCGTGGCACTCATCGCTGAAAAAATGGACCATCATCCCTGGTGGTCGAACGTGTATAACGAAATCACCATCAAGCTTTCAACCGACGACGCTGGCAACGTAGTAACCGACAAAGACCGGAAACTGGCCGACGCAATTGATAAAATTTTAAAGAGCGAAAGAGCGAAAGAGTGAAAGAGTGGATAAAGCGTTTGAAATTCGCTCTTTCATTCTTTCGCTCTTTCACTCTTTATGAAACTTTACCTCGTGCCGACGCCCATCGGTAACTTAGACGACATTACGCTACGTGCCATCAACGTACTGAAAAGCGCCGACGCGATTCTGGCCGAAGATACGCGCACGTCGGGTGTACTGCTACGTCACCTCAACATCAGTAAACCGCTTCATAGCTATCATATTTTCAACGAGCATCAAACCGTGCAGCGTTTGGTTAGCCAGTTGAAAGAAGGTAAAACGCTGGCGTTAGTATCAGACGCCGGAACGCCGGGCATTTCTGATCCCGGTTTTCTGCTAGTGCGCGAATGCATCAAAAACAACGTACCGGTGGAGTGCCTGCCTGGGCCTACCGCCTTTGTTCCAGCTTTAGTCAATTCGGGGCTTCCGAGTGATCGCTTTACGTTCGAAGGCTTTTTACCGCACAAAAAAGGTCGGCAAACGCGCCTGGGGGAATTGGCAGGGGAGGAGCGGACAATGGTTTTTTATGAATCGCCCCACCGTTTATTGAAAACACTTCAGCAATTTGCCGACGTATTTGGGGGCGATCGGCTGGCCAGCGTATCGCGCGAGCTCACAAAAATGTTTGAAGAAACCCAACGCGGTCCCTTATCCGAACTTATTACGTATTTTGCCCAAAAAACTATAAAAGGTGAAATTGTCGTTTGCGTACAGGGAAAGGAACCCGTTCGGGGAAAAGCGAAACGTAGTTACGAGACAGATGAGGATGAAGATGAATAATTGGCATAGGGTTAAGAGCTTAAAGCAGAGGGTATTGGTTCTGTTACTAATCCTGACCTCATCACTCGTCGCTCAACCCTCATCGTTCGCCCAAAACCTTTCCCCTTCGGCCAGAATGAGCTTACTGACGGTAGGGCCGGGTGAAGATCTCTATTCGGTGTTTGGTCATACGGCTATTCGCGTGAACGACCCCGCCCGCAACCTGGACGTAACGTTTGGCTGGGGCGGGTTTCGATTTGCGGAAAATAACTTTTATGTGAAGTTTTTGCGGGGAACTTTGCCGTACTACATCGACGCCTACGACATGTACCCGTTTCTGTACGCGTATCAGGCCGAAAACCGAACTGTTCGTGAGCAGGTACTGAATCTGTCGCAATCCCAGAAAGAGAAATTATTTGCGGTGTTGCAGACGAACATGTTGCCCGAAAACCGGACGTATCAGTACAAATTCTTTTACGATAACTGTGCCAGCCGCCCCCGCGACAAAATTGCTGAAGCCTGTGGTGACAGTTTGACCATACCGACGAAAGCCAAAATGACCGGAAAGTCGTACCGCGACTGGATGAACGACTATCTGGACAAAAGCGGGAAAACCTGGGCCAAACTGGGTATGAATCTGGCCATTGGCAATCCGGCTGATGAACAAACCGACGGCTGGCATGCTATGTATCTGCCCGATAACGTGCATGATCAGATGGCGAAATCGGCCCTCCGTCAGGCCGACGGACGAGTAGTACCGCTGGTAGCCAGCGACCAAACGCTTTTTGAAGCCCGTCAGACATTCCGCCAGCAACTGCCATTTATTCTCGATCCGAATGTAGTGTTTGGGTTACTGGCTTTGACTGTGGCCGTGTACACCATCCGTCGTTATGTGCTGGCTGGTAAAGTCGACCGCTGGGTTGACCGGCTGCTGTTCGGCGTATCGGGCTTTCTGGGATGGTTTCTATTCCTGCTCTGGGTCGGCACCGATCACGGCGTAACGGCCTGGAACCCAACATTGCTTTATTTGATGCCGTTGCACTTACCCCTTAGTTATTGGGTTACTCGTCCGTCATCAACGTCTCGTCGGCGGACGTTATATTTTAGTGCTACGTCCATTCTGATTCTTTTGGGCATGGCCTTATCGAACGTACCGGGTGGGGTAGACGTAGTGTATCCGCTGATGCTGCTCATTCGGTGTGTGGTTAATATCCAGGTCGTTCGTCGAGGGTATCATACGCCTGCACGTGTGGAAGAAGTTTAGACTTGCCATAGCGATATAATCGTAAAGTATGTACTACATATTTCAGGTAAGTTCTGCTACGTTTTTCCTTTATGCCCTAAAAGCAATATTCCATTCATGAAACGGCTATTTCTCCTCCTCTTCCTCATTCGGTTTGCTGACGTAGTGGCTCAGCCTTCCGAGAAATTTGTTAAAGTAATCATTACCCCCGACCACGACGACTGGTTGTATAAAGTGGGCGAGCCCGTAAAATTCAACGTAGCAGTCTATCGCAACAACGTACTGTTAAAGGGTGCGAAAATGCGTTACGAAATCGGTCCGGAGAAAATGGAACCGACAAAGAAAGAAACCGTTACGTTGGCAAATGGAACGTTGGCGCTGGACGGTGGTACAATGAAAACAGCCGGTTTTCTGCGCTGCATTGCAACCGTAGAGTCGGATGGTAAAGAATATCGTGGCCTGACAACGGCCGGCTTCGAACCATTGACGATCAAACCGACCGTAGCTAATCCCGCCGATTTTAAAGCATTCTGGGATAACGCCAAAGCCGATCTGGCCAAGATTCCAATAGATGCCCGAATGACGCTTCTGCCCGAACGCTGCACCGAATTGACAAATGTGTATCAACTAAGTTTGCAGAACATTAACAGTTCCCGGTTTTACGGAATCCTGTGCGTTCCTAAGAAAGAAGGGAAATATCCGGCCATCCTGCGCGTTCCGGGGGCGGGTGTACGTCCTTACGCGGGCATGATTGCTGAAGCCGAGAAAGGGTTTATTACACTCGAAGTTGGTATTCACGGCGTACCGGTTATTATGGACCCGGGCGTTTATGTGGACTTGAGTCGTGGTGCACTCAATGGTTATCAGGCCGCTAACCTCGACGACCGCGATCGGTACTATTACAAACGGGTTTATCTGGGTTGTGTGCGGGCGGTTGATTTTCTGGTAAGCATGCCGCAGTATGATGGTCAGAATATCGCCGTTACGGGTGGTAGCCAGGGGGGAGCGTTGAGCATCGTTACGGCCGGGCTGGATTCACGTATCAAATGGCTGGGCGCATATTATCCGGCTCTGGCCGACGTAACCGGCTACCTAAACGGTCGGGCTGGTGGGTGGCCGCACCTGTTTACAGGCGATAACCTGGCCTACAATAACAAACCCGATCGCATCAAAACCACGGGTTATTACGACGTAGTGAATTTTGCCCGTATGGTGAACGTACCGGGTTATTATTCCTGGGGTTTCAACGACGAAACCTGCCCGCCAACGTCGATGTATGCCGCTTATAACGTAATACCCGGCCAGAAAATGCTCGATACGTCGTTTAAGGACACAGGCCACTGGACATATCCCGAACAAACCGAAAAAATGACTACCTGGCTGCTAGGGCAGTTGAAAGGGATGAAATAAATGAATACTATAAAATGAGTAATGTATGGTTTTTAGATTGAATAGTATGAGTGGACTTTCTCAATACTCATGAATCATTTTGCCGCTCGGCGGCCCTGGTTATTCATTATCCAATAGCTCATGCAACTTTTTGTCAATACGAATCTCAACGATACACTTAAGGAACAACTTCTGGAACAGTTGCCGGCTGACGTAACAGCTATTTTTCGGCACGATTTGCCAACAGAAGAGCAAGAGGCCGCTTTCCGATCGGCCGAAATGGTTATGGGAAATCCCCCGGCGGCCTGGTTCGGAGATGCGCTTCCTAATCTGAAATTCTGGCAATTGGATTCGGCTGGATTCGATGGGTATAAGCAGGCCCAATTGACGGCGCAGGTGGCTAACATGGGCGATTATTTTGCCTGGCCCTGTGCCGAAACAATGGTGGCAGGTATTCTCGCCTTATACCGTCGTATTCCCGAATTAGTTACGCTCCAGAATCGTTCTGAGTGGGTAGGTGCCCCCATCCGTGACCGAACCGGATTGCTACGTCGTCAGCACGTTGTTATTTTAGGAACCGGTACCATTGGGCAGGCCGTTCGGCAGATGCTGACCGGGTTTGAGTGTCAGACAAAAATGCTCGCCCGCACGGACCCACAGGCTGATTTACACTCAGTTGAAGAACTGGTGCAGGAACTATCGCAAACGGATATTCTGATCAATTGCCTCCCCGGTACTGCCACTGGCTTTGTATCAGCGGAGGTGATTGCGTCCATGAAATCGGGAAGCATTTACGCCAATGTCGGTCGGGGCAGCACTACCGATGAACCCGCGTTGATTCAGGCGTTGCAATCGGGTAAGTTAAGCGGAGCCGTACTGGACGTAACGGCCAAAGAACCACTGCCAACTGAAAGTCCTCTCTGGACCTTACCGAACGTATTACTAACGCAGCACACCGGCGGAGGGCAACCGAATGAAGATGCTGGGAAAGTTGTTCATTTTCTACGCAATCTAAAACACTTTATGGCCGGTGAACCACTTGAAAATGTAGTAGAGCTGAGCCGGGGCTATTGATGTACCTATGGATAACCTGCCAAGACAAGAAGAACCCATCAACCGCCGGACGTTTATGCAAACCGCCGGTACGTTGATGGCGTTAGGAGTAGGAGAGTCCTTGCCCGCCATATCCAAACCGAACGTAGCGAAAACGATACGTATTAAACAAGTCGACTCCAACTTTGAGCGGGAACCGCTGAACCCATATCGTTTTAAGGGAAGTGCTATTACTGAGAGTTGGCAGGTAGCTTCGATGCTGGAAAGTGATTCAGGTATCCGCAAGGTCGGACTTTGTACGCAGGGTGTGTTATGGTCAGATGCGACCGTATTTGCGGCCCATTCTGAAGGAGTGGGTAATGCGCTCATGTATGCCATCAGCGACCGGGCGTTGCAGATGCTGAAAGGACAGTCGTTCACCAATCCCGTTACGTTGCTGGACGAGCTTTTACCCGACGTATATACCTATGCGAAAACCATCACGCGTAACTCCAATCTACGTAAAACATTCGCTTTAAATGCGCTGGTAAGCGTCGATAATGCTGCCTGGTTGTTATATGCCCAGGAAAACGGTCTGACCAAATTTGATGATATTATCCCGGAAACCTACCGACCCGGTTTATCGTACCGCCACAAGAACGTAGCCAGTATTCCGTCGTTCAGCGTAGGTACCACTGCCGAACGTATCAAAGCGGCTGCGGATGAAGGGTATTTTATCCTGAAACTAAAAACCGGCGCTCCTGGTACCCAGGCTGAAATGCTGGAAAAAGACATCGCCTTTTTGACGGCGGTTCATAAGGCAATTGGCAGTTACGAAACACCACACACCAAGGACGGAAAAATCCCGTATTATTTCGACGCTAACGGCCGCTACGAGAAAAAAGATACGCTGCTACGTTTCCTGGACCACGCCAAAAAAATTGGCGCATTTGATCAGATTGCGGTAATTGAAGAACCGTTTGAAGAACGTAACGAGGAGTTTGTCGGTGGTCTGGGTGTTCGGGTTGCTGCCGACGAAAGTGCGCATACGGTTGAGGATGCCGCCATTCGGATTCAACAGGGATATTCGGCCATTGCGGTCAAAGCGATTGCCAAAACGCTGAGTATGACCATGAAAATCACGCAACTGGCCTATGAGAAAAAAGTGCCTTGTTTCTGCGCTGACCTGACGGTGAATCCGATACTGGTCGACTGGAACAAGAACGTAGCGGCCCGACTTCCGCCTTTCCCCGGCATGAGCGTCGGCTTGCAGGAAACGAATGGACACCAGTATTTCAAAAATTGGGATCGCCTGATGACGTATCATCCAAAAGCCGGTGCAAACTGGACAAAAACACAACGGGGGGTGTATCCAACCGATGGTTCATTTTACGCTGAAAGTGGTGGAATTTTCCTGCCGTCTGCTCATTACGAAAGTTTGTTTTCCTAATCTGGATCGAAACAATTGGACCGTCATTTTGAGGAAACGTTCGTCATAAATTTGCCGCAAAACGACGTTTTGAGCCGTTTTTTGAAATAATTTTCGTATATTTAAGGAGTCGAATGCAATAACTTTGCCCGACCGGATCCGCTACCCATCCACTGGAATATCCCTGAACGAAAGTCAATGATAAACGACGAAAATGAACCCATCCTGGACGACGATAATCAGCAGCCTGAAGCCGAAGCATCGACCGATGAAACGGCGCTGACGGACGTTCCTGATGCGAATGAACAACCCATTGAAAATGCAGAAGAAGTTCTTCACGACCAAACGGTTGTGTCGGGGCTTTATGAAAATTACTTTCTCGATTACGCTTCCTACGTTATTCTGGAACGGGCCGTTCCGGCGGTTGAAGATGGGCTGAAACCTGTTCAGCGCCGGATTCTGCACGCCCTGAAAGAAATGGATGACGGCCGTTTCAATAAAGTCGCTAATGTGATTGGGCAAACCATGCAATTCCATCCGCATGGTGATGCCTCTATTGGTGAAGCGCTGGTCAATATTGGGCAGAAGGAACTGCTGTTCGACACTCAGGGAAGCTGGGGCGATGTGCGTACTGGCGACGGCGCTGCTGCCCCACGTTACATCGAAGTACGGTTGTCGAAGTTTGGCCTCGATACGGTTTATAACGACAAAACAACGGAGTGGCAGTTAAGCTACGACGGCCGCAAAAAAGAACCCGTTACGTTGCCGGTGAAGTTTCCGCTGCTGCTGGCACAGGGTGTGGAAGGGATTGCCGTCGGTTTGTCGACCAAAATTCTGCCTCATAACTTCAACGAACTGGTTGAGGCTTCGATCCTGATGCTGAAGGATAAGCCGGTTTCGCTTTTTCCTGACTTTCAGACGGGTGGCTATATTGATGTCACTAATTACAATGACGGCCATCGGGGTGGTAAAGTACGCGTACGGGCACGCATTGAAGAAGTCGATAAGAAAACGCTGGCCATTCGTGACGTACCGTTTGGTGTAACGACTTCGCAATTGATTGATTCGATTGTGAAAGCGGCTGAATTGGGCAAAATACGTATCAAAGCACCCAGTCGGAACGTAGCGGCCGTGGTCGACAATACGGCTAAAGACGTTGAAATTCTGGTTCACCTGCAACCCGGCGTTTCGCCCGACGTAACGATTGATGCGCTATACGCCTTTACCGATTGCGAGGTAAGTATTTCGCCTAACGCCTGCGTTATCATCGGTGATAAGCCGCATTTTGTAAGTGTTACGGACATTTTACGGGTTAACACGCACCAGACGGTGCATTTGTTGCAGCGCGAGCTCGAAATCCGACGTAGTGAGTTGATGGAGCGGTTGCTCTATAGCTCGCTTGAAAAGATTTTCATTGAAAATCGGATTTATCGGAAAATCGAAGAGTGCGAAACCTTTGAAGCCGTGCTTCAGACGATCGATAAAGCACTGAAACCGTTTAAAAAGCAGTTTTACCGCGAAATTACCGAGGATGATCTGATACGGCTGACTGAGATCAAAATCAAACGTATCTCGAAATACGACGGATTCAAGGCCGAAGAACTCATGCGCCGACTGGAGCAGGAATTGGCTGAAACCGAAGATAATCTGGCGAATATTACCCGGTACGCCATTGCGTACTACAAAGAGTTGCAGAAAAAGTACGGCAAAGGGCGCGAACGTAAAACCGAAATTCGGGCGTTCAATACCATTGCTGCGAACGTAGTGGCGGCTGCCAATCAGAAGCTCTACGTTGACCGTGAAGGCGGATTTGTGGGTTACGGCCTAAAGAAAGACGAATACGTTAGCGAATGTTCTGATATCGATGATGTTATCGTTTTCCGGCGTGATGGCAAATGTGTTGTCACAAAAATTCAGGAAAAAGTATTCGTCGGCAAGGATATTGTATATGTTTCGGTGTTTAAAAAGTCCGACGAGCGAAAAATTTATAACCTGATTTATCTGGATGGTAAATCCGGCATTTCGATGGCCAAACGGTTCCCGGTGACGGGCGTGACGCGTGATCGCGAATACGATTTGACGATGGGTAATCCGAAGTCGAAGCTGACGTATTTCAGTGCGAATGATAATGGAGAAGCGGAAGTAATTACGGTGAATCTGACGGCACAGAGTTCGGCGAAAATTAAGCAGTTTGATTTTGACTTTGCGTCTATTTCCATTAAGAATCGGGCTGCGCAAGGTAATATTCTGACGAAATATCCAGTTCGGAAAATTACGCAGAAAACAGCCGGTACGTCGACGCTCGGTGGCGTCGATATCTGGTACGACGAGCATTTAGGTCGACTTAATCGTGATGAACGTGGTCGGCTACTAGGCAATTTTGACGCTAAGGATAGTATACTGGTCGTTTATAAAGACGGTCAGTACGAGCTAACCAGCTTTGATCTGACGAATCGGTATGAGCCAAACGACATAGCCTCGTTACAAAAGTTTGATCCGGAAACAGTGGTTTCGGCTGTGTATTACGAAGCGAATCAAAAGGCGTGGTACGTTAAGCGGTTTAAAGTAGAAACGACATCGATTGATAAGAAATTTAGTTTCATCGGTGACACTAAAGGGTCAAAAGCGCTGGCTATCACAATCGACCGTTACCCACGTATCGAAATTGTGCATCAAGTTAAAGATCGTGGGCCGCTGGAAAAGATGGTGCTGGAGCCAGAGGGATTCATTGATGTGCGCGGTTGGAAAGCACTAGGCAATAAACTACCGTTTGCAAAAGTTAAAGACGTAAAACTGCTGGCCCCGAAAGTTGTAAAAGAGGCTGCAAAACCAACGGTGGCTGCTGATCCGGTGGCGATAGAGACTGAGGAAGTTGATGAGAAGGATTCAGTACAGTTAGGTCTGTTTTCGTGAGTAGCTGAGCGTCTGATAATTGACTCTCACTATTGCGTATAAGTAAATAATAAAATCAGCACGAAAGTGATATGGCAGCGTCGTTATTAGGATTACGGACCGTGATCTATGCCGCCCCTGATCTGGCTTCTACCAAGGCATGGTATACCAAGGCATTAGGTATTGCGCCTTATTTTGACGAGCCTTACTACGTTGGTTTCAACGTGGGCGGTTACGAATTGGGACTCGATCCTAATGCACAACCGGCTGAGGGTAGTACAATAACCTATTGGGGTGTAACTACTATTGAAACGAGTTTGCAGCATTTTCTTGACTCTGGTGCTGTGCTCCGGGACAGTATTCAGGATGTGGGTGATGGCATTAAAGTAGTAACTGTTCTGGACCCTTTCAATAACGTAGTGGGATTGATTGAAAATCCGCATTTTAGTCTGGCGTAAATGAACACAACCTTGGCTACCAACTACAGCAATGAATCTCCGCCCGAGACGGCTGGTGTTCGTGTAGCCAAGCGTTTCATCAAAGCCCTGATTGCCATTAGTTTTCTGGGTGCTACCATTGTGTTAATCAGTAATTGGTGGGTCGTGTACAACACGCGCAGTCAGATTTATTTCGACATCGACGAACTGCCGACGAATGATGTAGGTCTGGTTTTGGGAACCAGTAAATTTGTCAGGTCGGGTAAGGAAAATCTATTCTTTCGCTACCGAATGGAAGCAACTGCCCGGCTGTGGAAGGAAGGAAAAGTAAAATACCTGATTCTGAGCGGAAACAATGACTCAGAATACTACAACGAGCCCGTCGACATGCAGCGGGCTCTGGTGAAATTGGGTGTTCCAGCCTCAGTGATGACACTCGATTACGCTGGTTACCGTACATTCGATTCGGTGGTACGATGTAAAGATTATTTCAATCAGGAGAAAATTACCATCATTTCCCAGAATTTCCACAACGCCCGTGCCCTTTATATCGGTAACCACGAAGGCATAGAAGCCATTGCATTTGCCGCACAGGACGTTCCCGATGGCTATTCATTACGTACTCTAATTCGCGAATATCTGGCACGCCCGTATGCACTACTCGACATATACGTGCTTCGTCCGCAGCCCGAAAAAGGTAACTGGGAACGGAAGCGGAATTAATTTCCTCGTTTAACTCATTCTACTAGCTCTGTAACCTCTTATCAATTAGCGCTCTGCTCGTTGTGTTTAAGCTAATTATATTCATCAAAGTTACCGTTTAATAAAAATAGTAAATATTTTATTAGTGTTAATATCTATTTATTAATAAAAAAGTTTAGATATACAAATAATAAATAACTAGCCTAATTATAATATGAAAACCGTTAATTTAATTGGTATGTCCTTAATTTTAGGAGCAATGAGTGCCTGTCAATCAAAACAGGAAAGCACTCCTCCACCCACTCCAGTAATGTCTTCCATCTATAAAGAAGGTGGGAGTGAACAACTTGGAGCTACAACGCCTGAGACGTCTGGCGCACGTGAGGCCGATGCCACATTTGCTGTGCAGCAGGAAGTACTACAATATGTAAATGAAACGCGTGCCCAAGGTTGTACCTGTGGTACACAGTACTATCCGCCTGCTCCTCCGCTCAGTTTGAATTCGCGTCTGAATAATGCAGCGAACAAGCATGCTGTCGATATGGCTGATTACAATTATTTCAGCCATACTGGCCTCGACGGGTCGCAACCCTGGGACCGAATGACACGAGAAGGGTATCAGTGGAGTATGTCGGGCGAGAATATTGCTGCCGGCTTTACGACTCCCCGATCGGTAGTGAATGCGTGGATTAGTTCACCTGGTCACTGCGCTAACATTATGAATGCTGGTTTTCAGAATCTTGGCGTTGGGTATGGCTATAATATTAATAGCAACTACGACCATTACTGGGTTACTTTATTTGGCACGAGAAGGTGATATAATTGACGATTGTAGAGACAAGGAATGCCTTGTCTCTACAACATTATTCATGCTTCCGGCTTTGGCCTTCTTTCCGAAAACCGAGATAGAATCCAGTACTGTTTGGATATAAATCGCCCGTATCGTTGGCAATGGCCAGATTTGCTGTAACGCCCTGTAAGATAGGAAGCGGTGCCGAAAGCGAGAAAACCGACGAAAACTGCTGTACAGGAGACGGAAAGGGTACTTCATACGTACCCAGATTCTGGCTATACGAAGCTTTAATCTGAAATCGTAATACATCGAGTACTTGCCCCGACAAGCCAAGATGGATGACTGATACGCGGTTGTTGTTCGTGAAGGCGTAGCGGGGTAGATTGGCGCGGCTGTCAACTGATGGCGAAATGAACGGAGTACCCATCGTTAAGCCAAATCGCGACCAGCCATCCCGATACTGGGAGTGATTAAAATAGTTATCGCGGCCCTGTTGCCCGGTTTTTTCGAGAAATAGAGCTCCGCCCTGACTTTCGGTGTAAAGATATTCCAACAGAATGTCCTGAATCTGCAGCGCTCTAGGTTTCGGTTGTCGTCTGTTGCGAATCCGTAATCCATTGAGGCCGTCAGCAATGTTAATTAGATAAAACAACGAACCATCTTCGTAAACATTCTGTCGATAAGCGAATACCGAAAACGACCGGGTTCGGTATTCGAAGCCTAAATCAATGCTACCCAGGTGATTGCCAATTCGATTTTCGCGATCAAAACGGCTTATGCGGTTTGTATCAATGTCGGTGCGGTTGCCCAGCGTTGAGCCCGTTATTACGTCGATATAATCGCTGAATCGGTTAGGTAACTGATTGTTTTTGATAACACCTCCCGGCAAACTCTCCGTATTGCCGCCCCACATGACCTGATGGTTAAAACCGCCATAGAGCTTCAGTCGCCAATGGGGTTTTCCGAAACGCCCATACAACGCTTTCTGATGAAGCATTACGTTTTTCACGAATCGAACTTCTTCAAACCAGCCATGCGCATAAAAGCCCTTAAAGCCAAAGAGCGCATTTTTTGGGAAATAATCAGGTGCCGCAATCTGAATTTTGAGCATTGGTAAGGTATTCCCCGACCAGGAATACGACCCCGAACTCAGCGTCGAATCCACCAAACCAATTATTTCCCGTCGACGACCCGCCCAAACCTCCAGATTTTGACCGAAACGAACTTTAACGTATGCTTCAGGAATCATTACGTTAAACGTAGTACCGGCATTTAGAACACCCTCTGCTCCCCAGCCCCAGTCAATACGTCGGTTAGCAGCCCGAAGACTATCGAGACGAGTTTTAGGTTTGTCGTGGTAATCAACTCGCATGGCGTGACGTAGCGTCAAAAATGCTGCCTCCTCAGGAACAATACCGTACTGATTCGCTCGCAACCAGAAAGGTGTCAGGTTAGGTGTAGAAAAGTAACTGCCAACCTCCGTATGATAACGTAGAGGCTTAGTTGTTTGCGCCGAACACCCAATAGTTACAAGCAGACCAGCAAGGAGCCGGATAGCATACGCCATATACTTCTTTAATTCGATTTTAAACGGGATTTATCACCGCAAAGCGTGTTAAAACGAGTAATGTTACACAGCCTGCATAAAATATGCCATGCTGTATGGAAGCTCTATGTAGACGTAGCAAAAGTGAATTCGTCAGTATGTTTCGTGGCTTTTTTTCGGAAGAGCATGAATAAAGGATTACCTTTGTTATTTATGATGGGCTGCTTAATGGACGATTATAGACAAATATTAGGTTGAATAACCCGTTTTCTGGGAGCTAATAAAACCAGTTTGAAATATAACAGTTTATACCTGAAACGCAACCGAACTTTTTCAGAGGTGCAACATGATCATAAAAGGAGCGAGCTAGTAGTATAGTCGCGTTTGTCGGTAAGTAATCGACCGAGATATAAGCCAATAGCTCTTAAAACGAACGTTTTCTCTATTAACCAAAACTTGATAACCACATTATACTGCGTATGGTCCCTAATGACGAACTAATCCGCATCATTGACTTGCTGAACACAACTTATGAAGGGGAAGAAGCATGGCATGGCCCCTCTGTAGTTGAGGTATTGCGGGGCGTTACGCCGGATATAGCCGGACGACGCATTTCACCGAATACACATAGCATTGCCGAACTCGTGTTTCACATGACAAGCTGGCGGATTTTCTGTGTCAAGAAAATGCAGGGCGATGCTACGTTCGATATTACGACCCCTGACAAAAACTTTGGCGCGCTGCCCGACAAAATCGACGATTTTGAGTGGGAAGCTCTTGAAATGGAGTTAAGCCTGAGTCAGGAAGAGTTGATTAATGAACTCGATAAGCGCGATGACGATGAATTTCTGGAAGATATAGTGCCCGGTCGTGACTATACGTATTACGATATGCTGCATGGAATCATTAATCACGACATGTACCATACTGGCCAGATTATGATTCTGCGTAAAGCACTTGCTTTCAAAAATGCGGGCTCCCGCTATGGCGATGAAGATGCCGATGCTGATGAGTACGGCTCATCATATGGCAACAGCCACGAACATGATGACTATTATTGACAAAGAGCGAAAGGGTGAATGAGTGAAAGACCGAATGGCTGACGCCAGCGCTCTTTCACTCATTCACCCTTTCGCTCTTTTACTTTTCACTCCCTTGAACTTCTGGCTGGTTAAATCGGAACCCGATACGTACGGGTGGCATCACTTTATTGAACAAGGACGCGCTGTCTGGGATGGTGTACGAAATTATCAGGCACGTAACAACCTGAAAGCCATGCAAGAGGGCGATCAGGTGTTGTTTTATCATAGCGTCACTAACCCCTCTGTCGTGGGTTTAGCGCGGGTCGTGAAAGAAGCCTATCCAGACCCTACTGTTCCCGATGACGTCCGCTGGGTAGCCATAGAATTGGAACCACTACTGGCACTGGAAACTCCTGTTCCTCTGGCTAAAATCAAGGCTGAACCATTGCTGGCAAACCTACTCCTCGTTCGACACTCGCGCCTGTCGGTAATGCCCGTCCGACCTGACGAATTTGAATTGATTTTAAAAATGGGACAGCGAAATCAATGAGCGAAAGAGTGAAAGAGCGAAGTTTCAACGCCATCGCTCTTTCACTCTTCCGCTCATTCACAATCAAATATGCCTGATATCCAACTTGTAATACCCGCGCCCTGGGATGAATACGAACTAATTGATTCGGGGGATTTTCAGAAACTAGAGCGTTTTGGTAATTATATTCTCTCTCGCCCTGAACCACAAGCCATCTGGGATAAATCGCTGACAGACAGCGAGTGGGAAAGACAAGCCCATGCCATTTTCCGGCGTGACCGTCAATCGCCGGAACGGGGTGACTGGCAAACCACGCCCGACATGCGTGATCCGTGGTTTATTACGTTCCGGCAGGGCGGATTGAACCTAAAATTTAAACTCGCGCTCACTACGTTCAAGCACGTAGGTTTATTTCCTGAACAGGCTGATAACTGGGCTTACATTGCTGCGAAAATCAAAGGTATGTTGCCTGACGTAGCACGACCAAACGTATTAAACCTGTTTGCCTATACGGGTGGTGCTACGTTAGCCGCTCGTCAGGCGGGGGCCGACGTAACGCACGTTGATGCCGTGAAGCCAGTTATTACGTGGGCGCGTGAAAACATGGATTATAGTGGGCTGACGAACATTCGCTGGATGGTTGAAGATGCGGTGAAATTTGTTCGGCGCGAAGTTCGGCGGGGTAATCGGTATAATGGCATCATTCTTGACCCACCTGCGTATGGACGTGGTCCCGACGGCGAAAAATGGGTACTGGAAGAACATCTAAACGACCTGTTAAAATCCTGCGCCGACCTGCTGGACAATGACAATTTTTTCTTCATTATCAACTTATACTCGCTCGGTTTTTCGTCGTTACTGGTAGACAATCTGATACGTCAGCGTTTTGGGAACGTATCAAATCCCGAATGGGGTGAATTGGCCATGATTGACCAATTTCAGAAACGCCTACCTTTGGGTGTATTTTATCGATTTGCATCATGATCAAAGAGCGAAAGAGCGAAAGAGTGAAAGAGCGAAAGAGCCATCCCGCAGGTTTTTCGCACTTTCGTTCTTTCGTTCTTTCGCTCTTTGTTTTGCTCTTTTTAATTTCCTGCGACAGCGAGGATCGGCAGACGGCTTACATTCCTGACTTTCCGAAGCCGGGGGATAGTAGCCGAACGGAAGGAGCGTTGAGGGCGCTTACTGGAGCTATTAATCAGTCATCTCCGGCATCGGCTTATGCCAAACGCGCTGCCATATTGCTGATGATGGGGCGTGTAAACGAAGCATTGGCCGACATTAACGAAGCCATCGATCGGAACGACAACGCAGGTACGTATTACCTGACCCGCGCGCAAATTTTACGCGCCCTCAACCAACCCTCAAAAGCATTCCAGAACGCTCAGCGAGCCGAAATTTTGGGCATCGATACGCCTGAGCTATATACGTTACAGAGCGATTTGCTTCAACAGCAGAATGATTTTGATAAAGCAAAACTTTATCTGGCGAAGGCCCTCCAAATGGCCCCGTACGATGGAGAAGCTTATTTCTTTAACGGCCTGATTGCGGCTCGGCAGGGCGATACTACCCGTGCTTTGACGCTGTACCAACGTTCTCTCCAGCTAAAGCCCCGCTATCTGGAAACCTACAATCAGCTGTCCTCCATATACCGGACTATTGGAGATCTGAATTCTGCGCTGGTGTATAACGAACAGGCACTACGTTATTTTCCGAATAATCCCAAATTAGCATACGGTCGTGGCTTGATTTACCATACGGAAGGAAAGCTGGATAGCGCCATGATTTATTATCAGAAAACGGCAACGTTGCAGTCGGGTTATTATCAGGCTTATTTTCAGATGGGCCTCATCAACCAAAAATATCGGAACTATTATACGGCTCTGGCTAATTATCAACGTGTACAGCAACTTCGGCCTCAGTTTCCACGTATCGATACGTACATTGGCTACTGTCATGAGCAGATGGGACAGTACGATTTAGCGATTGCTGCCTACTCAAAAGCCACTCAGCTAAATGCAACCGATCAGCAGGCAGCGGCTGGTTTGTGGCGGTCGCAACATGCACAATACGCGCAAAATTCGTATAACTCCTTATTTTTGCCGGATACAGCTGACAGACCATTACCAACTACTCGAACTCGACCGGGTCTTGATACAAGCCGTGTTCGGGTATTGACCATTCAGCCGAAGGTGCAAGTAGAAAGTAGAACCAGCGATTCGCTCCAGCGAACCGTGAAACCAATAAACTGAGTTAGTATGTATGATGTATGAACTATAATATAGGAAGATGAAGGCTAACTGGCACTTTTTTGGTAACAGATGCTTCATACACCATATATCCTGGATCATACATTAAATTAAGTGGTTTACAGTTGTAGGTAAGCTGCGGGTACCACAAATAAATATGTGTTAACATGATTGCGCAGGACGAACAAATCCGCGTTACGTTACCCGACGGTAGCGTTCGGCAGTATCCCAAAGGAAGCACTGGGTTAGAAATTGCCGCTCAAATTAGTGAAGGTCTGGCCCGTAACGTACTGGCTGCCAAAGTAAATGGCGTTGTGCAGGATGCCACGCGACCCATCGACGAAGATGCTACTGTTCAACTGTTGACGTGGAACGACGCCGAGGGTAAAGCTACCTTCTGGCATTCGTCGGCGCACTTATTGGCGGAGGCTCTGGAAAGTCTGTACCCCGGCGTAAAATTCGGTATTGGCCCTGCTGTGGAAACCGGATTTTATTACGACGTTGACCTCGGCGGACAACCTTTTTCTCAGGAAGACTTCAAGAAAGTTGAGGATAAAATGCTGGAGCTGGCTCGCCAGAAACAGGCTTATATCCGCAAACCTATGAGCAAGGCCGACGCCATTGCGTATTTCGAGGAAAAAGGCGACCCCTATAAACTTGATTTGCTCGAAGGGCTGGACGATGGGACCATTACGTTCTATACGCAGGGTGATTTTACTGACTTATGTCGTGGACCGCACATTCCTAATACGGGGTTTATCAAAGCAGCCAAGCTGATGAACGTAGCGGGCGCGTACTGGCGTGGGAATGAGAAGAATAAGCAGCTTACCCGTATCTATGCCGTTACGTATCCGAAGCAGAAAGAGCTTGACGATTACCTGTATTTGCTCGAAGAAGCCAAAAAACGCGACCACCGTAAGTTGGGTAAAGAGCTGGAACTGTTTGCGTTCTCGGAGAAAGTAGGAGCGGGGCTGCCGCTTTGGCTTCCGAAGGGCACAATGCTACGTGAGCGGCTCGAAAATTTCCTGCGGAAAGCACAGTTACGGGCAGGCTACTCGCCAGTAGTGACTCCACACATTGGCAGCAAGCAATTGTACGTAACGTCGGGCCACTGGGAGAAGTACGGCGAAGATTCGTTCCAGCCCATCAAAACGCCCGATCCGAACGAGGAGTTTTTGCTGAAACCCATGAACTGCCCGCACCACTGCGAGATTTATAAAACCCGCCCCCGGTCGTATCGTGATTTGCCGCTACGTTTAGCCGAGTTCGGGACAGTGTATCGCTATGAGCAGTCAGGTGAATTGCACGGACTGACACGAGTGCGCGGATTTACGCAGGACGATGCTCATATTTTCTGTCGGCCCGATCAGGTGAAAGACGAATTTATGAAAGTAATCGATCTGGTGATGTATGTCTTCAAGTCGCTAGGTTTCAGCGATTATAGCGCCCAGATTTCACTACGTGACCCTGAGAATAAAACTAAATACATAGGTTCCGACGACCTTTGGGAAAAAGCTGAAGCGGCTATTATCGAGTCGGCGGCTGAAAAAGGACTGACGACCGTAACGGAACTAGGCGAAGCCGCTTTCTATGGGCCAAAACTGGATTTCATGGTACGAGATGCGTTGGGACGTAAGTGGCAGCTGGGAACAATTCAGGTTGATTATAACCTGCCTAACCGCTTTGAATTGGAGTACATTGGCGCTGACAACCAGAAGCATAGGCCTGTGATGATTCACCGGGCACCATTTGGATCGCTGGAGCGGTTCATTGCTATTCTCATCGAAAACTCGGGTGGTAATTTCCCGCTCTGGCTTTCTCCTGATCAGATTGCGATTCTGCCAATTTCCGAGAAGTATGAAGATTACGCCAATGACCTGTTTTTCACCCTTCAGGAAAACGACATCCGTGGCTTTGTCGATCTACGCGACGAGAAAATTGGCCGTAAAATTCGTGATGCGGAAGTAGCTAAGGTCCCTTATATGCTTGTAGTTGGTGAGAAAGAATCGGCTGAAGGGAAGGTTTCGGTACGCCGGAAAGGGCAGGGCGATCTCGGTAGTATGAGCGTCGATGATTTTGTCAGTCTCTTCCAGGCGGAAGTGAAGGTGTAGGACTAATCAACATTCCAGGTTTCAGAGTCAAAGTACGTTATTTAGAATAGCTAACTTTGAATTTGAAACCTGGAGAACATAATCTGGAACCAGAAAAAAACTTAGGCTTGCGCTGAATAGGTATTTTCAATAGTTTCCCGAACTTTTTAACAACTGTTACGTTATCCAAACGGCTTCAAAAGCCGCTTTAATCATTTGTTACCTTAAACACAATCTATGGCATTACCCCAGCGCAGACCACCCCGTCGCGTGGTTGAAGAACCCTACAAAGTAAATGAGCGCATTCTGGCCCGTGAAGTACGGGTGGTCGGTGAAAATGTAGAACAGGGAATCTACGATATTAATAAAGCACAGGCAATGGCGAAAGCCCAGCAGCTTGACCTCGTTGAAGTGTCGCCCAATGCCGTGCCGCCCGTCTGCCGTATTGTCGATTATTCGAAATTCAAATACGAGCAGAAGAAAAAGCAGAAAGAAATCAAGGCTAACGCCACTAAGGTGGTTATCAAGGAAATCCGTTTCGGCCCGAATACGGACGACCATGATTTCGAATTCAAACTGAAACACGCTATAAACTTCCTGAAAGAAGGAGCTAAGGTGAAAGCGTATGTACAGTTTGTCGGGCGGGCTATTGTCTTTAAAGACAGAGGTTCTAACCTACTCGACCGATTCGCTAAAGGTCTGGAAGAGTACGGTAGAATCGAAGCTGAGCCCAAACTCGAAGGCAAACGGATGAGTATGTTCTTCGCACCCAAAGTGGTTGCCAAGAAGTGAGTTATAAAGTTATAGGGTTATGCCGTTGTAAAGTTGGCTGGCGCAAGAACGAAGATTATTCGCCAGCCAACTTTACAACGGCATA
>NZ_BAAGZL010000006.1:0-402908 GCF_054778555.1 Spirosoma flavus
AACAAGTTGCCCGGCCCGTTGGCCTGCGGCAAGGTGAGAAAAGTAGAGCAAGAAACTTATCTTGCGGTGTCTTTCTCTGAATGCGGATGCAAAATTAGTAATTCTTTATCCGTTTGTCAAGTGAAAGTGAAAATATTTTTTCTGGTTCACTTGTCCCGCCTGACTGGTTAACTGCTTCACGCTGAGCGGGTTACCGCTGGTTTGTGAATTGTTTTAGTGAATTGGGACTGCAAAGGTAGGGGGCTGAGTTGGCTTTGTCAAGGGGTGGGTTGAAAATAGTTGGGGGGCCGCCAAAGAATATTTGGTAAGCCCCCCAACGTCAATCACTTACCGCATCAAAATATTTTAAACTTTTTTCAGGCAACTGATAATAGTCCAAATTGTTCGTGCGATGCGGAGGCAATGAGTTATATTGCATCTTTCTTTTGTCTCAATTTTGAGGCAACATATTCGACAATGAAAATTTTACATACCGCCGATTGGCATATCGGAAAACGGCTTCAGGATTTTCAGCGGCTTCAGGAACAACGCGACGTATTAGCAGAGATCGTCCAGCTTGCCAATCAGGAAGACGTTGATTTGGTTTTGGTCGCCGGTGATTTATTTGATACGTTCAATCCCGACCCGCTGGCTGAAGACTTATTATATAGTACGCTTAAAGATCTCACTGCTGGTGGGCGCCGAACCGTTGTAGCGATTGCCGGAAATCATGACAATCCAGACCGCATCGAAGCGCAGGACCACTTCGGGCGGGAGTGCGGGATTATTTTTGCTGGTTTCCCAAAGACGGAAGTCAAATCTCACGCGCTTAGCTGCGAAGCGAAATTACTTCATTCAGCACCGGGTTTTATTGAATTGAAACTACCCCGCCAAACAGCACCAGTACGTATTATTCTGACGCCTTACGCCAACGAAACCCGTATGCGTTCGTATTTCGGCACGACCAGTCTCGACGATGAGCTTCGGCAAAGTTTACGTGGGCACTGGGAAACGCTGGCCAATATATATATGGATAAGAAAGGCATCAATTTGCTGATGGCTCATTTGTTCGTGATGAAACGGGGTGGAGAACAGCCCGAAGAATCGGACGATGAACGTAGCATTTTGCAGGTTGGCGGGGCCTCAGTGATTTACACGGATATGATTCCGCCCCAGGTTCAATACGTAGCATTGGGCCATTTGCATCGCTATCAGGAAATGGCGGGCGGCCCTTGTCCAGTAATATATAGTAGCAGCCCGTTGGCATATAGTTTCGCGGAGGCCGACCAGCAGAAATACGCAATGCTGATTGACGCTCAGCCCCAAAAAGACGTAACGGTTACGCCAATTCCACTGAAAACGGGAAAACGGTTGTTACGTCCACGGTTTAAGCGCGTCGAAGAAGCTGTAGACTGGCTCTCTCAGAATCCGAACTGCTACGCTGAAATTACCATGCAAACTACTACGTATCTTACTAGCGAAGAACGGCGGCAGCTTCAGCAGGCGCACGAATCGCTGGTGACCATCATTCCCGACGTGCGGGATGTAGAAGCTGAAGTTGAAGAAACGGCGCCAACCATCGACCTCACCCAAAGTATGGAAACGCTGTTTACGAACTACTTCAAAAACCGGAACAAAGGACAGCAGCCCAACGAGCGGCTTCAGCAATTATTCAAAGAGATTTTAGCAACTGACCCCGAATGATACCCATTAAACTGTCGATTCAAGGGCTTTATTCGTACCAGGAATTACAGGAAATTGATTTCCAACGACTTATCGGTGCAAGCGTATTTGGTATTTTCGGGAAAGTGGGAAGCGGAAAAACTTCACTGCTCGAAGCGATTAGTTTTGCGCTTTATGGAAAGGTGGAGCGGCTCAACGACCGCGACAACCGACAGTACAACATGATGAACCTGAAATCGAAACAGTTACGTATTGATTTCGAGTTTCAGGCCGGTCCTGAGCAGCAACTTTACAAATTCATTTACGAAGCGAAGCGTCATCCTAAAAAACACCACGAAATAGCTACCGGTGAACGTCGGATGTTTATCCGGCAGGAAAACGATTGGCTTCCCATCGGTTCTGAAAAAGAAGATGTCGGCATCCTGTCAAAGCAGATTTTGGGGCTGGATTACGAAAATTTCAAACGGACGATTATCATTCCGCAGAATCAGTTCCGGGAATTTCTGGAGCTTAGCCCCGTCGAACGTACCAGAATGATGAATCAGCTTTTTAAGCTGGATCAGTACGATTTGGCCGCTCGCGTTGGTAAACTCAGTAAAATTAACGACGATCAACTGGCTGAGTTACGTGGGCTGTTATCTCCTCTCGCTAACGTAACGCCCGAAGCCATTGACGAGGCTAAGGCCAACCTCGAAGCTATCCATCAACAGGTGCTACGTACCGCTGATCAAATTGCCCAACTCGAACCGGCCGAGCAGCAGTTGCTTCATCTTCAAAAACAGCACAATTCGTTACTCTGGGCGCGCGAAGAGTTAACACAATGGCTGGAAAAGGAACCTCAGTTTCGTAAAATTCAACGCGACATCGATCAATACGAACAATGTCGGCTGGTTTTTCAGCAGGATTTTGCTACACTCGACAAATTAAAAAATCGACGTAATGAATTAGCAACTTCAACGTATCAGTCTAAGCGTAAGTTAGATACGCTCGTAGAGCAACTTCCTGTTCTTCTCAAAACATACAATACGGCCAAAGAAGCGTACGAGAATCGGGGGTTGATTTTGAAACAAATAGATGAGCTGGATACGGTTCAGAATATCAGGACGGTACAGGGTTCAGTAGAACAACTAAGCCGAAATAAGCTACTGCTGGAACAAAGAAGCCTACAGCAAAAATATCAAATCGACCAGCTCAGAGCAGAGCGCAGAACCCACCAGGCCGTGGTCGATACGTTGGCTAAAGAGGAGTCGAAACTGGAACGACTCTATAAGGTACAGACTTGGTTCGGTACCTATAAACCGCTGAAAAAACAGGCGGATGGCCTGCGTGAGCAACTTGAGCAGCATGATGTAAAAGTGGCTCAATTGAAACAACGTAAAGACGATGCTCTGGTTGGTTTTCCGTCTGAATGGGCGTCGCTTACGCTGAAAACACTACCTCCATACATCGAACAGGAACTAGGTCAATTAAAAACGATTCAGGAACAGCGACAGACCATCCATCAGGAAACTTTGTTGAAACACGAGCTGCAACGCTACGTTCAGAATCTGATCGAAGGAACACCCTGCCCGCTCTGTGGGTCGACTCATCACCCATCTAAACACAGCGACAATTCTGAAGAAATCGACGTAGTAAAAACTGAAGATTTACTGACTCAGGTTCGGCAACGTATCGACGAAACCACTACGTTACGTTTGACTATCAAAGGTTTAGAAGCCGAGTTACGTACCGTTCTGGAAAATGGCAAGCAGTTGACCAACGAACGTAGCGACGTAATACAGCAGCTTACTGCACATGAAGACCTGTTTGTGTGGCCAGAATTTTCGGTCGAACACGAAGAAAACGTAACAGATGCCATTCAACAGGAAAGTCAATCACAAAAACAGCTTCACGACGCCCGAAATGCGGTGCAGGAATATACTCGGCAAATTGACGATGCCGAAACGTCGCTAACCAAGCTGAGCGATACGCTAGCCAAAGCCAACACAGACATTGCCGGCCTCACTGCTCAACTGGAGGTACACGTATCGTCGCTTGAGCACTACAAACTGAATGACGTAACATCCTGGAAATTAGATCAGATTGACGAAGCCCGCGAACGGTTAAATCAGTCATTTTACCAAACCAAAGCTGATTTTGAGGAAGCCGAGAAGCAACGTAGCGACGCCGAAAAAGAACAGGTTGTTTTACAGGAGCAGATTCAGCAACATGAAAAACAGGCAGTCGGCCTCACCGACGATATAAACGCGCTGGAAACAACCATCGTCCAGCACCTGACAGACAATGCGTTGACGCGCGAACAAGTCGAGCAACTGTTACGTAGCAATCTGAACGTAGAGCAGGAAAAACAACGTATCAACGAATACCAGAACAAACTGCGCGATTTCCAAAAACTGGTGGCTGATTTAGAAGCAGAGCTAACGAATCAGTCGTTTGATGCTGATGCGCTGGTTGCCGTCCAGGAGCAACTTGAAATGCTTCGGACTCAGCGAGATGCACTGAACAAGGACGTCGGTAAAGCGGGCAACGTAGTAGCAACGCTAGAGCAGCAATACGTTGATAAACAGGCCCACCAGAAACGCCACGACGAACTTGATTTACGTCGGCAGGATTTGAAGAAAATGGACGAAATGTTTCGGGCACAGGGTTTCGTTAACTACGTATCGGCAGTTTATCTGAAAAATCTCTGCGAATCGGCTAATGAACGTTTTTTCAAATTGACCAACAATCAGTTAAAGCTAGAGCTGGATGATAAAAACAACTTTCTGGTACGTGATTACCTCAACGGTGGCGAAGTTCGGAGCGTGAAAACCTTGTCGGGAGGTCAGATGTTCCAGGCGGCTCTGTCACTGGCACTGGCCCTTTCCGACAACATCCAGCATCTGACCAAAGCCAAGCAAAACCTGTTTTTCCTGGACGAAGGTTTTGGCACGCTCGATAAAGATTCACTGCAGACGGTTTTTAAAACGCTGAAAGCGCTACGTTCCGAAAACCGTGTGGTGGGCATCATTTCGCACGTAGAAGAGTTGCAACAGGAAGTTGATACGTACATCCGCGCCGAAGCTTCCGAAAACGGCAGCCGCATTGTGGGAAGCTGGCAGGAGTGACAGCATCACCCCAACCTAAATTTTAAAAGAGAAGGTTATAGGGTGGGAATTAGCTTACCAGCATGCATTTTGGGCCAGTTTTGGGTTAGCAATAATGCCGCCCGTTAAGACCGGGTAATAATGGTTTTTATCCGCGAACTTCCGGTGAAGCAAATTGCTTTGCAGATCAGATTTACTACGTTTCCATGACTACGTTTTCTCGTCGCCGTTTTCTACAATCATCTGCTACGTTGGCGGGCAGTGCTTTTCTGTCGCCCGTTTTAGCAGCTTTCGACGTAGCGCAAAAGTCACTACGTTTGGGTGGACCTATTTTCCTGAAAAGTGATGATCCTGAAGAGCTAGCGCGTGAGCATCGCCGACTACGGTACAGTGCGGCCTACGTACCAACTGTAGAGCTAAAGGATACGACGAAAATTGATGCTATTGGAAAGGCATTTGCCGCTCAGAACGTACTGATTGCCGAAGTAGGCGCGTGGGTGAACATGCTGGATCAGGATGCCGAAAAGCGACGAAAAAATCTGGACTATGTAACTGAACGTTTAGCCCTGGCCGAAGCCGTTGGCGCTTTGACTTGCGTAAATATCGGTGGCTCTTATAACCCAACTCGCTGGGATGGACCCGACCCCCGCAACGTAACGCAGGAATACTTTGACGCCACTGTCGAAAATTGCCGTAAAGTGATCGATGCCGTAAAGCCCAAACGGACCAAATTTGCTCTGGAGATGATGGGCTGGAGCCTGCCCGACGGACCCGATTCATATCTGAAGTTCATCAAAGCCATTGACCGGCCTGCATTCGGTGCCCACATCGATATAGCCAATATTATCAACTCGCCAACGCGCTATTACAACAACACGGCGCTCATCAACGATACGTTCAAAAAGCTAGGCCGCTGGATTGTGTCGTCGCACGCGAAGGACGTAGTAGGGCGCGATGTTCACTTTGCCGAAACCATGCCCGGACGCGGTGGCATGGACTACGTAGCATACATCCGCAACGTAACGTCGCTGCCGCAGGAGGTGCCGCTATTGCTGGAGCACTTACGCACACCGGAAGAATATGACGAAGCCCGGCAATACGTTATCGGTCAGGCTGAAAAAGCGGGGGTGTCGTTGGCGTAATTAATACTACAATTCCGGAATTTCCCGTATTCTGACTTTCATAACGGGCTTTTCGCCATCGGGCACAATGGCAACGAACGTATTACTTACCGTTTCGCCGTTACGTAGCATGTGCCCCGCCTGCACGTAGGTTGTCGTATTTACTTCTTTACCCTCCGCATTTTTGATACGTTGCTGATAAGGCACGGTGAAGGGACGCGCCATGATTTTAGCCCCCTTGGATGTCAGGCGTTTGCCGGTGGCATTGACACAATCGAAAAAAGCGAGTTGGTTGAGGTCTTCCTGCCCTAAGAGGGTTTGTTTGGGCAGAAAAAGTCGAGTACAACTGCTCTTATTACTTACATAAATGGAAATTTCGTAACGCATAAACGGCTCTCCGCTAATGTCGATACGTCGTTCGTTATTGATCTCGTAGCCATAGTCCATACCGTTGAGTTGCACTGGCTTACCTGACTGGACATCCTGCGCCTGTTGGGCAAAAAGAGGAAAATGAAATAGTGCCAGTAATAGGCAACTGGCTAACAATTGCTTCATAATGACTGATTAACAGTTAGTAACCTAAAAAATACAAATTACGAAGAGTGAATATATTAACAATGTAAACTGAATAACGCCCGGCTTTAGCACATTATTCAGTTTACACTCTGCATTATTCATTAATTACGCCATCGCCTTTCGCATCAGGTCGAGGCTTTGGCGGACGCCAGATTCGGCGGCTTCTTTGCCCTCAAACTCCAGCGACACGTAGCCTTTGTAATTTGCTTTTTTCAGAATGTCAAAGATGCGTTTATAGTCGAGGTCGAGCGAGTACCATTCACCACCACCATAATAGGTTTTGGCCTGAACAAACGACGCATACGGCGCAACCTGTTCGAGCTTCTCGTATGGGTTTTCGAGGAAATTACCCGTGTCCATCAGTACGCCCATCCACGGTGAATCGATTGCTTTGCGGATACGTAGCAGCCCTTCCGGCGTTGACGACAAGCCCCAATGATTTTCGAGCGCCAGCATCACCCCACACTCAGCGGCTTTGGGTAAGCATTTTTCAATACTATCGATAACCCATTTAAATCCTTCATCTTCTGTATGACCGGGCAGAATCGGTTCGATACCACGTTTGGTCATCAGTTCGTCGAACGATTTAATGGTATTCCAGCGCCCTGTATTAAGGCGCATACACGGAATACCAAGTTTATAGGCCATTTCGATACCCTTGATGGTATGCTCTATATTTTTCTGGCGTTCGGCAGCATCAGGAAACACAAATCCTTGATGTATAGACAGACAAATCAGGTCGATGCCGTTTAAAAACGCGTGCCGTTTAATTTTTTGCAGGTACGCATTGTCTTCGCCTTCCATCTGCCGGTGCAAAATGTCGACGCCCTCAAAACCTAGTCGGGCCGCTTCGTCGATCACCGTTTCGATGGGTACTTTGGTCTTTTTGAAATGCCAGTACGAGTACGACGACAGGCCCAGTTTGATACGTCCCGGCGAGGTAGGGGCAGTTTGTGGCAACGTACTAACAGCAGGTAATGCAGGCGAAACCGCAGCGAGGGCACTGCTGGTCAAAAAGGAGCGACGAGAGAATGACATGCAAAAGCGAGGTTTAGGTTAAGAACGGACCGGAATTACGGAAAAAAGTGGATTTTGAGCAAGTTATCTTGCGTAATGAATAAAGGTTGATGAATAATGCGGCTGGCGAGCATTATCCATCAACCTTTATTCATCAGAAACTTACTTTACTTCAGGAATATCGGACGGCTCAATCAGCAGATAACCGGGGTTGATAATCGCACCGTGCCAGCGCACACCCAGATGCATGTGTGGCCCCGTCGTGCGCCCGGTTTCGCCAACAGCCCCTATTTTCTGGCCTTTCGTAACGGTTTGATTTGGCTTGACATTAAGTGTTTTAAGGTGAAAATATTCACTAATCAGCCCGTTACCATGGTCAATGTATATCGAGTTGCCGCTAAAAAAATGATTGGCAGCCAGCAGTACCCGGCCATTGCCAATACTCAGCACCGGTTCGCCACCCGTAACCGGGTAATCCTGACCCGTATGACGGTCGCGGGCTTGTCCGTTGAAGGTACGGCACGTACCAAAATTACCTTCACCTTTCGGTAACGAACTGGCAGGTTTACCCACCGGCAAATCGAATACAGGAGGGCGTTCGTCACTTTTGTAACGTAGTAACGGCAGCACGGTCGCCATCTCTTTGCGGTGACGAGCCAGATTGGCCTTTGATACGTCGATGTATTCAGTCTTGGTGAAATTTTTAATATCCTCCTGCACGCACGGTTTTTCGATTACTCTCAGTTTGGCACTTTCGAGTTTACCGCCAGTCGTTCGGCGCGAAATGGTGTAAGTAGCCGGTTTCATTTCCATATCGACCGGATAATAACACGTACCGTTGACTGCTTTCCAGGCTTGCTTCCCAAAACTGCACCGCAGACAATTGCCCGGCCAGCGAACGAGTTCTCCTTGAGCAACCGTGACGGATTTAGGAGTGGTCGATTTCTGGGCATAACTATAGCTGCCAATACTGTGTATCAGCACAAAAAACAAAAGGAATGGAAAAGTTTTCATCGGGAGTTGGGCCATAATTTGTGTGCTATTCTAACCCAATCAATCCGGAAATGTTCGGTAATTGGCCGGGTAGTTTAAGCCGTTGTTTTCCTTATTATTCAATTCAATAAATAAGTTTGGACACCCGGCGGATGCGCCGGAATTTTGATAAATGCTCAACTTTTGTGTCGCATGATTGCCTTACCAACCTCGCCTAAAACTATTCTCCGTTCGTTTGTGACTCTTGGCTTTATGGCTGGGCTATACGCCTGTGCTACGTCTCCCAGAGCTGTTACCCAGACATCAACGGCTACTACAACCGACGTAGCAGAAACGTCGCCAGCGGCAGCACCTGTTGCGCCAAAACAGGCCACTCCGGCGCGTATTCTTGTATTTTCGAAGACAAAAGGCTGGAACCATACGTCGATTCCGGCTGGAATTGCCGCTATTCAGAAGCTCGGTCGTGAGAATAATTTTCGAGTCGATACCACGAAAAACGCGAATTATTTCGTCGATGATAGCCTGAAGCATTACCAGGCCGTTGTCTGGCTAAGTACGACTGGCAACGTATTGAATCAGACACAACAGGCTGCTTTTGAGCGATATATACAGGCTGGTGGCGGCTATATGGGTATCCACGCGGCCGCTGACACCGAATACGACTGGCCGTGGTATAACAAACTGATAGGCGGTTATTTTTCGAGCCATCCGAGCCAGCCCAACGTGCGCAAGGCGATGGTCGACGTACTGAACAAAAAACACATCTCGACCGAACACCTGCCCGACCGATGGGAACGTACCGACGAATGGTACAATTACCGTTCGCTCTACTCTGACCTGAACGTACTGGCGAATCTGGATGAAAATACCTACGACGGTGGTACCAACGGCAGCAATCACCCGATTGCGTGGTATCACGAGTTCGACGGAGGGCGGGCCTATTATACAGGCGGTGGACATACCGACGAAAGTTTTACCGAACCACTGTTTGTGAAGCATATGTTAGGCGGCATCAAATGGGCAATGGGTGACGGTAAACCGCTGGATTACAGCAAGTCTTACGCCGTAGTGATGCCCGAAGAAAATCGCTTCGTAAAAACCGTACTCGTTAATGATTTGAACGAGCCGATGGAGCTCGCCGTAGCCAAAGATGGCCGCGTATTTTTCACCGAACGTAGTGGCAATCTATCAGTTTATAACACACGTACTAACAAAAGCGCCCTTGTCCATCGGTTCGACGTACCGACGAAAGTTGGTCATGGCGTTCAGGGTATTACGTTAGATCCAAACTTCGCGACGAATCACTGGCTGTATATTTACTATTCGCCCCAGTTCGAAAAAGACCCGTTTTACAACCTGTCTCGCTTTGTAGTAAAAGACGATAACACGCTGGACGTAGCATCGGAGAAAGTGCTGCTGAAAGTGCCCAGCATTGATGCGCCGGGTTCGCACCACGGCGGGTCAATTGCGTTCGACAAAGAAGGTAATCTCTACCTGTCCACTGGCGATCACACCAATCCGTTCCCATCAAACGGCTACGCACCAATCGACGCCCGCCCGGACCAACTAGCCGCCGACGCCCGCGCTACGGCAGCCAATACGAACGATTTCCGTGGAAAAATACTACGTATCAAGCCGCAAGCCGACGGTACTTATACTATTCCTGAAGGAAACTTATTTCCGAAAGGCACAGAGAAAACGCGTCCTGAAATTTACACGATGGGCCTTCGGAATCCGTATCGAATTGCGCTCAACCCTAAATCGTCGGTGCTGTATTGGGGTGAAATCGGGCCGGATGCGGGCAAAGACAGTACGTTAGGTCCACGCGGCTACGACGAGTTTAATCAGGCGAAAAAAGCCGGGAACTTCGGTTGGCCACTGTTCATTGGAAACAGCCAACCTTACGCAGCCAATAACTTTGCGACAAAAGAAATCGGCACTCGTTTCGATCCAAAAGACCCAGTTAACGATTCACCCAAAAGCACTGGCCTTCAGCATCTGCCGCCGGTGAATTCAGCGATGATCTGGTATCCGTACGCGGCTTCCAAAGAGTTTCCCGAATTGGGTCAGGGTGGACGTAGCGCGATGGCGGGTGAGTTTTATAGTTTCGACAAAAACTCAACGTCGAAATCCAAATTCCCGGAATATTACGATGGCGCACTGTTCATTTTCGACTGGATGCGTAACTGGGTAATGGCTGTTCGCGTCGACAAAAACGATAATTACCAACGTAACGAACCGTTTATGGCGGCCGCTGGCGATTTCCGGCGACCTATCGACTTAGCATTTGGCCAGGACGGCGTGATGTATATGCTCGAATACGGTTCGGTATACGGCGCTGATAATGACGATGCTCGATTAGTGAAAATCGAATACAATACAGGTAATCGCCCACCGGTTGCCCGCGCTCAGGTGATTGATTCGGCGGCAGTAGCACTACGTAACTCCCGCGCTTATCTGACATCCGATGGACGTAACGCTCCCGCTATTCACGAAGTTGTTGGACAGGTTCCGCTACGTGTGCAATTTGGTGGACGTGGCACGGACCTGGACGAAGACGCGCTAACGTATCAGTGGCTGTTTGATGGAAAAACGGTTGGCGCGACCAAGCTGAATGCTACGTATACCTACACGCAACCCGGTATTTACAAAGCCATCCTGAAAGTAACTGACCAAACCGGACAGGTCGGGATGGACACGATTCAGGTGAAAGTCGGCAACGCCAAACCCGAAGTTGCGATCACCTCAACGGGCAACAAGTCGTTCTACTGGAATGGAAAACCCTTCAACTACGTAGTGAAAGTGAGCGATAAGGAAGACAAAAAGATTGACCCGAAACGTATCAAGGTTGCTTACGAATACAGCGCGCAGTCAGGTGCCGCACCGACTACGTCTCCGCAGCAGGGGCATCAGGATTTGGCGATGATTGGAAACGGTTCGCTCGGTAAAACGCTGGTTACGAACAGCGATTGCAAAGCTTGCCACACTATTGATAAACCCTCTGTAGGACCAACGTTTCTGGCGGTAGCAACCCGTTACAAAGGTCAACCCGGGACGGTGGAGCGGCTCGCCAGGAAAATCATCGAAGGCGGAGGAGGAGCCTGGAGCAAAGACCACCTGATGAGCGCTCACCCGCAGATTCCGGTGCAGGACGCGCAGGAAATGGTGAAGTATATTTTCTCGCTGACCGACGCCCGCAAACAAAAAGCCGTGCCGCAACAAGGAACCCTCGCGCTGGACGAACATAAACCTGAAGACGCACGCGGTCAGTACACACTAGTCGCTTCGTACACGGATAACGGCGACGCTGGCAAACGAGTTGGTCCACTAACCGGCACCGACGTAGTGACGCTACGTAACGCCAAAATCAAAACCATCAACGCTGATGCCTACGTTGGTTTCCCTCGATTCGGCAATCGGCTGAGTGCCGGAAATCACAAAGCTTACGTACTGATCAAAGACGTTGACCTTACCAACATCAAATCGCTTACTTACGAATATTCGTCCCAGAATAAAGATGGCGAAATTGAAGTCCGTTTAGATTCCTACGCAGCACCGGTAGTAAGCCGAACCGCCTACAAATCCACCGGCGACTGGAAAAATATGAACGAAGTAACGGGCCAATTCGATAAGCCGATTACCGGAAAACACGACGTATATATTGTAGTCATCAAGCGTGATAAACCGAATGAGGGCATTATTCAACTGAGCAGTATTCAGTTTAATGAGTAAGAAGGCCCTGACAGGCTCTGGCTGTCAAGATTGCGCGAGCGATTAATCCGGTAGCTACGACTGACAGCCGGAGCCTGTCAGGGCCTCAGACATACTGAAACGGATTGCCGGACGGGATGTACGTAACGGGAATGCCGGGCACTTTGGGTTTCAGCCAAGATACCAGCCAGTCCATCCCGGCGGCTTCGCTCAGGATGTGGCCCATTAGCACCAGCGATAATTTTTGCCCCTGAATATGCGCATCTCGCACGTATTCAGGGGTTTCCCATTCGCTGGATTCTCCACAAAAAACGACGTCAGGTTTCGCCCGTTCAATCGCCATAATCTGATTTCGACCGCCCGCTGCTCCCGGTAATAGAAGGACTCGCTGACAGGATTGCGCTAAATCGCCAACCACACGTACTTGCTGGATGCCCAGTTTCTGTTTGACGTGGGTAATCAGTTTTGCTACGTTCGTCGCTGGCAACGTAATGATTTGTGGATTTTGGGGATCTACGTTGTTCGTCCAGTCAAGTGCTGATAGCATTCCTGTCCGAATACCATCGGGCCGATGCGAGTGCCAGTAATCGTGGAAACGCCAGACCGCAATGCCGTTTTTGGTAAGCAGTTCGTTTTTTTGCTTAAAAACAGGATCATTGCTGAGCCAGTCGGTTTCGTCAAGATGATTGTAGAACGTGGGCTCGTGGGCAATGATGAAGTTGGCTTTTGCGGCAACGGCTTTTTCGATGACTTCGGTAGTCGTAAACATTGTCGACACAATGCCCGTAACAGTCTGCGACGCATTACCTGATTTTAACGTATCGACGGTTTTCGGGAAAGGCGCGTTAGGAATCGTCTTTAGAATCAATTCCATTACCTGACCGACTGTAATGGATGCCTGATTAGATTCCAAAGAACTTGCCTGACTAAGAAATGGCGTATTGAGAAACATCGACGTACTAACCATCTTGGTTGCATTAACTAAGAATTGCCGTCTTCCGGGAAGTGTAGTCATGGTTGTTTTGGATTTGTAAGACGATACTACGTAATTTTAGTGAGTTACAATAGCTTGTTATTGGGTATCAGGCTGAATCATTTAAACGTTTCGGTGGTTTTAAAATAATAGCTAACTTGTAGTAACGCGAGTGCTCATGACAGAAAGACCCCTAACCGATTGGTTGCCGCTGACGAAACAGGAAGTTGAAAAACGCGGCTGGGATGAAGTAGATATTGTGCTGGTATCGGGGGATGCCTACGTTGATCATCCGGCCTTCGGGACTGCCGTGATTGGACGTATCATGGAAAGTGAAGGTTTCCGGGTGGCGATAATTGCCCAGCCAAACTGGAAAGATGACCTGCGTGATTTCAAAAAATTTGGTCGGCCAAAATACTTTTTTGGTGTTACGGCTGGCTGTATGGATTCGATGGTGAACCACTATACGGCCAACAAACGACTACGTTCCAACGACTCGTATACGCCCGGTGGCGAAGCGGGTTTCCGGCCTGATTACGCTACAATTGTTTACTCCAATATCCTGAAAACGCTCTATCCCGACGTACCAGTACTGCTCGGGGGTATTGAGGCTTCACTACGTCGGGTAACCCACTACGATTACTGGCAGGACAAACTCATGCCGTCGATTCTGGTCGATTCGGGGGCTGATATGCTGGTATATGGTATGGGTGAGCAACCCCTCCGCGAAATTCTGAAACTGGTTCGGAAGAACGTACCGTTTTCGTCGATGCGGAACGTCAACCAGGTGTCTTTTCTGCACGACGCCAGTACACCATTACGTGATTATAACAACTGGAATACGGTTGAACTGGCTAGTCACGAGGTATGCCTAGAAGATAAAATCAAGTATGCGGCCAACTTCAAAATTGTTGAGGTAGAGTCGAATAAATGGCAGGCGAACCGCATTACGCAGCAGGTTGGCAATCAAATATTGGTAATTAACCCACCGTTTAAAACGATGGATGAAGCCGAAGTTGACAAGTCGTTCGATTTGCCGTATACCCGGATGCCGCACCCGAAATACAAAAAGCGTGGGCCAATTCCGGCCTACGACATGATCAAGTTTTCGGTCAATATGCACCGGGGCTGTTTTGGCGGCTGTAGCTTCTGCACGATCTCGGCGCACCAGGGCAAATTCATTGCGTCACGTAGTGAAAAGTCGGTGCTGAAAGAGGTCGACGAAATCACGAAACACCCAGAGTTTAAAGGGTATATCTCTGACTTGGGTGGACCGTCGGCGAATATGTATAAGATGAAAGGCAAAGATGAGTCCATCTGTGCTCGTTGCCAGAGTCCAAGCTGCATCCACCCGGTCATCTGCTCCAATCTTGATACGTCGCACAAGCCGCTGACGGAGCTATACCGGAAAGTAGATGCGAATCCGAAGATCAAAAAAGCGTTTGTGGGATCGGGCGTCCGTTACGATTTACTGGTCGATGATTTCAACAAAAACAACGAAGACGGCAACCACGACGAATACATGGAGCAACTCACGACGCGCCACGTTTCAGGTCGGTTGAAAGTGGCCCCTGAACATACTGCCGACGATACGTTGCGGATTATGCGGAAGCCGTCGTTCAAGTATTTTAAGCTGTTTAAGAAGAAATACGATCAGATTCAGGAGAAGCATAACCTCAAACAGCCGCTGATTCCGTATTTCATTTCGTCGCACCCAGGCTGTGAGGAGCAGGACATGGCAAACCTGGCCGCCGAAACAAAAGACATGGGTTTCCAGCTCGAACAGGTGCAGGATTTTACGCCAACACCCATGACGGTGGCCGAAGTGATTTACTATTCCGGCGTTCATCCATATACGCTGAAGCCGGTAAAAACAGCTAAAACCCGCGACGAGAAACAGGCACAGAACCGTTATTTTTTCTGGTATAAGCCCGAATACAAAGACTGGATTCGGAACCGTCTGAATAAACTCAACCGCCCGGATTTAGCGGATAAACTACTCGGTAGTCCGAAGAAAGATAATTTTGGTAAACCGAAGTTCAACCGGAATTACTCAGGAAAGAAAAAACGATAAGTTCATAAAGCAGTTAGGCCAAGTTTTCAGACTTGGCCTAACTGCTTTATGAACTTACTCCTCAACGGCGTAAACTACTTCATGCGCTTCCCAGAGGGCAGGCACATCCAACTTTTCCAGCATTCGACTAACGGCCGGTTCGGGTACGGGATATTTCCGATTCGCATTCTGTTCAGCGCGACGCGCGTTTGGAACCTCTACATAAACCAGTTTTACCCGCGCCCGGTACGTAACGAATAAGTCGATTAGCTGAGCGCGCAGATTTCGACTAATATTAGTAGCGTTCCAAACAAACGACTGCTGATTGCGCAAATACGCTCGCGCCTGTTCTTTAGCCATTTGCACGACCCGGCCGGTACCCCTTCGGTCAGTTGGGTCAATACCGAGTTGGCGCCGGTAACCATCCAGACTGACCACAGGCCAATCGCGATAGTTTGCCAGAATATGAAAATCCTTACCTACACCCGGTAAACCGATCATTAAAACGACCGTCGTTTTCGTTTCATCAAACAACGGAAAATCGGGCGCTACGTCGTCGCGCCGGAAATACTGAAATCGGGTCAGGTCTGAGGCAAACGGATACGGTTTTCCGTAGCAATTCTGTTCACGACAGAACTCCTCAAACAAATCAATTCGATACAGTAACTCGGCCTGATCATGGCAGATACGTCCCAACACGTCGGCACGAGCCAGAAGCGCCAGCCAGGACGTATTCACTTCCAGACTGGCCTTTAACAACGTTTGGCGAGGGTTTTCTTTTTCAAAAACCCAAAGCGGTAGTCCATGATGGCGTACGAGTTTAGCCACTGCTTCGCGCTGAAAAAACGGCGTTGGTATGGTGTCATACAACAGCAGCCGGGCGGTATGTTCGCCTTTCTTGGCATGTCCTCTCGACGTAATACGTCCGTCATCTTCCAACACGGTAGTCGAGCGCTTTTCGACGTCGTGCAGGAGTGCGGCTGCCCATAAAATAGCCTGTTCGTCAGGCGATAGGGCTTGATAACCAGGTAATGACGTTAGCGCATCGAGCACCATGCGGGTATGCGTTGCTACGTCCCCTTCGGCGTGATGGATCGGATCTTGCGGAACACCAACCATGTCGCGCACAAAATCAAATTGACGTAGCAAATCGGGCCAGTCGGTACGTTTGGTTAATTGCCAGTTCATACGTTCCTCCTTTCCCACGCCAATGGCGCGCGTTTCCAGGTACGTGTCCAGTGCTCATCTGTCTGGACATGCCCCTTACGAACATACTTAAATACGCGATGCGGAAACTCCGTTACTGCATACGATCCTACGTCTCGCGAAACTACACCTTCCATAGTGCAGGTTGTACCGGTGGACGTATCGACAGAGCCAAATCGGCTGGGCTGACTAGCCCATGAAAGTATCTCTGCTTTAATCGTTTCGGTTTGCAAAGGAGCGGTCGATTTTCCTAGTTCAGGTACGGTTGGAAAATCGAGCAGGTTAGCGTAAAACTGCGTTTCTTCCCAAGATAGCCACGTATCATGCTCTCGGACGGCGAAGACGAAAAAATGGTTTTCGAGCCGTTCGTAGCGGATGGAGTGAATGGCAAACAGGTTTTCGCCAAAGATTTCCAGATCGCCCAGTTCATGCCGAATCTGTTCCCAACGCTGACGTAGCGCACTGGTCCAGGGCGACGTAGTGGGTGCTACGTGCGAGCGCGCAAAAACGCCGTGACGACTCAGACAGTTGTTTTCACCGTCCAATTTTTCGGTATGAATCAATACGTTGATACGTGACAAATCTGATGCGTAGTCATGATTGATACGATCGTCGCTGGTGGTGCCGGGCGAAAACGGGTAATGGTACGTTCGCCCGTACTTGGTTGATAAAGCCATGTTTAGAAAATTTAGGTAATACAATAGACACAAGGACTTCGGGGAGAAGTCTCTTCAGCAATAGGCAGTGTCGATACGTATTACATGGCTTTTCAAATAATTTTGCGTGTGCTTTATGCTTTCACGTTGCGCAAAGTTAGCGAAATATCTACCGTTCACTAATTCTGTTCCTGCTACGCATATCGTTCCCGAATAACTACCAGCGAGGCTTCAACCTGCCCAATTCTCCCGGTCCAGACTCCGGTATTGAATGGCCTCGGCCAGGTGCTCGATTTTGATTTCATCGCTGGTTGCCAGGTCGGCGATGGTACGTGCCACTTTGAGAATTCGGTCGTAGGCGCGGGCTGATAAACCCAGACGGGTCATAGCAGTTTTGAGTAATGCGCGACCGGCGTCGTTAATGGCGCACACTTCTTTTACCATTTGCGACGGCATCATGGCATTGCAATAAATTCCCGGTTGATCGGTAAAACGGGCGGTTTGACGTTCCCGCGCCCGAATGACGCGCTCCCGGATGACTTCGCTGGGTTCGGCGGGTCGGTTGGAGGTCATTTGGTCGAATGATACGGGGGTTACTTCCACGTGCAAGTCAATACGGTCGAGGAGGGGTCCGCTGATTTTAGCCAGGTATTTCTGCACCACGCCAGGGCCGCAAACGCATTCTTTTTCGGGGTGATTGTAGTAGCCACAAGGACAGGGGTTCATGCTGGCAATGAGCATAAAACTTGCCGGGAACTCCACGGCCCATTTAGCCCGCGAAATACTCACTTTCCGATCTTCGAGCGGCTGGCGCATTACCTCCAACGCCGACCGTTTAAACTCGGGTAACTCATCCAAAAAGAGTACGCCGTTGTGCGCTAACGATATTTCGCCTGGTTGCGGAAAACTGCCACCACCCACCAAAGCCGCGTCGGAAATGGTGTGGTGCGGTGCCCGGTACGGACGAGTAGCCATCAGATTAGCTCGTGTGCCAAGCTTGCCTGCTACCGAATGAATTTTTGTGGTTTCCAGCGCTTCCTGCAACGTAAGCGGGGGCAGAATGCTGGGTAATCGCTTGGCCAGCATGGTTTTGCCCGCGCCCGGCGGACCGATCATAATAACGTTATGCCCACCGGCAGCGGCAATTTCCAGAGCCCGTTTAATGTTTTCCTGCCCCTGAACGTGTGAGAAATCGGCATCGTACGCATTTACCTGCGATAGAAACAAATCACGGGTGTCGCTCACCAAAGGCGTAATGTCTTTTTTTCCTTCGAAAAACTCGACCGCATCCTGCATGTTCGCTACGCCAATTACGTCCAGATTGTTCACAATGGCCGCTTCCTGCGCATTTTCGAGCGGAAGAATAAACCCTTTATAACCCTGTTTTCGTGCCTCAATAGCTATCGGCAGAACACCCTTGATAGGACGTAACGTACCATCGAGAGCCAGTTCTCCCATAATTACATAGTCTTCAAGGCTGCGCTGGGTGTTTATTTGCTCAGATGCCTGCAATACGCAAAGAGCAATGGGCAAATCATACGCCGAACCCTCTTTGCGAATGTCGGCTGGCGCCAGATTGACCACGACTTTCTGACGGGGCATTTTGTAGCCAAAGAACTTGAGAGAAGCTTCGACTCGCTGCTCACTCTCTTTAACAGCGCTATCGGGTAGACCAACCATATTGAAATGAAGCCCCTGACCTACGATGACTTCAATAGTAATAATGCTCGCATTTACGCCATAAACGGCAGCGCCAAAGGTTTTGGCTAACATAAACGGGTTCGATAAAAGAAAAAGAAACTAGCTGACAAAGCTATAGACGAGTAATTGATAAAAGGTAATTCGTCAACCAGTTTTAAGTGGCAAATTGTACTATCAAATATACGTAGTCAGGAAGGTTTTGTAACCATTGTCCCAGGTATTAATAAGTTGACAGTTGAATTGCTACGTAGGTGTACGGTGTATATTAACATTCTGCTTATTTTCGAATGAAAACAAACCCTTCCGCCCAATGACCACTACGTTAAATCGGCAACCTGTTTTTGAATGCATCAGTGGGCCCGACGAGGGGCGAACAGCTATATTACTTCCGCAAACCCGTTTGATACTTGGACGTAATCCGGGGTCAAATATTCCATTAACTGATCCGCAAACGGCTGACCGGCACTTATCCATTTTATACGACGGACAACATATTTATTTTCAGACGATTGATGCCGAATCGGTTGAATTAAACGGACGTAACGTAACAACGGGAGAACTCAATCCGGCGGCTGATCTACGTATCGGTTCTTCGCATTGGCGACTTCGTATCGCATCCGACTCAACCAATTCAAGTTCTGGTAACCCCTTCGCTAATCTCGATTTTTCAAGCTCGGTCAACCGGATCAGTACGTTAACGGGCGTCGATACGTTGGACAGCGATTTCAGTCTGAAAAGTATCTTTGCCAAAATCGGCGAACAACGTACGGATGAAGATATCGAGAGTGCATTTACAGTAGGAACACGTGCAACAACGCCCGTTGTCGGTACAATTGCTTCGCATTGGCCTCAGCCCTGGCTTTTTCTCCGGTTTGGTGGCAGTGCGGTCCTGTTATTCATTGCGTTATACATAGCAGTGAATCAGTTCAACAACGTATTACTGATTCCCGGACTGATCTTCGTTGGCTCATTTGCGGTACCATTCGCCAGCCTGATTTTTTTCTGGGAAATGAATGCTCCACAGAATATTTCCCTCTATCAAACCATTAAACTGTTGTTTTTGGGCGGCATGGTATCGCTGTTTATTTCCCTGTTTTTTTTCAGCAATACTGCCTTTTTGGGTACGTTTCTAGGCGCTTCGAGTGCGGGTATTGTGGAGGAATCGGGTAAGTTGCTGGCGGTGCTGATGCTGATGCGCAACAAAAATCAGTACCACTGGATTCTGAACGGATTGTTGTTTGGAGCGGCCGTTGGAACAGGTTTTGCTGCTTTTGAATCGGCGGGCTACGCATTTGTGGTGCTCCTGCAGGGTGGCTTCGGGCCGGCGATCAGTAATATTTTTCTACGGGGTGTATTGGCTCCATTCAGTCATGTCGTCTGGACGGCCATTACGGCAGCGGCTATCTGGCGCGTGAAAGGCGAACGCAACTTTGACTGGGATATGCTGAAAGATCCTCGCTTTCTGCGGACGTTCATTGCCGTAATGCTGCTCCATATGGTCTGGAATTCACCCTTCGATTTCCCCATTTTCCCGGTAATCTGGTTTATTCCAACCAAACAATTGATACTCGGTACGATTGCCTGGATTATGGTATTGGGTACTATTCAGAGTGGTTTGAAGCAGATTAAAAAGGCGCAGGAGGCCGTACTACAGGCAGCAACTCCTGTTGATGCTACGCCCTAAAACTGTTGCCAAAACTTTTATGCAAACGGATACTGACGTATTGATTGTGGGCGCTGGTTTGGCCGGTCTAGTAGCCGCTGCTGAATTGGCCGATGCGGGTAAACGTGTCACTGTGGTTGATCAGGAGCCGGAGCAGAATTTGGGCGGACAGGCATTCTGGTCGTTTGGAGGATTGTTTCTGGTCGATACGCCGGAGCAACGTCGACTCAAAATCCGGGATTCTTACGACCTAGCTCTGGCCGACTGGATGGGCACAGCCGCCTTTGACCGCCCAGAAGATCACTGGCCCCGAAAATGGGCAGAAGCCTACGTAGCATTTGCCGCTGGCGAAAAACGTAGTTGGCTTCATCAGCAGGGCGTTCGTTTCTTTCCGATTGTCGGTTGGGCCGAGCGCGGTGGGTACGGAGCTATCGGTCACGGAAATTCGGTGCCGCGCTTTCATGTTACGTGGGGCACAGGGCCAGGCGTGCTGGCTCCCTTTGAATTTCGCGTTCGGGAAGCAGTAAAGAAAGGATTGATTACGCTGAAATTCCGTCATCGGGTCAATGAGTTGATAACAAAAAACGGCGTTATTGAGGGAATTGAAGGCGATATTCTGGAACCGAGTAACGTAAATCGGGGAGAACGAAGCTCGCGGACTGTTGTTGGAAATTTCTCGCTACGTGCTCAGGCTGTTATTATTACGTCGGGTGGTATTGGCGCGAATCATGAACTGGTACGTCAGAATTGGCCTGATCGTCTGGGAGAGCCGCCTAAGCACATGCTGTCGGGTGTGCCGGAGCACGTAGATGGACGAATGTTGGGGATTTCCGAAACTGCCGGAGCCAACCTGATCAACCGCGACCGGATGTGGCATTACACCGAAGGCATACAAAACTGGGCGCCCATCTGGAAACAACACGGGATTCGCATTTTACCCGGACCTTCGTCGATGTGGTTCGATGCACGGGGAAATCGACTGCCAGTGCCGTTATTTCCGGGTTTCGATACGTTGGGCACGCTCGAACATCTTCGGAAAACAGGCTACGATTATTCCTGGTTTGTCTTGAATCAGAGCATCATTCGTAAAGAATTTGCACTTTCTGGCTCTGAACAGAATCCAGATTTAACAGGAAAAAGCTGGCGGCAGGTAATGGGTAGAGCTGTTGGCAAAAATGCACCTGCCCCCGTAGAAGCATTTAAGCAGAACGGGGTCGATTTCGTTATAAAAAACAACCTCGCCAACCTCGTTGCAGGTATGAATGAACTAGCAGGCGAGCCGCTCATTGATCTCACTACGTTGGAACGTGAAATTATAGCCCGTGATCGTCAGTTGAGCAATCCGTTCTGCAAAGACGCCCAAATCACGGCCATTCGTGGGGCACGTAACTATCTCGGCGACAAGCTTATCCGAACGGCGAAACCGCATCCTATTCTCGACCCTAAAGCGGGGCCGCTCATCGCCGTTCGCTTACATATTTTGACCCGTAAAACACTGGGCGGTCTGCAAACAGATCTCTCAGCCCGCGTTCTGAACGCTACCGGTGAACCGATTCCTGGCCTGTATGCAGCCGGTGAAGTGGCTGGTTTTGGCGGTGGCGGCATGCACGGCTATCGCGCGCTGGAAGGAACATTTCTGGGAGGTTGTATTTTCTCTGGTCGCGTGGCGGGCAGGGCTGCGGCAGAAGCAATTTGAAAGCAGTGAACTCCAGCCTAAATCACTCGCCGGAAGGAAGTGATTTAGGCTGGAGTTTATTCTATTTCCCCCAGAACTCATCTTCTTGAGCGATATCTTCTGAGTAAATCGTCGCTTCAACGATTTTGCCATTTTCGACCGTGTACACATCGATGTTGTGCACATCCAGCACACCGCCACCGGGCATCACGGCTTTCCAACGAACCACACAGGCGACTTTATTACCATTGATAGTCAGTTGTTTGATATCGGCAAGACTTAAGGTTTGCGACGATGCCTGAATCATACCGCCCACCATGTGCACAACCGCATCGTTTGACTTTTTAAGCCCCGAAAAACGATTCGTACCGGGCTGGTTCCACTGAATCTTCGGATCAATCAATGCCGTTGCGGTTGGAAAGTCGCCCTTTTGTACGGCGGTCAGGAAAGTTTTAATGACTTGGGCAGGTTGATCGATCATTACACTAGATGCATTCATGGTTGATAAATTGGTTTTGTTTGACATTGAGGTAAGACTTTGGGCTTTTGCGGACGTAGCAGATACAAGTAGAGCCGATACGGCGAGGGCCGAAAACAACGTAGTAATTGTGGGCTTTTTCATAGCATTTCAATTGATTATCAGTGTTTGACTGCTGCAAAACTAGGGCTGACAATCGGGCTGGATCTTACCTCAATCCGCCAATCGCTTACCATTTCACGCCAGTCTATGACACGTGTGGCGTATTCCGTTTACCTTCGTAAAAACTACTGTCATGGACGATTTCCAACTACGCTTTATCGGTACACTGCTTAGCTACGCTGCCCAGCGCGACCTATCGCCGGAGCAACTTTGCCAACTTTCGGGACTTGATTGGGAGGGAATTAAGCAACGTAACGTATCATCCATTACACTCCAGCAATTTGATGACCTTTGGCTACACGCCAGTAAGCTTAGTAACGACCCACTTTTTGGGCTGCATTTTGGTGAATCGCTGCAACTAGCGGCTTTGGGAATCGTAGGACAAATTGTTCAGACAAGCCAGACCGTTGGGGATGCCCTCACGCAAGCTGCTGACTTTATTCAACTGTTAACCAATCTGTTTGATATGGACGTATCAAAGGGACATGATGCGTTTACTGTTCGATTTATCCCCTACCCCAACCAGGCGGCCGAAGCACCTTTTGCCCTGCAACAAATGCTAGATCTGGCCATGGTGTTTGTACTTCATGAAGTTGATGGACTGGTGCTGACCAAGCTAAAACCGGAAGCCGTTTACCTACCCTACGTAGCGGAAAATGAGTCGGAATACGCTCGCGTGCTACGTAGCACGCCCAGCCGAAGCGACGATACCTATCAGTTAACATTCGCAGGGCGCTACTGGAACGTACCGATCTTGACAGCTAACTATGATATGCAGCAATTTCTGGTACAACAGGCCACGGCGTTGAGTATACCGGCCGATGCCGAGCCGTCGCTAAAAGAACGTATCGAAAACTACCTGATTACAAACGCTTATCTGGGAATTCCAACCCTGGAAGGAATGGCGGCTAATTTCAACACCAGCGCTCGTAGCCTCCAGCGAAAACTTCAGGACGAGGGCGTTACGTATCAGCAACTGGCAGATTCTGTCCGGAAATCGCTGGCCATGACGTATCTGAAATCTGGGCAATATCCGCTTAAGGAAATTTCCTATTTATTAGGCTACAATGAGCTTAGCGCTTTCAGCCGCGCGTTTAAACGCTGGACGGGCGCGGCACCAGTAACGTATCGAAAAGCTTAAGCAGTGATTTACTTTTTATGACTCCCAAGCCACAGCAGCGCATTAATCATTAACTTATTCTGCGTTTCATTTTCGAACGTAAAGGAAAGTTCTTTGTTGGTTTTGCCCTCATAATCAATATCGTTGTGACCCATGTTGACGTAGAGCATTCGGTATTTTTTATTCGTCCAGACTACCGGATAATCGCCACTGTGCCAGATTTCGTGGGGTTTTGGGCCCGTTCCGAGGGGAAAACTGGTCGAGTCGATGGACGCGAGAACGGTAATATCTGGATTGTTGCGTAAGTCGTTGGTCCACCGATACCATTCGTTCGGAGCCGTTTTGAACGTAACGGGTATCTGCTTCATAACCGGATGTTTTCGGTCTTCGACGCGAAGAATAGCCGATGTTGGTCGCCACGTATTGCTTTTGTAGGAGCCCGAACCCAGAAATTCATTGTGATACCAGTCCCAGTTTTGCGGATATTTCGATGGCGTCAGCGCAAATCCGGCGAAATGGCAGCCCAGCCATCCCCCTCCATTTTCCATGTATTTCTGGAACGCTTCCCGCTGTGCAGGTTCTTCGGGGCGGGTATCCAGGAAAATAACAACCTGGTAGTTCTTCAGGAAATCGGTGTTCAGGTTATTCCAGTTATTGGTTGAGTCATAGGCAAATCCATACTGCTCGCCCATCTTCGGAAACCACCGATTGGCTTCGTGAACGTAGCTGATATGTGCCCGGTCGTTCTGCGCCGTATAAAACGCAATAACCTTGAATTTAGGATTCTTATTCTGCGCCTGAACATTGACAATCAGGCCAATTATAGCGAAAACAACGAGATAAATGTATCGTCGGCGGGCTTCGTACATGGGTATAACGTAAGTGATTGTTACGTTGCCAAAGCATTAATAGGTATGCACATACTACGTTTGCTACGTCGAAAATAGGTGCTGGCGTATTTTATCGCTACGTGGCGTAACTTATCCGGATTGCGTACTAGACAGATCGTCTCCTTATCCATTTCAAAGCGTATCATCGTATTAATCTTACTGGAATCGTCAGTAAGATTCCATTCAGCTGAATTGATTCAACACTTCGGGTGATACGTTCCAGTAGTGGATTTCTCGGTTAATGTTTGCTCGGTTAACCGTTGGTTTCTGGTATCTGCGCCCCGCAAATCGCCGTATCAAATCCCAAACGTCTTCAACAACTATCCTTTTATTGATGTCTGTTACGGTTAGCCAGAACGTAGCGCTTCATTTTGTTTAATCTTTAAGAGTGAACGGATTAATATTGAATTAAAGCTTTTTAGAGTAGGTAATTCCCCAAAAACAGAGAATATACGGATCAATGCCCACTTTTTACGGTTGATACGTTGCTTCTGTCAACCCGGCCCATTCATCGTTGAAACCGTTCGAGGCACGAGCCACCTTTGCATTGTCAAATACAGACACGAACAATGCAATGAACACACAACGAACCGTTCACACGTTTGCCGCTACTTTCCTACTTCTCTCGAGCCGTAGGCTTGTGATTTCTGCTTCCGATACATTCGGCGGTATACACCCACCGGCGAACACCTCCTCGTATGCGATGCCTGAAACGGAGAATACGACTATTATACGTCGATAACGCTTGACTCTATAAAGACCGAATCGGCGGCACGCGCCAATCAGACGGGTATTGCCTTTACTAACCGTCAATAAGTTTTTACCTCTTTTTTAATCCGGGTTCACAGCCCAATTCAACAACAATACTCATGACAAAATCAGTAATCAACCCCTGGGAATGGCAAAATCAGCTTGGCTATTCTCAGGCCGTAGAAGTGGCCCAGGCAACTCATACGTTGTACTGCGCTGGGCAAGCGGCCATGACTGCCGAAGGACAACCCATAAATGCCGACATGGGCGAACAAATCAGCCTGAGTTTCGACAATCTGGAAGCAGTTCTGCAACAGGCTGGCTACTCGCTGGAAAATGTCGTTCGGCTTAACATATACACGACATCCATTGAGCAATTCTTTGCGAATTATGGTCAGGTAATCGGCCGGTTGAGCGCTAATAACTGTGCTCCTTCCAGCACGTTGACCGAAGTAAAAGCGCTCGCATTTCCGGAGTTGATGGTCGAAATCGAAGCCACGGCTGTTAAATAAATCCGAAGCAATGGAAACGAAACGCTGCTCCCGATGCGCACTCTGTTCTTTGTGCGCAAGCAAGCAATCTCAACCTCGAACAACCGCTATACCTGCTCAGGTACGTCAACAATCACTACGTAAATCACTTTTAAATCAGACAAATACCAATGCAAGACCAACGCTATAACGTTTTCAATCAGATTCATAAAGGCCTGCGGGGCATGCTCTACGATACGGCCATTCGTTTACAACAAACCGATTTCACGTCATCCGAAGCGATTGCTACCATCGATCAACTGGAGCAGGCATTACATTTCTTCGACGAACATGCCGAAAATGAGGATCAGTTTATTCTGCCACACATCCGTAAACACGATGCTCAACTTATTGACGAGCTGGAGAAAGACCACGATGTAGACCATCAGCTGACCCAAACCCTGTTTGCTTCTATTCAGGAATGGCGGCAGGCTACCGACGCAGCACAAAAAGGCGCAATTGGACAACGTATTTTACTGGCTTTCAACGAGTTTATTGCGTTTAATCTCTATCACATGAATAAAGAGGAGACGGTGTTGATCGACCTGCTCTGGAAGCATTACACGGATGGCGAGATTTTTCAGATGGAAGAACAAATTATACATTCCATTCCCATTCAGACGCTGATGGTAGAGAGTCGCTGGATGATGCGCTCGATCAGCGATCCAGAAGTAATCGGGTGGTTGTCAGGCGTGAAGCAGGGCGCTCCGGCAGAAGTATTCAACAATTTTCTGCAAATGGCTACCGAAGAACTGCCAGCTAACCGCCTGTCCAAAGTAGAAGAAGCATTGGCTCTGGTTTAATCGCCGGCTAATTCGGTAACGTTGACCTGAAAAAATGTATAAGTCTATGAAACGCCTGTTTAAAAAAATTCGCACACAAAAAGCTGTTCGTCCTAAACGGCCAGCAGCCCGCTCCCAGCATTGGTGGGGCAATGAGTAACGCATAGACCCTGCTAAAATGACTTACCAGTCGCAACTATTTGATTTCTAAAACGTTGGGAGTGGTAAATCGTTTTAACAGAAGCAATTTCACTCCATTCCAATTTTCAATACGCGGCCAACTTCTTTATGATACAGCCGGCCGATGGGTAACTCCTGGCCGGCAACATCAACGTAGCTGGGCGTATATGCAGCGATTTTATCGACGGCCACGATAAACGAACGATGGATGCGCAGGAAACTCGTTTCGGGCAGCATTTCTTCCAGCGAACTGATGCTTTGTTTTACCACCAATGGCCGCCCCTGCGACGTAACGATTTTAACGTAATCTTTCAGGCTTTCTACGTATTGAATATCGTGCAGAAACACCTTCACCATTTTCCGGTCGACCCGAAAATATAGAAAGGTGTTCTCTGACGTAGCAACTTGGTTTTCAGCAGAAATTACGGGCAATTCTACTGAATTAGGCGATACAGATAACGTATCAACCCGCATAACTTTGGAAATAGCGCGCAGAAAACGCTCGAACGAAATGGGTTTTAGCAGATAATCCACTACGTCGAGTTCGAAGCCATCCAGCGCATAGTCGCGGTAGGCCGTCGTAAAAATGATCTTAGGCGGATTACGCAGGCTCCGGACAAAATCGGTACCCAGCAGTTTCGGCATCTTAATGTCCAGAAACATCAAATCCACGGGTGTTGCCTGCAACACGCTAAATGCCTGAATGGCGTTGTGGCATTTACCTACAATTTCCAGATTATCAATGCTGTTTATGTGCGACTCAATGACCGCCAGCGCCGGGGGTTCGTCATCAACAAGCAGGCAACGTAGCGGCATACAAATTTCGATTAAGCAGCTTCAATTAGTTCATTTACTGGCAAACGTAACGGTTCCATCGTAGCAGCCAGTTCCAGCGTGAGCGTGACCATAAATGTTTCCGGTTCTGTCACGATACGTAGTTCATGCCGATTCGGGTATAACAATTGCAGACGTTTTGTTACGTTCTGCAAGCCAATACCACCAACGGGCGCATCGCCAGAATCGGTCAACTCGCAGCTATTTATAACCTTGAATTTCAACGTATTATCCTGCACTAATAGATCGATATGCATCCAGGCTTGCTCCAGTTGTTCGCTGGCTCCGTGCTTGAATGCATTCTCCAGAAACGGTATAAGCAGCAAAGGCGCAATCTGTTTATTGCCATAGTCGCCTGTTATATTGACCGACATATCCAGTCGTTCGCCATACCGGATTTGTTCCAGCCCAATGTAATTCCGCATAAACGTAATCTCTTTCTGAAGCGGCACTTCCGCAGCATTGCATTCATACAGCATATAACTCAGCAACTCCGAGAGTTTCAGCACGATAGCGGGCGAGCGGTCAGATTTATGCAGCGTAAGCGCATACAGATTATTTAACGTATTGAACAGAAAATGCGGGTGAATCTGCGATTTCAGTAACTGCAACTCGGCCTGCAATTTTTCCCGATCAATCTGCTGGTAAGCTTCCTGTTTCAAATACCAGGCTTTCGCTAGTTTGACAGCCCCCCCAAAACCACCAATGGTCAATGCCCCCCGCATGCCCGCCATCATAGCAAAAAAGAAACTATTTCCGGATGGGCGCAACCCCAGACAGATGTGCATAGGGTCGACGACGAATGTGGTCAGCATAGCCGAAAAAAAGGCAGTCAATACCATCAGTCCCAAAATAACCGGCACCGCCCATACGTAGCGGTCTTTCAGCAGAAACGTCGGTACCAGCCAGTACGCAATGCTATACGTAAAAAAAGCGTGGGCAGGCATAAACAACGTAGCATCAATGGCTGCCCAGCCAAATCCACGCAGGAAAGCCATTGGCCAGTCGATGCCCTGCCGCATTAAGGAACTCGCTGGTAAGAAACCATACGTTAGGGCAAAAAACAGCATCCAGGCCAGCCAGAACAAACCATGCCTGGCCAACCGATAGCGGGGCTGATTGGAGAAGACAAATTCTTTGTTCAGATGTTGCATACATTCGGCGATTACCCACCCGAAAATAGCTAAACAGGGCGGGTTTGCCTATTAACCGGCCTCTTTATCGACAAACAGCACGAGACCATCGCCGAACAACTGAATCCACCGCCGAACAGCCGTTTGTCGACAATTTACTGCTGTCTGCTGGCTGCTACGTACCAATGGGCGATTATCCTGGCAATCAATTGCGTAGGCTTATACATTTGACCCGGTAATGAACAAATACCACCTCAAAAAACACAAATACAATGAAAACTACCTCAACAATTCGCCTGGCCCTGACGGCCTTCCTCCTGACGTTTGCTACGTTCACCACACAAGCTCGTAAAGTCGACGAACCGCTACTACCCCGCGACGGATTCTGGGTTATCGAAAGCCAGCCTAAAAGCAAGCAATGCACAGTTCGGTTTTATAGTGAAAATCAGACATTGATTTATCAGGAAACCCTGAATTGTCGCCTGAACATAGCCCGCGCCCGTGTTAAACGACAACTCAACGCGGCCCTCGAACAGGCCATGTTTGTCTGGAATGCTACGCACAAAATGCCAACCGAGCGCCAATGGGTGGCGGTTCAGCTAGATGGAAAGTAGCAGCCTGCCCCAAACATAAAACACCAAAGCCCAGATTTGCGTCTGGGCTTTGGTGTTTTACTACGTTGGTAGTGAATCAATTACTGCTTCATCAGCTTGATGGTTTTACGTTCGGATGGCGTGCTGACGTTCAGCATCAGCAATTCTTTACTACCGCTGATTGGTATACGTACCCGCTCAACCGAAGCGGCTTCGCTGATGGTATGCTTGTGAAGCACGCGGCCTTGTGTGTTGACCAGATTCAGGCTAACGGGTCCACCAGCGGCACCCGAAATTTCTACTTCGGCCACTTCGCCAGCTACGGGATTGCCCAGCACACGTACCGCCAGGTTCAACTCAGCACTTACACGCGCTCCCGATGTCTGGCTACCACAAGCCGCCAGCCAGTTAAAGCTATAGCTACCCTGATCTGGCGTGCCCTGTTGAATAGCTTTCAACGTAATAACCGGGTTATCAGTATACAGCGTTAATGAATATGGGCCTGATGCCGTCGTGGGCAGCATTTCATTCGCAACCGAGAAACTAATCGGCTGACCGTTCGTTCCACTATACTGGGGCGTAAAGCTGATTGCTTTAGAGTTTGGTCCGGCAGGATTACAGCTAAACAACGTAGCGCCTACAATAGCAAATCCGATCGGAGCGGGTGGAGGAGTTGGATTGCCTCCGCAGGCACCCAGCCAGTTGTAATTGAACGTAGATTGCGCCCCACTTTGTTCTGCGCTCAGCACAATAACCGGATTATCGGTATATAAGGTCAGCGAATAAGGGCCAGAATTGGTGGTTGGCAACATTTCATTGACAACCGAGAAACTAATCGGCTGGCCGTTAGAACTGCTATATGTCGGGTTGAACACCAACGCGCGCCGACCAGGGCTGACGTTTGTACAACTGACGGTGGTTACGCCCGTAATCGAGAAAACACCCGCTGGCGGTGGCGTATCGGTTATCGCTTCAAGAGCGCGGTTGGCCTGAATAAAGCCAAAACCCGTGCCATAATCAAAGCCTGTGTCGAACCCTGGCGTAGACGGATCATTCATATCCAGGGCCGTGTTTTGCAGGGCAGACAGGATAGCAGCCGGTGTAATGGAAGGTACTTTTTCTTTCATCAAAGCAGCCACAGCCGCTGCGTGCGGAGCAGCGGCCGACGTACCGAAAAAGTTCGGATATGTGTCGGGGTCTACGCTCGAATCAGAATAGAAAAATGTTGTGTTGGTTCCATCTACGGCAGTTATCTCAGGCTTAGGCCGCGTTACAGGAGCGGGCAATCGAGTGCCCGTTGTGGTGAAATAAGTAGGAACGCCCCCGGCCGATGAAAATGGTTCAATGACAGCCGTAGTCAGGTTATTGTTATAAGCGGGCGTATTGTAGTAGGGCGCAGCTCCTACACTAATGCAACGGGTAGAGTTGGTATGCCCAACAGCCGTTGAACTTTTGGTGTCATATTCTACCGAAACCTGACTATCGAAATTGACCCATTTTACAATGTTTGGATCCGGACCTGACCATTTGACCAGCACCAGTTCAATATCAACTGCCGACGTTCCATTATTGACAATGCCAATCAACTCGACTGGGTCTAAACCTGTATTTTCTTCAATACCTGATAGGTTCCCCCGATACGTTCCTCCAATAAAAACGAGGATATCCATGTCTGTCTGCGCACCCGCACCACCACTAACTGAGAAAAACGGATCATCCCATTGAAAACTAAGAATCATTGACTGTCCGTTTGGTCCTAATCGGAAAGTTTGGCGAAGATCCCCTCCTCCAAAATTATGGGCGGGTCGTGCTCCGTTACTGTAGCCAGTAAATACAGTTGCCGGGCCAGGGCTATACGTACTTTGGTAGGATTGACGGGCCGAGTTACCGGCAGACGAGAAATACGTAACGCCATTGTTATTCACTACGTCGTCAATAGCCTGAGCGATAACGCCATCCTGAAAGAAAGGCTCAGCAAAATAACTGACATCGTCGGTAATTATTTTACAACCAGCGGCTGCCAAATCACGGATACCCTGGGCAAAATCCGTTTCTGATACAAATGCAGTATGAAAGGCAATGGGCGATCCTGGCGCTATATCATGCACCAACTCAGCCATAGCGCGCCCTTCATCAATAAGGCTGGAGCCTGTCAAATCGGACAGGACTTCTACGCCAGCTGCGGGCAGATCGCCTGATGCGACACCAGCGGCTGCTCCTCCACGAGCGTTATAGGAATCAGACAGGATGCCAACCTTAACACCTGCTCCGCTCACGCCATACGTAGTACGAGCCACGGAAGCCCGCATTGCCAAATCGCCTTCGGAGGTTACTGAGCCAACGTTATGCTTTGGCCGATAGGAAGGGCGAGCAAATCTCAGCGACGTAACGTTTTTCAAGTTACCCAGTTGACTGATAGGCAGAAAACCCGATACCCGTTGCTTACTTACTGTTCCCTGCTGAAGCCCCATTCCCTGTAAAGCCTGGAGAAGCTCTCCTCCATCTGCATTGGCTACGGCATCAATGGCAATCTTATCACCATCTGTCGTAAACAGATTCATACGCTGTATCCCATCTTTGTCAGATTCCGCAACAAGGTTTCCTCCATTGTTGATAACCGTCAATAAAGATGTTGATACTTTAGCGTTTCTGGCGGCCTGTTTTAAATCTTGCTGTGCATAGGTAAGCACGGAGAAGCCGAATGCCAGCAGAGCTGTAAAAGCAATCGTCCTGTGTACTCGTAGCTGTTTTAACATAGTGTAAAATGAGTTAGTTGTTTAGATGAACTTAAGAAAAGAAAGAAAAAATAGGAACATAGCGCATGATTTCCGGGGTCATTCGCACGCTAGTGTTAAAGGGAGCAAAGTATATAAAATAACTGAAACAAGCACATATTCTTTTGTATAATCGGTCACCCCCAAACGCAATACTTTGTCTACCAAAGCGGTTACATTTTATTCGTTCGGCAATTATTATTTGCGCTACTAGCCAATTAGGTAAATCCGGGTGTCGACGCGCTTTTACAAACAGGTTTTCGTTCGATTTTACGTTCTTGTTAAGAAGTCTGAACAGACGAAATCAATCGGAATCAATTCTGCTCATCTACTAAAACGTATGGCCCTATGCCCTCAAACAGACGTACATTTATAAAAAGCCTGTCAGGCGTTTCAGCACTGGTGGCTACTCAGGGCATGGCCCGACCATTGGTGTCTGCACCAGCCTATATTCCGAATCTGAAAAAAATCAGTCCGAATGATAAAATACGTATCGCCACCATCGGTATGGGCATTCAGGGCAATATGGATACGCGGGCTGCCCTACGGAATCCCGACGTAGAACTAGTGGCCGTCGCCGATTTGTATAATGGCCGACTGGAACACGCTAAATCAGAATACGGCAAGAATACAGATCTATTTACCACCCGCGATTACCGCGAGATCCTGAACCGGTCTGATGTCGATGCCGTGCTCATCGTTACGCCCGACCACTGGCACGATCACATTACCATTGCGGCTCTTAAAGCCGGTAAGCACGTGTACTGCGAAAAACCGATGGTGCAGCACCTCAACGAAGGCAAAGCCGTGATCGACGCCTGGAAAAAGTCGGGTAAAACCATGCAGGTGGGTAGCCAACGAATCAGTAGTGCCGCGTTTCAGGAAGCCAAACGGCTGGTGCAGGCAGGCGAAATTGGCGCCATCAACTACGTCGAATCGAACAACGACCGGTTCAATGCTATTGGCGCCTGGCAATATTCCATCCCACCCGATGCGTCAACCGCAACCCTTGACTGGGACCGTTTCCTCGGCGATGCACCAAAACGGCCCTTCGATGCTACCCGTTTTTTCCGTTGGCGGAACTACAAAGATTACGGCACGGGCGTAGCGGGCGATTTATTCATTCACCTCATCACCGGTGTTCACTTCGTAACCAATACGTTGGGACCAACCCGTATTTTCTCGTCGGGCAATCTGGCCTACTGGAAAGACGGCCGCGACGTACCGGATGTGATGTCGTGCATCATGGATTACCCCAAAACCGATCAGCACGAAGCTTTCCAGATGGTGCTACGTGTGAACTTCGCGAATGCGGGCAAAATCAGCAACGTAACGCGGATCATTGGTAACGAAGGTCAGATTGAGTTTTCGGAGAACAACCTCATTATGACCAAAAAGAAACTTCCTATTGCGCCCGGATATGGCAACTATGACAGTTTCTTTACGTTCACGGAGCCCGTACAGCAGGAATTTGTGCGGCAGTATGATGCGAAATATCCACCCGATACGCGCAAAGCAGAACCGGCTCAGGAAATTAAATTCGACGCCCCAAAAGACGACGACGCCCACTCCAAACACTTCGCCGATTTCTTTGACAACGTGCGCAAAGGCAGTCAGGGAACGGTTGAAGATCCGGTGTTCGGTTTCCGGGCAGCCGCTCCTGTACTCGCCTGTAACGAAAGCTATTTCGAGCAGAAAGTGGTGTATTGGGACCCGGTTACCATGACGCAGAAAAACCCATCGGCTCCCGGTGCGAAATCGCCGAAAAAGAAACCAGCAACGGTTACTAAGGCGGTAGCCAAACAATAGGAGAAACGTTCTGCAAAACTATTGGCGCGGTGATACGTTGAGTTTATGGCTTCCGCCAACGCGGTGTAAAATCCTAAACTCAACGTATCACCGTGCCCCTTTTTACGACCTATGCAACTTACCGTTACGCCCGAAAATCTGCTTGAGTGGATAGCGCTACGTACTAATCTGGTACCCATTCCCCTACTCCACGCCCAGATTATGCCCGTACTGGCCAAAGCTGTTCTCGAAGCGGCCGATAAAGGCATTTTCGAAGCGGCTCGTTCCGGCGCCAAAACACTTGCCGAGCTTAACGAAACGCTTCAGTTAAATGAGAAAGCGCTCGGCGAAGTAATGGGGCTGCTAACGGCGATGGGTTATTTTACGTATCGGAAGGAGCGATTTAAACTCACACGTATGGCCCGCCGGTTCGCCCTCATCGACGACCCGCGATCCGTACATGGTCTGATTGTATTTAATAACCGCGTTACGTGGGATTGGATGAATCATCTGGGCGAATACCTCCAAACCGGCAAAGGCATTCAGTACCACGATACGTTCACGCCCGAACAGTGGCACTATTACCAGCAGGGCATGGTAGCGGCCAGCAACGCCGAAATTCAGGAGTTTGGCCGACGGGTTCCGTTGCCTAAATCGATACGTTCCGGTCAGGCTGCTACGTTGCTCGACATCGGCGGTTCGCACGGAAATCATGCGGTGGCGCTGTGCCGAAAATACCCGAATTTAACGGCCACGTTACTCGATCTACCGCAAGCCATCGAACAGGCCGCTCCGGTGCTGGCGAAGCAGCAAATGGGCAGTAGAGTGCAACATCAGGTTGGCAATGCGCTGACCGACAACTTCGGCGAAAACGCGTTCGATCTGATACTTATGTCGAACGTAGCGCATCACTTCACGCCCGAAGAGAACCAGCACGTAACAAACAAAGTTGCCAGGGCACTACGTCCAAATGGGCTGTTCATTATCAATGAGTTTATCCGCCCCGACATGTCGGCCCCGCCCGAACTGGTGGGTAGTAGCACGAATCTGTTTTACGGGCTAAGCAGTACCGCTGGTAATTATTCCGTCGCCGAAATTCAGACGTGGTATCGAGTAGCTGGACTTACTGCCTACAAGGAAGTTTGGTACCAAACCATACCGGGCCGGGCAATGGTTGTGGCTAAGAAGTAAACTGACCCAGACAGCACGATGCTAGTTTACTTCTTAGCGAAATCCAGATTGTAATTGACGTTTAGCCGGAAACCAGTGTTGTACTCAAACACGGCTTTCCCGTTGGTCAGATCGGGTTGTTGGTAAATCTGATTCAGGAAGTTCAGTTCTATCTGGAAATCGCTACGTATCTGATAGCCGATACCGGCCGAAATTCGGTTCTGATCGAAGATATTTTGCGCTACGTTCGGGCCGAATCCGATGAACAGTTCGTCGAAAAAGTTGAGATAAAGTTTACCATCGTCAGTTTGCGCTCCTTTCAGCGGAATCTCGCCCGAAATCTGGTAACGCGCCCGATTCGCAAAATCCCAACTCGCGACGTTCCGGGGATTTTCTTCGCTCAACTCTCCCAGAAATCGTTGTTCCAGCCGAAAACGGTGCGACAATTTTACTCGCCCGTATTGCTCCGAAAACTGCACATCTTCGTAAATCCGATGTTCGGGATACGGTACCCCCTGATCAGCGCGGGGATAATTACCGAATGGATACGTAATCAAATTCGTATAGCCACCCGCCAGTTTTACCTTATCTGATACGTTGTAAGTCAGTCCTACCCGCGCCAGCGACTGTTGCCAGCTTTGGATGAAATTGATACGTCGCCACTGATATTCGGTATGGAGTTCCCATTTCTGAGTGAGCTTATGGTCTCCGTTGTAGACGTACCAACCGATGGCGTTATAATCAGCCAATCGCCCATCCTGCCCGTAACTGTATAGCGACAGCAAGCTAGCGATGATAAACCCCGCACTACGTAACGAGTTGTTTTTCATATGAGATCAACCAACAACGTAGTAATTGCTACGTTCCTGATTAATCGGTTAGGCAAGGCTACTGTTCAAAAATAGAACTTAAGGCCCCGACAGGCTCCGGCTGTCGGGGCCTTTCCAATCACTCCGGCACAAGACCGTATTGGTTGACGGTATTACCCGTTTTACGGCTTTCGGCGGTACGTTCCAGATTGAGCGACGCGCCGTCAGCTTCCGACAAAATATAGTACTCAATCATGCCACCCGTGTTGGTTGGCTTCGGAACCAAGTCCGATAGAATCAGGCGTTTGTTGTCGGTCGATACGGTCCAGGTGCCGGTTATAGTTTTCCCATCTATATCTTTTAAAACGGCTTTTCCTGGCTGACTCAGGTCGAGTCGAAAATTGGTATAGCCCGGTTTGATATTCGACGTAGCCCCCAACGTATAAACCAGTACGTCAGCTTCTTTCACGGTGTTGGCTTTCCAGATTTTACTAACAAGATCAGTAATTGGCGTGACGGTTTTAGGTTGGCAGCTACTCAGCCCGATGAGCAGCAAAAAGAGCAGATTTAGTTTGTTCATGGTAGTATGATACGTTTGGTGAATAGCCGTCCATCGGCCACAATAGCAAGTACGTACATGCCCGATGCAGGCTGCGCCAGTGAATAAGACCAGGCATCGGTTACGCCCACACGACGGCTATCTTTGAATTGCACCCGACCATCCAGACTGTGCAATTGCACCTCCGCCGGAACCGATCGATACCATTCGGTGCGTATTTGAAGCGTACGATTTTCGACAAAAACCTGCGTCTGCGTAATCCATTCGTCTTCCACGCCAATGACCACTTCTTCAATCCGCGCCGACGCTACGTTCGAATAGTTCGAATTTCCGGCGGCATTGATGGCCCGAATCCGGTAGTAATACGTAGTGAACTCCTGCAAACCTGGGTCGACGTAATTGGCCTGTGCGGCTGGAACCTGTTTGATTTCCACAAATGGCCCGTTCGGATTAGTAGACCGCTCAATACTTACCGTCACCGCTTTTGACGAAACGGCAGCCCAATTCAATTGAATCTGGTCATAATCAAACACCTTTGCGACCAAGCCAGCGGGTGTGGACGGTGGTGCTAAAGGCGTAGTAGCGCAGGCGGGATCAGTATAGGCCGATGGACCAGCCGCATTCACCGCCCGAACCCGGAAGCAATACTGCGTGGCATCGGTCAGGTTTTTGACTTCGTAGGTCGTCGCATTTGCGGGCAACGTAGCGATTTTCGTGAACATACCAGTGGCGTTAGTGCTCTGTTCAACCTCAAAACCACTCTCGTTCGCAGACAGGTCGGCCCAAGCCAGATTGATCTGCGAGGGCGATGCTGGCGTAGCTGTCAGACGAGCCGGAGCCACGGGTGGTACGTCGGGCGTAGCCGAACACGCTACGTTGGAATAAGCCGATGCGCCGATGGTATTTTTAGCCCGAATCCGGTAGCAATACGTTGCCGCTGGCGTCAATCCCTGATCCTGATACGTAGTTGAGTTAGCCGGTAAATCAGCGATTTTGGTAAACGTACCCGTTTGGCTATTTCCCCGTTCAACCTCAAACCCGGTTTCATTGGCGGATTGGTCGACCCAGGTCAGGTTGATTTGCGTAGCAGAACCGGGTGCAACAGACAGATTCGCTGGAGCGGTTGGTGGCACATCGGGCGTAGTTGCATCCGCTACGTTCGAATACGCCGACTGGCCAGCCGCGTTCAAGGCTCGAACGCGATAGAAATAGCGGGTGTTGGGCGTCAAACCAGTGTTTTGGTACGACGTAGTGTTTGCAGGCGCATCCGCAATTTTAGACCAGCCTGTATTTCCGTCAGGACTTCGTTCTATTTCGAAACCCGATTCATTGTTAGATAAGTCGGCCCAGGCCAGATTGATTTGTGTTGCCGATGCCGCTGCTGCCGTCAGACGGGCAGGGGCAGCGGGTGGCGCGTCGGGAGTAATGGCATTCGCTACGTTGCTAAATTGGCCATTACCGCTAGTATTGGTAGCCCGAACCCGGTAGTAATAGCGCGTATTCTGACTTAGATTTTTGTCTTCATACCCAGTGGTGTTACCCCCTAACTGCGCCAGCTGCGCCCAGCCGTCGCTTCCGTTGGGACTACGTTCAATCAGAATGTTCGTTGCATTGGGTACAAGTGTCCAGGTCAGGTTAATCTGCGTTGTAGACACTGCCGTAGCAACCAGATTCTGCGGAGCTGCGGGTGGGCCAACAGGTGTAGTGGCATCTGCTACGTTGGAAAATCCAGACAGTCCGGCAGCATTAACGGCCCGGATTCGGTAGTAGTAGCGCGTCTGCGGTTGCAGATTTTTGTCTTCGTAACTGGTTGCGTTTGCGCCGACATCTGCGATTTTAGAGAAAGTCGAACCGTCGGTGCTACGTTCGACCTGAAATCCGCTTTCATTATTACTCAGGTCAGCCCATTGGAGATTGATTTGATTATAAGCGACGGCAGTAGCTGTCAGACGGGCGGGGGCTGCGGGCGGAGTGTCTGGCGTCTGAGCATTCGCTACGTTCGAGTAGGGCCCCGATATCACAGCCGTTCCAGAAATTATGGCTCGAATACGGTAGTAGTAACGAGTGTTCGGCGACAGGTTTTTGTCTTCATAACTGGTGGTGTTTCCAGCCAGGTCAGCAATTTTAGTCCAGTTGTCGTTACCGTTGGGGCTACGTTCGAGCTGATAACCGGTGATATTGGCAACACCTGTCCACGACAAGTTAATCTGCGAAGTTGAGGCAGCCGTAGCAACCAGATTCTGCGGAGCACCGAGCGGAGGTGCCTGTGTGGTAGCGCACTGAATGTCTGTATAGCCACTATTTCCGGCGCCGTTTACTGCCCGAACCCGGTAACAGTATTGTGTGCTGGCCGAAAGATTTTGGTCAGAAAACGCAGTGGCGTTCGCTCCAACATCGGCAATTTTTGTAAACTGTGCCGTAGCGCTGCTAGTCCGTTCGATTTGAAAACCCGTTTCGTTATTGCTCACATCTGCCCATTGCAGGTTAATCTGACTGCTCGATGCAGCTTGTGCAGCAAGTCGGGCGGGTGATGTTGGCGGAGCTTGCTGAGTCGTAGCGCATGCTACGTTGGAGTAGCCCGCAGTTTCATAACTGGCATCGTATTGCACACGATAGCAGTATTCCGTACCCGGCGATACGCTGTTGTCAGTATAACCAACTCCCGACGTAGCGATGCGTGTAAAGTTACCCGACTGCCCCGTTCGGCGTTCCACAAAATAACTGCCCTCCTTGACAACGTCTGTCCAGACGAGTTGAATCGACGTAGTGCCTTTTGTTGTCGCAGTCAGGTTATTGACAACGGGAGGAATGTTATACGTACTGGTAGACGCTACGTTCGAGAAGTTCGAAGTGCCGGTAGCGAATTTAGCCCGCGCCCGGAAGTAATAAAGTGTAGCGGGCGACAACCCCGTAACCGTGAACGAGGTAGTATTTGCATTGACATCAGCGATTTTAGAAAATGTCCGATTATCGGTGCTACGTTCAATTTCAAATCCGGTCTCATTAGAAATATTTTCGGTCCAGGTAAGCCGTATTGATGTGCTGTTCTGGGCTGTAGCCACCAGATTCGTAGGTGCGTTGGATTGCCCTAATACTGACAAATGCAGAAACATGGGCAGCAGAACAAAAAGAAAGTGCTTTATCATGGTCGATGAACGTGTGACTTAGTTATTGGCTTTCGCCTTGACAATTTCGCTACGTAGTTGCCGCCCCGTCTGGCTCACAGCCACTACTGCGATTTCATAATCAGTGCCGGTTTCCCAGTCGGTCAGTACGGCGCGCGAGTCGTTGAGCAGTGGTGTAACAGCCCGGAAGGTTTCGCCAGCATCACGGGCCAGCACGCGGTAACCTACAAAATCGTTGGGCTGTGAAGCACGGTTCCAACTGACGGTCAGTCGTTTACCGCGTTCATCTAGTTGTACGTTGATGTTGGCGGGCGTTGTAAGGTCACTTTTCCCAATAACCTGTACCGGGCGCGGTATTGACGGCTCCGACGAATTACCAGTGCTATCGACGGCCTGCACAGCGTAGCGATACGTACCGTTTACTACGTTTCGATCCGAAAAACGGCTAGCGGAAGTGCGGCCCACAATCTGAAACGTTGGTTTGGTATCATTTACATTTTGGCGCAGTACGTGGTAAATACGCACATCCTCCGACGATGATGCCTGCCAGTTCACCTGCACCGAATCGCCAATGGCTGTTAGCGTTTGCAGATGAGGAGCCGTTGGGGGGCGATGGTCGGGCAGACGTACCGTCAGCAGTGCGGGCTTACTTTCGTTACCCATCTTGTCCACCGCCGTTACGCGGTAGTAAAAGGTGTTGCGATTATTACGGAGCAACGTATCGCGGAAAGTGGTCAGCTTATGCGGGGCCAGTTGAAGCTGTGCATAGTTGTCGTCTTTCTGGGTCAGTCCGCGGTAGACGAAATACCCGACGAGGTCTGGCTCAGTATTTCCCCGCCAACTCAACCGCACGTGACCGGTCGTATCGGTTTGCGCCACCAGGCCGGTGGGCGATGTGGGTGGCGTCAGATCAGGATGGCTAACCTGAACAGGTAACGTATTAGCCCCATTACCAGCCTGATCCTCAGCCCGCAGGTAGTAGTAATACGTTTCGCCTTCATGGGCTGTTTCGTCGGTGAACGTAGTGTCTGATGCGGCCAGCAAGCGGGGCAGTACGGGCTGATATGGCTTGTCCATCGACGTACTGCGGAACAGCCGATAGCCAATGCAATCGCGCGAGGACGAAGGTTTCCAGCCCAGCCGAATACTCTTTTTATCAACCTGGCCGTGCAGAGCCGTAGCTCCGGCAGGCGGGTCCATGTCTTTGATAGTGAGCCACACCGGCTGGCTGAACTCGCCGGGATTCACGAACGGGTCAAGGGCTGCAATGCGGTAGTAATACGTTTCGCCGATACGTAGCGTACTGTCGGTATCGGTGAACTGCGAAGCGGGTGTTTTACCTCCCACGGCTTCGATACCGATCACTGGCTGGCGGTTGATTTTTTCTTCTGTACCACCTGTGCCACGCCGACGGTAGACATTATAGGCTATTACGTTTGGCAGGATGGGCCAGTTCAATGCTACCCGACTAGTGGCCTCCTGGGTGATTTTCAGGCCAACGGGGGCCGGTTCTGGCTTATAATTTCCTGCCCGAACGGGTAAACTCTGTGCCCAATTATATTCCTTGCCATTATAGACTGCGTTGATGGCATAAACGTAGGTTTGACCAGGAATGGCTGTGTTATCCTGAAAAAACATACCAGCGGCCTGAGCAAAAGCATTATCTACGTAAACTGTTGTAGCAAAGAGCTTTAGATAGAATTTAGCTTCGTTACGTTTTGGCAGAGCCTGGATGGTCTTCAGGTAGTTGCGCTGACCTTCCTGCGCCAGGAGTGACGCTTTTGCGTCAACGGCAACAATGGGACGCAGGGGCGACGTAGTCAGGTGTGTGAAAGTCTTTTCGCTGACATTTCGGCGCAGAATATGAAACTGAATTTTCTGAGGTAACAGAATGAGCCACTTTACCTGTATGGCCTTACCGTCGGGCGTAACGGAAGCAAATGCTTTCGTAGAGGTGGCCGTTGTTGCCTTCTGGGCCCAAATGGATGATAAGCTGATCCAGATGAGCAGTAGTATACTTATTAGAATCGTTTTCATAAGATCACCTATTTTGTATTAAAGGGTCTGTCTACCAGGGAATCCAGCCTGTGGCGGCATCCCAGGCATCTTCTGCCAAGCCAGAGACAGCGTCCCAGGCCGCTTTACCGGCCTCGGTAAGCACTCCTCCTATATCCACCAGAAGTGTCATGGCCGAATCATAGACCTGACCCAATGCACCAATGATCACGTCAAGCCCTTTCAACAGCCAGCCCAGTATACCGTTGCACTCGCCTTCGAGGGTGCCATCGTCGTAGCACATATCACTGACTTCTCCATTAGTTTTCAGGATTGGAGATGCGTTTTTAAGCCCAAGGATGAAGTTGTAGCCACCTAGTACAGGCACACAAACGCGTCGGTTGTAGGCAACGCAGAACGGGTCAGGCAAGGAAAATTGAATATCGCTGCTGGCACTAATCAGGTCGAGACTGTAATCAGAATAACCGGCCGAAAGGTCGAGGGAAGCATTAATGGTACTCTGCATTTTGATGGGACGAAGGGACATTAGAAGGTCCGAATTAGCGCCAGCCTTCAGGTGAACCCATGCCCCGAACGAATCCGATGTTTTCAGGTCGAACAGTTTGGCGGAGAGATGCATTTTTAAACCAACACCTACTGGCACCCAGCTCATTGTAGGAATTTTTTCGGTAAGGGCATGCACCAGTACGTAACCGTAGGCTTTAGGTGTCAGATCACCCCATGCACCACACATGGCTTTTACTTCAATGGGTTTGCCAGGGCTACCTGCCGACGCCCAAAAACCTTTGGGACTTAAATACAGCGTTGCTTCGCCCGTAACGCAGGCGGCTACCAGATTGCCTTTAGTTATGTTGACGGTACCCAGCATTGTCTTACTAGCTAGATCAAATTTAACCGTAGCGTAACCCTGTATACGCGATGTCTCCTCATCGCCCGTACCGTTTAGCTGCTCAATATTAACGTCACCACGTATGATGGTTTGGGCAGGAACAAAACCGTTGAACGTGATTTCTGTGGCTGTTTTCCCCCATAGAAATCTGCCCTTATCAGCTACCGACTGGATGGGCATGGCTGCAAACAGACCAAAGCTGGTGTTGGCGTCGGGAACGTAATTGCCGTCGTTAATATCTATGTCGTTACCGACGTGCTTCATGTGGCTGTAGAGCCGACCTTCGAAGCCGTAGCCCTCCAGGTTCAGAAACAGCGGAATTCCGGGGTTATCTTTACTCTCATACTTAAATCGGGCAAACCAATACGTTACACCCTGCATTTTTCCGGCCCGGATTGTACTTTCTACAGTAATCGCCGACGGACTTTTCAGATTCATTCCGCTAATGGCCAGGAAACCGTTACCATACGTAGCATCGTCGTTGAAGAGCGTAAACTGAGCATTAATAAACGATCCTGTGCTGGTCTGGTAGCTACCGCCGTATGTCTTGTTGGCAGTAGGAATTATAGCCGAAGCCGGGGCCGAGCGTTCGAGGAAGTAGCCCAGACTGGCTGGAGCAAATTCGGCTGCGTAGCGTTCGTCGTTGGGGTCGTTATAAGGCCCGCTGCCTTTTTTGCCACCGCCAAAGCCCGAACCCGCCGGCAACTTAGGCCCACCGTTGATAGGTTTGTAAGGAATCGTACCGTCGAACTCAAAGGTATCTTTGCCGGGTTTGGCGAAAACGATATCGTACTCATCCTGTGATTTTGTGACGATTTTATCGCCCAGCACCAGCTTCCCAACAAACGACAGCCGCGCGTTTTTCCCGCCCGGTTCGTCGGCAAAAACGACCCGCGCCAGTTGGTAGTCGAGGCCGTTGAGGTAAGCGGTTTTCTGGCTGCTACCACCGTAATAAGCTTCGGCGTTCTTTCCAACGTAATTGCTGACGAGCTCTCCCTTGGGCGTAATCATTATATCAACGCCGTCCATGTGAATGTCGCGGGCGTCGATGCCGCGTGTGGAGTTGGTCGGATTGTAAGCCGAAATCCACATATCGGGGTGGAAAAAGCTGTCTTCGAAACGACCGCCCGTTACTTTCAGCGTTACCTGATCGCCTTCGGGCGTTTGCAGCAAAGTCCGTTCAGAAGGTTTGGAGAAAAACACATCTGCGTCGCCCAGACCCCATTTCTCGAGACTAATCTGCAAATCGCCAACCGCACCCACGAATGGGATGTATACCTCGCCCGCTACGAAACCCATTGTCAGTTCGGTGTTCTTGATGAAGGCAACAGCATGGGTAATCTTGCCTTTATAACCCAGGTACGGTGATTGAATATTCAGATCATCGCGCCCGCCTATTGTCGATTCGTAGCCTTTACCCCGGTTCACAATCGGGTTCAGTGGAATGGTCATCCAGTCCAGATGGTCCTGCGAAGTCGGATGGTATTCATCCTGCATGTAGACCATCTTACCGGCCCACAGATCCACATTGGTGCACGAGATACCTTTCACCCACTTCGGATACGGCAGGTCGTCGGCTTCAAACAGATCGCCCAATTGAACGTTCACGCTCTGAAAACTCAGAAACAATCGCGCATAATCGTCAACCGTTCCCAGTACAATTTGTGGGTCTTCAATCTGTTCTGTGAACGTAATGCCATCGCTGTTCTGAAAAGGAATCAACAGATCGGGTTCGTTTTTCTTTTTCCCTGTCACTTTCAACGACCCGTTCAGGTGGGCTTTCAAAACGTTGTTCTGAATCTCTAAATAAGAATCTTCTTTAATCTCAAGCCGAAAGTTGGGCAGGTCGCTCATTGACCCACTGAAGGATTTTCCAAACGGAATTTTCAGGGTTTCCGACGATGCCTGACCAGCCGATGCGATAGGGCGCCACTCGCCGGGAACTTCCACTGTTACGTTGCCATCATACGTATTGAGCGACCCAACCGACAACGGCCCTTTATTCCCCGAACCCGGATTAATGGCACCAACTGACGTTAGGGTAATCGGGCTGTTCCAGACAAAGCCGGTTTTGATTGACGCTTCTTCACTACCGCCCTTATTGAGCGAATACGTATTGAGTTTCTGATCTAACGCAGCAGTATGATCGGCAACAAGCCGGATGGATTCGAACGTAGCAGAGGCCGTTCCACCCGTGTGAGGATGGGTTTTAAATTTCGCATCCCGTCCCATTTGCCGCACGCCTTTAAGATTACTTTCGAGCTTTCCTTTAACGACAACGTAGCTCTCAAAACTGCTTTTCCCTTTCTTGTCCGCCTTATCAACGCTTGTCGGCCGAATGACCAGATTTGTAAAATCAACGTCGGTACTCAGGCTCACCGGCGACGTAATAGTCAGCGTTCCACGGCCCGAAAAATGGTCCTGATCGGGGTTGGTTACTTTCTGGATAGTAATGGTTTGGCCGGCAAAAACTAGTTCGCCCAGACCAGTCTTTGGCGTAGCAGGTTTAACAACTTTGGGTGGCTCAATAATCGAAGCAATAGCCGTTTTCTGACCGGGTACCGACGTAGTGCTTGAATCCATGGCAACAGGCGCCATCTTGATCGGCGTCTGCGTCAGTTCAATTCCAGGTTTCAACTGCTCTTTCGGAACAATGCCATACGTAAAGGCGCACACTGGACTCTTGCCATCGTTCTGAAAAACCAATTTTCGCGACCGGTCGATGGCCTGCACGCGCCAGGCGTAACGTTTACCGACAACCAAAGGCGGCTGCGTTGGGCTATACAGGAACGTACTGGTACGTAGATTACGCACTTCCACACCCGATTTTGGGAGCGCCACCGCATCAATAAACACATTTGGGTCAACGTCAACTTGTGGCAGTTCAACGACACGTAGCACGTATTCAACAGATGCCGGTGAAACACCCGCCGGAGGTGTCCAGGTGAACACAAGTGATTGTGGTGTAGTAGCCATTACGTCTGCATCACAGAGGGGCGCAATCAGAATGGGCGGCTCGACCGATCTGACGACGATGGGCGCGGAACAACCAATTGGAAACTCTGCCGACAAGGGCTGACCGAACGCAACCGCAGCCGTATTGGTGGCCGTTTCATTGAAAGCCCGTACGCATAGCTGATACGTACCATCGGGCAGGGGTAGTCCACGAGCGAGCAGGTTTTTGTCGATGCCCGTTACGTCGATCTGGTTTAAATCGAACAGCCCTTCAAGATCGTTGCGGGTAAGTAACGTCTGGCCAGGCGGAACGGCCAGGGGGCGCGGGGGCCGGTAATTGGGCGAGGTTTTGATCTCAATACCGTTGTCGCCGGTCAACTGGCCCGACAGCCGGATTTGATACGTAGTGCGGCTGGTGTTGATGATGAACACCCGCACCTGTTGCCCCGTGCCAGGATAGTCCTGCAAATAGGCGCTATAGGGCGGCATTACGTTCACCTGAATCTGTAGCGGGAACGTTTGCGCCCAACTGCTCATGCAGAGCAGCATAAAGCATAGTGTGCATAAAATGAGTGTGTTAGAACGAGATGCCATAGCCGAGGTTGCCTCTTAGTTCGTTGAATTTCTCCGTCTGAATACCTGTGTTTGAATTCAGGTAGTTGAGTGATACGTTGATTGTCTGCTGTTTAGCCACCTGGTAACCTGCGTTGGCCGACACGGTCAATACGTTGCCCGTGATGCCGGATTGCTGATTGATGAGGTAGCTGGCGTTGGCCGACGTAGTCAGTTTCTTGTCCAGAAAAGATTGAGTTGCGCCGAGCGTGGGGCCGAAGAAACGTACCGTCCGATTGGTGTCGCCAAACACAATCGGCAACTGGGTTTGGGTGTACGACAGCATTCCGTTGATGCCCCAACCGGTAGTAGTTTGCTGGTAGAAATAGCCCAGATTCAGGTTGATGTTGTTGTTCTCGGTCTGATTGGCCGTATTCGCATTCAGGTCGCTGAGTTTCTGATACGTAGTGGTCAGGTTGAACACCTGTATTACGTCCTCTTTCTGAAGTGTGTAGCGCCCATTGACCGTAGCAGACAGGTTATTCTGCGCCAGTTTCAACGTATCGATAATTGGTCGCAGTCCCGCCTGCTGGCTGATGCCGTAATTGGATAGTTGCAGGTCGATTCCGAACTTGGTTTCGGGATTGTACGATGCCACCAATGAGCCAATCTGCCGACCGGTGCGGGCACTTTTATTGTTCGCCAGATTATCGTACTGAACACCATAACTGCCTGACAATCGCAATTTTCCTTCCAGCAACGTAACGTTTGGCGCGATGGCGTAGCTTTCGATGTCGCTCTGGAAATAGTACGCACCCATCGTCTGAAAATTGGGATCGATACGTTTGTACTGAAGTTTGATACCCGCATTCCTGCCTTTGTAGCCAACTGCAGCCTGCGTTGCCTGCGTGAGCTGAGTAGACAAACGTGGGGTAAACAACCGACCAAAAAGTCGCGCTACCGGATTGCTGCCTTCGGTCGAAACCATCGTGGCCCGCACATCACGCGTGTAGGCGCTGACGGCTTCGTCCAGTTCAACGGTGATATACTGTAAAATCAGTAAACGAGAAGTAAGGCCAACCACCAGATTTTCGGCGGGCGATACGGTTTGTGTGGCCGATTGCGGAACGGAAGCGATGGACGCCGAATCGTCTTTGGCACGTAGCATGATCAGGTCTACGTAGTTGCCGGGTTTGCCGTAACCCACTTTCACCGCATAACCGGTACGTTGGTAAGCCGGAATAATGTCGGGTTCTGCGATGTTAGTCGAGATGGCTTTATTGAACCGGCCGTAAACCGCACCCAGCCGCAATTTACCGGGATTTAACTCAACACCACCACCCAGAAACGTATGCCCCGCCAGCGTGAACGGTGAGAATGATACGTTGCGATAACCCGCGTGAACGGTGGCCCATTTATAGGTAGGCGATATGCCAAACTGGTTGAACGGCTGCCGAAAACTACTGCCCTGATTACCCAGCACCGCCGAGAATGGAATGGCGATTCCACTGGGTAGCGATACCGTCACCGAACCGCTCAAACCAAATGGCGAAGGCTGGTTACGTAACTGAATGCCACTGGCGGAATAAAAGCCCGCATACGCATTCAACCCACCCGACAGCTTCACGGGCGACGATTTGCCGGGAGCAGCATCCGTCTGAGCCCAGGTGGGAGAACTCACCCAAAATCCAAAAAGGAGAAGTTGTAAAAATGAGCGCATTTCTGACACCGTTTTAATGCTAAAAACTTGTGTCAAAACTACCTAGCCCTCTAAGGGCAATCAATCGGATAAATGTATGAGGAGGAAACTACGTAGCAACCCAACCCAAACACAACTCACTTATAGACAATAACTTATACACTCACAAACAAAAAACGACTGTGAATCAGATTGCGTATAACTACGTACTCATCTACGGTTATCCGACCTATAATACAGTTAAATCAGCCGCAAAACTTACTATCAATTACGTACTGTCTGAGTTAACGAATCGTCGCGTAGCGACCCAACGTTTGTAGATAATGATGTCCTCGGCTTAACTCCGTCACGTAGTGACCAAACAAATTATTAACGTAGTTTGGTCGCTACGCGACGGGACTCTACCTGACTACCCTAAATTTCTACAAGCATTAGGTCGCTACGCGACGATTCTGTTAACTGAAATGATTTACAAAATTTTCTTTCGCAGTCGAATCAGCTATTTTTTGACCGTCATCGCCAATTTCACCGCTTCATACAGATTCACAATCGCACCGGTTTTCGACAACGTAGCGAAATCTACTTTTCGCTTTGTTCCGGGCTTAAGCACCTGCGTATGGTACGTTGCCGCCGATTGCAGAATGATACGTTTCAGGTCGGCGGGACTGAGGTTGGGGAAGTACGTTTTCAGCAATGCCGCCATACCGGCCACTACGGGTGTAGCCATGCTGGTACCGCTTCCCGGCCCGTAATTTCCCTTGGGCGTGGTTGACATAATCATCACTCCCGGCGCAAATACGTCTACGTTACGTTGACCGAAATTAGAAAATGACGCCACCAACGTACTGTCGTTATCGCGACTGCTGGCACCTACCGTTATTAAGTTCGGGATGATCTGCCCATTCAGATACGTGTTCGACGGATATTGTGCGGCTGAGTCGAGATCAACGTGGTCGTTTCCGGCTGCGTGTACGAGCAACACCCCTTTCTGATTGGCGTATCGCATGGCTTCATCCACCAATCTTTTCTCAGGCGAGAAGTATTTTCCAAAGCTCATAGAAACCACGCTTGCCCCATTATCGACGGCGTAACGAATGGCATTTGCTACGTCCTTATCGTATTCATCGCCATCAGGAATGGCCACTATACTCATAATTTTCACATTATCCGCTACACCTTTAACGCCCAGACGATTCGTACGATCGGCGGCAACAATGCCTGCTACGTGCGTGCCGTGTCACGTCCCACGTTCGGTATAATCGCCAATGGCATCGGCGTTACCATAGATACGCTCAGTCAGGTTTGTCGGATTATCGCCCCGAACCGTGCCTGGGTTATAATCAGGATTGTAGGCATAGGAAAGCCGATCTTTCAACTTGTCGTTAAACGACGTGTAATAGGCCAGCGTACCATCCAGATCAACACCATTATTCCGCTTTAAATCCTGGTAATAACCTTTGGCATAACGTAGCAGGGTTGTATCCGCAAACGAAGGTTTCGCCAGCATAGCCGTATCGACCCGGTTAGTCCCAAACGCTTTTTTTAGTTGGTCAATGCGGCCTTTATCTTCTTCCAGTAATTGAGAGTCTTTGGCGAAATCCTTCTCGATTTCGGCTCGTTTCTTCGTGTAATACGGCTTCACAATCTGATATAAATCAAACTCGGCCTGTTGAGCTGGCGGCAACGCTGTTCTGGATTTTCCTTCATACAACGGCTTCAGTCGGGCATAAAGCCGGGTTTCTTCTTTCTGAAGCTGCGCCACAGTATGTCCGTCTTTTTTACCCAGAAAATTCCATCCGTGTACGTCATCAACATAACCGTTGCGGTCATCATCTTTACCGTTTCCCGCCACTTCCTTCGCATTCGACCAGATCACTGATTTCAGGTCTTCATGATTACTGTCCACGCCCCCATCAATCACGGCCACGATAACTGGTTTACGGGGAGTTGATGGCGTCGGTAGTGTTTTCAGTAATTCGTACGCCCGTTCAGTACTGATACCGATGCTTTTGTCGGTTGCGGGATCGAGATGATGCCATTGCGCGGGTGGTAAAGTTTGGGCCTGCGTAGACATACTAACCAGCCAACAGATTGATAAGGGAAGCAGGGTGGATTTCATGAATAATTTAGTGTGAAAATGGGAAGGCCTTCACAGGCTCCGGCTGCGGAAGTCGCGCCAGCGACTAACTCTGTATCTACAGCCGCAGCCTGTCAGAGCCTTCCTTTGAGCATCAATCTGGACCAAAATAGAGCCGTGCTCCATTCATGAACCGTAGATTACCGCCTGCTGTGTAAATTACTTTAAGCGTATAGTTCGGACCTTGGCCAGGCTTTACAGGCACATCGATCACATGGCCGATACGTACCACTTCATAGCCCTGCGGTACGTAGCCGCCCGACCAAACCGTTGGATCTGTCCACGTACCGTTTTTTACGGTTTGCAGGAAAGTCGGCACTACCGTTATAATCTTGGTTCCGGTTGCCGAAACAAGACTGTTGCTGGCCGTAACGGTAATAGTATACGTAGTGGGTTGCATTACGCCTGGAGCCGTTTCACTTTTGGTAGGGTCCGTGCTATTACTCGCAAACGTATACGGCCAGTCGGGGCGGCTGCTCCAGGAATAATTTGTTGGCGTAAACAAACTCGCTACCGCCGTAAACGATACGGGCTGACCTGCCGTGTAGGTTTGTGGCGCCGTTGGCAGGATAGTCACGGACGGGAACGTAGTACAGTTGTTGATGATGGATAATGTGCGATCAATTGCGTTACCAACAACCAGGTCCGGGCGGGCGTCGCCAGCCAGTTGACTTGCTTTCAGAACAGTCGGATTTACGCCTGTCGATACCGTAAGGGTGTTTGTAAAACTCATAGTCCCTGTGTTATACAGGATTTTTACGGCATTGTTGGCTGCTTGTGTCACCGCTATATCAAGTCGACCATCCCCGTTCAGATCCACTATTTCTACACCGTATGGAGTTCCACCCACAAACTGGTTTGTGCCCACCATAATAGCTGCCCCGGATGGTGAATTTCCTACGTTACCGTTGTTTTGCAGAATGCGAATTTCGCCGGAATTGGGCAACGTAACGACCATATCGGTTCGTCCGTCATTGTTTAAATCACCAGCCGCAATCCTGCCGGGAGACGCCCCAACGGTACGGGTCACCGACCCTCCGAACGTACCATCGCCATTGCCATAATACTCATAAATCGCTCCGTTAGATTGGCTCAACGTAACCAATTCGACGGCACCATCTCTATTGAGGTCGGTGACTAACATATCGACAGTACCACTCCCACTCCCCTGAGTGGCGGGCGTTCCCAGACCCGATCCCGTACCCAGAAACACCGACGTTGACGCATTACTGGAGTTCAGTACAAGTACGTCGAGCCGGGTATCACGGTTTACGTCAGCAATGAACAATCTGGCTGGATCACGGCCAACGGCCACGCTGGTAGGATTGGCAAACGTACCATTTCCGGCGCCCAGCATCGTCAGCAATTCGCCGTTCGTCGTGGTGCCATTATTTTTGACGACCAACAAATCATTATTTCCATCCCCGTTTACATCCATAATACCGATATCAGACAGATTAGCCGAAAGGGGCAGCTCAATGGCTGGCGCGTAGGTATTGTTCGCATTCGCCAGCAACAGGCGAACGTTGTATAATGACGTTATGGCAATGTCAGGCCGCCGGTCGCCGTTGAGATCGCCGACTGCGATACCGTTGACCGAGTTTACCGTGTTATAGCTGAGAAAACTACCGTACCCATTATTTAGCAACACGCCCAGGTTCACCCCATTACCATTAGGCGTCACCAGATCAAACTTGCCGTCACCCGTCAGATCAGGCGTAGCAACCATCGGCGGGGCCGAACCACCCTGAGTAGTAGCGTAAATCTGCGACTCGCTAAAACCACCTATACTGTTACCCAGTTTGACCGTTACGTTTCCGGCGTCGCGCATGGCCATGACAGCGTCGGGATACGTATCGCCGTTAATGTCGACCACCGTCAAAAAGTAGGGATTGTTATTAACCTCATAATTCGTTCCCGTATTAAAACCGCCCGAGCCATTATTGAGCCGCACGGTCAGGTTAGCCGAGTTTGTATTGGCGCTTAACAGGTCATTGAAGTTGTCGCCGTTTACATCAGCAAGAACGGGATTAACTGGGCCGTCGCCCACTGTGTACGCGCCACCCGTAAACGTGAACGTACCTGTACCGTTGTTCAGACCACGTAACACGTAGTTGCTGCTGCTACTGGAAATCACTACGTCCATTGACGTATTGTTGTCAATTTTACCCAGCCCAATTAGGGGAGCAGGTACGTTGAAAGTCGTTGTGACAGGCGCACCAAACCCACCGGTGCCATTACCAGCCGAAACACTAATCCCCTGTGCATCGGAATTGGCTGTTACAATGTCTACCCGACCGTCGCCCGTTACGTCGCCAAGAGCCGCCGATGCGCTGGACCCGTTCAGCGTCACCGACGTAGCAGCGCCAAAACCACCCGAGCCGTTGCCCAGCAATACGTTAGCGGTATGGGTGCTGAAATCGATGGAAACGATGTCGAGTCGGCTATCTCCGTTGAGGTCGGCTAAGGCGCTGAACTGGCTGCTGTGAAGGGTCGTTACGTTGGTCGGAGCCCCGAAACCGCCCGCACCATTGCCCAGCAAAATAGCTAACGTTGAGTTACCTTTACTCACAACGAGGTCGGCTTTATTATCACCGTTGAGGTCGCCGGCTGATACGTAAACAGGACCATTGGCTGATAAGCCAGCAATGGTCAGCGAAGTAGGTGGCAGGCTTTGTGGCGCAAAACAGGGCGTTTGCGCGTCAACCGACCCAACCAGAAAGGCCAGTAGACCACCAGTCAGAAAACGAAAATGTGTATTCATTGAGTAGTACTAGAAGGAAGAGGTAATAGAAACGTTGATTTACAATCGGTTTTTCCGGCGTCGGTTGGCATGAGTAACGGTATGCGAAGGGCGAACCAGCAGGGCCCGTTCGAGAGCTTCCAGCCGGGTGGCGGTTTGTTTCCGTTCGCGTTCGGCCTGCTGTTTTAACTCGGCAATCTGGGATTTCAATTGTTCATTTTCCAGCGCCAACGCCTGCACGCCACTCAACGTAACAGCCGTGAAATCGTGGCTGTTGAGCAACGTATCACAACCGATCGTGCCTAACGCATCATGACCAAACCGGGCAAAGAAATCCTGCGCCATCGGGCCATAATGCCGTTCGCTACGTTGGCCTTTGTAGTTCCAGGTACCCAGACGTAGCGTGCGGATATTCGCCAGCAAGTCAGTGTGATTAACGGGCAGAAATCGTTCTTTTTTCGTTGAGTCGGAGATGGACGACCAGGCGTTACCACCAGCGGGCACTTGTACACCAATACTAGCCACTGTATTCGTGAATAATCGGTATCCCCCGATAAATCGGGCGGTATATTGGTTAACCCCTGAACTGGTCACTTTGGTAAGGGTGCTGTTATCACCTAAAGCAAACGAACCGGAGTAGCCATTGGTTGATGCCGAACTTCCCAGCGCAACCGAATTGTTACCACTAGCTATAGTAAAGAAACCCATAGCAACCGAGTTATTACCACTGGCAATATTGTTGTAACTCAGTGCAATCGAGTTATTACCACCAGCCGTACTGTTGCTTCCGATCACCACCGCGCCTGTTCCAGTTGCAGTATTTGAATACCCCATCGTCACGGCGTACCCTCCACTGGTAATATTACGCCCACCCATAGCTGTGCTATACCCACCACTTGATCGATTATATGTCCCCATAGCAATAGAACCTTCCTGGGCTGCTACGTTGTTGTACCCTGCAGCAAACGAATAATCTCCAGTAGCCGATTGGAGCGCTCCTAAAGCAATGGCACCAGTGCCCGTACCACTATTCTGATTCCCGGCGATAAAGCTCCCGTAGCCAGCCTGAGGAATTGTAGAGAAACCGTGAAAACCACTGACCAGCGATGCTTTGGTAATATCATAGACCAGCCCCGAACCAACTGGGTCATAATTTCTCGTGTCTAACTGATATAAACGACGCCAACGTAGCCTAAATCCGGCGCCTACATTGGCATCATTGTCGGACTTGAACCTAACCAAGACTCCATAACCCGGTACTACCAGCGCCGAAGCAGGCTGTACGTTACCTGAGTAGGCCGCCCGTCCCCCATATTGATCCTCAATGATAACCGAATCGCCATTGGCTTCGGTATCCAGCAGCTCGAAGGTCAGTTCGTAACCCGCCGTAACATTGGCATCATCATATAAAGAAACTGTACAATTCAGATTAGGCGCGTAGTTTCCAGTACCGCCCGGATCGAGCAATACGCCGGTCGTTGTTTCAATTGCTGAGTTTGAACAGTCCATTGTGTACGTACCCGAAACAGGATCAGTTGTAACCCGGTATCTGGTCTGTACCTGAAATTTATTTCGGCTGTACATGTCAATATCCTGTTTGGGCGGCACACCCGTCGGCGAGTTAAAACCCATCTGAGCCCGTACAGAAATTGACAGGACGACCAGCAATCCAAAAGTCAGGAAACGTTGTAGTTGTATTTGCATCGATAGAAAAGCTTTTTTGTTTATGATTGGTAGTCAGGCGTTAATCTCGTGGCTTTGTTCTGTCACCGAAACAGTAACTATACGCAGCAAAAATGCCTCATACGTTAATTCTTAATTAAACTTCTTTATTTACCGGTATTGAGGTAAAGAAGCGCCCGATCAAGTACTTCATCTTTACCAGATCGTATACCTTTAATCGTCGGACGCACCAGAATTTTAGGCTGCAAACCTACCTGCTGCAACTGTCGCCCATCGGCATGACGTACATCGTGCCCACTGAATGTCAAGCCGATATCCCCTGGAATCTGAAAACTCGTTACGTCGCCGTTGGCACCGGCAGTCGGGCTACCGATGAACTCCGTGCCGTTGGCCGCTTCAAAAAACAACCCCGAATGTTCGGCCTGACTCTGGGTACGTTCGTCGATGAGCATCACCGTTTTGCCTTTGTAAACCGGCTGGCCCGTGTTAGGTGGAATTTGCTGACTGAAGAAATATTTCTGTGTCGCATTCTCAGAATCACCGACAAGAATATCGGGGGCATTAGGCGCGTAACGGAAGAACTGTGCGGCCACTACGTTAGGCTTGTTAGTCAGGTAAGGCGCTATTGTCCAAGCCGTTCCCTGTGGGTAGTTCCGCATGTCGAAGATGATCGCTTTTGTATTTTTGAACTTCTCGAACATCCCCGCTACGTCCTTGGTCTGTAGCCGGCCCATGTGCGCGTAACCGATGTTACCCGGTAACAATTTGTATACTGCCGACGTATCATTCGGGGTACGTAATTCGCTGGACGATTGCGCCATGATCGTTACGTTTTTTTCACGACCATCAGCACCGATTAATTTCAGTTGAATGGGCTTTCCAACAGGCCCACGAATAAGCCGCCAGGAAAGGTCGCGCTGGCGAACCCACTCGTTCGACGCGGGCTGAATGGCGGACATACGGGCGATACGTTCCCCAATCTTTTCGCCATTTACTTCCGTCAGCACGTCCCCCGCCTGAATGCCTTTGGCACGTACCGAATCCGCCCAGACTTTGGTGATAACGGGCTTATTTTCAATGAATCGAATGTCGATCAGGCTACTGCCCGCACCGGCATAGTAACGTAGTGGCGATGCGTTAATAAAGCCATGACTGTCCTGAATATTCCGGTAAAACCTAGCTACCGCAATTGCATAAGTCGTCGAGTCTGACGCAGCCGCCAATTGCCCGACTGCCGTGCGCAAATTCGCCTTCCAGTCGGTTGGCATTAGTTCTTTATAGGCAAAAAAGTAGTTAATAACCGACCAGATTTTCGCACCGGCCAGCAGTCGGTAACCAAGCGTCGGATATTTATCGGCAGCATATTTGGTTGGCGGAGGGGCCACTGGCAACGTAGCAGGTACGTTTTTCACACCCAGCGTTCCGTCGGAGTTGACCAGTTCGCCCGTTCGGAACTTCACCTGAATACTATTGCTGAATGGGAACGTAACGGTGCTGGCCAACTGACCATCGGTCAACGTATCATCGCTTCGGAACGTAACGTGTGGGCGATTTTTCAAGGCATACAGAGCCGGAGGCAGCGCTGCGTTTTTATTGACCAGCAACGTAATTGGACGATTTTTGGCCGATGGCCGGGGCTGAATGGACTGGCCGCTCTGTAGATAAAATCCCGACCAGTAGCCATTCGTTCCTCCTCCTTCGGTAGCAAAACCGCTGTGGTTCCGTCGGCGCATACCGGGCGTTGTGTACGGTTCAGTCGACAGCACACGAGCCAGTCCTACGTAATCCAGTACAAAGCCGAACCCCTCCAGCTCCATTTCGCTAAGGGGTCGGGCACTACGTAGATCAAGCCGGAGCGACCGGGCTTTTGGTAACTGACTGGCGAAATAGCCCAACTTATCAATGAACGGTTCTACGTCGGCCACGCCCCCGTAGCCGTTCATTTTCAATACCAACGTACTGTCGGCATCGAACAGTACCTGTACCGTATCGCCCATTGTCGGCTGACTCACGGGTTTGGTTTTTAGTGACACTGTGGTTGCCTCATCGTTCAGCACAGCCAGCATCTGGCGGATGGCAGTCACGGTTTCTGCGTCGGTTTTGGCTTGCGCAACCAGCGGAGCCGCTACCGCAAATGCTGAATCCCAATTGATGGGTTTATAGCCGAGGTAGGGATGAAAAAACTTGATGTGGCCGTATAACTCCGAAAGCTTGGCCACTCGCTCGATTTGAGCGGGCGTGTAAGGTGTGGTTTGGGCGGAAAGCGCAGCAGAAAATAATAGTATGACAACTAAGCTACGTAGTACGGCAAAGGCGAACTTGGCAAACGTAATGTTCTGCAACATTGATATCGAGCAAAGTGAAAATTGAGGCCCCGACAGGCTCCGGCTGTCGGAGTCGCGTTAGCGACTAACTCTGTTGCTACAACCGACAGCCGGAGCCTGTCGGAGCCTTACTTAAATAGCCCCGTTTTCAAGGCTTTAGCTACGGCCTCAGACTTTGAGTTGACGTGCAGTTTTTCGTAAATATTTACGATGTGCGTTCGCACCGTGCCCATGCTGATGCCGCAGTGATGCGCAATGAGTTTATAACTGTCGCCCTCGACCAACCGTTGCAGTACTTCCTTTTCTTTATCAGTCAGCAGAAAATCGTTGGGTTTGGGCTGATGGAAGGCTTCCAGCACTTTCAGCGCAATGGAAGGCGTCATAGCGGCTCCACCCGATTTTACCTCCCGGATAGCGTCCATGATTTTGTCGGCGGGTGTTTTTTTGAGCAGATAGCCCACCGCTCCAGCCGAGATAGCCGCAAAAATGCGCTCTACGTCCTCAAAGACGGTCAGCATCAGAATTTTAGGCTTGTCGGTCTGCTGCCGAATGAGCTTTACTGCTTCAATCCCCGTCCGGCCGGGCATGTCGATGTCCATCAGAATTACGTCGGGTTGGTCCTGCCGGACATATTCCACTACGTGCAGGGCATCGGCGTACTTTCCAACGGTGAGCAGATCGTCTGTTGCTTCAAAAATCAGTCCCAGCGTTTCGCGCAGGGAATCGTTATCATCAAAAATAGAAACTCGAATCATAAGAATGTGGAAATCTACACGCTATAGTCTGACAAAAATAAGATAGCTATTGACGTCAGTAAATCGGATAAACGTATGACCCTTACAAGCCAACAACCAATTGCAAACTGGTTCCCTGCCCCGGTGCCGACTGGATAGCCAACGTACCGCCCATGTCGGTAGCGCGTTGCTGCATACTGGCCCGTCCGGTTCGCGTGGTCGGCCGTGCTACGTCAAACCCTTGCCCGTCGTCTTCAATCAAGACTTTAAGCTGGCCATTCTGTTGCTCGAAACGTAGCGTGGCCTTCGTTGCCTGGGAGTACTTCACCAGATTATTGATGGCTTCCTTACCAATCAGATACAGATTCCGACGTACTTCCATCGACACCGGAAACCCATCCAACGTAGCATCGACGGCAAAGTCAAAATGAATGTTTTTAGATTCCATCAAAGGCTGGGCGTACTCCTGCAAACGGAGCGCGATGCGATGCAACGTATCATTGCCGGGATTGATGGTCCAGATGATTTCATCGACGGATTCGAGTATTTGGCGGGCGTCGGTATTGATTTTGTGAATGGCCTGTTCAATACGTTCCGGGCGATTCTGGGCGATTAGGTTTTTCACCATGCCACTCAATAACGAGATGCTCGACAACGTACTGCCCACTTCATCGTGGAGGTCGTGGGCGATCTGTTGTCGTAAACGTTGTGCCTCTTCCAGTCGACGGAGTTTAGCTCGGTTCAATAACCAGGCGGAAGCGGTTCCGGCCAATAACAAAACCAGTAAACTTCCAATACTAAGGGCGTTGTTCTGCAAGCGTATCCGTTCGGCTTCTTTATCGTGCAGTTGAGCCTGTTGGCGGAGGACTTTAATCTGGGCTTCTTTCTTCTCAGTTTGGTACTGAGTCAGTAGCCGATGAACAGCGACTTCGGCACGGACATTCGCAGCCGAATCGACCAGTCGGTTCTTCTCCACCTGAAACGCGTATGCCTGCTGGTAGTTCTGCTGTTTAGCGTAAAATTCTGTGAGGGCCTGACGAGCATCCTGTGCGTTGGCCCGTTGACTGGTGCTTTCTGCATTGGCTAGTGCCTCCTTGTAGGCAGCCTCGGCTTTGGCGTTTTCTTTAAGCGATTCGTAAAGTTGCCCGATGACAATATAAGCTGTATACATGGCTTCTCTATTCTCCTGCTGCCGGGCAATACGAAGGGCTTTCTGGGCGAGGGGCAGGCCATCGGCCGGGTGTTTCGACTGATCAAGTACCCGAGCAATATTGGTTAGAATATCTGTCTGTAACAGCTCAAAGTCAACTTTTTCAGCCAGTTTCAGCGCGATTCGATAGTGGCTGAGGGCAATAGCCAGTTTACCCAGACCTTCGTAACTATTTCCCAGCTCATTTTCAGCAATGGCTTCATTTCTAGGATTGCCACTCTCTTTTTCGATTGCCAGTGCCCGCTGGAAATACGGGAGAGCCTCCCGCTGTTTTCCCATCTTTTTTAGTGCATCGCCTACATTTGCCCAGGCATTTGCCCGAGGAATAAGCCCATATTGCTCCTGAAATCGAATGGCTTTAAGCGAGTTTTCCATCACCTTCGGCCACTGCTCCAGTTTCCCGTAGGCCACCGATACATTCGCCATCAGGTCAAAAATTTCCTGCTTAGGAGCGTTATGCGTTTGAGCCGTTTCAACCGCCTTCCGGAAATTGGTGAGTGCGTTGGCAGGCTGGTTTGTCAACAAATAGCGTGTAGCCCGGATATTATATACGGCAATGACGCCCGTCCACCAGCCAATCTGTCGACACAATACCTCCGAACGCTGACTCAATGAATCGGCTCGCTCGTAAGCTGCTTTTTCGTAGATTAGTTTACGAGTCGTACGGTTGAGAGCACGGGCATAAACCGAGTCGCGGGCTGTATAGTTTTTCAGAAAAACATCCAGTGAGTCCAGCGAATTAGGAATTTGTGCGGCCGTGGGGAAGTTGCCTGATAACCATAAACAGGTAAGGATTGAGAACAAGAGGTGATGGGGTTTCATAATGTATTTCTACTGGTCGTGAATAGTTCATATCAGGCAATGGACGTAGTGAAAACCAATTGGGTGCCCTGCTCCGGGGCAGAACGTACTTCCAGCAAACCGCCCATGGCTTCGGCCCGTTGTTTCATGCTACGTTGTCCGTTACGGGTACTGGCTTCGGTCTGAACAAAACCCCGTCCGTTGTCTTCAATCAGTACTCTCAACCGATTGTCTTTACGTTCAAAACGTAACGTAGCCCGTGTTGCCTGCGAGTATTTCACTAGGTTATTAATAGCCTCTTTGCCAATCAGATACAGATTTCGTCGTACTTCCATCGGTACCGGAACGTTATCCAGCGACGTATCGGCACTGAATTGAAGATCAATTCCTTTGGACTCCATCAGGGGTTGGGCGTACTCCCTCAGACGTAACGCGACGCGATGTAATGAATCATTACCGGGGTTGATGGTCCAGATGATTTCGTCGACGGATTCCAGAATCTGACGAGCGTCGGTGTAGATTTTCTGGACAATCTTCTGGGCCGATTCTGGCCGGTTCTGGCTGAGCAACGTATCGGTATGGCTACTCAGCATCGAAATACTACTGAGGGTGCTGCCCACCTCGTCATGAAGATCATGCGCAATCTGTTTGCGAAGATTCTGAGCTTCTTCCAGCCGCCGAAGTCGAGCCCGGTTCAGTAGCCAGGCGCTTACTGCCCCTCCCAAAAGCACAATCAACATCCCACCAATCAGGAGCGCGTTTGTTTGCCAGCGTTTCACCGCCAGTTCTTTATCACGCAACTGCGCCTGCTGATTCAGTAATTTGATTCTGGCTTCTTTCTTTTCGGCTTCATAACGAGCTACCAGTTCGTCGGTGCGGGCTTTCTGCTCGTCCGTCATCACGGAATCACGCAGTTTCTGTTCCTGAATTTTATAGATATAGGCGTTATGGTAATCGTTACGAAGAGCAGCTACAACAGCCCGTTCGCCCATAAACAAGACCTGATTGGCCATACTACCACTTTCCTGCGCCAGCTCGAATGCCTGCCCTAACTCGGCATCGGCCGCTACGTACTGCTTCTGCTTCATATACACTTCACCCAGGGTGTAATGGGCATTCGCGGTATTGTGGGCATAATCAAGTCGCTTGGCTAGTGCCAGTGCCTGCTTGCCATAAGCTAGTGCCTGTTGGTCATGACCAAGCTCGCTATGATTGATTGCCAGGCCATTAAGGGCGTCGACCTGACTAGGCTCGAATCCAGTCTGCCGGCTGTGAACCAGCGCACTACCATACATGGCAACAGCTAGTTTATACTGCCCTTTCTCGTTGTATAACGCCCCTAAATCGACCTCCAGGGGTGTTTGCTGAATAAGTGCCTTATTTTCCTGAGCAATGGCAATTCCTTCCTGTACATAAGTTACCGCCTTATCGATTTGACCTGATTGGCGAAACAAAAATCCCAGCGTTCCGCGCAGACTTTCGTTGCGGGGCCGAATGTTATAGCGCGTTTCGACCTGAACCGCCTGCATCGTTACGTCAAGGGCTTCTTTGAGCTGTCCCCGAAGTCGATACGTTGCTCCCAGGTTGGCCAGCGTCCGGCATAGGGTTAATTTGGGAAGCTTGTACCGGTCAATATCCTGGATGAGCTGCCGAAATATTCGAATGGTATTTTCCGACTTGTTGAGTTGCATTTGTGCCCCCCCCTGCGTCACCATCGACCGGGAAACGCCCGGACCAAAATTGAGTTTTCGCGACAGTTGCTCGCTCTGATGGGCTATCGAATCGGCCTGCCTGCTGGAGCCACCCACGTAGAGCTGATAGGCATAGTCGGCTAGGGTACGGGCGTAGGTAGTATCGTTTGTTTTACCAGCCGACTGTAATTTTTTAACTTCACGAGCCAGCGAATCAATTTGGCGGGAAGTCTGCGTCTGGCTTACAGCGTCTAGGCCCGTCGCTACGTATAGGCAAGTAAAAAAGAGAGCTACGTAAAATTTCAATCTCATGAGAGTTATATATACTCTCTAAATTTCAACGAATTATCACTCAATCGACAATAGTTTTAGTAAACGGTTAACTTACTACACGGTTAGTTTTCGAGTGATCCTTGCATAATCCGGCAGATTCTTGATGCACGCTCATTTTATTCAGGCAATTTTAAACAGAAGCTGACAACTGGCTTGGCTGGGTTGCGTACCTTTGTATTCTGATTCAAGCTAATCTATGAAATACAAAAAGCACGTTTTCATTTGTAATAACCAGAAGGCCGCTCCCAAGAAATCATGTGGCGAGGCTCATGGCAACGAACTAGTCGATGCGTTTAAAGCCGCTCTGGCCGAACGCGGTCTGTTAAAAGAAATGCGCGCCCAACGTACCGGCTGCCTCGATGCCTGTGCGTTCGGGCCGGCGATAGTGGTTTATCCAGAAGGTACGTATTACGGCAACGTCCAGCTCTCCGACGTCAACGAAATTGTTGAAAGTCATCTAATTAACGACCAGCCCGTAGAACGACTCAAGCTTGATTATTGAAGTTATAAAGTTGTAGGGTTATAGGGTTGTAAAGTTGGCTGACGCGAAAGCAATTCATGCGCCAGCCAACTGTACAACCCTATAACTCTACAACTTTACAACTCTCCTGTTATGAAATACCGCCATCTTTTCTTTGACCTGGATCATACGCTTTGGGATTTTGACCGCAACTCGGCGGAATGTCTTGTTGAACTATTTGATACGTTTCGGTTGGGCGAATTAGGTATCAACTCGGCGGATGAATTCAGTCGGCATTTTATTGCCATTAATCGGAAGTTGTGGGCCGATTACGACAAAAATTTAATCGAACACACTTACATTCGGAAACACCGATTTCCGCTTGTATTTCAGGCATTGGGTATTGATGAATCGGCGGTTCAGGCCGATTTGAACGTTGAATACCTAAAGCTGTTGCCCTGCAAAGCGCACCTGCTCGAATCGGCACGGGAAATACTGGATTACCTGCACGGGCGCTACGTTATGCATATCATTACCAACGGTTTCGCCGAAATCCAGGCCGCAAAAATGGCCAGCTCTGAGATCACTCACTACTTCACGCACGTTATTACCAGCGAAAACGCCAACGCCAAAAAGCCAGATCCGCTGGTGTTTCAATATGCCATGGAAATTAGCGGCACAAACGTATCGGAAAGCCTGATGATTGGCGACAATTACGAAGCCGATATTCTGGGGGCTAAAAGCGTGGGTTTAGATACGGTATTCTATAATCCGCAAGGCCAGATCGTTGACGATAAGCCTACTTACGATATCCGCCACTGGAACGAACTCCTGTCGATTTTATAAATCGGAAAAGAAACTGGTAGAAAATCGTATTACGTTTGCTTTGTCTCTTCCGACATTGCTGTCAATTACTCCCCTACCATGAATCGATTTCGCTACGTTCTGTTCCTACTTTGCTTTCCAGTTTTATTATACAGCCAGCCCCTCAGCGTCGATGTTTGCATTTATGGTGGTACGTCGGCGGGAGTAATTGCGGCTTATTCGGCCAAGAAATCAGGCAAAACGGTCGTGCTTATCGAACCGGGTCAGCACTTGGGCGGGATGTCGTCGGGTGGACTGGGCGCGACTGATATTGGGAATAAACGGGCCATAACGGGGCTGTCGCGCAATTTTTATAAACGTATCGGTCGTCATTACGGAAAACCGGAGCAGTGGACTTTTGAGCCACACGTAGCAGAAGCGGTATTTAAGCAATACGTCCGAGAAGCCAACGTACCGGTTTGGTTTGGCTATCAACTCGCGTCGGTTTCAACGAAGAATCAACAAATTGAGGAGATTTCGGTAGAACCGGCTTCAACCACTAAGTCGGCTTCAAACCGAGTGATACGTGCCAAACAGTTCATCGACTGCTCTTACGAAGGTGATTTGATGGCGAAATCGGGCGTCGAATTTACCGTTGGTCGGGAGTCTGCCAGTCAATATAACGAACCTCTGAACGGTGTGCAGTTTCGCGATAAACACCAATTTCCCGATGGAGTCGACCCTTACGTAGTGCCCGGCAAGCCTGAAAGTGGATTAGTCTGGGGGATTGGCACTGCTACATTGGCTCCAAACGGCACCGCCGACAACACCGTTCAGGCGTATAATTTTCGACTGTGCCTGACCGATAACCCAGCTAATCGCATCCCGATTACACGCCCCGAAGGTTACGATTCTACAAAATATGAGTTGCTGCTACGTCAGATTTCCCAAAAGATGCCTAAAGAGCTGACCTGGAATCTGATGCACTTCGTAATGATGCCCAATCGAAAAACCGACATCAACAACTGCGGGGGTTTTTCGACCGACATGATCGGCGCGAATTACGATTATCCTAATGCCAGCTACGCCCGTCGAGCCGAAATCATCCGCGAGCACGAACTGTACACAAAAGGTCTTTTTTATTTTATCGGCCACGACTCACGGATACCCAAACACCTGCGCGACGAAATGCTGCAATGGGGTTACCCAAAAGACGAATACGTTGATAATAAAAACTTTAGCCCTCAACTTTATATCCGCGAAGGTCGCCGACTCGTAGGCGAATACGTAATGACGCAGGCCAATTGCGAAGGTAAAGTTGTCGTTCCTGATTCGATTGGCATGGCGGCTTACACAATGGATTCACACAATTGCCAGCGGTTGGTGGTGAAAGACGCAAACGGCGTAGCACACGTACGTAACGAAGGTGATGTGCAGGTCGGTGGATTTCCGCCTTATCCGGTTAGTTACCGGGCGCTTATTCCGAAGCGGGGTAGTATCCAGAATCTGCTGGTGCCGGTTTGTCTGTCGGCCAGCCACATTGCGTATGGCTCGATACGTATGGAACCGGTATTTATGGTGTTGGGGCAATCGTCAGCACAAGCCGCCTGCCTCGCAATTGATAGTAAAAAAGCGGTTCAGGACATCGACGTACTGAAATTACAACAGCTCATCAAAGCGCAGAACAAACAACAAATTAACTAAGCTGTTCCATTTTTATGCAACTCAAAAACGCAACGGCTATCGTCACCGGAGGAGCTTCCGGGCTAGGTGAAGCCACTACGCGGCTGCTGGCGGCCAACGGCGCGAACGTAGTGATTCTCGATCTAAATGTTGAACGCGGCAATGCGCTGGCCGAAGAATTAGGGAATTCGGTACGTTTCCACCGAACCAACGTAACGGATGAAGAAGACGTACAGGCCGCTATAAATCTTGCTGTTGAAACCTTTGGCGGATTGCACATTAACGTCAACTGTGCCGGTGTAGCCGAAGCCCGTAAAACAGTCGGCAAAGTCGACGGAGTGTACGGCGCGCATTCGTTGGCGGTTTTTCAGAAACTGATTGCGATTAACCTCATCGGTACGTTCAATGTGATACGGCTGGCCGCACTAGCCATGGAGCACAATGAACCTAACGACGAAGGAGAACGGGGTATCATTATTAACACAGCGTCGGTGGCGGCTTATGACGGACAGATTGGCCAGGCAGCTTATTCAGCGTCAAAAGGCGGCATTGTGGGAATGACGCTGCCCATTGCCCGTGATTTATCCCGTTCAGGCATCCGTGTTATGACTATCGCGCCGGGTTTGTTCGAAACGCCTTTATTAGCCGGTTTGCCTGAAGAAGCACGCTTATCGTTAGGGCAACAGGTTCCGTTTCCGTCACGTTTAGGCCGGCCGGCTGAATATGCACTGCTGGCCAAAAGCATCATCGAAAATCCCATGCTCAATGGCGAAGTTATCCGGCTGGATGGGGCAATTCGGATGGCTCCGAAGTGACTAGTGCACTACACCGTTGGTAAGTATTGCATACGTATCGAACGTAATGAATTCGATTATACTGACTTTATCCAAGTTTGCTAACTTAAAGTCTCATATGCAAAAGAGCCGCTTGTGATAGCGGCTCTTTTGCATATGAGACTTTCTCACAATCAGTTACATTGAAAAACTTAACCGTGTAAATACAAATCGACCATTATACCCGCCCTGGTTGGGTTGATATAACAACCGCCCCCGATTCGACGCGTCCCGACCTGAATTATAGTCAACACTGCCTAATGCGTTACGTGGGTCAATATAAATTTGATCAGGATAGACATCAAATACGTTATTAGCTCCCAGAGACACGGTCAGTTTTTTCGTCGCCCGGAAACCCACTACTAAGTCAGTCTGCCAAAGTGCCGAATAGGTTTGATCGATAAAAGCATTACCATTGGCATCCCGCGCAAACTGCGTATTCCAATACGTTCCATCCGACTTCTTAATGGTAGGATCTACATTATGCACGTACTTAATTTCGCCAAAACGAACGGTACGTGCTGTAATATCGAACTTACCAATCGAATAAACCGCACTGATATTCAATTTGCTTTGTGGTTGAAACACCTCAATACGGGACCGTTGCTGGCGGTCGAAGAGTAATGTTCTGAACCACTGGTCCGGGCTACGGCCACTGTTTTCGTTATTTTTTGGATCATCAATTACAGACGTCGAGTTTATCCCAGTTACTTCATTTTTGTTGAAGTTTACGGCTGCCGTAAGCAGTAGAGACCCTTTCCCCAATGCAATCCGGTCGCTCAGCACAATATCGATCCCACGGGTGCGCGTGTTGGCCGCATTAGCAAAGAAATTTACATTATTAACACCTACGTAGTCATTGGCTCCAAATCCTAACAACGCTCTTGAGAAGGCACCGGAATACACAATCCGGTTCGTAATATCGATCTGATACGCATCAATGGTGGCGGTTAAGCGACCAATTTTAGCGGTTGCGCCTAACGTAAGATTAACTGATGTCTCTGGCTTAAGCGCATCCACCCCAATGACGGTACGTGCAATAGGGCTATCATTATTGACCGTTAAGGTGTTAGAAGGCTGCCCACTCACAAACTGCGTACTTGTATTCTGGAAATAACGCTGGTGAAGCGACGGCGCCCGGAAGCCTGTGCTGGCAGCCCCACGCAAGGCAAAATTGGGAGTTATCTGAAAACGAGCGGCCAATTTGCCATTCAACGTTGACCCAAAGTCACTATAGTTTTCAAAACGGCCAGCGGCACCTATCAGCAATTTGCCCATTTCGCCTTCCAGATCAAGATAAAGCGACTGGCTGTTACGTGATTTATTGATCGCATCTGTTTTCTGAAACCCCGGAAATACCTGTGCGCCCGGCAATGCATAATTTGGAAAAAGCCCCTGTCCATTAATCGTCGTCGGCACTTCTTTAACCGTTCCATCGGCAAACGGAATGGGCGCATAAGGCACTATTTTCTTAAGATCGGCTCCCGTATAGGAATTAAGTTCTCCTTCCGTAATGGAGTAGTTTTCCAAACGAAACTCGCCCCCGTATGCTACGTTTAAACTCGACAATACGCCAAGCTGAGTAAAGTTCCGGGAGAAGTCAAGGTTAACCGTATTTTGCGAAAACTGCAGTTTACCGGCATCAAATTCGGTCTGGATGCTACCCGAGCTTGGCAGCGATGCATTGCCCGAATCAAATACAGAGAATTTAAATGAGTTTTGCCCGAACGTATTACTTAAGTCCACGTTCCAGCTACCCAGCTTGGTTTTAAAGCCCACCAACAGTGACTGATCCAAAATTTTCGATCCAATTCCCGGTAAGAAACCATCAGGATAGTAAAGCGCTCCGTCGGCCTTGAGCGGTTGTTGCGAGCGCGAGACCGGAATCCGATTATTGCCGTAGCCCGTGCCGGATCGATACGTCAATCCACCCGTAAAATAAAGCTCTGATTTAGTGCTCACAGGTAGTGAGCCATTGATAAATACCCCTAAATTTTTAGAAGCTGAGTTACCAATAACCATGTTCTGGCGGTCGTAACCTCGTTGAGCGACCAGCTTGGCATCTTCCGTAACCAATGCCTGATTGAAAGCTGCCTGACTGGCAAAACCACCTACCTGATACAAAGCAGTTGTTTTACCATCAGCCAGTGTAATATTTCCAGGAAATCCGCCAGATGCCCCCAGATAAATGGTGGGTGCATTATCAGGGCCACTTCGATTGCTACGTCCCCGTTCATTATACTGACCGCTAACCGTTAGAAAACCAGAAGACCCTAAGCGAAATCCCTTGGTAATATCGAACTGCAATACGCTCCCATCAGTAATATTTTTGCTGATTTGATTAGAGCCGCCATTATATACAGGTACGTTGTATTTCAGGTTTGTCAGGTTCTCGCCCGCTGTTAATGAGGCCGTTAGTCCTTCATAATTTTTCTTTAATACTACGTTGATAACTCCTGCAATGGCATCGGAACCATACTGCGCAGCGGCTCCGTCACGAAGCACTTCGATACGTTCGATGGCGGCCACGGGAATAGCATTCATGTCGGTTCCTACCGAACCCCGACCCACAGTTCCGTTGATGTTGAGCAGTGCTGACGTATGCCGACGTTTACCATTCACCAACACCAGCACCTGGTCAGGACCAAGCCCACGTAACGAAGCCGGATCAAGGTGGTCGGTTCCATCGGCTACGGTCTGACGGTTAGAGTTGAAGGAAGGAGCTGCAAAATTCAGTATCTGGCCAACGTCGACCTGCGGGAAGCCTTTAAGCTCTTTGGTGGTGATGACATCCACTGGGGATAACGTTTGAATATTTGTACGAGCCGTCTGCGAACGTGATCCGACTACGACAACTTCACTTAGGGCCGACGACGTTTCTTTCAGTTCTGCATTGGCTATGGCATCGGTCCCGGCGGCTACTGAGACAGGTACGCTCAATGATTCATAACCCACAAAACTTACTCGAAGTGTATACGTACCAGGGTTTATTTTGAAGGTGTACTCACCATTAGCGTCGGCGGTAGCACCCGTATTGGTACCTACTACAACTATAGTCGCTCCTGGAATTGCTGCCTTCGAAGCGGCATCTATAACACGCCCTCGAACTCCCTGCGCCAGAACGGCGGTGAGCGTCAACCCCCAGAGGGCAGCACTCAACATCAATTGAGTTAGTCTGTAATGAATTTTCATAGGTAGATAAAATTACAAGTAGGCAAAATTAGAATAATCCATCCGCCTAAATGAACTTTTAACAAATAAAATTTTTCTTATTAACTTATTTACCAAATAAATAACTACAAAATAAATATTTTTTGATGAGGTATTATTAAAGTTTGATACAATTAGCAACGTGTATCTTAAAATTGGAAGATTTATTATCTGTTAAAAGTATACTATCTGATTACCAATATATTACCAACAGTAAGTATACTAATAGTATTTCAAAGAACATTTATTTGATATAGTGTAAAAATTCTGCTTACAGTAATTAGACTCGTTAGATTTTGCTCGAAATAATAGATGAATTAAGCTCTTAATCACCTCTGCTAGCTTACTTCGCCATGGGTATATACAGAATACAATTAGCCTGACTTTTCTTTAGCTCACATTAGCCACTTCAATCAATTAACCGAATTATTTTTATTTTACTTTGAAATACAAAGTACTTTTAAATAGATTTGCCAGTCCAAGATGTTTATCATCAAAATCACCAGATTTCTGCCCAGCGATTTCTAATAAGAAGTGAAAATGAAGCGAAGTTTTACAAAAGGATGTAGCCAGATCGGTATTGAGTCAACCACAGAAGTTACCAGAGAAAATAATTTTTAACTTATGCAAAGCCATAGAAAAAACCTGACTGGATGGGCAGTCGTCGCACTCATCATACTTATTCCTTTATTGCTGACACTTCTTGCCCTTTGGCATTGGCAATCAGGCGTTTTTGTTCTTGCCTTTGCTATTTTACTCGGTAGTGCCAATCTCATGTATAAATTGGTATCAACGAATAAAATGAGTAATAAAGTCTATCGATTCGCCGTCGGATTGGCCATATCGGCGGTGCTTTTACTCGTTTGGATGAATGCAGCTGTTGGCGGAATCCTAGGAGATAACCCCGCCAACATGATGTATTTCGGTGTGCTGCTCGTCGGAATAAGTGGAGCCATTATCGCACGTGTAGAGCCACTTGGAATGTCACACGCATTGTTTGCTACGTCGTTCGCAATGGTGCTGGTACCAGCAATTGCGTTGCTAATTGGGACGCCCGCTTTTGCTAATGGTGTCGTTGCGGTATTTGGTCTCCATGGCTTTTTCGCTCTTCTATTTATCGGATCGGCCCTGTTGTTTCGACGCGTACCACGCGAACACAATATGCCCATACAGATCTAACTAATTGATTATAAATCGCTCTCCCAAAAGGAGTAGAAGAGTTATTAAAACAATCGCGTAGAAGATATGGCGCTAACGATTACCAATATTTCTAAAACCTATTCCAGCGGTCGGTCGGCCGATGCGGTTCATGCCTTAACAAATGTAACCCTTACGATTCCCAATGGCTTATACGGTTTGCTGGGTCCGAACGGGGCGGGCAAATCTACGCTGATGCGCATCCTCGCTACGTTGCAGGAGCCTGACGAAGGCAATATTTATCTAGGCAATATCGACGTAGTGAATCAGAAAGATGAGGTACGTCAGACACTTGGCTACCTGCCTCAGGAGTTTGGTCTTTATCCAAAAGCGAGAGCGGAAGAACTGCTCGACCATTTTGCGGTACTCAAGGGTTTCTCCGAACGTCGGTCACGACGGGAAGTTGTTGAGAATCTGCTACGTAGGACGAATCTTTGGGATGTTCGCAAACAAAAGCTGGGCGGTTATTCGGGGGGTATGCGCCAGCGATTTGGCGTCGCAGTAGCTTTGCTGGGAAATCCAAAGTTGTTGATCGTCGATGAACCAACAGCCGGCCTTGACCCAGCCGAGCGGGTTCGTTTCCTGAACTTACTCAGTGAGTTAGGCGAAAACAGCGTAGTGCTGCTTTCTACGCACATTGTTGAAGATGTGAGTGAACTTTGCACCAAAATGGCCATCATCAACAAAGGCAAGATACTGCTTGAGGCCGAACCGCTACGTGCCGTGGATGATCTCCGGGGGAAAATCTGGCGCTGCATGATTTCGAGAGAGGAACTTCCGAAGCTGGAACAGCAGCATTCTATAATTTCTACCAAACTTTTATCAGGCCGCACACTCGTGCATGTGTACAGTGCTACGTCGCCAGGGGAGCAATTTGAACAGGCCATCCCAGACCTTGAAGACGTTTATTTTAGCGCCATGTCGGGGCACTATAAACCTGAAATCAGCGGACAAGATACAGAGGTATAGCCATGAAATTCCGCCAGATTTTTCAATTTGAATTCAGGTATCAGTTATGTCATTTTTCGACCTGGGTATACGTAGCAATTCCTCCTTTATTTGTTCTTCTGCTGACGAAAATCGCTGATCCTACTGAATATGATATAAACGTAAACGCTACGTTCTTTATCATTTCGGGAACCGTTTTCAGTGGATTAGTGTGGCTGCTGTCGGCTGGTGCTATTGCTGGAAATGCGGCTGCACGGGATTTTCAGACGGGGCTCCATCCTCTTATGTACGCGGCTCCGGTCAGCAAACTTGACTACCTGGGCGGAAGGTTCATGGCTGCTTTTATGCTCAACATCCTGATCCAGTTAACCATTCCCGTTTTTTACTTACTGGCTATGTATGTAGTTAAAATTCAACAAGGCTCGCTTGGTCCCTTTCAGCCGGAAGCTTATCTGACTACCTTCTTTTACCTGGCTTTACCGAATACCTTTGTCGTAACAGCCTGTCAATTTTCGATAGCCGTTCAGGAACGTAGAGCCATTGGCGCTTCCATAGGCAGCATCCTCATTTTCCCCATCGTTTCCCATATTATCGGACTATCAGCCGCTGAATCGTCCGGGAATAGAGACCTGTGGCGGTTAATCGATCTTTCCGGAATCAACCTTATACCTGACATGGAATCCTGGTCAGCTGCTGAACGAAATACCCGATTGATAGCGCTGGAGGGGATGTTTCTCTGGAATCGGCTGATATGGATCAGTGTTGCGCTGGTGTCGCTTGCGTACACTTATGCTCGATTCCGATTCAGTCATCCAGTCGAAAGCACATTTTGGAGTCGTCTTAAACGAAAACGCCGGACGAAGAGCCCTATCAATTCGGAATCCAGTATCTCAGAGAAATTTACAGTTTTTGTTCCGAAGGTTGATCGCGCATTTGGTTTTGCAACCTATAGCAGCCAGATACGGACCATCGCCTTATCTTCATTTCGCACGATCGCAAGAAGCAAATTTGGGCTCCCAGTCATAGCATTCTTCGCTCTGCACCGGATTTTATTCGCGCAAGGCTATCTTAAACAACTGGGTGTTCCTCAAATTCCCACAACGGCTAACGTGCTAAGCGTGTTGACGGCTCCGCTGAGAGATGTTGCCAGTACATTAATCATTATTCCAATGCTTACCGTCTTTTTTGCCGGGGAGTTGGTATGGCGGGAAAGAGAGGCCAGAGTAAACCGGATTTCTGATACGTTCCCGGTGTCGGAATGGGTGCTTTTTCTGGGCAAATTTCTGGGGCTTGGGCTGATCATTCTGGTATGGCTGTTTTTCCTACTGATGGCTGGCATATTCACTCAGTTATACGAAGGGTATACTCATTTCGAATTGGTAGTTTATCTGAAAGCTCTCTTCGGCTTCCAACTGGCAGATTACCTCCTTTTCGCCCTGCTTGCACTGGTCATCCACGTAGTGGTCAATCAAAAATACCTGGGCCACCTAGTTGTATTAATCGTTTATGTATCCATAGCCTTCTCTTCCCGGCTGGGCATCGAACATAACCTGCTTATCTACGGCGGTGATCCGGGCTGGTCTTACACGGATATGCGCGGTTTTGAGCCTAACGTAGCACCCTGGCTCTGGTTCAAGCTATACTGGACAGGCTGGGCTCTACTGTTGGCCGTAGTTGCAAGACTGCTCTGGGTACGTAGCATGTCGGAAGGGCTCAATATGCGAATTCAGTTAATACGCCCTCGTTTCACCCGCCCAACAATAATCACAACTACAGTTGCCGCAGGTGTTACGTTGCTAGCTGGTATTTATATTTTTTACAACACCAACGTACTAAACAATTACAATGCAGCAGCGGACGTAGCAGGCTACTATGCTCATTATGAGCAATCTTACAAAAAGTACGCAGATATCCCGCAACCTCGTCTGACTGCCATCCAGCTCTCCGTTGAACTATATCCGTCGCAGCAGAAAGCCGAGGTTCGCGGCATCTACAGTCTGGTTAATCGGGTGAACGTACCGATCGATTCTATCCATCTCACTACGAAATCAGGAGTAGAGACAGGAACAATAACTTTTGACCGACCAGCTACTCCTTCGTTGGAAGATAAGGCGCTAGGTTACCATATCTACAAATTGGCCAAACCGCTTCAACCGGGCGATTCACTACGTCTCCGTTTTGAGGTCCGTTACCAGGTAAAGGGCTTCCGTAACAAACGGGTTCATGACGCCGTACTTCCGAATGGTACGTATTTCGTCAATCATGACTGGATGCCGGCCATTGGCTATCAGGCCACTCTCGAACTCAGAAAAATGGTCGAACGGAAGAAATACGGCCTTAAACCACGTATCATTCCGTCTCCCTTCGACACAACATCCAGAGCAATTCTGGACGGCCAGGAACTAACTACCTTCGAAGCGGTAATGGGTACAGAAAAGGACCAGATTGCCGTTGCTCCGGGAGCGCTGCTCAGGAAATGGACAAAAAACGGACGCAATTATTTTCAGTATGCAACCAGTGCGCCTACCCGAAATACGTATTCCTTTTTTTCGGCCGTATATGCCCTTTCTGAAAGCAACTGGGTTGATTCATCAGCCAATCCGAAGCGACAAATAGCCGTTAAAATATACCACCACCCAGCCCATACAGAGAATATTGACCGCCTTAAACGTAGCATCAACGCTTCGCTACGTTATTATACTACGAAGTTCGGTCCATATCCTTACAGCCATCTTACCATCGTCGAACGATCTGGGGGTGGCGCATTGAATGCTGAACCAACCACCATTGATTACGGCGAAAACTTCACATTAGCGAATTTCAAAAATCATCCCGACGCGCTTGATATTGTTTATTTCGGGATGTCGCATGAGGTATCGCATCAGTGGTGGGGAGCGGCTCAACTCACACCTGCGCCTATCCGGGGAGGGATTTTATTGTCGGAGACGCTCGCCAACTATTCCGGACTCAACGTGCTGGAAGAGGCCTATGGTGACGATCAGTCACGAAAGCTACGCAGCCTTTGGCGCGACTCGTATGAAGTGCCCCGCGCTCGCACTACGGCCCCTTTACTCCTGGCAAACGACCGTTTCCTGGGCTACCGGAAAGGGCCGCTGGCCTTGTATGCGCTGACTAAATACATCGGCAGGGAGCGCGTGAATTCTGCACTCCGGCAATTACTCGCCAAACATGCTTCGGGTGGCCCTCCCCTACCCACTTCACTCAATCTTTATCAGGAACTCAAGGCCGTTACACCCGATTCTCTTCACTATTTGCTACGTGATTATTTTGAAAAGAATATCTATTGGCAGCTCAAAACAGAAGAGGCTACTGCTCAACAGCTTGATAAAGGGAAATGGCAGGTAAGGCTCAAACTGAATGCCCGGAAAGCGATTGTCGACGGTTCAGGTACGGAGATTGTACAGCCGATGAATGACTGGATTGAAATTGGTGTTTTTGCCCGGCACAACTTTTCCAAACCACTTTACCTGCAAAAGCAGCGCATTCGCGCCGGCAATCAGACGATTACAGTGAACGTAGCAGAAAAGCCCAGTCGAGCCGGCATCGATCCGAATTACCTGCTTTTCGACCTTGAACCTGACGATAACACCAGAGGCTTGAATTGAATGCGTAGAAAACAAAAAGCGACCTGACGTAGCACAGGTCGCTTTTTTTATGAAATTATTATTGCGTTGGAACGTAGCACTACTGCGACGAAACCAGTTCCAGATCAAACTGAAGGGGCGAGTAAGGTGGTATTACGTATACACCATTCTGTCCGGCACCCGTAGCACCATAGCCCTGCGATGACGGGAAAATGACGGTAGCTTTTTCACCAACCCGCAATCTCGATAGCCCTTCTTCAAAGCCTGGTACGTATTTCGTTTCGCCAAACTTTTTGCTGTCCGTGCCCGTTCCGCCCGAAAAGCCTGTAGTAGCACGAAGCAATTTACCAGCAAATTTAATCGTCATCGTTTGGCCACTTGCGGGCACAGGACCGGTTTGGTTAGTCACGGTTTTAATGATACGTACTCCATTGCTTGTTGTTTCAGTCACCGTCCACTTATTTATAGCAATGTAGTCATCAATCTGCTGGTCTTCCGTCCGGGAGCGACGTAACGTTATGTCGAACCGAACCGGGGAGTTTGCAGCTATATCACCATTCGCGGAGTTGCCAAACGCCAGCAGAGACGGCATAAGCAATATAGATTGTTCGCCCTCGTGCATGCGCAAAATACCTTCTTCCAGACCTGGTTTCAGGGCATTCGGGAAGAGCGGGAAATAAGCGGGGTTGACAGCATAAGCGGAATCGACTAATTTTTCTGTCACCACCGACGTATTACTCGTGCTCCGGGTCAGGGCGTAGAGCTTGTAGTTAAATTCAATTTCCTGCCCGTATGCAGGCGTTACAGATGATGAACCTGCTTTGGTAATAATGTAATACAGACCCGAAGCAGTCGACGTACCAGACAGCCCTTTACTGACCCTGTAATTTTCGATGTCAATCTTATTCGACTCGTATATAGCGGCTGTGTCGTCGGTAGCATCAACATTTGAGGGTTGGCACGCAGCCAAACCACCCAGCAGTAACACTCCGACAATGAAAAGAGGATGTTTATGCATGAAAATAAACTTAGTGAACAACAAAACTACTACGCACATAGACGCCCATTCGTGGCAAAGCGTTGGAACGGTTGTCCTATTTTTAGGGTAAAAGCACTTGGTCAATAACATGAATCACACCGTTGGCGGTAGCCAAATCAGCAGATTTGATTGTTGCGAATCCAGAATTTTTTGCCCCTTTAACAGCGACCTGATTAGAGGTGGCCGTTATGTTTACTTTACTACCACTCAGCAACGTATTGTAACTGTTGGTCTGAAACTGATTCGAAAATGTAACACCCGATAAAACGTGATACAGCAACGTATTGGTCAACGTATTCAGGTTGGCCGAGTTGATTGCTGCTACGTCCTTGTAACCGGCAGATTGAAAGGCGGCATCGTTTGGCGCGAACAACGTAATGGTATTTGTCGACGTAGTATTATTGAGAATACCCGCTATCGTCGTATTGCTACTACTGATACGTTTTAAAGCGGCCGTCAGCAATGTAAGGTTGGTATTTCCCTGAAGTGTAGACAACATAGTACCCGTCGATGGGTTCAGTACTTTATCAATAACATGTACCATACCATTGGCAACCGAAATATCGGCTTGTGTGATCTGAGCCTGATTAATATAGATGGCACCGCCACTGGTTTTATTCAGAAATGCTATGCCTTTGCTAGCAGTTTCGATGGAATTGACCCCCGACGGAATAGCCGACGTAGATACCGGAGCATACAAAACGTGGTAAAGTACGAGTGCTTTAACTTGTTCTTTCGGTAACGCCCGGATAGCCGCTTCGGTCGACAAGCCAGCCGCCTGAACAGCCGCGTCGTTTGGGGCAAAAATCGTCAGATTAGCGGCTTTGAGGGCATCACCCAGACCCGCGTGTGAGATAGCCGCCCGCAACAGACTGAACTGATTGTTTTCCTGAATATAGTCCGTAATTGTTTTGGGCGCAGCCACATCGTCAGCCTTTTTACAGCTTCCTCCGACCATCACCACCAACAGCAACCAGATAAATCGATTCAGAAACATCGGAAAAGAAGTAGTCATATCCAGTATCTTCCTAAAAAGGTGAGATTTATATATTAAGAAACGGAATGGGTTAGTCTGTCGTATCGCCGAACAAAGATACGCATTGTTATTTAGGTAGAACGGTTGCGAAGTGAACGAACGATTCGTTGAAAAAGTGGGCTGATTAACTGATTAAATTTGCGTATCTTCGCGGTCTTGTTAAATTACCTTAAAACTCCCCAATTGGGATGAAGGAACACATTGACCCGAGCAATCTGCCCCAGCACATAGCCGTTATCATGGATGGAAACGGACGCTGGGCCAAAAAGCAGGGAGCAGCCAGGGTATTTGGGCACCACAATGCCATTAAGGCGGTGCGGGAAGTAACAGAAGGCTGTGCTGAATTAGGCGTAAAATTCCTGACACTCTACGCCTTTTCTACCGAAAACTGGAATCGTCCAAAATTTGAAGTCGACGCCCTGATGACGCTGCTGGTACATACCATTCGCGGAGAAATCAAAACGTTGATGAACAATAATGTTAAGCTGGCAACCATTGGCCACACGACAAGTTTGCCTAACGATTGCCAGCGCGAGTTAGCTGAAGCCATTCGCGAAACGGCCGGGAACACGGGTTTAACGCTGGTACTGGCGCTTAGCTACAGCGGTCGCTGGGAGATCCTGGAAGCGGCTCGTCAGTTGGCGTTGGAAGTACAGGCAGGTCGGCTATCACCCGAACGTATCGATGAAAACGTATTTAAACAACACCTGACCACCCATAATATGCCCGATCCGGAACTGATGATTCGAACGAGCGGGGAGATGCGGATTAGCAACTTTATGCTCTGGCAACTGGCTTATTCCGAACTCTATATGCCCGACGTTCTGTGGCCAGATTTCCGGCGTGAGCATCTGTATCAGGCCATTATCAGCTATCAGAATCGGGAGCGTCGATTCGGAAAAACCAGTGAACAATTAGTGAAATAAGATTCGTTAAATCGCCCCGAATTGTAGCTCGAAAATAAACAGCAAACGCTACAACGGTTTGTGAGCAATCGGAGTCTTGACAATCAACAACATAACACGTACCTCAACTTGGAACACCGTATAAAAATCGTACTAAGTGCCTTATTGTTGCTCGGCAGTATAGTCCCTGCTCAGGTTCAGGCGCAAGTGCGGGTTGGCGTGGGTCGCCCCACCGAAACACAGGCAAGCAGTGATGACCTCCTGAATTATGCAAGCCCAAAAGAATATGAAATTACCGGCCTGACCGTGACGGGTACCCGTTATCTCGATCCCAATTCGCTGGTTTCGCTAGCGGGCCTGAAAGTAGGCGATAAAGTCCGCATTCCGGGCGAAGTAATGGGTTCGGCAGTACGCAAATTGATGGAATCTGGCCTGCTGGATAATGTCGAGATGTTTGCCACAAACGCAAGTGAAGGAAAAGTTGCGCTTATGTTCCGGGTTCAGGAACGGCCCCGTCTTTACCGGGTAAATTTCATGGGTGTTAAGAAAGGCGAGCAGGATCAGTTGAAAGACAAAGTGAAGCTGAATCTGGGCAAAATCGTGACGAATACGATCACTAAAAACACCCAAATGGCTGTTCGGAAATACTTTGTCGATAAGGGATATCTGAACACTAAAGTTAAAATCACGACAATTCCTGATAGTGCCCGCAACAACGCCACCATGCGCGTATTGGTCGATAAAGGGCAGAAAGTGAAGATTGCTAAAATCAATCTTGAAGGTATTGATGAAGTAGAAGAATCAGCGGTACGTATGAAAATGAAGGGCACTAAAGAGATGCGCTTCGGCCGCCTTTTTACTCCTTCTAAATTTATTCCTAAGAAATACGAAGAAGATAAACAGAAGCTCGTTGAGTATTATAATAAACTCGGTTATCGCGATGCGATCGTAGAACACGATACGGTGGTGAACAATGGTGGCAAAACTATCACCATTAATATGAAAGTAAACGAGGGACACAAGTATTATTACCGAAATGTTACGTTTGCGGGTAACTACCTCTATACTGCTGACCGATTGCGCGAAGTGCTGGGTGTGGCTAAGGGCGATGTATATAATCCTGAAGATCTGGACAAGAAGCTTAACGGTAACCCCGGTCAGGACTTAAGCTCGCTTTATATGGATGATGGCTATCTATACTATAACGCGCAGCCCATCGAGAAATCGATTGATGGCGACTCTATCGACCTAGAGGTACGTATTTCGGAAGGAAAGCAGGCAACCATCAACCGCGTGATTCTGAATGGCAATACAAAAACGAGCGACCACGTAGTGATGCGTACAATTCGCACATTACCAGGCCAGAAATTTTCCAAAACCAACCTAATACGTACCCAGCGGGAGCTAGCCACCATCGGTTATTTTGATCCTGAAAAAATCGGCATCAATCCTATTCCGCAGAACGATGGTACGGTTGATATTGAATACACTGTCGAAGAAAAACCGTCGGACCAGATTGAGCTGTCAGGTGGCTGGGGTGGCTACGTAGGTTTCGTTGGTACGTTGGGACTTACATTCAATAATTTCTCGGCCCGTAATATTCCGAATTTCAGCGCCTGGCGTCCGCTGCCAGCAGGCGACGGTCAGCGCGTGCAGCTACGTTTCCAGGCTAACGGGTCGCAGTATCAGGTGTATTCACTGTCGTTCACGGAGCCCTGGCTGGGAGGTCGTAAACCTAATGCCCTGTCGGTCAGTGCAAGCCATACAGTGTATCGAACCTTCTATGATCCGCTGAATCCGTACAGTATTTACCAGAGTTTGCAAGGTCGTACACCAACCGGTTCATACACAAATACATCGATTTCGATTGGCTTGGGTCGGCAATTAAAAGTACCTGACGATTATTTCTCGCTGAGCAATTCGCTTTCGTATCAACGGTACGACTTGAACAACCTCGACTTGTTTTATATCGGCTATAAGAACGGTATCTCAAACAACATTACGTTCAATACAACGCTGTCGCGTAATAGTATCGACAATCCGCAGTTTCCACGGAATGGGTCGTCGTTTACGTTAAGTGGCTCGTTTACACCACCTTACTCAGCTTTTAAAACAGTTACGGAATCGACTAAGCCTGAAGAAAAATACAAATTCGTTGAATATCATAAGTGGATGTTCGATGCAAGCTGGTTCCAGACTGTATTTGGCAAGTTGGTACTTAATACGCGGGCTCACCTGGGTTTCCTGGGTAGCTACAACAGCCGCACTGAGATCGGTCCTTTTGAGCGATTCGTTCTGGGTGGTTCGGGCTTAGCTGGCCAGGGTCAATTTGCACTGGCACAGGACATTATCGGCTTACGTGGCTATGATGATCGTAGCGTGTATACAGCCGATTACAACCGGGCGGTTGATGCACAGTCGCGGAGTCAGGGGGGAGTTGTTTACAACAAGTTTGTCGCCGAGCTACGTTACCCCGTATCGCTCAATCCATCGGCAACCATTTTCGTACTGACCTTCTTGGAAGCAGGTAACAACTGGGCTAGTTATAAGCAGTATAACCCATTTGATCTGAAGCGGTCCGTTGGCTTTGGTGCCCGTATTTTCATGCCTGCTTTTGGCTTGATCGGTATTGACTATGGTTATGGTTTCGATAAGATTCCGGGCGTGAAAGATCAGGCATCGGGTCAGTTCCACTTTACAATTGGTCAGCAGTTCAGATAAGATTTCAAGCCGGCAAACGTTTTCAGTCAGGAAATCTATATCTTTTCATATAATTAGGTTTCCTGACAATCAATCACTTCCCTTAAAAATTAAACGTTCAGCCATGAAAAGAGCCTTGTTTTTTGTACTTTTGTGTTCCGTTTGGCTCGTACCTACTGCTCAGGCTCAAAAGTTTGGCTACATTGATAGTGAGTACATTTTGAGTAAAATGCCAGAGTATCAGAAGGCATTAACGGAAATCGACAAGTTTGCCGACAAATGGTCGAAAGATATTCAGGACAAATACGTCGAGATTGAAAAGTTGCAGAAAGCGTATCAGGCCGAAGAAATTCTGCTAACCGAAGACATGAAGCGCGAACGGCAACGTATCATTAGTGATAAAGAGCGGGAAGCACGGGAGTATAACAACAAAGTATTTGGTTATCAGGGTTACTTGTTTGAGAAGAAAAAGGAGCTGATGAAAACTCCGCTCGATTTAATCAACAAGGCACTTGAGAAAATATGTGCACAACGAAAGCTGGATTTCATTTTCGATAAAGCCTCTGACTTTGTTATGCTCTATACGAACCCTAGACATGACTATTCAGATTACGTCATGGAAGAACTCGGCTTAGAGACTAAACCTACTGCTACTAACGGTAATCCAACAAACAAAACAACCACAAAACCAAAGTAACACAAACAACTAATTTGAAATGAAGAAAAACTTTGTCATAGCGTTTGCGGCAGCCCTGCTGATGGGTGGTTTAAACGCACAGGCACAAGCGCCCGCTGCAACACCAACTACGACTACGGCAGCAGGTCCCCTGAAGTTAGGTTATACGAACATTGACTACGTATTAGCCCAAACGCCTGAAGCAAAAGATATTCAGAATCAATTGACCATCCAGCGGACGCAGTCTGAAAATGAACTGAAGCGGATGCAAACCGAACTTCAGGGCAAATATGAGGCCTACGAAAAAGGTGCCGCTCAAATGTCAGACGTGATTCGGAAAGACCGTGAAACGGAACTACAAAGCCTGAACACACGGATTCAGGAATTTGGCCGGACAGCCGAGCAATCACTGCAGACGAAATATCAGCAGTTGGTGAATCCAGTAGTCCAGAAAATTCAGAAAGCGATTGATGGCGTTGCTAAAGAAAATGGCTATCAGTACGTTTTTAACCTGGATGCCGGCGCTAACACCATCCCTATTCTGTTGGTGGCTCCGGAAGAAAATAACATTACCGAACTGGTGTTGAAGAAACTAGGTATTGACCCTGCTAAAGCTGCTGCGGCTGCCGCTGCGGCTAAACCTGCTGCAACAGGTGGTAGCACAACAGCTCCTAAGACAACGGCTCCAACCGGTTCAACAGCAACACCACCTAAGAAAAACTAAGGTATTTTAGGTTAGTAAATATCACTAAGCCCCTTCCATTAGAAGGGGCTTTTTTTATTGTATTGTGTAGTTCTACTTAAAATTATTTAATATAATTTTCTGATAACCAAGCGTTTATAAAATATTTTACAAGATAATAAATCCAAACTTTACTACTCTAGCGTAAGTCTTCCCGTTGATCAACAAACAGTAAAGCATTCAATACACATTTCAACTACGTCAAAAAACAACGACAATGAAGACACTCAAATTCACTTTCGCCTTACTTACCTTATTAGCTGTTGGTCAGGTTTCATTTGCTCAGGAAAAAACGGTAACAGTAGGTGGCGCACCTATGTACCCGTCGAAAAATATTATTGAAAATGCTGTTAACTCAAAAGACCATACTACGTTGGTAGCCGCTGTAAAAGCAGCCGGTCTAGTTGAAACATTATCGGGTCCGGGTCCATTCACGGTGTTTGCCCCAACTAACAAAGCCTTCGATAAACTGCCGAAAGGTACCGTGGAAACGCTGGTGAAGCCAGAAAGCAAAGAAATGCTAACGGGTATTCTCACCTACCACGTAGTACCGGGCCGTATGAGTGCCGAAGATTTGATGAAAGCCATTAAAGACGGGAGCGGTAAAGCTACGCTAAAAACGGCATCGGGTGGTACGTTAACAGCCACGCAGAAAGGCAACAAAATTATGTTGACCGATGCTAAAGGTGGTATGTCGACCGTTACAATTGCCGACGTATTTCAATCAAACGGCGTGATTCACGTAATCGACACAGTGTTGATGCCGTAATTGGCTCAACTTAGTATAAACATAAAGGCCCGCCGAAGCTTCGGCGGGCCTTTATGTTTATACTAAATCCATTGAACCTACGCATCATAGTTCAATACTGGAGCAAGCCACTTTTCTACGTCCTCTACCGACATATCTTTCCGCTGGGCGTAATCGTTAACCTGATCTTTGTTGATTTTACCGACCGCAAAATATTTCGATTCGGGATGCGAGAAATAGAATCCGCTCACTGATGAAGCCGGATACATGGCAAAGCTTTCTGTGAGTTCGATGCCGATCTTATTCGCATCCAGCAAATTGAACAACGTCTCCTTTTCGGTGTGATCGGGACAAGCCGGGTAACCCGGCGCTGGTCGAATTCCCTGATACTCTTCCTTGATAAGTTGATCGTTAGTGAACGTTTCATTCGTTGCATATGGCCAGAATTCGGTACGTACGCGCTCGTGCATACGCTCCGCAAATGCTTCGGCCAAGCGGTCGGCAATGGCTTTCACCATGATGCTATTGTAATCATCATGGTCGCGCTCGTATTTTTCCAGCAGCGCTTCAATACCAATACCAGCTGTTACGGCAAAACCGCCAATGTAATCTTCGCGACCGCTTTCTAGTGGAGCGATAAAGTCTGACAGGCAGAAATTAGGTAATCCTGGTGCTTTCTGATTCTGTTGACGAAGAAAATGTAACACCGTTTTTGTATCGTAAACCAACTCGCCAACCGAATTAACCGAAGCCTGCGACTGCGCCCGGCTGATTTTGTATTCGATATGCCGGTGTGAGCCGTGCCGTTCGCAAGGAATATCACGAATCTGCTCATCATAATCGTGCAGTAATACGTCGTCATCGGCCGAATTAGCCGGAAAGAAACCAACTACGGCTTTGGCTTTTAACAACTTACCATTAATGATTTCCTGCAATAGTTGGTTAGCATCATCGAACAATTGACGAGCTTCTTTACCTACCGTTGCATCTTCAAAAATGGCAGGATACTTTCCGTGTAACTGCCAGGTCTGGAAAAAGGGTGTCCAGTCGATATATTTGGCCAGTTCGGCAATATCATAATCCTCAAAATAACGATTACCGAGGAAAGTTGGCTTCGTTGGTTCGAAATCTTTCCAGTTAATAGATGTGCGGTTTTCGCGTGCTTTGTCAATGGTCAGCGTAGCTTTGTCCTGCCGGCGCCGGGCGTGATCATCCCGAAGTTTGCTGTACTCTGCTTTGATTTCCGTGAAAATAGTCTCACGAGTAGCCATTTGCTCACTGGTCAATCGACCAGCCACCGGAACACTCCGGCTCGCATCTAGTACGTGAATCACTGGACCAGCATAATGCGGATCGATCTTGACGGCAGTGTGCATCCGCGACGTAGTGGCTCCCCCGATCAGCAGTGGTAACGTAAAGCCTTGACGCTGCATCTCTTTGGCCACACCAACCATTTCGTCCAGCGAAGGGGTAATCAAACCGCTCAGGCCAATAATATCGACATTATGTTCACGGGCAGCATCCAAGATTTTCTGTGTCGGCACCATTACGCCAAGATCAATGATCTCGTAATTATTGCAGCCCAGCACAACACCCACGATGTTTTTCCCAATGTCGTGTACGTCACCTTTAACCGTAGCCAGCAAAATTTTTCCTGCGGATGATGACCCTTCGCCTGATTTCTCCGCTTCGATGAATGGGGTCAGATAAGCAACTGCTTTTTTCATCACCCGCGCCGATTTTACAACCTGTGGCAAAAACATTTTACCGGCACCAAACAGATCACCCACTACGTTCATGCCGTCCATCAAGGGGCCTTCAATGACGTGCAGGGGCCGCGCTACCTGCTGACGAATCTCTTCTACGTCCTGATCAATGTAATCAGTAATACCTTTCACTAAGGCATGCTTTAGCCGTTCGTGAACAGGCTCGTTTCGCCAGCTTTCGTCCTGCACAATCGCTTTGCCTTTCGCCTTCACCGTTTCGGCAAAATCAACCAATCGTTCGGTAGCATCGGGACGACGGTTTAGTAATACGTCCTCGCAACGCTCCAGCAGATCTTTTGGAATATTATCGTATACTTCTAATTGCCCGGCGTTGACGATACCCATGTCCATACCGGCGCGAATGGCGTGGTATAAAAAAGCGGAGTGCATGGCCTCGCGTACTACGTCGTTTCCGCGGAAACTGAACGAAATGTTCGATACCCCCCCGCTCACCTTGGCTAACGGAAGGTTTTCTTTGATCCAGCGCGTAGCGTTGATGAAGTCGACGGCGTAATTGTTATGCTCTTCGATACCGGTCGCAACGGTCAGAATATTGGGATCGAAAATGATGTCCTGTGGTGCAAAATCAACTTTGTCGACCAGAATGCGATAAGCCCGTTCGCAGATTTCGATACGTCGTTCATACGAGTCAGCCTGGCCGGTTTCGTCAAACGCCATTACGACGCTTGCGGCCCCATATCGTTTGATCAATTTGGCGCGCTCGATGAATGCTTCCTCCCCTTCTTTCAGCGAAATAGAGTTAACAATAGCTTTCCCTTGAACGCATTTCAGACCAGCTTCAATCACCTCCCATTTCGACGAATCGACCATAATGGGCACACGGGCAATGTCAGGTTCAGACGCAATCAGGTTCAGGAACGTAGTCATAGCTTCGACTGAATCGAGCATGCCTTCGTCCATGTTTATGTCGATTACCTGCGCTCCGCCTTCTACCTGCCCACGCGCAATGCTCAAGGCTTCGTCGTAATTACCTTCTTTTATAAGTCGGGCAAATTTCTTTGAGCCCGTTACGTTGGTACGTTCGCCAATGTTCAAAAAATTAGTTTGCTCCGTCACTTTCAGCGGTTCAAGTCCGCTGAGTTTCTGATAAGGCTCAGGTTCGGGCAACTGCCGTGGCGGGTATTTTTCCGCTACGTTGGCAATGGCCTGGATATGATCAGGTGTAGAACCACAGCAGCCACCTACAATATTAACGAAGTTACTTTTTATGAAATCTTCGATCTGTAACGCCATCATTTCCGGCGTTTGATCGTATTCACCAAATTCGTTCGGCAAGCCCGCGTTTGGATATGCTGATGTAAAAAACGGCGATTCTTTGGCTAACGTCTGTACATACGGGCGCATCAGTTCGGCACCAAGCGCACAGTTCAGGCCAACGCTTAACAGCGGCAAGTGCGATACTGAATACAGAAACGCTTCTGTAGTCTGCCCCGAAAGCGTCCGTCCACTGGCGTCCGTAATAGTACCCGAGATCATAACGGGTAAGGGCGGACGCTGGGGATTGTGGTTGAAATACTTATCGATAGCAAACATGGCCGCTTTCGCGTTGAGCGTATCGAAAATGGTTTCAACCAGAAGCAGATCCGACCCTCCTTCCACTAATCCGCTAACCTGCTCATAATAGGCATCTACCAATTCATCGAACGTAACAGCGCGATAGGCTGGATTATTCACATCGGGCGAGAGCGAAGCCGTGCGGTTGGTCGGTCCCATCGCTCCAGCTACAAACCGTGGCTTATCCGGATTCTGACGCGTTACGTCAACCGCAACTTCTTTGGCAATTCGCGCTGACTCGAAATTTAGTTCGTAGGCCAGTTCTTCCATGTGATAATCGGCCATGGCGATGGTCGTACCACTGAACGTATTGGTTTCAATAATATCCGAACCAGCGTCCAGATATTGTTTGTGGATGGCCTGAATAATGTCAGGTTTTGTCAGGGAAAGCAGATCATTGTTACCCTTCAGGTCATGCGGCCAGTCACGGAAACGCTCTCCCCGATAATCAGCTTCCGTCAGATTATACCGTTGAATCATGGTACCCATTGCGCCATCGAGGACGAGGATACGTTCGTGTAGAAGTTCGTGTATTGTTTTCAATGGCAGTTATCTAGCGCGATTGTTAGACGACTAACAACCAACATCCTTAAAAAAGTCCAAACAAACGGAAGCTTAGCAGCGAAAGGCAGATAGAAACAAGCCTACTTATCTGCCCCGGCCAGTTAAGCCGGGAGGAAATTGGCACCAATTTTCAATGAGAAGCTACGTAGTAACGGGTTAGGTAATTGGTAATTAGCTGCTTGCTACGTTCTCGTTTGAAAGGGTTGCCAAGACATCATCGGGTCCGTTCCCTCCGTCTTTCGGGATAAGCTTTCACAAAAATACATAAAAATAGGGCACGCTGACAAGTAGCGTGCCCTACAATAATACAAATCAGGGGAGCTTACCAGCTCTGTTCCAGATCTTCCTTGGTATACAGGTGGTTTCGTTCATTATAAAACGAAGCATCCTGCGTCCGTTTAATGGCTAGCGGATTTTTGCTTGACATACGATACAGAAGCGCTATTGGAAACAAAAACACGAAAAACATGACCGATAGGATAATTTTTCCGTTGATATTTCCCAGAATCTCGGCTAGCTTAAACCAGGCTTTTACAATCAGGTCGCCTACTACTGGAACCGCCAAACTCAACACGCCGACAGCGCCAGCCGCGTAAAGCCACCAGGGCGACTTAAATATGAAATACAGTACAACTAAGCCCGTTACGATTACTAACTGGGCTTTTACTTTTTCAGTAACATCCATGCTCTAGAACAACGTATAAATGAAAGGCGCAACAGCCGAACCGCCACCAATAACAATCAGAACGCCAATGAGTAACAATAAGATAATCATTGGGGCCAACCACCATTTCTTGCGTTGTTGGAGAAATTTGAAAATGTCTTGTAAAAATTCCATGGTTAAATAAAGTTTATTATTTGCTACTTGTTGTTTGGGTAAGACCCTTGCTTGTTTGCATCAGTTGGAAAAGTGCGTCGCCTACTCGCTGATTGACAACGGCGCTGGCATGACCATCATTGCGGCCCACTACGCGATCGTTTGGTTCAATGTCGCCAATGAGTTTACCAACTTCCAGGACCGGCACATTATTCTGCTGGAAAAACTGAACAACTGGCTTAACATACTCAGTTGTCTTCTCTAAATTATGCGAAAATGGAAATAAAACCACATAAAGTTGAGCATTATGTAGTTTTGCATACGTTATAAATTGGTTAAGATCGCTCAAATGGTCATTGATGATAGCAGGTGTACCGTACGCTTTCCGGGCGTACACATCGAACGGCGAAAAATTACCATGCGGGAATTGCCAGTATAGGTAATTCAACAGATACGATTTGATAAACAACGACTGAAAAGCCCGTGGTATATCTGAAAAGGGACGGAAAGCGTCTGGAACCAAACCATGATCACGTGCAACTTTCTCGATATCGTTCGGGAAGTATTGCAGAACAAGTACGTCGGGTTTCACGCCAAATTTGGTTAGACGAGCAAATTCGTCGCGGGTGTCGGAGCCCGAAATACCCAGATTATACGTAACGTACTGCTGCGTGCCTAACTTCTGAGCCACTACGTTACTGTAACGTTCTTCAGCGCGTTTCAGGCCATGCCCTGCCGTGAACGAATCACCCACAATCAAGACTTTCTTTTTCCCAACCGTATCCGTTTTTACGTCGTCGCGATAGTCACCGACCATGGGTGGCCAGTAACGTTCAAACCAGATTTTCGAGGCTAACGTAATGCCCCCTTCCTGACTCTGCGAAACAAACATGAAGCCTATTTCGATGAAAACCAGCAGGACAATCAGCGGCACGAGCAGGGTCACTACGTTACCGATCAGCTTCGGTGGTTTAGGATTTTTGACAATGCCGTAATAGTAGATACGTAGCATCTCTACCACCAGCAGCAAGAGCATAGCGGCTTTTGCTAGCCGGACGTAAACATTGTCGAATAGACCCTTGTGCGGATAGTCGAAACTAACCCCAAAATGATCGCCGTAGAACAGAATGAAGGCCAGAAACCCAAGTAATACTAAGCGAACTATACTAGAAACGAGTTTTGAACCCATTAAAATTGATTCGTCAGCGCCGTGACGGTTAGTCTAATACAAATTCTTCTTTCCAGTTGTCGGTATCCTGCCACGCTGGCTGTTTGCGTTTGTCGAATATGTAGTTACCCACAACCAGGTAATCCATTTCGGTACGCATGAAGCAGCGATACGCGTCGTCGGGCGTCGACACAATCGGTTCGCCCCGCACGTTGAAACTGGTATTTACAATAACGCCATAACCCGTTAGGTCTTTAAACGCACTGATCAGGTCATAATAACGTGGGTTGGTATCTTTATGAACCGTCTGAATACGAGCCGAATAATCGATGTGCGTGATTGACGGCAGATCAGAACGCTGATAATACAACTTTTCACGTAGTGGGAAGCTGGCATAATCAGCCGGGACGGGTGTCCGTCGGCTTTGGGCTACCGGATGCACCAACAGCATATACGGCGAGATGCCATTATAATCGAAATATTCTGCGCAGTCTTCGGCCAGCACCGATGGTGCGAACGGTCGGAACGACTCCCGATATTTGATTTTCAGGTTCAGCTTTTTCTGCATTTCGGCGTTACGTGGATCGCCCAGAATGCTACGTCCGCCCAGCGCGCGTGGACCAAACTCCATACGTCCCTGCACCCAGCCCACTACGTTACCTTCAGCCAATAAGCGCGCTGCTTCTTTGGCTAGTTCACCGAAATTATCGTAATGTGTCGAAACGGCTTTGTATTTAACGGCCATCAGTTCAACGTCCAGATCGGAGAAAGTCGGCCCCAGATACGAACCCCGCATGGCATCACGCTCTTTCGTTACTTCGCGCTCTTTGCCAAAATAAATGTGGTAAGCCGCTAAAGCAGCACCCAGGGCCCCACCCGCATCACCGGCGGCAGGCTGAATGAAAATATCTTTAAACAAGCCAGCAGCCTGAAGTTTTCCGTTCGATACACAGTTCAGCGCTACCCCACCCGCCAGCACGAGATTATCGGCGTTGGTCAGGCGTTTGGCTTCGCTGGCCATGTTCAGCACTACTTCTTCGGTCAGGTATTGAATGGCCAGACCCAGATTGCAATGATGCGCTTGCAGTTCGTCTTCCGGCTGGCGTTTCGGAAAACCAAACAATTCGGCCCATTTGGCTTCATCCACCATTTTCAGGCCAGTTGCATAATCAAAATATTCCTGATTCAGCCACACAGAACCATCGGGGCGAAGGTCGGCCAGTTTTTCCTTAATCAAATCCATGTACCGCTTCACGTCGGGCGATGTTGGGTCACCATAAGGTGCCAGTCCCATCAGTTTATATTCGCCCGAATTAACCCGGAAACCGAGGAAATAGGTAAAGGCAGAATACAACAGTCCCAACGAGTGCGGAAACCGCAGTTCTTTCAAAATGGAAATATTTTTGCCTTCGCCCAGGCAGATCGACGCGGTTGCCCACTCGCCTACTCCATCAATAGTCAGAATGGCAGCCCGCTCGAAAGGCGAGGGATAGAACGCGCTGGCCCCGTGTGAAAGGTGGTGCTCAGGAAACAGCAATTTAACTTTGCTCGACTTGTTGTAGCCTATTTTTTCCAGTTCCTCCCGAATGAGTCGCTTCAGAAATAGTTTTTCTTTGAGCCAGACAGGGATTGACATTAGAAACGACCGAAGCCCCTGTGGCGCAAAGGCATAATACGTTTCTAGCAAACGTTCAAACTTAAGCAGTGGCTTGTCGTAAAAAACAATCGCATCTATTTTATTAATATCAGCGCCACTGTACTGAAGACAATATTTAACGGCTTGTGTGGGAAAACCGGGATCGTGTTTCTTGCGGGTAAATCGCTCTTCCTGAGCAGCAGCGATGATTTTTCCATCTTCGATCAGCGCAGCCGCTGAGTCGTGATAAAAAGCAGAAATGCCTAATATGGTCATTGAACGGAAAGGTACGTATTAAACGGGCACAAAAATAATGGTTTTTCTGGCAAACAGATGATTATAGTTCGGTTGCCTTATTTTTCGGTAGGATGATAATCTTTAGGTAATAGATGCTGGCGCTTTAAAAAGCCTATATTTGACCTGTTTTAATGAGTAAGAGAGTGAATGAGCGAATGAGTAATTATGGCTCCGACACTCTTTCGCTCATTCACTCTTTCGCTCTTTATTTATGAAATTGGCAGCTATTGATATAGGTTCCAACGCAGCCCGGTTGCAAATCTCAACGGTCTTACACAACGACGATTCAGTTAGTTTCAAACGCGTTGAGTATGTGCGGTTTCCACTTCGCTTAGGCCACGATGTATTTAATTTCGGCGCGCTTACTTCTGCAAGCGAAGAACGTACTCGAAAACTCATGCAGGCCTACAAACTTTTGATGGAATTGCATGAGGTTGAAGGCTATATGGCCTGTGCTACGTCGGCAATGCGCGAATCCGACAACGGGCAGGACGTAGCGAAACGTATTGAAGCCTCCACGGGCATCAAAATTCATATCATCGACGGACGTAAAGAAGCCGAACTGATTAACAACGTAGTAGTTCAGGCACTGGACGACCGGCAGTATCTGCACATCGACGTAGGGGGCGGCAGTACCGAATTAAATTTTTACCAGAATCGGGAGAAAATCAATTCAAAGTCCTTCAAGATTGGCTCAGTGCGTCTGCTCGAAGGCAAAGAAAGCAAAGGTGCCTGGCGCAAAATTGAAGATTGGGTCGAAGATAACGTCGATACGTCGCAGGAGATTATTGCGGTTGGTACGGGCGGAAACATCAGCAAGCTCTTTAACCTGGCGTCTAAAATTTCCGAATTAGAAACGACTCGGGACGAAATCGAACGGATTCGGAATTACATATCAGGATTCAGCCAGGAAGATCGTATTAACAAATTACGCCTGAACGCCGACCGCGCCGACGTGATCGTACCAGCTGCCGATATTTATATTTCGGTGATGAAGTGGGCGGGCGCCAATCGAATTATTGTTCCGGACTTAGGTTTAAAGGATGGTATTATTCAACTGGTTTACAACCAGTTGTGCAAACGAAAGCATATTTAGTAACGTATCATAAATCAAAAGCCCGCTATGACAATCATCTTAGCGGGCTTTTGATTTATGATACGTAGCACTTCACATCATTCTGCTTTCAGGACGGTTATTGGTAAACATTTTGAAGGTGGGCAGTCGCATTGTCTATTTAATACAGTTGCGTATTTATCGACGTAGCAACCCTGCGAATTATAGATACGTACTGAATAAATCGTCGGCGTTCCCGTCCGGCTTATACCACTCACAATCACCCCATCGTTCGGAATTGGCTGTCCCGTACCAGTAAACGTACCATTATTGGATACCTCATACGTATCAGTTGGAGCGTAACCGCTAATGGATACCTGGCCATCGGCCTGCGAAACGCTGCCAAAACAGGTAGCTTCTTTAACCACTACGTTAGCCGTTGGATTTGGCTTTACAAACACCGTAATCAGGGCAAAAGGCGCGCAAGTCGAATCGGGCTCGGGTTTCAGACAGGCGTATACGTAGTACACACGGTCTGTGGTACCCGTATGCGGAGGGAAGCTAATAGCGTACTGCGTGGCTTTCCCATTCACCGTGTTTATTTCGCCCAGATGCACGCCATTTCTGCCCTTATAAGGATTGGCATACAACGTATCGAAACGAACAAACTCAATTTGATTGGGTAGTACCGCCGTCGTGTTGACCTGCAAACTATCGACCAGATTTCCCGTGCAAATCGTCAGGGAGATCATGGATGTATTGGTGATGGTAGGGCAATTCGCAGTTTGAGCACGTAGCGAGGTTAAACCGCCCAAGCCATATAAAGTCAGAAAAAGAACTATACCGAAGTACTTATTCCGATGTATTTTTTCGAAAGAGAGTCGAACAATGTTCTGGCACAGACTTTGCCCAGGGTAGAGTACCGTAGTAGTACGTTCCATACAATTCGTTGAATAGGGTATAGTTGGGTTGATTATTCATGAATTTATGGGCTATGATTTTGACTGGGGCGACAATATACTCAATTAATCAGGCACGGCATTAAATATCGTTTATACGGTCGCTATCAGGCAGTTATAGCATGTTATAAGATACCAAATGAGTCTATCCAATAACTAAACTGACTCAAACCATTACTTCTCGACCATTAGCTCGTCCTACCCTTTCTATGGCAACGTACACAATGTTATTGCAGGAAAAGCCGCAGTCGACAGATATTCCTGAATTTTGTGAATCTGGTTTTTTCTTCAACGAACTTTCCCACCTGCAGCAGCAACAGGACGGTCAGTTCCATTTACTGACGGCACTAAATCAGACAACGCAACAGGCTGATGCACGCTGTGCTTTTTTCATACGTTCGAACGAAGCGGTCAGTCCAGGTGCAGCTCCGTTTGGCTCCATCGAGTTTACTGAAAAACTACCCGATTCTATTCTGGATGAATTTTTGGATACGCTTACCGAGTCGGTTCGGGCCACGGCGACCACTACGTTTCGATTAGTCAATTATCCCCACTGTTACGCTCCCGGACAAGCCCGTCGGTTAACGAGGAAGCTGTTTCGGCATGGTTTTCGGGTGGTCGAAACAAATCAGAATTTCTTCCTACCAATTAATAATCAGGATTTTGCCTCACTTGTTGAGCCGGAACAACGTCGTCGGTTGAACAAATGCCGAAATGCCGATTTTCAATTTAGTCAATGGAAAAATCCACCATTTACCACAGTCGTTGATTTTCTTAAAGAAACCCGACAGCAACAGGGCTACCGACTAACGCTCAGTCCTGAACGTCTGACTGAATTACTGCAAAATTTCCCCGATCAGTTTCTGGTGTTTGCGGTTACCGATGGGCCAAATCTGGCGGCTCTGACCGTAGCTGTCCGGGTACGTCACGATATTTTATACAATTTTATGCCTGCCTCCCATCCTGATTATCGCACGTTTAGTCCGATGGTTATGCTCACGGATGGCTTGTATACGTACTGCCAGCAGCAAGGTATTCGCCTGCTCGATTTGGGCGTATCGCTCGATAGCAACCATTGCCCAAAACCAAGTTTGATGCGCTTCAAACGCAATCTGGGTGCTGTTACGTCACCTAAATTAATTTTTGAGAAGGTGCTTTGAAATTATCGGAGCAGACATAGCACGAAAAAAGCGTCGGTTTTGACTAATTTTGCCGCAAAAACGCCATTATTTTGGGGCGTCTGAACTGATGCTTGAAACTACGTTTAATGCCGTTTCGGCTTTTTTTTCTGATCTGATCGCGTCGGTTTTGTCGCTGGCTAAAGTACTGATACGTTCGCGATGGGGCGTCCGGCTTCCAGCTTCGGAAAAAACACGATGTTCAATTTTAGGAAATGGTCCATCGCTCAATGATTCACTCACCAATCACCTCGATTTTTTACTTGAAACTGAATTGGTAGTTGTCAACGGCTTTGCCCTAACTGATTATTTTACGCGATTGCGTCCAACTAATTACATCATAGCCGACCCAAATTGCTTTACGTTTAATGAAAACACAACCGGTCGCGAAGATTTACAGCAGATCTTAAAATCGCTCATCGAACAGGTCGACTGGACCATGCGGCTCTACGTTCCGAACTTTGCGAAAGGCTCTTACTTCATTCGAAAAATACAGCTAGAGAACCGGCGCATCGAACTGGTTTTTTTTAATTCTACTCCGGTACGGGGTTTCAGGTGGTTCCGGTACTGGTTATACGGAGCTAATATGGGAATGTTACAGGCGCAGACCGTTGTGATTACGGCTTTGTTTCTGATGATTAACCGGAGATTCGAGCAGATCTTTCTGTTCGGAGCTGATACGTCCTGGCACGAGCAAATTAGAGTTGACGAGAGTAACCAGCTCTTGATCAAGCAAATTCACTTTTACGACAAACCGAAAGACGTCGATTTTGCGCCCGTTTACAGCGATGCTCACCGTACCCGCACGTTTTCTATGGCAAGTCAGTTTTTGTCGCTGCACAAAACATTTCTGGGTTACGAAGTCCTGCGCGAATACGCCGATTACCGCAAAGTGCCAGTTCTGAACGCCAGCAGTAAAAGCTACATCGACGCCCTTGAGCGGGTAATAATTCGCCAACCGTCAAGCCAATCCGTTGGAGAGTCTACGAATACGTAGCAGACGCACTCTCCACAAAGAAACGGCAACGTAGCAAAACATCTTTTTACAAGAAACGTAAAGCCAGATGCCTCGGTCGTCTGGCTTTCTTTTTTAGGCTACCTTTGCAGTCTAATTGCTTTAGATCAATCTCCGTCATTCGATAAGTGCTCTAACGAATTGACTGCCGGACATTTACCAGATTCATGCTTGACCTCACAAATAAATCCCTTCTGATTACGGGTGGCACCGGCTCCTTCGGCAAGAAATTTGTCGAAATGGTGTATCAACGTTACCCGGATGTTAAACGAGTCGTTATCTACTCGCGCGACGAACTGAAACAGTTCGAAATGTCGCAGTACTACCCGCAGTCGAAATATAAATCCATTCGGTTTTTCATTGGCGACGTGCGCGATGGCGAACGGCTCAAGCGGGCCTGCGAAGGCATCGACATCATCATTCATGCTGCCGCATTGAAGCAGGTTCCAGCCGCCGAATACAACCCAATGGAGTGTATCAAAACCAACGTGTTCGGGGCCGAAAACGTCATTAATGCCGCTCTAGACAACGGTGTCCAGCGCGTAGTAGCTCTCTCGACCGACAAAGCTGCCGCACCTATCAACCTCTATGGAGCCACCAAACTTTGCTCGGATAAGCTATTTGTAGCGGCCAACAACATGAAAGGTCGTCGCGATTTGCGGTTTTCGGTAGTACGTTATGGTAATGTAATCGGCTCGCGGGGGTCGGTGGTGCCATTTTTTCTGGAAAAGCGGAAAGACGGCGTTCTACCCATCACCCACCCCGACATGACGCGGTTCAACATTTCGCTGGAAGAAGGTGTCGAAATGGTATTGTATGCGCTTGAACACGCCTGGGGAGGTGAGATTTTCGTACCGAAAATTCCGTCATATCGCATCACCGAAATGGCCGAAGCCATCGCCCCAAATGCCGAACAACGTATCGTGGGCATTCGTCCGGGCGAGAAACTACATGAGGAAATGATTACCGAAACGGATTCGTTGAACACCATCGAAACGGACAAGTATTACGTTATAACGCCCGCGGCTCCGCTTTGGTGGACGATGGAGGAATACGCCCAGGCATTCAACGGAAAAATGGTGGAGATGGGCTTTAAATACAACTCCGGCACTAACACCGAATGGCTCAACGTAGCACAACTGCGCGATCAGATTCGTACACATGTCGACGCTGAGTTTAGTGTATAATTGGAGCCCCCCGTGTAGTAAAATGTATGATGAATAATGCCCAATTAGCCTTTTTCGATTGTTCATTATACATTATTCATTAATCATTAACTATTTATGAACCCGATTCCCTACGGACGCCAGCACATTACCGACGACGACATTGCCGCCGTGAATGCTGTGCTACGTTCCTCGCACTTAACACAGGGGCCAAAAATTGGCGAGCTCGAAGAGGCCTTTGCCCGATACGTTGGCGCTACGTATGCCGTTGCCGTTGCCAACGGAACGGCGGCTTTACATCTGTGCTGCATGGCGTTAAAAGTGGGCCCCGGAACGCGGGTCATTACGTCGCCGATTACGTTTTCGGCCTCAGCCAACTGTGTGCGCTACTGTGGGGGTGAAGTTCATTTTGCTGACATTGACCCTACCAACGTATTGCTCGACCCAAAAGCGGTACGTAGTATGCTCGAAAGCCATCCGAAGGGCTATTTTTCGGGAATAATACCGGTCGATTTTGCGGGTTATCCAGTCGATATGGTTGCTTTTCGGGAATTAGCGCGTGAATTTGGTTTGTGGATCATTGAAGATAGCTGCCATGCGCCGGGTGCTACGTTCGTTGATAAAAATGGTGTAACACATCGTAGTGGAGACGGGTCGTTAGCGGACCTGGCAATTTTCAGTTTCCATCCCGTTAAGCATATTGCTGCTGGCGAAGGAGGCATGATTACGACCAACGATAAAGAGCTTTATAATCATCTGCTTCGGCTTCGAACGCACGGCATTACCAACAAACCGGAAGAACTGACCCAACCCTACGCCAGTGAGCCTGAACGTGGGGGCTGGTACATGGAATTACAGGAGTTAGGCTACAATTACCGCCTGACTGATATACAAGCAGCCTTGGCACTGAGCCAGTTAAATCGTGTAGACGCCATGCTCGACCGTCGACGCGAATTAGCTGCTCGATACGACGCAGCTTTTGAAGAAGCTGCTGCCAATGGCATTCCGATACAGATCATAGTGCCACCGGCTGGCGTCGGTCATGCTTATCACTTATACGTGATTCAAACGCCTGACCGTAAGGGTTTATACGATTCGTTACGGAAGGACAATATTTTTGCCCAGGTGCATTACATTCCGGTTCACCTGATGCCTTATTACCGGCAATTCGGCTGGAAGCCAGGCGATTTTCCCCACGCTGAGCAATACTATGCGCAGTGCCTGAGCTTGCCACTATTTCCGACATTGACAGACGATGAGCAGAATTTCGTAATAAGTCAGGTTGATGCCTTTTTACACGTTAAATCTTCAGTAAACCCGAACTGAACCGATGCGTTCTTACCAGAGTCATCTCCAGGCCACCCAAAGTGCGGGCGAGACGTTAGTGGCGAATCGAAAACCCGTGCTGCGTTCATCGGCGATTTTTCCGGTGATGCATACCGGCGTGTATTCCAGTAAAGTCATTTTCATGGGATACTGGCTGCTGAAACGTAACATCCGCGAAGTGGGGCTGCTCTATACGCTACGTAATCAGGCGGGTACGTTGATTTCGCGGAAATACGTCCTGATTGACTCTGCCAAAGCTTGGTCAGTGCAGATGAGTGAGTACACCGATTTACTTCGGGAAAACGGTGAAGATGAAAACTTTACGGGTTCACTTGAACTGGAAATCTTTTCGACGCAGGATTTGGTGTTTCCGTATCCTGCCTTTGTGCTGGTGTATTTCAATGATACCTCCAGCAGCGTAGTGCATACGGTCGGGCGCGTTTACAACGACATCGAAGATCTACAGCAAAACAGTGAATATCAGGTAAGTGAGTCAGGCTTTGATATCTATGGCCGCGATGAACTGGCTCCATTTCTTAGTTTTACGAACGGACCGTTACCTTCTGAGCAGCCAACCGTAACCTACGAAATCGTTGACGCTCAGCATCGCACTACGTCCGGTACGTTTACTTTACCAGATCTTAAGCCTTACGAAACCGTTTTTTTATACCTGAAAGAGTATATCGACCTGAAAACGCTGCTTGGCGACGAGCCGGGCATGATACGTTTCGGACATAATTTTTCAGGATTTTTTCCGCGCTTTCTGGTTGGAAATCTTGACCAGAAGGCACGTAGCGTGAGCCTTACCCACTCTTACTACGACAGTTCGAGTGTGGGCGACAGCAAGGCTTACTGGCCTCGGCAGGACGACCGTTTCTGGGATTCGTCGATGTCTATTCCGCTGTATTTGACTGATAATTTTTTCACCAAACTGGTCGTTTATCCTGTTTTCTCGCCGTCCGATTTCTCGCTGTCATTTAAATTTTACGATGCAGAAGGGCAGTTTTTGGGCGAAGTTGTTGATGCGGAACATTTCCGGTCAGGCAGTAATCAATACGTTCAGATCGACTTGGGCAGTCTGGCAAAACAGGCGAACGTAGCACTCGAACAGGCAAAAACGGCGCAGGTAATTGGCCACTGGCCTGATGAAACGCGCATTCCAACCCGGCTCAAGTTTGGCCTGAACGTAGGGCAAAATGGACGCTTATCCGATTTGCCGAGTAACGTCTGTTTTTCGCCACAGGTAGGTAATCCGAAAGTTCTGGACAAACCTAGTACGTTCAAATGGGCGCCATTTGTGAACGTGGGAAACTCGGAAATAGCCCTGACCAACTCAGCCCCTTTACGCGATTACGATCGCTCCGCCAACGTAACGCTGTCGTTTTATCGGGAAGCCGACGAAACGGTTTTAGAACGTAGCTGCGTCGTTCCGCCAAATGGTTTGTATGCGATTCGCATCTCGGACGACGATGAGCTTCGGCATTTTTTCGGCGACAGCAGCGGCTGGATGACTGCCCGCGCCGACAATCCGTTTCTGAACGGTTATTACTTTGATTTCCACTCTGAAGGCGCTGTAGCCGCCGATCATTTATTTTAGTTTCATGATTCAACTACCCGATTTCTCTCGTTCATTCGAGTACGAAAACAACTATTACTGGTCTTCGGACATCAACCGAATGGCGAAAGTGATGGCCCATTACGAGCTGTATAAGCAAACAATCGACGTACCGGGAGCCATTGTGGAGTGTGGAGTTTTTAAGGGAGCTTCTTTAATTCGTCTTGCTACGTTCCGGCAACTACTGAATAACCCAGCAGCCAAAAAAATCATCGGATTCGACGCCTTTGGCCGCTTCCCCGAAACTGAGTTTGTAGATGACAAAGCCTGGCGCGAAAAATTCATTAAAGACTCCGGTGAAGAAGGTATCGGTACCGAGCAACTCATGACTGTGCTCAACCACAAAGGCATTGGGCAGAATGTTGATCTGGTTCAGGGCGATGTTTGTCAGACCATTCCTTCCTATCTGGAAAAACACCCCGAACTACGTATCAGTCTGCTCAACATCGACGTCGACGTATACGAACCCACGAAGGCCGTGCTTGAGCATCTCTACGACCGGGTTTTGCCGGGGGGAGTGATCATGTTGGACGATTACGCAAATGTATTCCCTGGCGCTAATGCGGCCGTTGAAGAATTTTTTTCGGGCAAATCAGTAGCAATCAAGCGTTTTCCCTACGCCGTAACGCCTTGTTATCTTGTTAAAAAATAATACCAACAATGCAGGTATGAGTAGCGTAGCGATTATTACGGCGCGTGGAGGTAGCAAGCGGATTCCCCGCAAAAATATCCGCCCTTTTCTTGGAAGGCCTATCATCGCTTACGTCATTGAAACTGCCCTTGCGTCTGGTCTTTTCGACGAAGTCATGGTATCGACCGACGACGACGAAATTGCAGACGTAGCACGCCAGTATGGAGCCTCCGTTCCGTTTTTACGAGCCGCCAAAACCTCAGATGATTTCGCAACCACCGCCGACGTATTGAATGAAGTACTAAGCAATTATAAACAGGCAGGAAAAGTATTCGACTTTGTCTGCTGCCTCTATCCTACTTCACCTTTCGTTACGTCCGACCTTCTGCAACGAGCGTTTGCTTTACTCACTGAAAAACAATTTGATACGGTATATCCGGTACAGCCATTCGGCTTTCCGATCCAACGGGCGGTGATGCTGAAGGATGAGCAGGTAGAGTGGTTTCAGCCGGAACATGCTCTGACACGTTCGCAGGATTTAGAACCGGCTTACCATGATGCCGGTCAGTTTTATTTTTTTAAAGTAGTGGCGTTCCTGCAAAAGCAGCGGCTTATAACAGATTATTCAGGAGGTATAGTCATTTATGAAATGGCGGCTCATGACATTGATAATGAAACAGATTGGCAAGTCGCTGAGCTTAAATATAGAATAAACAACGAGTCTCGATAGTCTTTCTAAACGCTCATGAAGCAACTCATTTTCCGAGCCGATGGGAACGCGCAGATTGGCATGGGTCATGTAATGCGATGCCTCGCGCTGGCCGCTATGTTGAAAAGTGATTTCTCTATGCAATTTGCTATCGTCGAGCCTGAATCTGAGATTTCTACGCTGATTAAAAAGGCTGGCTTATCTGTTTTTGCGCTTCCACCTGATGAAAATCAAACTGCATTTTTAGCACAGATTCAGCCCGAAAGCATTGTCGTGCTGGATGGTTATTCATTCGACAAGCCGTTTCAACGCGCGATTCGCGAACGGGCAAAAAAGTTAGTGTTTATTGATGATTTAATAAGTGGGCATCAGGTAGTTGACGTATTGGTTAATCATGCTGGTGGCGTTACGTCACAGGAGTACGACGCTGAGGCCTATACGCAGTTCTGTTTGGGACCACACTACGCCCTGTTACGTCCCGAATTTTTACGTAGCGAAGGATTTGGTACGTCACCTGAGAATGGTCCCGTTTTTGTCAGTTTGGGTGGTGCTGATCCACAGAACGTATCACTCACCGTCCTGGAAGCTATTCAGCAGGCCAACGCCGATTTACCTGTTCACCTGGTACTAGGCCCGTTTCATCCAAATCATCCGTCTATTGAAGCTTTTCAAAATCAATTGCCTAACCTGAAGATTCTGCAAAATCTAACAGCCAGTCAAATGGTTGACGAGATACAAAAATGTCGGCTAGCGATTACTGCTTGTAGTACCATCAGTTACGAAGTTTGTGCCGTAAATCGTCCTTTAATCGCAATTGTCACAGCCGAAAACCAGGATCGGCTGGCAAGGTTTCTGTCGGAAGAGAAATTGGCGCTTTCGGTTAATTTCCCAACTTTATTAACACAATTGACGCCTGTTCTAGCTCTCAACCAGATACTGAAATTGGCGATTCAGTCCTTTACGTTTTCGCCCGAAACGGCCGCCGAAACATTAATCAATCAGCGTCGTTTTTTTGATGGTCGTTCGCCAGAGCGATTTCGAAATTTGTTTCGAGAATTAAGTGCTTAATTCGTTCGAGAAAATCGTCACGTTCTTGCCATGTTTACTTATCGAACTGCTCAGCCCGCCGATTCTCGCCTATATTTTGACTGGGCTAACGATCCCGATACGAGGAAATGGTCGTTCAATTCAGCCCCTATTTCGTTAGAAACCCACACGGCCTGGTTTACTCGTAAACTTACCGACCCTAACTCTCTGTTGCTGTTGTTTTTCGATGATGCGAAAAAGCCTGTTGGTCAGGTACGTTTTGAACGCAAATCAGTAGCGGACATGCCCGACGAAATTATTATCAGTACGTCGGTCGATGCCCGTCAACGGGGGAGAGGCTATGCCGCTCAGCTCATTGCACAGGGTTGCGCCGTTTGCCGGAAACATTGGGAAGTTGTTACTATTCACGCCTATATTAAGCCTGATAATCAAGCTTCTATAAAAACCTTCGAGCGCGTAGGTTTTAAATTGTTGGATGAAAATAATATAAGTGGAGATATAAGTCTAGTATATAGTCAATCATACTAAAAAATGCTTTTCTAATACCATTTCCGTACCTAATTTTACTGTAGGATATACATATTATCAAACATTTATGACACGATATTTACTAATACTCCCCTTTCTTTCTGTTGTTTTTCATGCCTTTGGACAAGATCCTTCTTCTGACAGATGGATAGACAACGGAGATGAAACCCAGATTACCCTGCCGTCAAGTCTTAGTGGCAGGGTATCAATCCTTAAAGGAAACCCTAATGCAAACACCTACAACGAACTTCTTCGAGTAGGCGTAACCCATGCTCCTACAGATTTTATCGGCTTTAGGAATGGAACTACAACCAATGGTTTTAATCCTGTTCTGTTGGCTTATAATGAAAGTTTAACAAATGGTTCGACATTGACTATGGCGGGCATGACGAACTATGCTGGTGATGTTGGTAACTGGCCCATGATGTTATTCGACGTGAGAAAGCAAACTGATAATACGCTAACTAGTGGAGCAGCTCCTATTGATAACCGACCTCTATTTGCCTGGCGAAACCACACTACCGTTTATATGCAAATGCTGGCAAATGGCAACATAGGCGTTGGCACCACATCTCCACAAGCTCAGCTACATACTACTGGCTCTGTTCGATTTAGTGGTGTGCCTTCTGGCTCGGGAAGTAGCGTAATTATGGCTGATGCTTCTGGAAGCTTAAGCCGGTATAATCTGCCTGCCAATTCTGTCCTGACTTCGTTCAGTGGCACATCGGCGACAAACGTGATACCTAAACTTAATAGTGCTGGGTCGTTACAAAACAGCCAATTAACCGATGATGGAACGAATGTTGGATTAGGTGGTCCGCCGATGAGCGAGGCAAAACTCACATTATATGGAACCCTGCGCATGATGTCGGATGCACGGACAAAAGAAAATGTGACTCGAATGACTGGCGCCTTACAAAAAATAGACGCCCTCAATGGCTATTTTTACGACTGGAAGGGACAGTCAGCAAAGCGTGAAGTTGGCTTTTTAGCACAGGAAGTAGAAAGTGTTTTGCCTGAAGCTGTCTCTGAAAATGCTGATGGTGTTAAATTCCTAAACTATAATGGGGTGCTTCCACTATTAACCGAAGCCTTAAAGGAACAACAAAAACTGATTAGCCAACAAGGTGAACTAATCAGGCAACTTCAGCAGGAAATTCGTGATATTAAGAAAAAATAAGACACTATAAATACGTTACAAAGCTGTTCACGTATCACACCATTGAAACCTTTCGAATGATGTGATATGTTGAACAGTTTTATTTTTGCATAAAATTTAACATTTGTATTGTCATACGTAATGACACATTCTCAACCGATTCAGGTTGCCCAGTTTACCATAAGTCCTTCACATCGGCCCTTTGTGATTGCCGAGATGTCGGGAAATCACAACCAGTCGCTGGAGCGGGCACTGGAAATTGTAGATGCTGTAGCCGATGCCGGTGCCCATGCCCTCAAACTCCAGACGTACACCCCCGATACCATTACGTTCAATGGAGCATCGGAGGAGTTTTACATTCGGGATACCAAGTCGCTGTGGGCCGATAAAAATCTGTACAAACTTTACCAAGACGCATACACGCCCTGGGAGTGGCACAAACCGATTTTTGAACACGCCCAAAAACGGGGCATGATCGCTTTCAGTTCACCTTTTGATACGACCGCCGTCGATTTTCTGGAGTCACTGAACGTACCGCTGTATAAGATTGCCTCCTTTGAAAACACCGACCATATTCTGCTCAAAAAGGTAGCGCAAACGGGCAAACCGGTCATTATGAGCACCGGCGTAGCGTCAGTGGCCGACCTTGACGAATCGGTGAAAGTGCTACGTGCCAACGGCTGCAAAGACCTTATTTTGCTCAAATGCACCAGTACGTATCCGGCCACACCCGAAAGCACGAATCTGCTCACCATTCCGCACATGCGACAGCTGTTCGACGTACCCGTTGGCCTTTCCGACCATACAATGGGCATTGGAGCAGCCGTAGCAGCCGTAGCACTAGGTGCGGTTGTGCTCGAAAAACACGTAACACTACGTCGCGCCGATGGCGGTGTTGATTCCGCTTTCTCATTGGAACCTGACGAGTTAAAAAGTCTCGTCATCGAAACCGAACGGGCGCATCTGGCGATGGGACAGGTGAACTACACGCTTACGTCCAAGGAAGAAAAAAGTCTGCAATTCAAGCGGTCGCTCTACGTAGTGCGCGATATGAAAGCGGGCGATACGTTCACACCCGAAACGGTACGTAGCATTCGTCCGGCCAACGGTTTGCACACTCGCTATTACGACAACATTCTCGGCAAAACCGCAACACAAGACATCTCCGCTGGCACCGCGCTGGACTGGAATCTTATAAAGAGTGAAAGAGCGAAAGAATGAACGAGCGAATAGCTGGGCTGGCGTCAGCAACTTTCGCTCATTCACTCTTTCGCTCTGTCACTTTTTCACTACATGGGTATCATTAAACGGCAAACCATTCAGAGTTCGATTTACGCCTACGCGGGTGTAGCCGTTGGATTTTTTACGCAGGGAATTTTCTTTCCAAACCTTCTAAGTGAAGCGCAAGTCGGCTTACTTACGTTGCTGATTTCACTGGCTCAGGTCTTATCGCAGGCGTCGAATCTGGGACTGAACGGCGCTGGCGGACGTTATTTTCCGTACTTCCGAAATGCCGACCGGCAACACAATGGGTATTTGCTCATCACGACGTTCGTTACGTTTATAGGTTTCGGAATGTGCGTGCTGTTGCTATGGCTGGCGCGTCCATGGGTGATCGATTTTTATCAGAAAGAGTCGTCGCTATTTGTTCAATATTATTATCTGCTTATCCCGCTGACACTTTTTACGGTTTATTTCACCGTTTTCGATAACTACGCCCGGTTACTTTATGACCCTGTTACCGGTACGTTGTTGCAACAGTTTGTACAGCGCGTGCTCGTGCTGGTAGCAGGTGGGCTGTACTGGATGGGCTGGGTTACGTTTCCACAGTTTCTAATCTGCTGGTTATGTGCGTTCTTTTTGCCGCTTGTCCTGATTATCATCAGCGTAGCGCGCGACGAAGCTTTGTTTTTCAAGCGAACGTTTGTCTCAATCGATGCAAATTTGCGCCGAAACCTGATGCGTTACGCTGGCCTGACGCTTACTTCGGCCCTATCGACGCAGATCGTCTGGACGATTGATAAAGTAATGATCAACAGTAAACAAGGGCTGGGTGATACAGGAATTTACGGAACAGCCTCTTATTTCGCTGCGGTAATTGCCATTCCGGCAACGGCACTTTACAAAGTGTCAGGTACGCTTATTGCCGAATCCTGGAAGAGTAATGATTTAAAAAACATAGCTAGTATTTATCGAAAAAGCTGTCTGAATCAGCTCATTGCGGGTTGTTTAGTGTTTGTGGGCGTAGCGGCTAATTTGCCTAATGTATTTCGGTTTCTGCCCGAGAGTTATGCCGCCGGGTACTACGTTATTTTGTGGCTTGGACTCGGAAAATTGATTGATATGGCGACTGGCGTAAATGGAATTATCCTGAATACGTCGCGTTTCTACACCTATGATTCGCTGTTCTTTGTGATTCTCATATTCATTACAATTGCCGCCAATCAATATCTGATTCCTCGCTACGGCATCAATGGGGCAGCCATTGGTGCTGCCTTTGCTACGTTTCTTTATAACCTGGTTAGAACTTTGTTTGTGGGGTTTGCCTTTAAGTTGCAGCCGTTTACCTGGCAAAATGTAGTGGTTATCGGACTGGCGCTTGGCGTTTGGTGGTTGGCTGTTCAGCTTCCTTACCCAAGTGCCGATGCTCCAAAATGGCGTACGCTCGTTGATATGGCCTGGCGTTCCGCGCTGATTACCAGTTTGTTTGGAGGGTTGGTAATTTCGTTGAAATTATCGTCTGATATTAATGAGACAGTAGTAGGGTTGCGAAAACGTTTTTTTTCAAAGAAGTAAGGTTATAAAGTTTTTCCGTCTACAAAGTCAGCTTTATAATTCTACAATTTCTCTACATCCCTATGTGGTTTTTTAAATTCTTGTTTACTGAATCCGCCCGCTTGCTACGTTCAGTAGAAGGTCGTCGGTTGCTATGGCTGGCGCTACGTTACGGTGATCGGCCACGAAATCAGCCACTCGACGTAACGTTCGGACGGTATACATTTCGGGTTCCGGATGCGCTGTCGTTCGTCTGGCAGTTTCGGGAAATTTTTGTCGATGAGTTTTACCAGTTCCCGACAACCAATCTGAATCCGGTGATTTTCGATTGTGGTACAAACATCGGCACCAGCATCGCTTACTTCCGTCAGACGTATCCGAATGCACGTATCGTTGCTTTTGAGGCCGATGAACAAATCAGCGCCATTTTGCAGAATAATCTCAAGCAGAACCAGATTACGGGTGTAGAAATTGTGACGAAAGCAGTCTGGACAAACGAAGATGGTATCTGGTTTGGCAGTGATCAGGCTGACTCTGCGTCGATTTATTCGCAAACCGACCGAAAACTCGTGCCTTCGATACGTCTGCGCGATTTTTTGCTTCGTGAAACCCGCATCGACATGTTGAAAATGGACATCGAAGGGGCCGAAACCGACGTACTGACCGACTGTCAGGATGCGCTGGCTCATGTTCAAAATATGTTCGTGGAATTTCATGCTTACCTCGATCACCCACAAACGCTGGCCAACGTAGTGACTATTCTGGAGAAAAGCGGTTTTCGGTATTACGTCAACACCAGCCAATACCGCCACGCGCCCTTGGTCAATCGTCGTTACAAAGGCAACGACAGTATGGACCTGCAATTGAATATCTTTGCGTATCGAAACTAGTTAGCGGCCATGACAGGCTCTGGCTGTCATAATCGCGTTAGCAGCTAATAGAGTTGCTGCGACGTAGCCGACAGCCGGAGCCTGTCGGAGCCCTTAACAACTGTCGACCGCTCCGGCGGCCCGGTAACGACTCTTTTTATGATCGACAAAATTCTTTCCCGTCCTGAATTTCAGCAAGAACCGCCCGTACTGGTGGACATTGGTGCTTCGGGGCAACTTCATAATCGCTGGAAAACGTTTGCCAAATATTCGATTTGCATCGCCTTTGATGCCGACGACCGTGACTTTGGCTACGTTGAAAGTGAATCAGGGCATTTCCGGAAGTTGTATACGTTTAACCACATCGTTACGGCGATCGACACGCCAAATGATACCTCTGATTTTTACCTGACGGCTTCGCCCCACTGCTCCAGCCTGCTACGTCCGCGACCTGATTTGATTGAGGAATATGCATTCGCGCCAAAGTTTGAGCCGACGAAAGTTGTTAAACTAAAAACGCGAAGCCTTCGCTCTACGTTAGATAGCCTGAATATCAATCAAGTCGACTGGTTCAAAACTGATTCGCAGGGCACTGACCTTCGTTTGTTTCGTAACCTCGGCGAGGATCGTATGAAAAACGTATTGACTGCCGAATTTGAGCCTGGTATTACGTCGATTTACGAAGGCGAGGACAAATTATATACGCTGCTGCAAGTGATGGAAGAAACCGGCAGTCACTGGCTGGCCGAATTACTGCCCAAAGGATCGCCACGGATTACTCCTGCGTTGCTGGACAGTTTTACAACAAGTCCATTGCTGAAAAAATTTGTGCTTTTTTCGCTCAAAAACAGCGCTGTCTGGGGCGAAATGACGTACCTGAACCGCTTTGCTGACGAATCGACGCTGACGCTACGTAACGTGTTGCTGGGCTGGGTGTTTGCCACTACGTTGAAGCAGCACGGCTTTGCCCTTATTCTGACCCAGAAAGCAAAAAGTCGTTTTTCGGACCCGATTTTCGCCGAAATGGAAGCGTACTCGCGTCGGCGTATCTGGGGTCGTGTGTTTGGTTTAGGATTCTGGCCCGAGGTGGTTAAGAAATTTGATAAACTACTGGGGCGGTGAGAGTTACGCACCTTAGCACGTATCACCTGTTTGGCGGGGCGGCTGTAGCAGCCAACCGGCTCCATCGGGCGTTGCAGAAGCAGATATGGACCAATCCATCGGTAGAAAGCAGCATGCTTGTTGGTATGCCCAATCGTTTGGAGAAGCATCGTCCGGCGCCGGGCGTTACGTATCTGGCCAATAACTTTCTGGCCGAACAAACAGCTTTTGGCCGATTTGTAGCCGAACGACTCTACTTTTTACCCCACGAACGCGATCATTCGGTGCGTTTTCAGTTTTCGCCGGCGCAGTTTGGAGCCAACCTGAGTTTTCACCCGGCCATTCAGCAAGCCGACGTACTACACCTGCACTGGATCAACTTCGGCTTTTTGTCCATCAATACACTACGTTCGCTATTTGAGCTGGACAAACCCATCGTCTGGACATTACACGATCAATGGGCGTTTACGGGAGGCTGCCATTATGCGCGCGGCTGCGATCATTTTCTAACGCATTGCCGTAAGTGCCCCTACCTGAAAAAACCGGATGATCACGATTTATCGTACCGGGTTTTTGAGAAGAAGCTGCGTCTCTTTGAACGCGCTAAAGTGCATTTTACGCCACCAAGCAATTGGTTAGCCAGTGAAGCGCAACGTAGCGCGTTATTACGCAATTTTCCGTTTACGGTAATTCCGTATGCGATTGACCAGAACGTTTTTCGGCCGATTGAACGTAGTGAAGCCAGCGCCCATCTGAATTTACCAATCGGCAATCAGCCACGGATTCTGTTTGGGAGCGCGAACGTAACAGATGTCCGCAAAGGTTTCCGCTATTTTGCCGAAGCGCTTTCTCTATTGCATCAACAGCAACCGGAACTGAAGCCTGAAATTCTGGTTTTTGGCAAAGGTCGAACGTACCTGTTTAACGAACTCCCCTATCCGATCCAACATCTGGGTGTACTAACATCCGAGAGCGATATTGTGGCGGCTTACAATGCCGCCGACGTAATGGTAGTACCTTCGCTGGAAGACAATTTACCCAACACGGTGATTGAATCATTGGCCTGTGGTACACCTGTCGTTGGTTTTCGAACGGGCGGCATCCCTGAAATGATCGATCACGAGCAAAACGGTTATCTGGCAGACGTTCACAATGCCCAGCAGCTCGCCGACGGTCTGGCTTTTGTACTCACCCACGATACGTCCCAAAACCTACGTAACAACGCCCGTCAATCGGCCGAAAGTCGATTCTCGGAAGCCGTTGTAGCTCGTCAACATATAGAATTGTACGAAAAATTAATGAGCGAAAGAGCGAAAGAATGATAGAGCGGCCTACCGGATGGCTTTCAACATCCGCTGCGGCACTCTATCATTCTTTCGCTCTTTCGCTCTTTACCACATGCCAACCATATCCATCATCACCATTACGTACAACGCTGAGCGGTTTCTGGAGCGCACGATTCAGAGCCTGGCCGAGCAGCATGTGACTGATTTTGAGTATATTATTGTGGATGGCGCGTCGACAGATGGTACGTTAGCAATTATCCGAAAATACGAGCAATACGTTACTCGCTGGATTTCGGAGCCGGACAAAGGACTTTACGACGCCATGAATAAAGGGCAGCGAATGGCAACCGGCGAATACGTCTGGTTTATGAATGCGGGCGATGAACTGCATGATGCACAAACGCTCCCGAATTTGCTGGTGCAAATCAATGCTACAAAAGCCGATGTGTATTACAGCGACGCGCTTTTTATACGTAACGACGGCACACCGGTTGGACTACGTAGCGAGGTTACGCCACACACACTCCCCCACCAGTTGACCTGGCGCGATATGGCTCTCGGGATGAAAGTGTGTCATCAGGCTTTTGTGGCGAAACGTGCGATTGCTCCCAATTATCCAACAAATAACCTTAGTGCCGACCTCGACTGGGAGATTCGGTGCCTGAAAAGTGCCAAAACGATTCAGTATCTGCCGTTCGTCTTATGTAAATATCTTGTCGGAGGATTATCTGTACAGCAACACCGCCGGTCGTTGACCGACCGTTTCAAAGTTCTGACGAACCATTTTGGGCTGCTGACCACGCTCTGGAATCACGGACGGATTTTGTGGCGGGCTAACCGATTTAACCGACAGTAAATTTTATTTGAAATACATGGCATCAACATGACCGTTCGTGCTACTTAGTTCAACAAAGCATTTTAAAAGCCAATGTTGACAAAACATCATATTGTGCATTTTTTAAATTTTGTATGAAATACAAGGGATAATTGCAAAACGGATGCCTTTAGATTGGGAAATGCGGATAAATTTGCGGGGTTTAAAGTAACTCCCTGCTGACCTTTTTGTGATATTTCTTTAAAAAATTGAATTGACCTATGAAACGAATAGCTGTTTTTACCTCGGGTGGCGATGCGCCGGGTATGAACGCCTGTATCCGAGCGGTTGTTCGGGGGGCGGTCTACCACGGTATCGAAGTGTTCGGCATCCGCCGGGGGTACAGCGGAATGATAAATGGCGATATTTTTCAGATGACCTCGCACTCGGTAAGCAATATCGTACAGCGAGGGGGTACTATTCTGAAGTCGGCACGTAGTAAAGAATTCATGACGCCCGAAGGCCGCGCTAAAGCACACGATCAACTCAAAAAATTTGATATTGAGGGACTTGTAGCGATTGGCGGTAACGGTACGTTCACCGGAGCTACCCTTTTCTATGACGAATACGGCATTCCAACCGTGGGTGCGCCGGGTACCATCGACAACGACCTGTATGGCACGGATTACACCATTGGCTTCGATACAGCCGTGAACACAGCTCTGGAAGCAATCGATAAAATTCGTGATACCGCCGACTCGCATGACCGCATCTTTTTTATTGAAGTGATGGGGCGCGACTCAGGTTATATTGCCATTCAGTCGGGTATTGCGGGGGGCGCCGAAATGGTAATGGTTCCCGAAGTATTGACCCCTATTTCGGAAGTTGTTGAAGCGTTGAAATCGGGCTGGAGCCGACAGAAATCCTCGTCAATTGTAGTAATCGCCGAAGGCGAGGAAGCAGGCAACGCGGTAGTTATTTCCGAAAAAATCCGTCAGCAGATACAAACCGATATTGATATGCGGGTTACTACACTGGGGCACATTCAACGGGGCGGTATTCCAACCGCCTACGACCGGATTCTGGCCAGCCGACTGGGACTGGGTGCTCTGGAGGGGCTTATGAATGGCGAAAAGAACGTAATGGCAGGTATCGTTAATAACGAACTCATTTACACGCCTTTCCGAGACACTATTCGCCTGCCGAAGCCAATTAATGAAGACTTATTAAGGATGGTAAAAATCCTGAGCGTTTAATACGTAGCGCGGAGTGGAATTCGCAGTCGCTTTTGTTTCGGGTTTCCCCGTCCTAATACAACCTTAGCCCGCTCATGCGGGCTAAATCATTTATAAGCAGGTTTGGAAAACTAAAATTAACTAATCACCTTTATCCATAAATCTACAAGACTATTAGCATACATGTTTGCGAGTACCGCTTAAATCTATTTTCTATCATGACTTCATTGCCCCCCTCAATAGCTGCTGATTTACCCGAAAACGTAACCCATGTAACGTATCAGATCGCAGGTTTCGACCGGGTTAATTTCGTCAGTGACATTACGCAGGCCGTACCACAATCTGACAGTTACCTCATTAAGTCAATAGCCTTTGAGGCCGATGGTGTGCAGGCTAACGGGTTGTTGACCGTACAAATGCAGGGCGATACGTTGTTTGCTGACAAACTGATTCAGCGGTTGCGAATGGTGCGCGGGTTGGTAAGTGTACAAGCATTATCGCAGTAGGCTAACTTATTTATTTAATATTCTGGTTTTCCTGACCCGTTGCGGCTAGCTTGCGTAGAGTTTCCAGTTGCCGGAACACGAGTTTCATGAATGATAAACAAACGTATGATGCCGTAGTAGTTGGGTCTGGCCCGAACGGACTTAGTGCGGCTATTACGTTGCAATTGGCTGGTCTTTCGGTGCTGGTGCTGGAAGCGAAAGAAACCATTGGCGGAGGTCTCCGCTCGGCTCAGCTTACCCTGCCCGGTTTTGTGCATGACGTTTGTTCGGCTATCCATCCATTGGCGGTAGGTTCGCCGTTTTTCCAAAAGTTGCCGCTGGCAGAACATGGACTGGAGTTTATCAATCCACCGATTTTAGCGGCTCACCCTTTCGATGACGGCACGGCGGCTGCCCTCAGGCAATCGCTTCCTGAAACAGCCAGCTCTCTTGGCGCTGATGCACTGACGTATTATAGCCTTCTTGAGCCAATAGTACGTACCTGGCCCTCCCTGGCTCCAGACGTATTAGGCCCGCTACGTTTCCCGAAACACCCCATTGATCTGGCCCGATTTGGATTGGATGCCCTGCTTCCGGCCACGCAGTTACTCAAGCAGTTTACGACAAAAGAAGCCAGAGGACTTCTGGGTGGGATGGCGGCTCATGCCATTCAGCCACTTACAAACCTCACTACGTCGGCAATTGGGCTGGTGCTCACTGCCGCCGGACATCTATACGGATGGCCCATCCCCAAGGGCGGTTCACAGTCGATTGCCAACGCACTGGCGTCTTACTTCACTACGTTAGGTGGCGTTGTTGAAACAGGACGACTGGTTCGGTCGATGCAGGATATTCCCAAAGCACGGACGGTGCTGTTCGACCTAACGCCGAAGCAATTGATACGTATTGCGGGCGAACATCTGTCTACTACGTATCGGAAACGATTGGAGACGTATCGATATGGCATGGGGGTCTTCAAAATCGACTGGGCGCTCAGCGAACCTATCCCGTTTACGGCTCCCGAATGTCGGCAGGCAGGAACGGTGCATATCGGGGGTACATTGGAAGAAATTACGGCGGCTGAACAGGCGGCTTCCGATGGCCAGCACCCCGAAAAACCATTCATTTTACTGGCTCAGCAAAGCCTTTTCGACCCGACTCGTGCACCTGATGGACAACACACGGCCTGGGCATATTGCCACGTTCCCAATGGCTCCACCATCGACCGAACCGACGCCATCGAACAGCAAATTGAACGGTTTGCGCCCGGTTTCCGCGACTGTATTCTGAACCGTCATACCATGAATACCCAACAAATGGAAGCCTACAATCCGAACTACATTGGGGGCGATATAAATGGAGGTATCAGCGATATTGGTCAGTTGTTTACGCGCCCAATTGTTAGCTTTTCACCGTATAAAACTTCCGCACCAGATATTTTTCTTTGTTCTTCCTCCACTCCACCGGGCGGTGGGGTGCATGGCATGTGCGGGTATCATGCTGCGCGAGTGGCGCTACGTAGCGTTTTCGAATTACCCGTTCCTGTTACGTTGGATCCAACTTCAAAGAGCGAAAGAATGAAAGAGTGAAAGAGCGAAAACTATCCAGGAAATTCGCTCTTTCACTCTTTCATTCTTTCGCTCTTTGAATTAGTATTTTATCATAAACTCGCTCAGATTCGTGTCAGCTTCCAGATTGAGCTTTTTACGGAGCCGATACCGTTTCAATTCTACACTACGGTGCGTAATATTCAGCAATTGAGCAATCTCTTTAGTCGACAGGTTCATGCGCAGGTAGGCCGCTAGTTTTAAATCGCCCTGACCTAGATCGGGATATTGTTCGAAAAGCCGTTTCAGAAATTGCTCGTGAACTTTATTGAAATTTGTCTCAAAGATTTTCCAATCCTGTTCGCTGGAAATATTCGTGTCAATCAACGTATTTATCCGGCCAAAGTCATCGCTGGGCAGCCTTCCGTTCAGTTTCGTTTTTGTCTTGTTCAGTTCTTCTTTGAGTTGTAACAGCAGTTCGTTTTTCTGAATCAGCACCATTGTCGAATTGGCAAGCTCTTCCGATTTCTGAATCAGGCCCTGCTCCAACTGCTCTTTTTGCAGGAGAATAATTTCGCGCTGGCTTTTCTCTTCCTGTCGACGCAACTTCGTTTCCATTCGTTTCTTGAGGCGCTTTTGTTGGCTATCCACCCGGCGTAAATGCAGCACATACAACAGTCCGCAGAACCCGGTTAGCAGAATCAGATACACTAGCTTACTCCAGGTTGTCCAAAACCAGGGCGGACGAATCTCGAACGAAAGTGTACTTTCGACAGGACTCAGGTTCGATTTTAAATGAAATACGTAGTGTCCGGGCGGCAGACTATTAAACTCCTTCTGATGACTCGTTGTGAGGGGCGACCAGGCTCGGGTACTATTTTCAAGCCAATAGCTATACTTGACAGGCTGGGTATAATAAGGAGTCGAGAACGTAATAAGCAAATTCGATTGGTCGTGGGCGAACGACAACGTAGTGCCCGACTGCGTACCCCAGAACACGTTACGTTCTTCCTGCTCGTCTACGGTAGTGATCATACGAATAACGGGCGCAGGTACCGAACGTAGCGGACGTTGTAACTCGTTTCGGGGCACCAGCGCAAACCCGTTCTCGCGGCAAAAAGCGACGTAGTCAGCGTCTAAATCGGCAATTTTCTCGTAATCCTCAACCCATTGATTGGTTTGTACGGGTACATCTGCCGACACGCGCCCATTTGTTTTCGTCCATCCAACCGTACCATCTTGCCGAAGCAGAAACAAGCTGGAATCGGTCATCGGAAAAATTTTACGAATGTTATTTTCCGCCCACGGATAGATACGGGAAGCGGGCACGAAGCGATCGTTAGCCTCATCATACAGCTGCAAACCTTCTGTCGACGTAACAATAATGCGTTTTTGCACGCGGCAAAGATTAAGTGCAGAGCCATGTATCTTATCACTTCCATAATCAGTAACAGCTACCGCTCGGGTCAAATCATCCGACAGCCGGATTCGCTGCAAACCCAGATTCGAGGCTTTATTGACCCAGATGTTTCCGGAATCATCTTCGTTTAGCTGACGTACAGGCCCTTGAAATCCTGAGACTTTGTTCAGAAATGTCCACTTACCCTGTTGATCTTTTTGATAGAGGCAAAGACTCGTGTATGTTCCCTGTATGAGCTTATCAGGATGTTTTTTCATCCGATCTAATACCCATCCACCTGTTACGTTGGAAAGCAGTTGTGCCTGTGTGCCTTCGATGCGAAACGTTCCTTTATTATGACCACAAAGCAATTGATTATCAACTACTGCCAAATCCCAGACCTGTCCCTGCGTACCCTGAATAAGTGAAAATTGGGTGTCAGGCTTCTCCAGAGACTTTTGATACACCCCCTGATTCGTACCCAGATAAAGCGTATTTCCGTACCGGGCAATGTCGTAGGGTGTCCCCAGATTACCGTCAATGTCAGAGAAATAACGTACCGGCGAGCTTAAGTTGATCATGTCGATACCTTTATCCAGCCCCGCCCACAAATTACCATCAACATCGCTACGTAGCGACAAAACCGTGTTGTTTTGCAGGCCGGTTTTTTGATTAAGATGGTAACGTATCTGCCCATCGGCATTGGTGATGAACACCCCATTCAGCAACGTACCGAACGCGTACAAATCTTGTTTTATTAATACGCCCCGATTAAGCTGATCATGCTGCAGTAACCTATTAAGTTGCTGATTAAAAGGCCTGAACTGACTGCCATCATACGAATAAACGGTACGGTCGGTGCCGACGAGTATCTTTTGATCGCCTAGCGGGAGTATTGTCGTGACGGTTTCGCGCCCCAGAAACTCGCTCCCGTTGATCAACTTATAATTCTGGCCCTTCAATTCGTAAAGACCTTTGCCCATCACTTCAAGCAAAAGTCGGTCATGTACCGAATGGATAAAGAGAATAGTGGCTGGTGGCGGCAAAAAGTGCATCCGCCCCTGTTCGTACCGATAGACGAAGGCGAACGACTGGAATAAAACGCCCTGTTTTGTAATCAAAATATTCCAGATTTCTTCCTGCAGAAATTGCTTTTCCCCAATTAGCGGAACCAGAGAATGATACGTTAAAACACCATTTGTGCCCGGAAACCAGTACCCGAATTCGCCCAAAGCACCCGTAAAAATCCGTCCTTCTGAATCAATTGCTACCGAGCGAACACGCTGTTTACGGGGCAGTTCATATACTTTCCAGTTACTACCGTCAAATTCCAGTAACCCTTTTGAATTGGCAAAGTAGATAAACCGGGTCTTCGGATGTTGCGCGGCTCCCCAATTCTGATTGTAAGCGCCGTAGCTCTGACGCGTATAATGAACTAATTCAGGCTGACAAAAACTATAATTCGACTGTGCTGAAACCGGTATCCAACCGGTAATAAGTAGCCCCAAAATAAAACGGAGTAGATGTCCTGAAGCCGACAATAAACTGCGCTTAAAATTCTTCATAAAATGATCTTTCAAAAACGGGTTGATGTGGCAAAATCATCAAAAACAAGCTAAATAAGCTGGTATGATGTGGTAATGATGTACCCGTATTTTCGATACGAATCTACACACTACGTACTTTTGTGCAAAAAAATAGTAGAAAAATGTTGCGAATTCTCGTTATCTATTTAGCGATCGCTTGATGCTAGATAACCTATTTGGAATTGAGCGACATGAATCTTAACCTGACAACTTATGAAATCTCTTCATCTACCTTTTACAACAAAAAGGCTAGTGAAACTGCTCACGGTACTTTTTTTCTTTGTCCATACCCAAGTAGTCTGGGCAGGAAAGGCCCCAATTCGAATAACTGGTAAAGTCACCGATGGACCAGCAGGTCAGGGGCTTCCGGGCGTCACAGTGCAGGTAAAAGGCACAGCTACAGGAACGGTAACTGACGGTACCGGAACGTACTCCATTCAGGCGGAAGAGAACGCTACGTTGGTTTTTTCGAGTATTGGTTTTCAGACAATTGAAGTCGCCGTGGGGGGACGTAGCACTATTGACGTAGCATTGGTGGAAGATACCAAATCACTCAGTGAGGTTGTGGTCGTCGGCTATGGTACGCAGCGCAAATCGGACGTAACAGGAGCAACTGTTACCATCAAAGGTGAAGAATTAGTAAAACAGCCGGTTCTGACCGCTACGCAAGCCCTTCAGGGAAAAGCGGCTGGTGTTCAGATTATTAGTAGTGGACAGCCGGGTACGTCGCCAGTGATTCGGATTCGTGGAACCAGTACGGCGCTGGCGGGCACAGCAGCTCTGTATGTTGTCGATGGCGTTTTGACTGACGACATCACGAATATTAATACTGCCGACATTACCAATATCGACGTATTAAAAGATGCTTCAGCGACAGCCATTTACGGCGCTCGTGGTGCGAATGGTGTCGTCATTATTACTACTAAGCGCGGAACGGTAGGTAAAATGACCGTGAACTATTCGGGAAATGCAGGCTTCCGGTTACCCGCTAATCTGGTTCAGATGGCGAATGCCGCTGAATATGCCAATTACGTCAGCACAGCGAGTGGAAACGTAATAAGCCCCGGCACTACGTCAACAGATTGGTATGGACAAATTTTACGGACCGGCTTCCAGCAAAATCACGGTTTATCGGTGAATGGCGGAACAGACAAATCGACGTATTTCCTGAGCGCGGGCTACTTTACCGATCAGGGTATCGTCATCAATAATGTGTACAAACGCTTTACGCTACGTGCCAACAATGATTTCACATTTAATAAAGTTGTAAAGGCGGGGATAACGGCCTCGTATTCAAACGGAAATAACCAGATTGCTAATCTGGGTTCGGCGTATAATAATGCTTACCGGGCGGCTCCTATTATCCAGTCGAAAGCTGGTAATAAATATGGCAATACGTCTGTCTATCAAAATGTTGGCAATCCAATTCTTGATATTCAGAATAACGATAATCATGAGACCGATAACCGTCTGTTAGGGTCGGCTTATCTGGAACTTAAGCCGGTTGAGTGGCTCACGCTACGTAGCAACATGGGTGGCGACTGGACGAATCTGAACAGCCGGGTTTATAATTACCGATTTGAAAACGACACTGCTACGTTCATTAATCCCGGTGGCAATCAGCGCAATCCGAACAGTAATTTAAATTTCGCCAACACGCGTACTTTTCACTGGACCTGGGACAACCTCGTTACATTCAGCAAAAAGTTCGATAAACACGCCATTACAGCATTAGTTGGAACAACCGCTGAAGAATATACGCAGGTGAAATTTTCGGCTTATCGGAAGGACGTACCGGCAACGCCCAGCCTCTGGTATATCGGAACCGGTAATGCCAATACGTCGACCAACGATGGCTCCGGCGATAAATACACAAGAAACTCGTACATCGGTCGGCTGAACTACAATTTCGACGAGAAATATCTATTCACCGCTACGTTACGTGTTGATGGGTCGTCGCGGTTTCCGAGTCAGAATCGCTGGGGTTATTTCCCATCGGTGGGCGCTGGCTGGTTGATTTCCAATGAATCATTTATGCAGAACCAGCGCATATTCGACGTGCTCAAGCTGCGGGCCAGCTGGGGTCGGGTTGGTAACGACCGGGTTCCATCGGATTCTTATACCGTGACTGTTCAGCCAAACTTAGCTTATCCGTTTGGCGGGGGCGTAGCAACACCAGGTAGCGCGATTACGCAGATTAAAGACCCAAATTTAAAATGGGAAACGACCGAAGAAATTGACTTTGGCGCTGAGTTCTCGGCCCTAAACGGACGCCTGACGGGGGAAATCAACTATTACGACAAAAAAGCCCGCGACCTGCTGATTAACGTAAAAGTGCCGTCGGTAACGGGCGATGCTGATGGGGTAGTATTAACCAATGCCGCTTCGATTCAGAACCAGGGTCTGGAAGTAACCCTGAACTGGCGGGGCAAAATCTCGAACGACCTCTCCTACCGTGTGGGTGGTAATGCTACGTTAAATAAAAACAACGTGATCGGACTGAACGGCGGACAGCCGATTCTCGACGGGGGCGTCGGGGCCAATCAGCAATATACCACTCGCACCGACAATGGGCAACCGGTTGGCAGTTTCTATGTGCTTCAGGTGCTGGGTGTTTTCCAGAGCGATGAAGAAATTGCCAATTATAAAAATGCAGGTGGACAGACTATTCAACCGTCTGCTTCACCGGGCGATTTCCGCTATCAGGACACCAACGGCGACGGACGTATTGACGACAACGACCGCGTGTTTGTGGGGTCTTATCAGCCAAAAGCGTATTTCGGTCTAAATCTCGGATTAACGTTCAAGGACCTTGATTTCAGCGTTGATTTTTACGGTAACGTAGGGAATCAGGTGTACAACGGCAAGCGTGGTGTTCGGCAGAACGTACTGGATAACGTAGAGCGCTCGATGGCTTATAATCGCTGGACTCGCTCGAACGGCTCCCAGACCGAACCGGGTGCCAACAGCGGAAATCTGCCTGCATCGACATACTTCGTTGAGTCGGGTTCGTTTGCCCGGATTAACAACGCTACGTTGGGTTACAAGCTACCAGCAGCCCTGATCAACAAAGTTCATGTGAGCAGTGCACGGGTGTTTGTAACCGCGCAGAATATTCTGACAATGAAGAAATACAGCGGATTTACGGCTGAACTTCTATCAGATTCGCCGACGAAGCAGGGTATTGAATTGAATGCCTATCCAACTACACAAACGTATGCCATCGGCCTTAACGTAGGCTTCTAAACTCAACAAACATGATACGTAATACATTTTTTTTATCCGGTACGTTTGTGGCAGCTACGTTGCTAATCGCTTCCTGCTCGAAAAGCTTTCTGGACGTACCGGTTCAGGGACAGGCGACTACGGCCACTGATCCAAATCTGGCGGTTAATCTGGTGACTGGTGTTTACAACAGCATGTACAACAGCGAAGCTTTCGGTGGCGAAGGGGGCGATGTACACGGCATCAGTTTTATTGCCGCTACCAACATTATTTCCGACGACGCCGACAAAGGCAGCACCCCTGGCGACCAACCTTCACTGGTTGACATTGATAACTTCACTACTACGTCGACCAACAATTTCGTAGCGGCCTTGTGGAACGGATATTACAGTGGAATTTCGCGGGCTAACCAGGCGCTGGCCGCCTTAGAGACTGCTTCGTTAACGCCAGCAGCCAAAAGCCAGTTAATAGGCGAAGTACGCTTTATACGGGCTTACTACTATTTCAATCTGGTACGTTTCTTCGGGCCAGTTCCTAAAGTGGTTCGGGTTCCGAAGGATGCGCAGGATGCCAATAACGATCCCGATTTCCAGACGCGCGCACCTCTCGATACGATTTACAACGTAATCACGCAGGATTTGCAGTATGCGGCTGCTAACCTTCCATTACGTGCGCAGTCGGCCTTGGGGCACGCCAATAAGGGAGCGGCTCAGTCGTTGCTGGCCAAGACGTATCTGTATCGTAAAAACTGGCAGCAGGTGCAGGCGCTTACGCAGGAGGTGATTAATTCGGGGCAGTATTCGCTGGTGCCCGATTATACAACGATCTGGCGTTACGTTGGTAATAACAATGCGGAATCCATTTTTGAAACGCAGAGTGGTACGTTCAACAACAGCGACATTGCCGTTGGCGGCTACTGCACCTGGCAGGGACCACGCGTAGGACCGCTGGGTGGCTGGACAGATCGGGGTTTTGGCTTCTGTACACCCTCCACCGATTTGGTCAATGCTTATGAACTCGGCGACAAACGGAAGGAATCGACAATCATTACTATTGACAAGACTGGTCGTCGTATAGGTACAGTATTGTATGATGGTTTCCGCATTCCGAGTGGCGATTCGGTGCAGAATAATTACTACAACTACAAAGCTTACGCCAGCGAAAATCCCAGCATCGAACCCTATCTGGGCAACCGCGACAAGAAGCAGAAAAACGTTCGTCTGCTACGTTTCGCGGACGTACTACTGATGAACGCCGAAGCCAACAACGAACTGGGCCAAACAGCAGCGGCCGTTACGCTACTGAACAGAATCCGTACCCGCGCGGGATTAGCAGCAACAAAAGCAGCCTCGCAAACCGACGTCCGCGAAGCTATCTGGAAAGAGCGACGGATTGAGCTGGCAATGGAACACGACCGTTTTTTCGACCTGGTGAGAACGGGGCGGGCGGCTCAGGTGATGCGGGCCGCCGGGAAGAATTTCGTGGCTGGCAAGAATGAATTATTACCAATACCAAGCCTGCAAATTCAACTCAGCGGTGGCAAACTAACCCAGAATAATGGGTACTGATCAAGCATTAAACTGATTACCTAATAAATACAATTCAAAACCAATAGACCATGAAAACCAAACAAATCACAGCGTGGGTGGCGGCTGCGGTAGTAATGAGCACTGTGTTCACTTCATGCAAGAAAGATGATGGCACGGCTACGTTGCCAGACATCGGAGGATATCAAAGTTCGAATGACGTTGCCAGCTCTAATCTGTTGGCCCGCTGGACATTTGAAGGGACACAAAATGAAACGGTGTCTAATACCGCTCCGGCCAATACTTATGGTACCGTAAATTATGTTACAGGACCTTCTGGCTCGGGTCAGGCGCTTAATCTTGTTACGGGAGCTGTGGTATATCCTGCTATACCTAAGCTCAACACCGCCAATGCGTTGGCAAGTTATACGCTAAGCATGTGGGTCAATGTTAAAAACAACAAACAGTTCTTTACCTCATTCTTTGGGCTTTTCCCAACGGCAAAAAAAGATGCGTTTGGTAATCTGAGTGGTGGCGCTGAAACGGGCTGGTTCGCGCCAAGCGCTACGCCTGATACGTTAGTCTTAAAGGCAAATTATAGTTCCTTACTTGCCGATGGCAATTTTAATGGTCAGGACAACAGACCTGATCCAAGAGGTAAGCCTCCGGTCGGCGTATTTAAAGGGGCTGGTGTATGGAGTCATTTTGTTATACGATTTGACCCAAATACCCATCAGATCAATGTCTTTGGAAATGGTCAATCGATCGGAGCCTATAATGATAGAGGTGTGAATACCGTCGCTCTTAATATGTTGACTCCGTGCCAGGCGGTGATAGGCAGTTTGGCAAGTTCAGAGATTGGGTTTGCCCAGGCCGGACCTTTACCATCTTACACAACAAAAGGTACTTTCGCCATCGATAACATTAGAGTTTACAATAAACCTTTGTCTGATGGCGATATTAACTCGCTGTATCAGCTTGAGTTAGCAGGCCGATAATTTTTGAAATGAAAAAGCAGGGGCTGTTTTCACGTAGAGAACAGCCCCTATTACTGACGTTCTGAAAACGAAATGAATATAACCAACGTAGTGGTGTTGCTGCTGATTCTCCTTAGTTTTTCCTGCAAGAAAACTGAAGACGTTGAACCGCCCAAGCCATTTTATTTCAAGACAGTAGAAGTAAACGGTCAGCCGCTGACTACAACGAATTTTCGTAATCAGGGACTTAATCCAACTATTAAGGTGTCTTTTTCGGCTCCGGTTCAGAAGGAGAACGTAGCAAACCATATTAAGCTAACGCAGGGTACTACGTCGGTGCCACTTCAGATTACATTCTCGGGCGGTGATACGTTGCTCACTATTACACCCCAAAGTCCGCTCACTCCATTGACGAACTATGCGTTCGAAGTCTTGCCGACGCTCACTTCGCAACAGGGCGCCTTATTCACTTCAACGCTAAACCTAGGTCTGACAACGGCTCCTGACAATACCGACAAATTTCCACGTATCAGCGACGACGCTTTGCTTGACCTCGTTCAGAAACAGACGTTTAAATACTTCTGGGACTTTGGACATCCGGTATCAGGAATGGCTCGCGAGCGAGATGCGTCGGGCGACGTAGTGACCTCGGGAGGAACCGGTTTTGGAATCATGGCTATAGTGACTGCTGTCAATCGGCAGTTTATTAGCCGGGCTGATGGATTGGCTCGGCTGTTGAAAATGGCCAATTTTCTAAAAAACAACGCGAAACGGTATCACGGCGCTTTTCCGCACTGGCTTAATGGCGCTACAGGAGCTACGGTTCCATTCAGCGCTAAAGACGACGGAGCCGATTTGGTCGAAACGTCGTATTTAATGCAGGGATTACTTACCGCACGGCAGTATTTTAACAGCCCGACCAACGCTGACGAAGTTGCGTTTCGGCAGATAGTCAATGAGTTGTGGGACGGAGTTGAGTGGAACTGGTTTACTAAAAATGGGGCAGAAACAAACCTGTACTGGCACTGGTCGCCAAACTACAACTGGGATATGAACCTGCCCATTCGCGGATGGAACGAAGCCCTGATTACCTACGTACTGGCAGCTTCCTCAAACACCAGCGCCATTACCAAAACCGTTTACGACAATTCCTGGGCGCAGAACGGAAAATTTGTAAATGGCAATAGTTATTACGGCATCAAGCTTCCGCTGGGACCGGCTTATGGCGGGCCGCTTTTTTTCTCGCAGTACTCGTTCCTGGGTATCAATCCGCATGATTTGAAAGATGCCTACGCTGATTATTGGGCGCAGAATACGGCGCATTCGCTGATTAATTATACGTACTGCAAAACCAACCCTAAGCAATTCAACGGGTATAGCGCCGATTGCTGGGGCCTGACCGCCAGCGACCAGCAAGACGGCTACTCAGCCCGCGACCCTAACAACGATAACGGCACCATTGCTCCGACGGCGGCCTTGGCAGCCATGCCGTATACACCCACTGAGTCAATGCAGGCGCTCCGGTTTTTCTATTACAAACTCGGCGATAAAATCTGGAAGCAATACGGCTTTGTGGATGCGTTCAACCTAACCAACATCTGGTTTGCCAATTCATTTCTCGCCATCGATCAGGGACCAATCATCATAATGATTGAAAATCAGCGCTCTGGTCTCCTATGGAATTTATTCATGAGTTGCCCAGAGGTAAAAAAAGGCATGAAAAACCTGGGCTTTCAAAGTCCAAATCTGAACTAAACGTAATACGAATAAGGTGTTCGTCTGGTGAAGCAACCCTCGTACCGGTGCGGGCATCTTGTTCGTGTAGCCTTATGAAAACAGCACTCTTCTTCCTTTTATCCTTCACTGTCTGCATCGCTCAACCCAGACCATATACATTAACAAAAGCTGATAACACGTTCTTAGACAGCTTACAGCGCGATACGTTCCGATTTTTCTGGGAAACTACGAATCCAGAAAACGGACTGGTACCTGACCGAGCGCCCAGAACAGGCTTTGCCAGTATTGCCGCAGTAGGCTTTGGACTGACTTCGTATCTGGTTGGTGTGGAACGTAGCTACATCACCCGTCAGCAGGCAGCCGAACGTACCGTTAAAACACTACGTTTCTTTGCGAAGGCTCCTCAATCCGAAAAGGCAACGGGCGTAACAGGCTACAAAGGTTTTTTTTATCACTTTCTGGATATGAAAACCGGCGAGCGTTTCAAGCAGGTCGAACTGTCCACGATTGATACAGCTCTTTTGCTTGGCGGCATCCTGAGCGCACAAACATATTTTGATAAGAATACGCCCGTTGAAACCGAAATCCGGCAGTTAGCCGATCAACTTTATAAACAGGTTGACTGGACCTGGATTCAGCACCGGAAACCTTTTGTATCAATGGGTTGGCATCCCGAAAAAGGATTTATCGACGCCGACTGGAAAGGGTACAACGAAGCTATGCTTCTCTACGTACTGGCGTTAGGTTCGCCCACTCACCCGGTAGGACCAGAGGTCTGGTCGGGCTGGACGAAATCATATCCCTGGGCTACGTTCTACGATCAGCCACACGTCAACTTCGATCCGTTATTTGGTCACCAATACTCGCATTGCTGGATTGATTTTAGAGGAATTCGAGACGAATACATGCGCGGAAAAGGCATCGACTATGCTGAAAATTCGCGCCGGGCTACTTATGCAAATCGTGCTTATTGCCTGAAAAATCCCGCCAAGTGGCAAGACTACAGCACAACCATCTGGGGGCTAACTGCCTGCGACGGCCCTAAAGACACAACGGTAGCCGGGCGAAATTTCTTTTCCTATCGAGCACGAGGAGCCGCTTCAACGCAAATTGTGGACGATGGTACGTTAGCACCTACAGCGGCTGGCGGTTCGCTTGCGTTTGCCCCTGAAATATGCCTGCCTGCGTTGCGGGCCATGAAAACAAAATACGGGACAAGACTCTATGGCGAATACGGTTTTCGTGATGCCTTTAACCCAACGTATCGCTACCGATCTGAATTTGCGAACGGCCCCACCACCAATGGCTGGTTCGATATTGACTACCTCGGCATTGATCAAGGCCCAATTCTGATCATGGCGGAGAACCTACGTAGCGAATTTATTTGGAACCTGATGAAGAAGAATCCACACATCAAGCGCGGATTAATGAAAGCAGGTTTTACGGGCGGATGGCTGAAGTAATTGTAGCGCGGGTGGGACCCGCGCTACAATTAAAATCCTTACCGCGTTTTATTCTTCAGCAAAATTAAAGGCAAATGTGTGTCCCAGGTCGGCTTCAAATCTTTCTGAATGATGAATGTCTTTGAAAAATTGCCCAGTACTACGTCGGCATCGCCATCCTGATCGAAGTCGTTTACATCCATGCATATCCAGCGACCATACGTACTGATAGGCAGCGCATGCGGCAGAAATTCGAGCGTTTTTTGCTGCTCGAAATACAGGCAGCTTTCGGCTGGATTATCCTGAAAGTCAGCAAAAAAAGCAATGGTCATTATATCCAGATCCCCGTCTTTGTCAAAATCCGTGGCGACAGCTTTTGTGCAGCCGTTAATCGGATAAAAATAGGCCTGCTTATACCGAAAATCGCCTTGATTTAAATAGATGTATACGCCGTGATAAGGTTTCAGTACCGGCGAATAATCGCTGTTATCGCCACAGGTGTATAGAATATCCTGCCGACCATCCTTATTAAAATCGACCAATTGAAAGCTGGTCGATCCATATACTGCCGGGAAACGCAGTACGTTACGTTCGGTAAATCCACCTTTTTTGTCGTTCAAAAACAGCCAGACACCTTCGTCGGCATGGGCGAAAAGCACCATCAGGTCAGGCCAGCCGTCGGCATTAAAATCGCCAACAGTTGACTGAATGGGGCCCGCTACGTCTTTAATTGATTGTCTGCTGAATTTTCCGTTTTTTTCTTGCTTCAGCCAGTACAATCCCCCTTTTGAGTGACCGAATCCACAAACTACCCAATCGGTCAATCCATCTTTATTAATATCGACATGAACTGACTGTATTGGGCGTGGCAAGGCAGTATCTATTGTTAAAGAATCCGGTTTCTGGTTACTCGAAAGATTAAGCGAAATCACTTCACCCTTCAGGCCATCTTCGGCGCGCATGGTGCCCATACTCGTGAATACGCCTTGTCTGTTTCCTTTTGCATCTCGAATAAATTGAGCATTCACCGCAGCCGAAGGCAATTGTCTGAATTTTTCCGGTTGAAGTTGTTGATTCCAGCGCGTCAAATCGCTACGTATGCCGTCGCTGGAAAAGAGCTGACGCCCAGCTGTATCCATCGCTACCAAGGTCGTAATGGCTGTCTGAGACGTATCAGTCTGGGGCTTTTGAAGCGAGAAATTCGCTAGGTCTTCTTCTGGGTCAACGGGTACTTTGGCAGGTTTGAGTTTGATCGGTGCCAACGCCTGATAGTACGCCACCAGTTTTTGCCAGTCATTAAACGAAATCGCTGCCCCGCTGCCCGCATAATACTGCCCCCCCGGATACGTCTCTAATCCCAAATTGGGGGCCATTGCCGGTAATACGTGTTCTATCCAGGTTTGTTTGTCCAGCAAATCAGGCGTTGGCACCTGATGACAATTACCGCAATGCTTCTGCGCCAGTTGCTGACCTTCCATCAGAATTGGATCATGAAGTTTTTCGGAATTATCAACCCGGCAACTCGTAACAAACCCGGTAGCTACTGCCACAAGAACGTAGTAAACCTGAAAAAAAAATCGCTTAGAGAAATTCATTAATAGGTGATACGCAAGAGAAATCCTTCTATTATCAAACGCTACGTTCCGCTAGTGCATTATTGCCGCTCACCAACCAGATTCAGCATGAAAGCGTACTCCAGCGCGATTTCTTTTAGTGCCTGAAAACGACCCGATGCACCACCGTGCCCCGCTTCCATGTTGGTGTGCAGCAGCAGTTGATTATTGTCGGTTTTCAGCGTGCGCAGTTTAGCGACCCACTTTGCCGGCTCCCAGTATTGCACTTGTGAATCATGCAGACCCGTGGTTACTAGAAGGTTCGGATATGCCTGTTTCGTTACGTTGTCGTAGGGCGAATACGACAGCATGTAATCGTAGGATTCTTTGTTTTTCGGATTACCCCACTCCTCAAATTCGCCCGTCGTGAGCGGAATGCTTTCATCAAGCATCGTCGTTACTACGTCGACGAACGGCACGGCGGCTACTACGCCACGATACAGTTGCGGAGCCTGGTTCACAACAGCGCCCATCAGCAACCCCCCAGCGCTACCGCCCATGGCAAACAGCTTATCAGCACTGGTGTACTTGTTCTTGATGAGGTACTCCGATACGTCGACAAAATCGTTAAACGTATTTTTCTTTTTCATCATCTTACCATCTTCGTACCACCGGCGTCCCATTTCCTGCCCACCCCGAATGTGGGCGATGGCATAAATAAATCCTCGGTCGAGCAGACTCAGACGCGTCGAACTGAAGCCAGGATCCATCGAATAGCCATAGGAACCATAGGCGTATTGCAGCAACGGCGCCGAACCATCTTTTTCCGTCCCTTTGCGGTACACCAGCGACACCGGCACCTTCACCCCATCGCGGGACGTAGCGTATACGCGCTCCGATACGTAGTTGTTCTTGTCGAAACCGCCCAACACTTCCTGCTGCTTTTTCAGCGTTTTTTCCTTCGTATCCATGTTGTAATCGAAGGTAGAGTTGGGTGTGGTCAGCGAGGAGTAACTATAACGTAGTATGTTCGTGTTGAAATCAGGATTGTAGCTGATGCCCGCTACGTAGGCTGGCTCGCCAAAATCGAGGTATTCGTCAGCTTTCGTTTTTTGGTTGATGACCCGGATATTAGTCAGGCCCGCTTTACGTTCGCCGAGCACCAGATGATTCACAAATACGTCCATGTTGGCGAGGTAGACATCCGGGCGGTGGGCAATCACTTCTTTCCAGGCCGTGCGGTCGGTGGTTTTGCCTTCCGGTACTTCCATCAGCCGGAAATTTTCGGCTTTCCAGTTCGTGCGAACGTAAAACTTGTTCTGATAATGAACGATGTCGTACTCGTGCCCTTTCTCGCGTGGCAGAAACACCTTGAATTCACCCATTGGCTGGCTGGCTTCCAGCAACCTGTATTCGGTCGAAACGCCGTTGTGATCGGAGCCGATGGTGATGTATTTCTTAGATTTTGAGCGGCCCAGCCCCATGTAGAACTGGTTGTCTTTTTCTTCGTAAACCAATACGTCTTTGTTAGAATCGGTGCCCAGAACATGCCGGTAAACCTGATAACCCAGCAGCGTCTGCGGATCCTTTTTGATGTAAAAAAGCGTTTTGTTGTCGGTTGCCCAGGCAAAACTTCCCGCTTCAGTGTTGGGGATGGTTTCAGGGTAAATCTTACCGGTTTTCAGGTTTTTGATACGTAGCGTATACAACCGCCGACTAACAGTATCTTCAGCGAAAATGGCTAGCTCGTCGTTGTCCGATACTTCGTACCCACCTAACTGGTAATAGTTATGCCCTTTTGCCAGTACGTTGCCATCAAACATCACTTCTTCAGCGCCCTGTAACGAACCTTTTTTTCGGCAATAAATCGGGTATTCGCCACCGGTTATGAACCGGGTGTAATAAAAATAATTTCCTTCCTTGTATGGCACCGACTCGTCCTGCTGTTTGATACGTCCTTTCATCTCGTCGAATAGCTTCGTTTGCAGGTCTTTAACGGGAGCCATTACGTGGTCGAGATACTCGTTTTCGGCTTTGAGGTAGCTGACTACCTCCGGATTTTCGCGCTCGTTGAGGTAATAATAATTGTCGACACGTTTATGGCCGTTCGTAATGAGTTCTTTCGGTTTGACAGCCGCTTTAGGCGGGGTCGATTGTCCCTGAGTCATTGTATAAAGCGTGAATGAAAAGAGAAATGTTAGGTAGATTCGGTTCATGGTCGTCAGTTGCTGAATGAAATGAGGAAGATTTTCTGTAAAAATAAGCCCTATCCCAACGAAACCTAAACGGATGTAAAAACCTTTTAGACCATTTTTGTCCTTCCGGGGAACGAGGAATCCTGAAAGTTTCATACACAACAAGTAGGTCACGTTAAGATTTCTCGTTCTCCGGAAGGACAAAAATGGCTTCTGGAACGTCGTTCTGGCCCAATAGAAACTCTTTTTATGCTCGAACTCGTGGTTGCTCATTACACCGAAAACCTGAACTGGCTGGGAAATTTGCCCAGGGGTTTGGCGGTTGCGGTTTATGATAAAAGCCCCACCGATACGTATCTTGGTGGAATTGCGCTTCCCAACATCGGCCGCGAAGCCCATACGTATCTGCACCACATCGTCAGCCGTTACGATTCGCTGGCCGAGTGGACTATTTTCTGCCAGGGAAAACCCTTCGACCATGCCTACGATTTCAAGAAATCGCTACGTGCCTTTGTCGATAATCCCGAAACTATCAGTCAAACGGGTTTTCGCTGGCTGGGCCATCTGATTGATACTGACGACAATCAGGGGTACCGACTGTTCAAACCGTGGAGTAAAAACGACGACGGGCGCGGGCTTGATTTACGGGGATTTCATAGCGCTTTGTTCGGTACAGACGGCCCTGCTACGTATACGTTTGTGCTAGGGGCTCAATTTGCGGTACAACGTAGCGTTTTGCGGCAACGCTCCGTATCATTCTACGAAAACGCGCTGGCCGTTTCCAGTACGTTTCCTGATGCGGCTCACTGTTTCGAACGTAGCTGGGATCACGTGTTTGGGCTGGTCGGTATTGATCGGAACTGGCTCGGCGAACGGTTAATGGTTCAGTTGAAACCGATGAAACACCAACCGGGGTCCGATACGTAGCTATAGCTGGTTTTTGTCGATTTTTCCTTATTCATTTGAACGCTTTTTTTAATTCCTGCGTCTAGTCATTCGGTGCTGAGAATCCACTGAACTTTTATATATTTAGCAAAGATTTCTACTACCTAACTCATGGCCCGGACACTCTACGTGCCTCTACACCGGCTCGTTCTGTTCTGCATCGGCACCGCCGGTTTCTTAACTGCTTTCCACCCCCCCAAACCACCGTTTCAGAAAACCTTTACCAAGATTAATAAGGAGGTAACAGACAACAGTCGTGCTTACCAAACGCTGAACGATGTTTCTCAAAAGGTGGGTCACCGGCTCACGGGCAGTCCTAATGGCACCCGAGCCGAAGCCTATGTATTTGATCTTCTGTCGTCGTATGGTTTCAGCGATATTCGCTATGAGCCGTTTGAGGTTGAAGCCTGGATGCGCGACACCGTTACGTTGGCGGTGGTGCCAAACCGCAGCGACAATTTCCGCGATGTACCCGTTGTAGCGCTGGCGCACTCGCCCATCGATGCGCACATACAGGGAGAAATTGTGGATGTCGGCAATGGCCTCGAAGGTGACTTTGTGGCCGTAAAAGACAAGTTAAAAGGGAAAGTAGCGCTGGTAAATATTGGTCTGGCCGCTCCTACCAAAGGTGCGCGAAACCTGCATCGCTCCGAAAAAACGGCGCTGGCGATACAATATGGTGCGTCGGGCGTTATTATGGTCAACTTGGTGCCGGGCAACGTATTATTGACGGGAACAGCTTCGGTAACGGGTAAGCTTATTCCCATTCCGTCGGTTTGTATCTCGCTGGAAAGCGGGCAGGCGATACGTGCCTGGATGCAGGAAGAGCATGGGAAACTGCACGCACTGATTAATATGACCAATAAGAGCCGGAAAATTCGCGCCCGGAACGTAGTGGCTACGTTGAAAGGCTCTAAATATGCCGACGAGAAAATCATTGTCGGCGGTCATCTGGATTCCTGGGATCTGGCAACGGGCGCAATTGACAACGGCATTGGCTCGTTCGCTGTCATCGACATTGCCCGCACACTTAAAGCCCTGAAAGTAAAGCCGAAACGCACTATAGAATTCGTCCTGTTTATGGGTGAAGAACAGGGATTGCTCGGTTCGAAAGCGATGGTCGCGAACCTAAAAAAAGCGAACCAGTTAGACAATGTCCGCTGCATGGTCAACCTCGACATGACCAATGATCCGACGGGGCTCAACGCTTTTGGCCGTACCGACATGGTTCCTTTTCTGAGTACAATCGGCGAAGAGATGAAGGAAGTAGAACCCGCTTTTGCGAATCAGATGCAGAATCAGGCGGGACTTCACTCTGACCATCAGCCGTTTATGCTTGAAGGCGTTCCTGTTGTTGGTATGAACGGCCACTTGCCCCGCGAAGTACTGGATTGCTACCACGCTAACTGCGACCGCATGAACCTCGTCAACGCCGATCAGTTGAAAAATACGGTCCGTTATTCAAGCATGTTGCTCTTCGCCCTCGCCGACACCGACGACATTCCAACCCGGCGGCAGACGGATACCCAAACCCGCGATTATCTGGTGGCGCAAGGTTTACGCACTCCACTACAAATCGCCAACGAATGGCGCTGGAAGGAGTAAGTTAATTTTTTAGGGCTTAACCTCTGTTTCTTTCGTCGCATAGCGACCTAATGTTTACAGCATTCATACCCTGGCTTTTTATCCCGTCGCGTAGCGACCAAACGTAACGAATTTGGTCGCTACGCGACGGACTTCTTATTTGTTTACCTTTTCTACAAACATTGGGTCGCTACGCGACGTAACACAAACTTCACCAGAATTCGCTCCAATGAGGTATTTAAGGTGGGGTAATTCATGCAATAGTAAAAATCAACTGGCCCACTCTTTATTTGTAAATCATCAGAAAAGGCTGCTGAAGCCGTATAGTGTATGTCACACGAAAAAAAATCAACCGTCTCCCGGAGAAGTTTTCTCGACGTAGCGGTCAAAGGAACGGCCCTGATCGCTGGTTTTCCGACTATCGTTCCGGCTTCAGTTTTTGGCAAAAACGCCCCCAGTAATCGTATCAACGTAGCCGCTATTGGTACCGGACGTATCTCGCGCGGACACGATATGCCGGGCGTCTGGCAATACGACAATGCCCTCATTATGGCCGTTTGCGACTTGGATAGCAAGCGGGCCGAGGATGCCAAAAAACTAGTAAACGGCTATTACACAAAGAAAACTGGCAAAGATTACGACGGAGTTCGGGTGTATACGGATTATCGGGAATTACTCCTCAATAAAGACATTGACGCCGTAATTGTCAGCACGCCCGACCACTGGCACGCGCCTATCGTGGTAGATGCCGTTCGCGCCAAGAAAGACGTGTACATGCAGAAACCGGCTTCGCTCACGATTTCCGAAGGGCGAATGATGGCTGATGCCGTGAAACAGACGGGTCAGATTGTGCAGGTTGGTAGCCAGCAACGCTCGTCGGAGCAGTTTCGTTACGCGGCTGAATTGGTGCGTAACGGACGTATCGGCGAGTTAAAAACAGTTTATGTTGGCTTGCCCGGCGACCCATCGGGCAATGAAGAACCGCAGATGCCGGTTCCTAAGAATCTCAATTATGATATGTGGCTCGGCACTACGCCAGAAGTGTATTATACGGAGAAACGCGTTCACCCACAGGCCGATTACGACCGTCCGGGCTGGCTACGTTGCGAGCAGTTCGGGGCCGGAATGATTACGGGCTGGGGCGCTCACCACATCGACTGCGCGCACTGGGCCATGAATACCGAACACACTGGCCCAATCGAAATCTGGGGAAAAGCCGATTTCCCGAAAAGCGGTTTGTGGGATGTGCACGGCATTTTCCGTACGGAAGCGCTTTACGAAAACGGCGTGCACATGGTGGTGAGCAACGAAATTCCGAACGGTATCCGGTTCGAAGGCACCAAAGGCTGGATTTTCGTGTCGCGGGGCGATGCTTCGGTAACGGCCTCTGACCCAATTGCCAAGCAGAATGCCGCCAAGAAACTCGACGCCAGCGATCCCAAAATTATGACGTCGGTAATTGGCCCAAATGAAGTGCATCTGACAGTCAGTAAAGAGCACCACGGCAACTGGCTGGAAAGCATTGCCAGTCGGAAAGAGCCGATTGCGCCCGTTGAAATCGGTCACCGTTCGTGCACCGCCTGTTTGCTGCACCACGCAGCCATGAAGCTGAATCGCAAACTGTATTGGGACCCGAAAAAAGAGCAATTTAAAAACGACCCCGAAGCGAATAAGCTCCTGGCGCGTCCACAACGGGCTGAATATGCCATTAAAGCTGTGGCTTCGGCAAAATAAAAAATGAGCGAAAGAGCGAATGAGCGAAAGGCTAACGCGAGAACCTACCGGACGGCTTCGCTCTTTCACTCATTCGCTCTTTCGCTCATTAAAAATCCCTCCTTCAAAAATGAAGTTATCCCCTATTATTAGTTGCCTATTCATGGCTACGTTAATTTCCGCTTGCCAGTCGTCAGAGAAAAAAGAATCGGCTAGTGGCGAAATCCACCTTATTACGTTAGATCCCGGCCATTTCCATGCCGCCCTCGTGCAGAAAAATATGCTCGAAGGCGTCGATTCAGTTGTGCATGTTTACGCACCCGATGGCCGTAACGACGGACCGCCTGATTTACAGCTTCATCTGGACAAAATTCAGGGTTTTAACACGCGGGCTGAAGATCCTACGCACTGGAAAGAAGAAGTCTATAAAGGTGAAGATTTCTTTGATAAGATGATAAAAGACAAAGCTGGGAACGTAGTGGTTATGGCTGGTAACAACCGTCTGAAAACCGACTATGTTCAAAAGACCGTCAATGCTGGTTTTAACGTACTGGCCGATAAACCGATGGTTATCAGCGCGTCAGAGTTCGATAACTTAAAAGAATCGTTTGCTACCGCCGAGAAAAACAAGGTACTGCTTTACGATATTATGACCGAGCGATACGAAATCACGACCATGTTGCAACGGGCCTTTTCGCAGCAGACGGGGGTATTTGGTACGTTAGAAAAAGGCACACCTGAGAATCCGGCCGTAACAAAAGAAAGCGTTCACCATTTCTACAAGAACGTATCAGGCAGCATTCTCACACGCCCAGCATGGTTCATGGACGTAGCACAACAGGGCGAAGGTATCGTTGACGTAACAACTCACCTCGTCGACCTCGTCCAATGGGAATGTTTTCCGGAACAGATTATTGATTATCAGAAAGATATCAAACTCAATTCCGCCCGTCGCTGGACAACGGACATGAGTCTGAGCCAATTTAAAGCCATCACAAAACAGAATGCTTTCCCCGACTATTTGAAAAAAGACGTAGTGAAAGACAGTATTCTGAAAGTCTACAGCAACGGCGAAATCAATTACCAGCTTCGGGGTGTTAACGCGAAAGTGTCTGTTACGTGGGCGTATAAAGCCCCCGAAGGCGCTGGCGATACACATTACTCGATTATGCGTGGGACTAAAGCCAATCTGATCATTCGCCAGGGCGCCGAGCAGGCATATAAGCCTACTCTTTATATTGAATCCGTTTCGGGTAACAAAACGCTGGAAGCCGATGTAAAAGCGGCTCTTCCTGCCATTCAACAGCAATATCCGGGCGTTGATGTGAAGAAAACCGCATCGGGATGGGAAGTCGTTATCCCGGAAAAATACAAGGAAGGCCACGAAGCACATTTCGGCCGGGTAGCCCAGAAATACCTGGATTACCTGAAAGCGGGCAACCTGCCAGCCTGGGAAGTTCCCAATATGATTGCCAAATACTATACGACCACTCAAGCGCTGGAATTGGCAAAGAAAAAATAAAGAGCGAACGAGTGAATAAACTGCCGGATGGCTTTCACTCGTTCGCTCATTCATCCTTTCACTCTTAAGACATGAATCATCGTCGTAACTTTATAAAAGAGGGTCTTGCTACAGCTGCCGGCTTAGTGGCCCTGCCTTCCCTGTCGAACGAAATCATTGGCGCTCCTGCTATTATCCCAAGTCAATCGCTGGATATGGCTCGTCAACCGAAAGGGGCCGCCCGTATTCGCTTCTCTGTAATTGGCATGAACCACGGCCATATTTATGGACAAGTTGGGGCCGTTACACGTGGCGGTGGAGAACTGGTTTCATTTTATGCGAAAGAGCCCGAATTGGTTGCCGAATTTGCCAAACGTTTTCCGCAAGCCAAACAAGCCAAAAGCGAAGCGGAAATTCTGGAGGACAAATCGATTCAACTGGTGCTTAGCTCAGCTATTGCCAACGAACGTGCCCCGCTCGGTATCCGCGTCATGAAGGCTGGTAAAGATTTCATGTCCGACAAACCCGGTATCACAACGCTCGAACAGTTGGCCGAAGTCCGTAAGGTTCAGAAAGAAACGAAGCGGATTTACTCCATTATGTACAGCGAACGGCTGGAAAATAAAGCTACCGTAAAAGCGGGCGAAATGGTCAAAGCTGGCGCTATCGGCAACGTAATACAAACCATCGGGCTTGGGCCACACCGCATGAATCCGAAGACACGGCCAGCGTGGTTTTTTGAGAAAAAGCAGTTTGGCGGGATTATCTGCGACATTGCCTCGCACCAATTCGACCAGTATCTATTCTTCACCAATTCGACCAAAGCAGATATTGTAGCGGCTCAGGTAGGCAATGTTCATTTTCCACAATACCCTAATTTTGAGGATTTTGGCGACGTAATGCTACGTGGTGACGGAGGTATGGGTTACATACGCGTCGACTGGTTCACGCCCGACGGCTTGAAATCTTGGGGCGACGGGCGTCTAACGATCCTCGGTACAGAAGGATTTATTGAAATCCGGAAAAACATCGACCCCGGTGGACGCGAAGGCGGTAATCACCTGTTTATTACCGATCAGAAAGAAACCCGCTACGTTGATTGCTCTAAAGTAGAGCTTCCTTATGGCGAACAATTAGTAAACGACGTACTGAACCGCACCGAAACAGCTATGTCGCAGGAACATTGTTTCCTAGCTACGGAGCTATCCCTGAAAGCGCAGAAACAGGCGCAGGTGATCCACTTAAAGAAATAGCGGTTTCTTTCGTCAGGCCAGGCAGGGCGATGAAATTAACTATTGCACTACGTAAATCCCATCCTAAATGCCTCTTTTCTGGTCTGGAAAGGCATTTAGGATGGGATTTGCGCGTCAACGAGAATTCATATCTACAGCGTTCTCAAACAAGTTTTTCCAGGTTAGGGCTGCTAGCAAACTGCCCAAGACTGGGGCAATCATAAACAACCATAATTGTTGTAATGCTTTACCCCCCGCTAAAAGGGCAGGCCCAAAGCTACGGGCAGGGTTGACTGACGTACCGGTAATAGGAATTGCCACTAGATGAACGAGTACCAATGTCAGCCCAATTGCCAGACCAGCCATAGTACTATTTCCCCACGTAGCAGTTGTTTTGAAGATAACCAGGATGAACATAAACGTCATCACTGTTTCGGTAATAAAAGCCGACGTTGTGTTATAACCTCCCAAATATCCCGGTCCCCATCCGTTCGAGCCCAAAGCCCATTCAGTCATCAGAAAACCAGGAGCCCCGCGTTGAATTACATATAAAACGCCAGCGGCCAGGGTAGCACCCAAAAACTGGGCAACTATATAGCCAATTGCCTGGCTTGCTTTTATTTTTCCGACCAGGAGCATGGCTATGGTAATGGCCGGGTTAATGTGACAACCCGAAATAGGACCAATCGCGTAGGCCATCACCACAACAGTCAACCCAAAGGCCAGCGAAATTCCCAATAGGCCAATGCCGGCTGGCCCAGTCGAGGTGATGCCGGAAATGCCAGCGGCTCCGCAGCCAAAGAGCACTAAAGCAAAGGCACCTATGCACTCAGCTAAGTTCTTTTTCATGATAAATGTAGACTGATTTAGACGGTGAGACTACAACCCAAAGTTTTTGGAGATGCCAAACCCTGCTCCACTACCAAAGCCAATGTGGAAATTGGTTTGGGCCTCCGAAACACCGGCAAACTTTTGAGTGGTCAGAATGAGCGAACCGAAGGAAAAATTGAGGGCAAAGCTGTTCTTTAAATTGATCCCAATAGCCGGAAATAGCGTTCCCTGAAAACCTCTATAGCTGTCTGCAGGGGTACTTCCAGATAAGAAATTACCATTGAATTGTCCGTAGATGGCAAATATGCCCGCCAGAGGTTGCGCATAGCGGATAAAAGGTCCGACGGCTATATCGGACGTGCTTCCAGCTGCTTTTGATCCGCTCAGGTTAAGATTTATCCCCGCGGTCCAGTGCTCATTCCATTGATAACCTACAGCGGGTGAAAACGTATAGGAACTCGCATCGCTCTTAGCCGTCTTTTGTGTATCATAGCTAACATTGCCATAAACCAGAAGTGTGTTTGGCTGTGCCTGCATTCGTAATCCAAGTAAACAGGCTGCTGAAATCAACAGCATTAATCTTAATTTATTCATACATCTACCTGATAATGAGTGACCGGTTGTATTCTCGATTTTTGACTATCCAGTAGACGATAAAAAAAGAATAAGTAACGTACAGGCTTCCTTATGAATAGATGCACTAAAATTTCCAGCCGGTTTATCATCTTTGCGAACCTTAATGTGAGTCCGCTATGCCCGCTACCATTCTGATTATCGACGACGAGTCGCGGCTGCGTCAGTTGCTGGCGCGGATTCTCGAACTCGAAGGTTACTCTGTGCTCGAAGCTGAAAATGCCCGCGCCGGGCTGAAAGTGCTCGAGCGTGCTGAAGTGCAGTTGGTTATTAGCGACGTAAAGTTGCCCGACAAGAATGGCATCGAGCTTTCGGCCCAGATTAAACAACTTTATCCGGCCACCGAAATAATTGTACTTACTGCTTACGGTACCATCGCCGACGGTGTGACGGCTATTAAAAACGGGGCGTTCGATTACATCACTAAAGGCGATGATAACGACCGGATTATTCCGCTGGTGAGTCGGGCGGTGGAGAAGGCAAATCTTCAGTTCAGAATTAAGCAACTGGAAGATCAAGTGCGTCGCCGACATGGCTTTGAGAGCATTATTGGCCGGTCAAAAGCCATTCAGCAAGCCATTGATTTAGCTCGTAAAGTAGCCGTTACGGATACAACCGTGTTGCTCACCGGCGAAACTGGTACGGGAAAAGAAGTATTTGCGCAGGCCATTCACCAGGCCAGCCCGCGCCGGGGCGAACCGTTTGTGGCGATTAACTGTGGCGCGTTGGGAAAGGACATTCTGGAAAGTGAACTCTTCGGTCACCGCGCGGGGGCGTTCACGGGGGCCAGCCGCGACCAGAAAGGGCTATTTGCTGAGGCCAACAAAGGCACTATTTTTCTGGACGAAATTGGTGAAATGCCGCTCGATTTACAGGCCAAATTGCTACGTGTGCTCGAGACGCACGAGTTCCTGCGCGTGGGCGATACCAAACCCACCCAAACCGATGTACGCGTCATTGCTGCTACCAATCGTAGCTTAGAGCAGGAAGCCAATGTCGGCCATTTTCGGCTTGATTTGTACTACCGATTATCCGTTTTTCAGATTGAACTGCCTCCGCTACGTAGCCGCCCCGACGATATTTCTGATTTAGCCATCCAGTTTGCCCGGCAATACGCTGCCAAGCTAGGACGTCGGGACGTAGCACTGAGCGCTACGTTCGTGCAGAAGCTCCAGCAGCATCTATGGAAGGGCAATATCCGTGAACTAAAGAATGTCATTGAGCGGGCGGTTATACTAGCAGACTCGCCCCAGAGCGGACCGCTCGAATTAACGGTTTCGCTGCTCCCTTACGAGTTACAAAACGCTACGTTGGCAACAGATTCTTCCGACGTAGCAGCAATGGATTTAGCAACGGTTGAACGGCTGCACATTCAGCGCGTGCTACGTCATACGAACGGCAACAAAACCGAAACGGCCCGGCTGCTCGGCATTGGCCTGACAACGCTTTACCGAAAACTTCAGGAAATTGGCCTGGCCGAATAGTTTTTATCAGCGCCAGGCTAGAACTCGGCTTTGATACTTATCCAACGTTGATCTGAAAGTTGAAAATCGGATTCTTGAATTTGCCGTACAGCCGAACCCAAATAGGGAGCAGCATTTCGGTAGCGCGGGCGTTTGTTATATCACCCAGGTCGATGATATTGGCTTGCTTCCAGCCAAAAACAGTTAAAAGCTCCGTAGTTTCCCCCTTTGCTGCCGCATCGTTGCCACACACAAAAACCACTTGATCGCCAACTAAAAGCGCGGGATTGACCATCAAGGCGGCCGTCATCGTATTCAGCGTTTTCACGACACGTAGCGCCGGAAAACTGCGCTGAATTACTTCGGCTAGTGAATCGGTGTTACAGACCGAAAGCGACGGCGGAAATCCATTTGAAAAATCCAGTGGATTCGCTACGTCAATCAGAATTTTCCCGTCAAGATTCTCTGTCCCGGCTGCTTTTAGTACGTCAACGGATGCGTCCCCTTTCGTGCAGTTAATCAGAATGGATGCCTGTTGAGCGGCTTCGGCAAACGTGGCCAGACGTATCGTGTTCCGTTCTTTCAGCCAGTTAGCCATTGGTACGTTCCCAAAGCGATCCGTTTCGGTTCTGGCCAACGTATCATCTACATTACGTGTGCCGATTGCTACGTCATAACCCAATGCGGTTAATCGTTCGGCGAAGGTTCGACCGACGGAACCGGTTCCCAGAATAGCTATTTTTTGTGTCATGATTGCTACTATAATTTTTATAGTGGCAAAACTATTTATAGCTTTCCCATCATACAATAACTATCAAAAATGGTAGTACTGACTTTTTTTCAATTATTTACGCATAACTAACGCAACGTATCACCATGAAAATTAATGATCAGGAAATGGCTTTTGAGATAGAAGGCAAACGCTATCACTGCGCCATGGATATTACGATGGATTACATCGGCGGAAAATGGAAAACAGTGGTGCTCTGGTATTTGCGAAACGATAAAAAACGCTTCGGTGAACTGCGAAAACTTATTCCGCAGATGACTGAACGGATGCTGAGCATTCAGCTAAAACAGCTGGAAGACGATGGCCTGGTACGTCGGGAAGTGTTCGCCCGCAAACCACCCCTAAAAGTAGATTACTCCCTAACCGACTTCGGCAGAACGTTGCTGCCCGTACTGGATGCCGTTGCAAAATGGGGTCGCGATTTGGGTCAGGCCAAAGGCGAATTGGTTGAGATTAAATAAGGATTAAATAAGAAATAGACTGGCCCGAAACTGGCCGCAAACAAAAACATAACCGCCTTATCCTTGTAGTTTTATCGAGCCACATAAACGTAATCTATGATTCATGTCTTCTTCATCGCTCAATAAAGTTTCTGCTCAAGGCTTATTGGTAGCTATTGGTATCGTCTTTGGCGATATTGGTACGTCTCCACTGTATACATTGTCGGCAGTGATGCGCGGTCGCGAATTGTCTGAAACGCTGATACTGGGTACGTTCTCCTGCATTCTCTGGACACTCACATTACAGACAACCATCAAGTACGTTATCATCACGCTACGTGCCGATAACAAAGGGGAAGGCGGCATTTTTTCCCTATACACGCTCGTCAGGCGATTTACCGGCAGATGGCTTATGTATCCGGCGGTTATTGGCGGCTCGTTTTTACTGGCCGATGGCCTGATTACCCCACCCATTTCGGTTTCGTCAGCCGTTGAAGGGCTGCTGATTTTTTATCCAAAACTCGATACCGTTCCCATTGTTATCGCGATTCTGATTGCGCTGTTTTTCAGTCAGCAGTTTGGCACGCAGCAATTGGGTAAATTGTTTGGCCCGGTGATGTTGATCTGGTTTTCGTTCATTGGCGTCATCGGCCTGTGGGCGTTGTGGAGTCAGCCGTCGGTACTCAAAACCATCAATCCTTACTACGCCATTCATTTTCTGATGACGTATCCGAGCGGTTTCTGGCTATTGGGTGGCGTTTTCCTGTGTACGACCGGGGCCGAAGCGCTCTACTCCGATATGGGCCATTGCGGCCGGGGAAACATCCGCGTAAGCTGGGTTTACGTTAAAACCACACTGATCCTCTCCTACGCGGGTCAATCGGCCTGGCTGCTGCATCATCTGGGGCAGCGGCTAGGCGAGACGAGTCCGTTCTACAGCATTGTTCCGCCTACACTTACGGTTTTTAGTATTGGCCTTGCTACGTTAGCTACCATCATCGCATCGCAGGCACTTATCAGCGGATCGTTTACGCTCGTCAGCGAAGCGATGCGGCTGAATTTGTGGCCCCGGCAACGTATCGGCTATCCCTCTAACGAGCGCGGTCAGTTATACGTACCGTTTGTCAACTGGGGATTAATGGTCGGTTGTTGCCTGATTGTGCTGCACTTCCGCGAATCGAAAAACATGGAAGCTGCTTTTGGGCTGGCCGTAACGCTGACAATGCTCATGTCGACGGTGCTCATGAGTATGTACATGCGGGTGAAGCGATTTAATGTATTTCTTCGGCTTGGCCTGACCGCTATTTTCCTGGCCGTAGAAACGACGTTTCTGACTGCTAATCTGGTCAAATTTGAGGAAGGCGGCTGGATTTCCATTACGTTGGGCGTTCTCATTATGGCCATGATGCTGTTCTGGCACGAGGGCGAATCCATCAAACAAAGCCTGATACGTTACGACTCTCTACCCGATAATCTACCCATTCTGAAAGCACTCAGCAACGACTTTAATATACCCAAATTCGCTACGCATCTGGTCTACCTCACTACGTCCGACACCAGCCGACGTATCGAATCTGAAACGCTGTACTCTATCCTGAACCGAGCCCCCAAACGAGCGGATATTTACTGGTTCATTCACGTCTGTGTGGAAGATGAACCTTATGTCATGCGTTACAAAGTAGAAACGCTGGCAGAAGAAGATGTGTACATTATTACGTTCTATCTGGGTTTTCGTATCGAGCCACGTATCAATCTGTTATTCAGAATGGTAGTTGAAGATTTGGTCGAAAATAAAGAAGTAACTATCGAGAGTCGGTACCAATCACTGAATACGCACCGGGTACCCGGCGATTTTCGGTTTGTGCTGTTTCGGCGATTTTTATCGTACGAAAACGATCTGACCACGCGTCAGCAGATCGTCATGTTTGGCTATATGCTGCTCAAGAAAATCGCCCTTGATCCACAGGCAGCCTACGGTCTGGATACCAGCAATGTACTGGTGGAAGACGTACCGTTAGTGATTACCAAGCCTAAATCGCTCCCGCTGAAACGCATCCTGGTAAAAGACAATTAAAAAGCTTGATCTGTAGGCCCCAACCCTACCATTTTGAAAAAGCGACCCTACCATTTTGGTAAGGTCGCTTTTTGTTATTAGTTATCAACAAACGAATCATCAAAACTAAATCACTGTAAATCAGAAGTATAACCCAAGAATATTCGATACTACGTGTAGATGGAACAAAGTTTGGCATAAATGGCTCGACAACATTTAATCAACCCGTTTTATGAGTCTTGCCCTGCTGCTTCTGATGTTGGCCCTGCTCTGCTTCGCCATCTTTTACAAAACCATCGACTGGTTCGAAAATATTTAAAAGAGTGAAAGAGCGGAAATCAGCGCATCACTCTTTCGCTCATTCACTCTTTCATTCTTTCGCTCTTTAAAAATGCTCACACTCGTTTTTATCATCTCGCTACTGGTCTTCGCCTACATGCTGTATGTGCTGATACGACCCGAAAAATTTTAACTAATTACCTGTATGACAACTGAATGGTTTGGTGTGATTGCTATGTATGCGCTGACCGTGCTGCTGGCAATCCCGCTGGGCAAATACCTGGCCCGAGTATTCAAAGGTGAGCCAACACTCACTGATTTTATGAAACCGCTGGAGCGATTTATCTATCGTCTGGGTGGTGTTTCGGAAACGGCCGATCTGAACTGGAAACAAAACCTGACAGCCCTGCTGACAATCAACGTAGTATGGTTTCTCCTCGCCTTCTGTTTTCTGTTATGTCAAGGCATTCTGCCATTGAATCCGGATGGAAACCCGTCGCAGACGCCCGATCTGGCGTTTAACTCAGCCATCTCGTTTCTGGTTAACTGCGATCTGCAGCACTATTCCGGAGAATCGGGTGCTACGTATCTGACGCAGTTGGCGGTGATGATGTTTCTGATGTTTGTATCGGCGGCAACGGGTATGGCGGCTGCAGTGCTGCTATTCCGCTCCTTTCTGCCGGAACGTACCGAAACAGTCGGTAATTTTTACGTTCTGTTTACCCGGGCAGTTACGCGAATTTTGCTGCCTGGCTCGCTGCTTATTGCTTTCATTCTGGCATTCAACGGCACGCCCGCTTCGTTCGATGGCAAAGACACGATCACTACGTTGCAGGGCGATACCGTCAACGTATCGCGCGGACCGGCGGCTGGCATGATTGCCATTAAACACTTGGGAACCAACGGCGGTGGCTGGTTTGGTGTCAACTCGGCTCACCCGCTCGAAAACCCAAGTTACCTGACCAACATGGTTGAAATGGTCGCGCAGATGGTGCTGCCGATTGCCATGATTTTCGCGCTGGGCTTCTTCATCAATCGGAAACGGTTTGCCTGGATGATTTACGGCGTCATGACAATCGGTATGCTCTTATTGCTGATTCCAACTATTACCACCGAACTACACGGTAATCCGGCCATTGCTCAATTGGGTATCGCTCAGCCGACGGGCGCGATGGAAGGTAAAGAAGTGCGGTTTGGGCCACTGGCTTCGGCCTACTGGAGCATTGTAACCACCATAATTTCAACAGGTTCCGTCAATTCGATGCATGACTCATCCATGGCTCTTTCGGGAGCGATGGAACTGCTGGGCATGATGGTTAATGCGTTCTACGGTGGTGTCGGTGCGGGCTTACTGAACTTCTACTACTTTCTGATTATCGCAGTCTTCATCTCCGGCCTGATGGTCGGTCGAACTCCCGAACTTTTCGGGCGAAAAGTGGAAGCGCGCGAAATCAAAATTGCCTCACTGGTTGCCCTCCTGAGCGCCCTGCTGGTAAAAGGCGGTACAGCGCTCGCGGCCTGGATATTTATCCAATATGGCGATGCTGCCGGGGCGGTAAAACCGTCAGCCTGGCTAAACAACCCCGCTTTTCACGGCTTCTCGGAAATGCTGTATGAAATGACATCGGCTAACGCCAACAACGGTTCCGGCTTCGAAGGGCTGGGTGATAACAACATTTTCTGGAACGTATCAACTGGTTTTGTACTGCTTCTGGGGCGCTACGTTCCGATTATCGGCCCGGTAGCCATTGCAGGTTTGCTGGCGAACAAGAAATACGTTCCCGAATCGTCTGGTACGTTGCCCGTGGATACCGCTACGTTCGGCCTGATGATTTTCGCGGTCATTGTCATTCTTACGGCCTTATCGTTTTTCCCGGCGCTGGCACTGGGCCCGCTGGCCGAATACTTTAGTCTGAACCGGGATTGAGCAGATTGATGGATTTTCAGGATTTTGTTTTTCGCTTCAAAGAAGCGCATTCATCAATAACAAAATCCTGAAAATCCATCAATCTGCTCAATCCCGGTTCAGAAATTATTTTTATCAAAGTCAAATAAAATGGCTAAGCAATCTTCCGCTTCTCTTTTTCAAGGTAGCCTTGTCAGGGCAGCACTTCGGGAGTCATTTGTCAAATTGAATCCCACTATATTGATTAAAAATCCAGTCATGTTTACCGTTGAAATCGGTACGTTTATCATGATTCTGGTAACGGCGTACGTCGCCTTTTCGGGCGATACCACGCAGGGGTCGCTGGTTTATAACCTGACCGTTACGTTCATTCTGCTTATCACAGTGCTCTTTGCCAATTTCGCCGAAGCCATCGCCGAAGCACGTGGTAAAGCACAAGCCGAATCGTTACGTAAAACCCGGCAGGAAACACCCGCCAAAGTGATCCGCCCGATTGGTGAGTATAAGCTGGATGAAATTCAGACCATTTCGTCAGCACAACTCAAAAAAGGTGACGTATTCATCTGCGAACCGGGCGACATTATTCCGTCGGATGGCGAAATTATTGAAGGGCTGGCGACCATTGACGAATCGGCCATTACGGGCGAATCGGCACCGGTGATACGTGAAGCAGGTGGTGATAAATCGTCGGTAACAGGTGGCACGAAAGTGCTATCGGACCGGATAAAAGTGATGGTGACGACACAGCCGGGGGAGTCATTTCTGGACAAAATGATCGCACTGGTTGAAGGAGCGTCACGTCAGAAAACACCCAACGAAATTGCGCTGACGATTCTGCTGGCGGGCTTTACGTTGATTTTTATTATCGTTTGCGTAGCGCTGAAACCCTTCGCCGATTATGCCAATACGTCCATTACCATTGCCGCGCTGATTTCGCTGTTTGTCTGCCTGATTCCAACGACCATTGGCGGACTTCTTTCGGCCATTGGTATTGCCGGTATGGACCGCGCGCTACGTGCCAACGTAATTGCTAAATCGGGCCGGGCGGTGGAAACGGCGGGCGACGTCGATACGTTGCTGCTCGACAAAACCGGCACGATAACCATCGGCAACCGTAAAGCCACGAATTTTTACCCGGCACCCGGCATTAAACAGGCCGACATGATACGTATATCGGCGCTCAGTTCGCTGGCCGACGATACGCCAGAAGGCAAATCAATTGTTGAATTGGCGGGTAGTGATGTCAGGCGGAATCTAAATACGGCTAACGCTAAGCTGATCAAGTTCACGGCCGAAACACGTTCATCAGGCATCGATTTACCAACTGGCGAACGCATTCGCAAAGGCGCTACCGATTCGATACGTAACATCGTCGAACGGGCTGGTAATCAGTTCCCAAAAGAGACCGAAACGAAAGCGCAGGAAATTGCGGCCAATGGCGGAACCCCACTGGTGGTTGCGCTCAACGAAGAAGTTAAAGGCGTTATTGAATTGCAGGATATTATCAAGCCCGGCATTTCAGAACGCTTCGACCGGCTGCGGAAAATGGGCGTCAAAACGGTGATGGTTACGGGCGATAATCCACTGACGGCCAAATTCATTGCGGGTAAGGCGGGCGTTGATGATTTCATTGCTGAAGCTAAACCGGAAGACAAAATGAACTACATCCGTCGCGAGCAAACCGGTGGCAAACTAGTGGCCATGATGGGCGATGGAACGAACGATGCCCCGGCACTTGCCCAGGCCGACGTGGGCGTAGCCATGAACTCCGGAACGCAGGCCGCCAAAGAAGCCGGTAACATGGTCGACCTCGACAACGACCCGACCAAACTAATTGAGGTAGTGGAAATTGGGAAGCAGTTGCTCATTACGCGCGGTACACTCACTACGTTCAGCATCGCCAACGACGTAGCAAAATATTTCGCCATCGTTCCGGCGCTGTTTGTGGTCAGCATTCCGGCGCTGCAAAGTCTGAATTTGATGCGCTTACATAGTCCCGAATCGGCGATTCTATCAGCGGTTATTTTCAATGCGATCATCATTCCATTGCTGATTCCGTTGGCGCTACGTGGTGTGGAATACAAACCAATTGGGGCCAGCGCCCTGCTACGTCGGAACCTGTTTATCTATGGCTTCGGCGGCCTCGTAGCACCCTTTATCGGTATTAAACTAATTGATTTACTCGTCGGAATATTTGTGTAAAAAAAGGCCCCGACAGGCTCCGGCTGTCGGGGCCTATAAAAAATTAAAATAATGAAAACTCATCTTAGTACAGCCATTCGACTCACGTTGCTCATGCTGGTTTTATTAGTCGTTATTTATCCGTTGGTTGTTGCCGGTATTTCGCGGCTGGCTCCGGGCGGAGGTAAAGGAGAAACGGTTATCGTAAATGGTAAAGTTGTTGGGTATAAACTTATCGGACAGTCGTTTACGCAGGATCGCTATTTCAACGGGCGTCCGTCGGCGGTGGATTATAACGCGGCTGGATCAGCCGGCTCCAACAAAGGGCCGAGCAATCCCGATTACCTGAAAACAGTTCAGGCACGTATCGATACGTTTCTGGTGCATAACCCAACCGTTCAAAAATCGGCCATTCCTGCTGAACTTGTTACAGCTTCCGGCTCTGGCCTCGACCCCGACGTATCGCCCGCAGCGGCCAAAATTCAAATGGCCCGAATTGCCAAAATTCGCGGTCTCTCAGCCGAACGACTGAACCAACTCGTTGATCAACAAACCAAAGGCCCATTGCTGGGTTTATTCGGTCCATCGACCGTGAACGTACTGGCGTTAAATATTGAACTGGACAAGCTTAAGTAATCCTTTTCTCCTAGTACAACGTACAACAAAACACCCATGAAAATTTTTCTTTTTCTGTTGCTGACTGCCTTTGGCTTTGCAACAATTTTACCCGCTCTGGCGCAGCCTCCTGATTCAACAGGATCGGGCGCTACGTCTGGATTAGCGATTAGCGGGTATATCGAAGCGTATTACGTGCACGACTTTACGGCTCCCAAAACCGCGCAGGAACGGCCAGGATTTGTTTATAATCACAAACGCAATCGCGAAGTGAATGTAAATCTGGCGTTCATAAAAGCAGCTTATTCAAGTGAGCGCGTGCGTGCCAATCTGGCGATCCAGGCCGGTACGTATGCACAATATAACTATGCTGCCGAACAGGAATTGTTGAGACATGTTTATGAAGCCAACGCGGGCGTGAAGCTCAGCAAAAACCGTGATTTATGGTTCGATGCAGGTATTTTCACATCGCATATTGGGTTTGAAAGCGCCATTTCGAAAGATTGCTGGACGCTGACACGCAGTCTGTTAGCCGAGAATTCGCCCTACTATCTGGCAGGCGCCAAACTGACCTACAACACGCCGAATGGAAAATGGACGTTGTTAGGATCGGTTCTCAACGGCTGGCAACGTATCAAAAAGCTGGACGGCTACAGTGGCCCCGCCATCAGCACGCAGATTCAGTACAAGCCGAGTGACAAACTGATTTTGAACTGGAGTACGTTCATCGGTTCCGACCGGCCGGATTCGCTGAAGCAAGGGCGTTTTTTCAACAACTTTTACGCCATCATCAACCCAAACGGCAAGCTGGCCGTTACGTTCGGTTTCGACATTGGGTCTGACCGCAAACCCATTGCCGATCCTCGAACAGGCCAACGCGTAGGTAATGGTTCGTACGTGTGGTATTCGCCCGTGGTGATCGCCCGACTACGTACCAGTGAACGTAGCAACCTGGCCGGACGTATCGAATATTACGACGACAAAAATGGCGTGATTATCAGCACTGGTACGTTAAATGGCTTTCAAACCTGGGGCTATTCGCTCAATTACGATTACGCCATTTTGCCGAATGCGCTTTTCCGGATAGAGGGAAAACTCTACTCCAGCAAAGACGCCATTTTTGAAACCGGAAACGCGTTGAGCCAAACCAATACGTCGCTGACGACGAGCCTGGCCGTTAGTTTTTGATTTTAGGCCCCAACAGGCTCCGGCTGTTGAAGTCGCGATAGCGACTAAGTAAGTAAAACCAACGGCCAGAGCCTGTCGGCGCCTTTTCATACTACGTTCAATGACACCTAACGACCAATCGGCAGAGAATTTTCTTCGACTCATTCAGGAGTCGCGCCGGGGTAAATTCAAGATTTACATCGGTATGAGCGCGGGCGTCGGTAAATCGTACCGGATGCTTCAGGAAGCGCACGCCCTGCTACGTAGCGGTATCGATGTAAAAATCGGTTTCATCGAAACGCATAACCGCATTGAAACACAAGCGCTTACCGAAGGATTACCCATCATTCCCCGCCGGCGACTGTTCTACAAGGGACGCGAGCTGGAAGAAATGGATGTACAGGCCATCCTCAATACACACCCTGAGCTGGTGATTGTGGATGAACTGGCGCACACCAACATCCCCGGTTCGAAAAACGAAAAGCGCTGGCAGGACGTACTGGAAATTCTGGACGCAGGTATCAACGTAATCAGCGCGGTTAATATTCAACACATTGAGAGTTTGTACGACGAAGTGCACAGCATCACCAACATCGACGTAACAGAGCGCGTGCCCGACCGTGTTTTGCACGTAGCGGATGAAGTGGTGAATATCGACCTGACCGCCGATGAGCTCATTAATCGGCTCAGAGACGGGAAGATTTACGACAAAGCGAAGGTGCAAACGGCGCTGGCTAACTTCTTTCAGCCCGAAAAAATTCTGCAACTGCGTGAGCTGGCGTTACGTGAAGTAGCAACCGCCGTAGAACGGAAAATTGAAAACACTTTTCCGACAAATGCCCAATCGAAACCTGAGCGATTTCTGGCTAGTATCAGTTCGAATCCGGAAACGGCGCGTCGGGTTATCCGCAAAACGGCGCGGCTGGCGGCTTATTACAACTCGCGCTGGTACGTCCTGTATGTGCAGACACCCGCCGAACGCCCCGACCGAATTCGCCTTGATTTACAACGCCATTTGATCAATAATCTTAAACTGGCAACAGAATTGGGAGCCGAAGTGATTCAGGTAAAAAGTTCGAGTATTTTTAAGAGCATTGTGGATGAGGCCGAAAAACGGAACGTAACAACCATCTGCATCGGCAAACCGCATTTTACGTTGATCGAAGTGATTCTCCGAACGAATGCATTCAACCAGTTATTAACCAAACTTTCGGCCTCCGATACCGACCTGATTATTTTATCCTGATGCAGCATTTTCTTTGCTTCTGCTTATGACAATCAAAGCCAAAATAGCGCTCTCTCTGACGTTTCTTTTCAGCATTATTCTGCTGCTGGGCGGGCTGGGCGTGTATTACCTCAACCGACTTTCCGATGATTCTCAGGCGATTCTGAAAGACAATTACATTTCAGTTGAGTTTGCCACGAACATGCAGAAAGCGCTCGCCAACTTAAACGACCGCGACGCCCTAGCTGATTTTGACGAAAACCTCAAAAAACAGGAACGTAATATCACCGAAGTCGGCGAACAGAAAATAACAGCTTTACTACGTCGGGATTTTAACCGGCTGCGCATCAACAAGTCTGATACATTGATAATCAATCAAATTCAGCAGAATCTGTTCGCGCTGGATGAGTTGAATCGGGAAGCCATCGTTCGCAAAAGTGAAACCGCCAAACAGACCGCCGATGACGCGCTACTCTGGCTCACGGTGGTTGCTACGTTGTGCGTGCTGGTCGTTTTTTCGTTTGTGGTGAACATTCCCAGCTACATTGCCAATCCGGTACGTGAACTCACGCAGGGGATCAAACAGATTGCCAGCCGCAATTTCGAGCAGCGTTTGCACATCCGATCGAGCGATGAATTTGGCGAACTGGCTCGTTCATTCAACTCGATGGCGCAGAAACTGGATGAATACGAACACTCGAATCTGGCCCGCGTATTGTTCGCCAAGAAACGTATCGATACGTTGGTTCAGATTATGAACGACGGTATTATCGGTCTCGACGAAAAACGCAGAATCCTGTTTGTCAATCCCGTCGCCAGCCGACTTCTGGGCGTTTCGGAAGCGCAGCTAATCGGCAAATATGCCCCCGACGTAGCATCGACTAATGACCTGATGCGAACCCTTATTCAGGACATTATGCTCGATGATGCCGACGAACCGGCCATTGTTCAGCAACGTAACGATGGGCCTGCTACGTTGCTGAAAATCTACGATCCTGGAACGTCGGGGCAGGGGAAGGAAAGTTATTATACGAAACAGATTCAATCCGTCGACGTAACGCCCACGGGCGAACAGCAGCCCATTCAGGCTGGGTACGTCATTGTTTTACAAAATATTACTGCTTATAAAGAGCTCGATTTAGCTAAAACTAATTTCATCGCTACGGTATCGCACGAATTGAAAACGCCCATTTCGGCCATCAAACTGAGCCTCACATTGCTCACCAACGAACGTGTCGGCCAGCTAAACGAAGAACAGCAGCAGATGGTAAGAAGCATCCGCGAAAACGCCGACCGACTGCTGGCAATAACGGGCGAACTCACTAACATGGCGCAGGTCGAATCGGGGCAGATTCAGTTGCAGGTGCACGCCGTGCCGCCCAACGATTTAATCCAGACGGCCACCAATGCGCTACGTACGCAGGCCGACCAGAAAAACGTCCGTTTCAACGTAGCACTTGCCAGCAACCTGCCCACCGTAAAAGCTGACCCTGACAAGGCTTCGTGGGTTTTAATCAATTTTCTGTCGAACGCGCTACGTCACAGTCCCGACGATAGCCAGATCGACATTTCAGTCCAACAAGATGCTTCACAGGTAGAATTTACCGTTCGCGATTTCGGCCCTGGCCTCCGCCCTGAACACCGCGAACGAGTGTTCGAGCGGTATTTCCGGGCACCAGGTTTAAATGGACAATTGAGCGGAACCGGGTTGGGTCTGGCTATTTCCAAAGAATTCATCCAGTCGATGGGTGGCGAAGTTGGCCTGCACAACGACGTAACGCCCGGCGCATCGTTCTTCTTCCGGCTGAACGTAGCGTAACGTAGTGCGGGTTGCCACGGCAGCGGCCGACCGTCCGCGCTACGTTCTCCAAAGCGTAGATTAACGTCTATCCAGACTTATAGACGTATTAACTCCTTTTAGAAGATGTTTCGATTAATCAACGTACTCATTACCAGCATTATCGTTTGCCTGCTCACAATAAACATTAGCTGGAGTCAGGAGGTGAACTGGAAAAATGTTAGAGTTCTGGTTTACACCAAAAACGGCAAAGGCTACGTACACGACAACCTCGCCAATGCGAAACTGTGCATTCAGAAACTGGGTCAGCAGTATGGTTTTGGCGTCGATACGTCGGCACAGCCAGGTATTTTCACCGAAAACAATCTAAAGAAATATACACTCCTCGTTTTTGCCAGCACCAACAACGACGTTTTCGACACCGATGAACAACGGCTGGCGTTTCGGCGCTACGTTGAAGCCGGGGGTGGTTTTGTGGGTATTCATTCGGTAATGGGTACCGAGCGTAACTGGACCTGGTTCAAACGGATGATTGGCGGTACGTTCGCCTGGCACCCGAAATTTCAGAAATTCCGCATTGAAGTGCTCGATACCAAAAATCCGTCGATGCAGTCGATTCCGAAAAGCTGGGAGCGCGAAGATGAGTTTTATTTCACCAAAAATATGTCGCCCGGCCCAACCGTCATTATGGCGAACGACATAACCACACTCAATCAGGATGAGCCCGAAAAAGTGAAAATGTTCGGCGGTTCGTACACTGAATTGTATCCGTCGGCCTGGTACTACAACTTCGATGGGGGTTATACGTGGTGCACAACGCTTGGCCACGCCAAAACCGATTACCTCAGCGACGACCTGTTTATCAAGCACATTTTTCAGGGGATTCGTTACGTAGCGGGGCAGGTCAAAAAAATTGATTTCAGCAAAGCCTACGCCGATTCACGCGATACGCCGATTCGATAAACGTATCCTGAACGGCTACGTAGCAGTCAAGGGCAGCGTAATGGTAAACTCCGTAAACTGGCCAACTTCAGTAGCAACCGTCAGTGTTCCGCCGTAGCCTTTTGTGATGATATCGTAACTCAACGACAGTCCTAACCCAGTACCTGCGCCGGTGGGTTTGGTGGTGAAGAAAGGCTGAAAGATTTTATCATGAGCTGCTGCCGGAATACCCATACCGTTGTCCCAAACCGTTATAGTAACCTGTCGACCATCCTGGTTCGAACGAACCCTGATTTCAGGTTTATAATCGGCTGAAGCGGTAAGCAGCTTTTGATGAATCGCATAAAAAGCATTACTGTATAGGTTAAGCAACACACGGCCAATTTCAGGCCTCACTACGTTTACCGGACTCAGGTTGGCATCAAACTGTGTAGTTAGTATGGCTTCAAAAGAGCGTTCTTTAGCCTGAAAGGAATGGTAGGCAAGCCGAAGTTGCTCCTCTACCAAGCTATTCAGGTCGGTTGGTTCTTTCTCGCCGGTAACGGTTCGGCTGTGCTCAAGCATGCCTTTGACGATGGCCGAAGCCCGTCCGCCGTGCTGCGTAATTTTCTGAAGATTCAGCTTGAGATCAGTCAGTAGTTCCGTTTGCAATTCTTCATCCGAAGGGTCTTCCTTTTGAATTTCGACAAGCTCATCGACCAGTTCGACCGATACTTCTGAAAAGTTGTTGACAAAATTGAGCGGATTCTGAATTTCGTGGGCGATACCCGCCGTCATTTCACCAAGAGCCGCCATCTTCTCCGACTGAATCAATTGATTTTGAGTCGTTTTTAGCTCAGTCAGTGTATTCTCAAGCGCTACTTTCTGATTATTCAACTGTTGATTGGTACGATGCCGCTGACGATTTGTACGGACCAGGTTTACAGAAAAAGCCAGCAAAAGGCCCGCCAAACCGATGAATGCGAACATCACCAACCGCTGCTGTCTGGCCTCCTGATCACGTAATTGCCGCTCGGTAGTCAGCAGTTTAATCTGCGCTTCTTTCTTCTGCGAGGCTTGTTTAAACTGAATTGCCGCCAAATGGCGGGCTGTCACCTCCGCAGCCAGACTATCTTTATAAGCGGTGTATTGAACGTAGTAGTTGTAAGCGTTTGCGTAATCACCTTTCTGCGCAAACGACCGGCTCAGTTCCCGGCTCGAGTCCCGAAGCTTCTTTTTCTCCGTCAACTCCTTCACCACCGGAGTAGGTTGAAGGCGACTCTGAACCAGACTATCTAACCACCGTTCAGAAAAATGCAGGGAAAGGGGGAGCGATCTGGTCAGTTTTTCCACCGACAACCGCTCGCGCGTGTGATTCGTCTGCAGGGAAGGCATCGACGGCACAGGCACGGAGAATACTTCTTCGCTCTGTTTTTCTATCCGACCTCCCGACGGGTTTCCTCGTATTCTGGTAGTTACGGCAGTACGTCCTAATGACTGGCCAAGCGTTTGCAGAACCGGCAGCAGGTTGGTACCGTTTTTCTGTTTCATCAATTCGCCAACCATACCCATTGCCCAGCTTGCTTCACGCTGGTCACGTAGCAGAGCAACTTTGGCCACAGCTTCATTAAGCGTCGTACTGGCCGTCTGAGTCTGTTCTTCCTGCCATTGAGAACTCGCCAGCTGGCACAGCGCTACTACCTGGCTGGCAGGATCATTCAACTGGTGGGCAACGGACAGAAGCGATTCGGCTACCTCTTTGTCCAGCAAGCGATTATTTTGCTGTAAACCCGCTCTAAGTCGTTTGATGTGGACAACTTCAGCTCTGGATACCTTTAAGCTATCGGTCAGATTACTCTGCGCTAACCCGGCAATTACCGATAGCATCAAAACGACTACGGTCGGTAATACGCTGGCGAAGTAATGCCTTACTCTCATAATAATATCCTGGACAGCTATTTAATACGTTGAAAGATACAGAAATACCTTTGACGAATATTCTTTAACGAAGTCATTCCGCTTATCTTGCGAGTATGTAATCCATTCATTTGAGGTGCTAATTTCAATACGGGATTAGCACCCATTTCCTGTTATATGATTTACTTTACGCAGTTGATTTACATCAAGGAAGGCCAGGAAGCAGTGTTTCATGAATTTGAAGACGTAGCGATTCCGCTGATTGCGAAATACAATGGCCAGCTCCTGCTACGTGTACGCCCCTCCGACGATGCCTACATTGAACATCAGATGGATAAACCGTATGAAATTCATCTGGTGAAATTTGATAATGAAGCGGACTTTCACGCCTTCAGTCAGGACGAAAGCCGGAAGCAGTTTTTGCACCTGAAAGAGCAATCGGTCAAAACGGCTATTCTGATTCAGGGCGCAAAACTCTGAGAATTATGAGCCGTGTTTTTGTCATCCTGACGCAGCCGGATCACCGGAGCGGAAGGAAGACAAGCAACGCTATAGCCCGCCCGGTTGCGACGATGCGCGGACAACCATTGTGGTTGGAATGCGATTTGTGCCGGGATGCACATCTTTCTGCTTACCCTCAATGATATTGATGAGTTGTTCGGCTGCCGTCTGACCGATTTCCAGGGCTGGCTGTTCAACCGTGCTCATGGGCGGAGCCAGCAAATCGGCAACGGGTAAATTGGTGAAGCCAATCAGTGAAACCTGCTCAGGTATGGCAATATTTCGGTTTTTTAACGCAGCCAGACAACTGGTCGATAATCGGTCGCTGGCGGCAAAAAAAGCGTCAGGATTATGGCTTAACAAGTCGTCAATAATGGGCTCTACTTCATTCTGACCGAAGCTCGCATAACGTATCAGATTTTCGTCGTACGGAATGCCGTATTTTTCAAGAGCCGCCCGGTAGCCCGCCAGACGCTCCTGCGTGATGGAAATGTGGGGCGGAATCGCAAGGTGGGCAATACGTCGACGGCCGGTCTGAATCAGGTGTTCGGTAGCGGCAAAAGCGCCACCAAAATTATCGGCCGTCACACACAGAATATCCAGATCATTCGCCACCCGATCAAAGAGTACGATAGGCAGTTTTCGTTGCTGCAGCTCCTTAATCTGCGACAGATCGGACGTACTGCTTGACAACGAAATCAACAAACCGTCGACTTTCCGGGCTACGGCCTGCTGCAAGGTCACCATCTCCTGCTCGTATGACTCGTGACTTTGAAAAATGATAACATGGTATCCGCGGTCATGGGCAGCGGCTTCAATACCGTTGATGACCTGCGAGAAGAAGTTGTTGGCAATCTGAGGAACGATCACACCGATAACCCGACTACGGTTCTCTTTCAGGCTAAGTGCAATAGGATTAGGACGATAGTTAAGCCGTTCGGCGTACTCAGTGACTAATCGTTTGGTTTCCGGATTGATTTCATAGCTGTCCCGCAACGCTCTTGAGACCGTCGATGTGGAGAGGTTTAAATCCCGGGCAATATCTTTTATGGTGACAGTAACCAAAATCAAATACTAGTAAAATACAAAAACACCAATAAACTTGCGGGTTTGGTAATGGATAAATGGCCGGTCAGATAGCCGTTTGGCGCGCACAATTCATTTCTAAAATGAAAACCCGACAACGTTCCCGATAACGATTGCGTGAATAAATATCTTGAATAATTTCAATATAAAAAACATCCTAATTAGTCTTACTTTCTACTTTTAGAAAAACAACTGTATACGATCCATTGTCTTTCCTACAAAAAAGACAATTTTCGGCTATCCTTTTTTGCATCAGGTATTATAATGCGTTCATTAGCTGTGCAATCGCTTTTACCACAGATAACATCATGAAAAAGCCCTTTCTGAACGATGATTTTTTGCTGCAAACCGAATCGGCCCGGCAGCTTTATCACGACTTCGCAAAGTCGATGCCGATCATCGACTACCATTGTCACCTCCCACCCGACCAGATCGCCGAAAACAAGCAGTTTGACAATATCACACAAATCTGGCTCTACGGCGACCATTACAAATGGCGGGCGATGCGTACTAACGGCGTAAACGAACGCTATTGCACGGGCAATGCCGACGATTTCAGCAAGTTTCAGAAGTGGGCCGAAACTGTGCCTTATACGCTCCGTAATCCGCTTTACCACTGGACGCACCTGGAATTACAGCGGTATTTCGGCCTCACCGAACCGCTCAACGGCAAGAATGCTCGACAGGTCTATGATGCTTGTACTGAGCAACTGCAATCGCCGGATTTTTCGGTGCGGAACCTGCTACGTCGCATGAGCGTCGAAACGGTTTGCACTACCGACGATCCTGTAGATACGTTGGAACATCATAAAAAACTGGCTGACGAAGGGTTCGAAATTGGTGTACTGCCCACCTTCCGCCCCGACAAAGCGATGACGGTCGAAAGCGCTGCTACGTTCAATCAGTACGTCAATCGGCTGGAAGCGGCCAGCAACGTATCAATTGCTACGTTCGACGATTTTATGACGGCGCTACGTCAGCGGCACGATTTCTTTGCGGGAATGGGCTGCAAACTTTCCGACCACGGTTTGGAGCAGATTTACGCCGAAAATTATACGGAGAGTGAAATCAAAGCGATTTTCAGCAAAGTTCGTTCGGGTGCGGAGCTGACGGGTGTGGAAGTGTTACAGTTCAAATCGGCGATGCTGGTATATCTGGCAGAAATGGATTGGGAAAAAGGCTGGACGCAGCAGTTTCACCTCGGTGCGCTACGTAACAACAACAGCCGGATGCTACGTCAACTCGGCCCCGATACGGGCTGGGACAGCATCGGTGATTTCGCTCAGGCCCGCGCCATGTCTCGCTTTCTCGACCGACTGGATACAAACGATAAACTAGCTAAAACCATTATTTACAATCTGAATCCTGCCGACAACGATCTGATTGCTACGATGATTGGCAATTTCAACGATGGTTCGGTAGCCGGAAAAGTACAATTTGGCTCTGGCTGGTGGTTCCTGGATCAGAAAGACGGCATGGAGCGGCAAATGAACGCCCTGTCGAACATGGGTTTGCTGAGTCGCTTTGTCGGAATGCTGACCGATTCGCGGAGTTTTCTGTCGTATCCGCGTCACGAGTATTTCCGCCGGATTCTGTGCAATCTTCTGGGCAACGACATCGAAAACGGCGAACTTCCCGACGATATGGAATGGACTGGCCAGGTGGTGCAAAACATCTGCTACGGCAACGCAAAATCGTATTTCGGCTTTACGAGTAAACCGCAAGAATTGGCGGTGTGAAAAGTTATAGACCGGTCTGCCGGAGCGGTTGTAAAGTTGTAGTGTTATAGGGTTGTAAAGTTTTACGGCCGTGAAGCCAACTTTACAACCCTATAACACTACAACTTTACAACTTTTTCATAATGCAAGTTTGTTGTTTTGGTGAATTATTGTTGCGGTTTTCCCCGATTGCGCAGGGCGAGTGGATTCGGCAGACATCGATGCCCGTTTTTGTGGGCGGGGCCGAACTGAACGTAGCAACGGCGCTGGCAAACTGGGAAATTCCAGTCAAATACAACTCGGTGCTTCCGCAAAATTCGCTGGCCGATGACATCATCAGCTACGTAGCGACCAAGGGAATCGATCCATCGGGCATCGTTCGTTTCGGGCAGCGGGTGGGCTGTTATTATCTGCCGCAGGGTACCGATTTGAAAAACGCGGGTGTCATTTACGACCGCGATTATTCGGCTTTCTCTGAACTGAAACCGGGCAAAGTTGATTGGAATACTATTCTGGAAAATACAAGCTGGCTCCATGTCAGCGCCATCAGCCCGGCCTTAAACGCCGACGTAGCAGCGGCCTGTGAGGAGTTGGTAAGCGTTGCGTCAGCAAAAGGAATTACCGTTTCGATAGATTTGAATCACCGGGCGCGACTCTGGCAGTACGGCGCTTCACCGGTCGATATCATGCCGGGCATTGTCCAATATTGCGACGTAGTAATGGGGAATATCTGGGCGGCCAATGCCTTGCTGGGCATTCCGGTTGATGATGGTATTCATGCCAAAGGTCAGCAGACAGACTACGTAGCACATGCCCTTACTACGTCAAAAGCGATTCAGGCGCGTTTCCCAAAGTGTAAAGTTGTTGCCAATACGTTTCGGTTCGACGTAGCGCCAACCGGCCTCCGGTATTATACCACCCTGTTTCAGGACGGTGAGCAGTACGTATCACCGGAGTTGTTGACTGACTCTGTCGTTGACCGCGTTGGTAGTGGCGATTGTTTTATGGCGGGATTGATTTATGGGCTTTACAGGCAACACAGTCCGCAGGAGGTGCTTAACTTTGCCGCCGAAGCCGCTTTTGGCAAATTGCAGGAAATGGGCGATGCTACTAACCAGACCGTCGATGCAATAAAGCAGCGTCAACGTATGATCACTTCGCTAATCTAAAACCGACTATGGCCGCATTTTCTTCCGATACCATTCTCGAACTGGTTACCAGTCATCCGATTGTACCCGTTTTTTACCACGCTGATGCCGAACACGCGCAGGCCATTGTGCAAGCCTGTTACGACGGTGGACTACGCGTTTTTGAATTCACCAACCGGGGCGACAAAGCTTTGCCGGTGTTCACGCAACTCGCTGGCTATGTAGCACAAAACTGCCCTGATATGGCGCTGGGCATTGGCACCATTTTGACGCCGGAAGATGCCAATAAATTCATCGAAGCGGGTGCCGCGTTTGTGGTTCAGCCGGTTACGACAGCTGCCGTGGGCGATTTTTGTCGGGAAAAAGGTGTCCCCTGGATGCCCGCTGGTTCAACGCTCAACGAAATTTATCAGGCTACACTGCTGGGTGCCAAGCTGGTAAAAGTATTTCCGGGGAACGTAGTGGGCCCCGATTTCATTAAAGCCATCAAAGGCCCGATGCCCTGGCTGAAATTGATGGTAACCGGCGGTGTTGAACCAACTAGCGAAAGCATCAACGCCTGGTTTAAATCGGGCGTTACGGCGGTTGGTATGGGTTCGCAGTTATTCGCTGGCGACGGTGCCAATCCAGCCGTTCTACGTGAACGTGTGGCTTCGCTGGTGCAGATTGTCAGCCCGTTTGTTCCCCAGACAACCTAGCAGGTACAACCATCTATCAGCCCATACTGTAAATCAGGGGTTAATAGATGACCGCTGCAATATCTACTTCTTCCATAATTTATCCGAAACTACCTGATTCATAACCTGATCGCGGTAGTTTCGGCTGATGGGAATGCGGTGAGTTTGAATACAAATCTCATTGCCTTCAATGCCTTCTATTTTAGGTATTGAAACCATGTACGATTTATGCACACGGATGAAAGTATGACCGTCCATATTCTGCTCTAAACCCTTCATGTTCAGCAACGTTACGTATTTACCCTTGTTCGTAAAAATCGTTACGTAATTCTGTAAACCTTCTACAAACAGAATATCATCGAAGAAGATTTTCTCGTATTTATTTCCGCATTTGACAAAGAAATAGTCGTCGTTGTCTTCTGATTTTGGCACTCCCGTCACGGTTGATTGGTTCAGGAGTTTGTGGTATTCTCTGGCTTTGTTGGCCGACTTAAAAAACCGGTCGAACGTAATGGGTTTCAGCAAATAATCCAGTACGTTCAGCTGAAACCCTTCGAGCGCGAAACTCGGATAAGCCGTGGTAATCACAACAATCGGCGGTTTAGAAACCAGTTTCAGGAAATCGATACCACTCATTTTCGGCATCTGAATGTCCAGAAAAATTAAGTCCACTGGCTGCTTTTCCAATACCTTGATAAGTCCCAGCGGGTTCTCGCAGGTAGCCGTTAATTGCAGAAAATCAACTTCCCGAACGTAGCTAGCCAGCCCCTCGCGGGCTAACGGTTCATCGTCGACAATTACACAGTTCAGCATTGTTACGAAGCTTTGATTTTCAGGCGATTTGCAACGTAGCAGCTTGCGCCATTTCGGTCAGTTCCAGACGTAACGCTACGTTAAAACGTTGGCTATCCTGCTGAATATCCAGTTTATATTGGTCAGTATACAGCAAATCTAATCGGCGTTGAACGTTCTTTAAGCCAATACCGCCGTAATGAACAGTTTATCGATCCCGTGGAGTATCGGCGCAGGTTCTTTAAAAATTCTCCAAGGCATCTGGCAGCTCTTAATCTGGCAGCCGAAAAATCAGATTGGGGCGCACTTTTGCCTGAAGGCCAATTCAGAGGAGTTGCCGTTTCGTCAATTGCCTATAAAATTGTAGGTGGTATAAAAGGGAAATCGACTAAGTTTAATCCTGAATAAAAACGTCAATGGCGAGACAATGGTAAAGCCAAAATCCACCTATCGGCTTTGGACATTTCAGTCTATTCGAGCGATACAGGAACTGAAAACAAACGGAATACTTCAGGCGAGTTGGGATCGCTATGCATCAGCCGGTTATTTCATAAGGGCGTACCAATGGATGGCTAACCAGATGAGTGCGAGACATATCGACTGTGCGGAGTATGCCCCTATATGGGCCTGGCACTCATGCACACACTATGAACAGGCGCCAACTTTACTCGTTGCCAGATGCTTACTAAGTGATATAGAGCTGGAAAATGGCATACAAACGATCGAATTTGAGTGCCCAGCAGAATTGGCGATTTTATCTACGTATGGGACCTGGAATGTGCTGTTGCATGACTTTTTCGCGACCAGTCAGGAAGGTAAAATCGATAAGAAAATAGAACAGCAACTATTCGCAACGGAGCGAAACCAGTTTAGCAAATACGATTCTATTCAGGCAACATTGCCTTATATCAAGCTGGAATGGGTGCAAGAAATCAGAGAGCTGAAGTTGAAGCCGAATGATTATAGGTATTCGCCTAAAGCAAGAGTCTAACTTCAACCTAATCGTTTATGCCCGTTTTATTGACTTTTATGGGTTCTCGATGATTCTTTGGCTAGTGTCAGGTTATAGAAGCGGCAAGCCGCTGACAGTATCTAGGCAAAGCAATTGATTATCAGCCTATTTAATTCATAGTAGCGTAAATCCAAATTAAAATAATCACATATTTTTTGCCTATTGTTCTAAACACATTACATTGTTGGCTACGTTTTCTTTATTCTGGCCAACATGCTCTCTATCAAACCGTTTCTGCTAGTCTTCTTACTGAGCTGGCCTGCTACGTTCCTGTTTGGGCAAGCTACCTTCTCAATCGCTTCGCCCAACAATGCGCTTCGGCTGTCAGTCACTAATCAACCAACAGGCATCGTAACGTATCAATTGACCTACAAAGGCAAAAAGGTGATCGAGCCATCGGGCCTTGGTTTTGTGCTGAGCAAACCGAAGGTGTCGCTTACACAGTTTACGATTACCAAAGTTGATTCATCTTCTAAAAACGAAACCTGGAAACCGGTTTGGGGCGAGGTCCGCGAAATCCGAAATCACTACGACGAACTGTCCCTTACGCTGACGGGTAAGGATACAATGGCGATCAAGATAGTCGTTCGATTCCGGGTATTTGACGATGGCATCGGGTTCCGGTATGAGTTACCAGAGCAGAAGTCGCTGACCCACTTTATTGTCGATGACGAAAAAACGCAGTTCGCGCTGGCTGGCGATCATAAAACGTTCTGGATACCGGGCGATTACGAGACGAATGAATACCTCTACAACACAACCCGAATCAGTGAAATTGACGCAAAAACAGCATTTGACAAGGAAAAAGATATCGCGCTGACTTCCTTCATCGGTCCCAACGCAGTCCAGTCGCCATTGCTGATGAAAACCGGCGACGGGATGTACATCAGTATTTACGAAGCGGCTCTGATTAATTACCCGGTCATGCATTTGCAGGTAGATAAGCGGAAACTGGCGTTCACGTCGCAGTTGACGCCCGATGCAGTTGGAAATAAAGCGTATCTGCAAACACCCGCCCAAACGCCCTGGCGTACGATCCTGGTTAGCGACAGAGCTACGGATTTGTTGTCTTCCAAACTGATTCTGAACCTCAACGAACCCTCAACCATTACTGATCCATCGTGGATAAAGCCCCAGAAATTTGTGGGTATGTGGTGGGAAATGCACGTTGGGAAAGCGACCTGGGAAAAGAAAGGTGGCAAACACGGTGCCAATACGCAAAACGTAACGAAATACATCGACTTCGCGGCTAAATACGGTTTCGACGGCGTATTGGTCGAAGGCTGGAACGTAGGCTGGGAAGACTGGTTCGGCAACTGGAAAGAAAACGTATTCGATTTCGTAACCCCCTACCCCGACTATAACCTCGATTCGCTGACTCATTACGCGCAGCAGAAAGGGGTACGTATCATCATGCACCACGAAACGTCTGGCTCCGTCACCAACTACGAACGGCGGATGGATGCCGCTTTTCAGTACATGCAGAAAGAAGGTATCAATACCGTAAAAACGGGGTATGTAGGACGTATCATTCCGCGTGGGGAACACCACGATAGCCAGTGGATGGTTGGTCATTACCAGCGCGTTGCAGAGAAAGCGGCTCAGTACAAACTAATGGTCGATTCGCACGAGTCGGCGCACCCAACCGGACTGCATCGTACGTACCCAAACTGGATGGCCAGTGAAGCCGCTCGGGGTAGCGAATTTAACAATGCGCCGACACTCGGCATTACACCCGAACACACGACTATTCTGCCCTTCACCCGACTGCTGGGCGGACCCATGGATTTTACGCCGGGGCTGTTTCGATTCAAGCTCGACCAGTTCGATAAAACACGTACTACGCGGGTTCGTACTACGTTAGCAAAACAACTGGCGCTCTACGTAACAATCTACAGTCCACTGCAAATGGCGGCCGATTTACCCGAAAACTACGAACAGCATCTAGATGCGTTCCAGTTCATCCGCGACGTACCAGTGGATTGGGACGACACCAAAATTATTGCCGCCGAACCCGGCGATTACATCACGATTGCCCGTAAAAGCAAAGGGAAAGACAGTTGGTATCTGGGCGCCATCACCGATGAAAACAGCCGCGACATTGCCATCGGGCTGGATTTTTTAGAGCCGGGCAAAAACTACGAAGCCACAATTTATCGCGATGCCCTCACCGCCGATTGGCAGGCTAACCCAGAAGCCTACGTTATTGAAAAGAAGCCCGTGAATAGTAAAACCAAACTTCCAATTCACCTAGCCAAAGGGGGCGGCTGCGCCATTCAATTTATCAGAAAATAAATGGCGTTCCAACTAAAATAGCTGTTGCTGAGTCTTTGGAATAAAATCGCCACAGTTATGAAAATTCAACTACTATATCTGGGATTACTGATTTGTTTTTTAGCCTGTTCGCGCTCCGACAAAGACTTACTGCTCACGCCAGATGGTCCTGAAGGCACCAAGAACGTAACGGCTTTGCTAAACGATTCAACCTGGTATGGACGCGGTATCGCGAGTCGCGTATTCCCAGTAGCGGGTGAGGCTTGTCGACTGAACCGATTTACTTTATACGTATCGAATGAACTCCCTTATCCCAAAGGAGCCAGAGAAGCCGCTCTTTACGATTGCGTTGGACCCTGTAATACAACCCAGCACCTCACTATTGAGAAAGTGCCATTAGCGCTTGGCAAATATACCATGACCGACCTAACCACCTGCTCACCCTATCCGCTGACAGGTGCCAGTTATGGTCTTATCATTGGTGGCGATGCGATTTTTGCATCATACACGGCAAAAGGCCCAGACAGTGGCTGGATTGAAGTGACCAGAGCGGATACGGTGGCGAACGTAGTGGAAGGCAATTTTGAACTGATGCTTACGTCGCAATCGGCTAAAACGGTTCGCTTTCGAAATGGTCGTTTTATAGCGCGTTTGCAGAAATAAGACAACTTCTGGCTTCAGACGAAGTGTAGCCGGACAATAAGGAATTAAAAAATGGTTGATTAATTCAACAAAGACCCACTATTTTGGCCCACTCAAGACGAGAATAACAAACATCTCGACAACCATTTAACATTCAGTTATTATGCCAATCAAACGGAATGCCTCCGCCCACTGGGAAGGATCAGGCAAAGATGGAAAAGGCACTGTATCAACTGCCAGTACCGTACTTAATCAAACACAATATTCCTTCAACACCCGCTTCGCCGACGGTGTAGGCACCAATCCTGAAGAATTAGTAGGCGCAGCGCACGCGGGCTGTTTCTCCATGAAACTGGCCTTTAATCTCCAGGGAGCCGGTTTTACAGCCGATTCGATTGACACAAAATGCACCATCACCCTCGATCCAGAGAGTGGCAGTATCACCGAATCGCACCTGGTTGTAACGGCCAGCGTTCCCGGTATCGATCAGGCAAAATTTCAGGAGCTGGTCGACGATGCCGAAGCCAACTGCCCGATTTCCAAACTTTTCAACACGAAAATTACCGTTGAAGCGAGTTTGGCGTAACAGGTAAAAATAAACGATTATAAAAGTAAAAAGCCGGGGCAACCTGGCTTTTTCGTTACTAGTCTGTATGTAACGTAGCAACGTATGAAATTCCGTAAAATCTTCTCTCAAACGATACGTTGGCAGCTTTGGCACGTCGTTGTTTTAGTCAGTCTTTTTCTGCCATTTGCTACGTTAGGTCAGTCTGGTTTTTCTAAATCGCTCGCGTTTCCGGGAGCCGAAGGATTTGGTCAGTACACTAGTGGTGGACGGGGCGGTAAGGTATTAATCGTCAAGAATCTCGACGATAGTGGTCCGGGTAGTTTCCGGGAAGCCATCGAATTTCGTGGACCACGTATCATTGTGTTTGCCGTATCGGGCACCATTGCCCTGAAATCAAAAATTCTCATTCGTCAGGGCAATCTGACTATTGCGGGTCAATCGGCGCCGGGCGATGGTATCTGCTTAAAGAACTACAACCTTGGTATTGAAGCCGATAACATCATCATCCGCTACATGCGTTTCCGTCTGGGCGATGAGGCAAAACAACAGGACGATGCCATCACGGGCCTTCGCCAGAAGCGAATTATCATCGATCATTGCTCCATGAGCTGGGCCACCGACGAATGCGCTTCGTTCTACGATAACGAGAATTTTACAATGCAGTGGTGCCTTATCGGCGAAAGTCTGAACAAGTCGGTTCACGAAAAAGGGGCTCACGGATACGGCGGTATTTGGGGTGGTTTGGGCGCTACGTTCCATCATAACCTGATCGCCCACCAGCACAGCCGGACGCCCCGTTTCTGTGGCGCGCGCTACCATAAACAACCTAAACGCGAAATAGTCGATTTCCGAAATAACGTCATCTACAATTGGGAAATTAACAGTGCTTACGGTGGTGAACGGGGCAATCATAACCTGGTCAACAATTATTACAAAGCGGGGCCGGTTACACGTGATACGTTACGCAGCCGTATCATCAACCCCTTTAAGCCGTACGGGAAATTCTACGTAACAGGCAATTTAGTGGCTGGAGATGAACGTATTACCAGCGACAATCTGGCGGGTGGTGTTCAGGGTGCTCCGCTTGATTCAGTACTAGCTAAAGTTCCCTTTTTCGTCGAACATATTACAGAGCAGACCGCGCAGCAGGCTTATGAACAGGTGCTTGCCAAAGCTGGTGCCAGTCTCCGACGCGATGCTGTTGATAATCGCATTATAAACGAAGTTCGACTAGGGAACGCTACGTTCGGCCGAGATCATAAAGGCATCGTTGATACGCAGTCCGACGTTGGTGGATGGCCGACTCTGAAACAAACTTCTGCTCCTACCGATACCGACGCCGATGGCATGCCTGATACGTGGGAAACCGCCAAAGGTCTAAACCCCAACAGCGCAGATGATGCGAGTTTATTCACGCTGGATGAACAGTATTCGAATGTCGAAATGTATTTGAATAGTTTGGTTGCTGCACTTTAGTCATGAACTGTTTTTTGTCAAGCTGAGGTACCGTTTAAGGGTAGAAGTGTTTACACGGTGTCTTATCTGAACCGAATCCTAAACCAACCTTACGCCTAGATGAAACCGCTACTTACGCTGGTGGCCTTGTTGACAATAAGCGCCTGGACGACGCTTGCCTTTTGCCAGCAGATTTCGAAAGAAGAACTCATTTTCTTAACCCCCGACTGGAAAGGCGAACGCTTTCCCGACGGACGCCCAAAAGTTTCCGACGCCATCCTTAAACGGATGAAACTTGTTACGCAGGAAGAAGCCTGGGCGGTCCTAAAAGGCGAAAAATACCGCTACCAATTCGCCGGTGGCTGGCAAACGATCAACCCTGATAGCGTACTGGTAGGCAGAGCGTTAACTGCTACGTTCATGCCCGGTCGCCCGGACGTTCACCGAGTCACCGACGAAAAAGGTCATAACAAAGACGGGCGGGTGAAATCGCAGAATGCGTGGCCCATCGACATGCTCACGAAAGGTGATGTGTACGTGGTGGATCAGTTCGGTATGCACGAAGATGGTCCCACAATTGGCGACAATCTGGGCAATTCTATTTACGCGAAAACCGGCAACGGAATCGTCTACGAAGGGGCAGTCCGCGACGTAGCGGGGCTGAAAGAAATCGGCGGGTTTACGTCTTATTTCCGCAGTTATCACCCTTCTCACCACAATCCCGAAGGTGACTTGAACACTACGTTGGTAGGAATTAATCGCCCGACACGTATCGGCAAAGTGATGGTGATGCCCGGCGACATCGTGCTGGGACGCGATGGTGGCGTGTGTTTCATCCCGCCACATCTGGCCGAAAAAGTGGTTAAAACGTCCGAAATCATCCGCTTACGCGACATGTTTGGGCACCTACGTTTGCGGGAGCAGAAATATACGCCCGGCCAGATCGACTCGCGATGGTCAGATGAAATTGAGAAAGATTTCTCGCAATGGCTCAACGCGCATCTCGATAAATTACCCGTTCCGAAAGAGCAAATTCAGGACTATCTAAAAACACGTACCTGGTAATTCGATGGATAGAGAAGTTGTAAAGTTGTAGGGTTATAGAGTTGTAAAGTTGGTTCCATGTACGATATAACTTTACAACTCTATAACCCTACAACTTTACAACTTCCCTGTTTGTAACAACCTTAACTTCACCTCTCATGAAACCAACCTCCCGACGATCTTTTTTAACCAAGAGTGCCTTAGCCAGTGTTTTCAGCGCCAGCGCGTTAGCTAGTTTTGGGGAAGGCCTCGAAACTGCCGTCAACCATGCTCCGCAGTCCTCGGCTCCCTCTGACCTAAAAATCACCGACATCAAATGCGGCTACATACGTAACGGCCACAGCCTGTTCGTGAAGATCCATACCAATCAGGGCATCTGGGGTTGTGGCGAGGCTGTCGACGCTTCGGTTGGTACGTATCACCTGGTGAAACTGATGGGCGAACGTATCAAAGGCAAAAGTCCGCTTAATGTAAATCGGCTGTTTGAAGACGTTCGAAAATCGGGCTTTTTCGAGGGAGCACAGGCGGGTATCTACATTTCCGTACTGTCGGCGATTGAAACGGCCCTCTGGGATCTGACCGGTAAAGCGCTTGGCATGCCGGTTTATCAACTTTTGGGCGGAAAATTTCGCGATAAAGTGCGGGTTTACTGCGATACAGGTGCCTACCGCGAAACTGACACCAGTCCCGACGCTTTCGGAAAAAGTGCCAAAAAGGCGGTCGATATGGGGTTTACAGCCGTAAAATACGACATCGACGAACGTAACGACCCTAACAAATACGATTCCTACAACTGGACCGCCAGCCAGGGAGAGCTGGAACGGATGTATAACCAGATTGCTGGCGTTCGGAAAGCGGTCGGCCCCAAAATCGACATTTGCGTGGATATGCACGGCCGCTACGACGTAACAACCGGTCGGCGGGTAGCCAAGATGATGGAACCGCTGAACCTGCTGTTTCTGGAAGAACCCATTCCGGCCGAAAACCCCGAAGCTTACAAGCAAATCCGGGAAGCCTCAAATACGCCCATCTGCGCAGGCGAAAACCATTATCTGGCGCACGGTTTCCGGAAATTACTCGAAATCGGCGCGGTCGACATCATCATGCCCGATCTGCAAAAAGCGGGTGGTCTGGGGGAAGCGCAACGTATCGCCAACTTAGCCAATCTTTACTACGTTCCGTTTGCGCCCCACATGGTAGCGTCGTATCTGGGTGCAATGGCGTCGAGCCATGTGTGTGCCTCGGTGCCCAACTTCCTGATACTGGAGTGGCAGATTTATTTCCATGAAGAGCCCATGTTCAAAGAAATCGTTACGTTTGATGGGCCGATGGTTGAAAAAGGCTTTATTCCGGTATCAAACAAGCCAGGTATTGGGGTGGAAATCAATGAGGAAGGCATGAAAAAATACGCGCCTAAAGACGTACCGTTCTTTGTGTAGATCGGGGTTTCGGTGATTTTTATTCGTCCGATACGTAGTAATCAGAGAGTAGCTTCACGGGTTAACTGTGTTTTAACGTAGTATGCCAACAATTTTTTAGCTCAGTGACTTCAAAACCGACTTCCTCAGCCGCTACGTCCAGCCCAGTAATGGGTAACGTTTTAGGCCCCAAAACGAATTATCGCTGGATAATTGCTACGTTGCTTTTTGTGGCAACGACCATCAATTACCTCGACCGTCAGGTAATCGGTCTGCTGAAACCTCTTCTGGAAAAGGAGTTCGGCTGGAGCGAATCGGATTACGGCAACATTGTAGCCGTATTTACCTTTTTCTACGGCGGCACTACGTTGCTGGCGGGCTACATCATCGACCGGATTGGCACCAAAATGGGCTACATCTGGGCCATTTTCATCTGGAGCATCGCGGCTATGGCCCATGCGCTGGCGGGTGGTACGTTCGGTTTCATGGTGGCGCGGGCTCTGCTGGGTATTGGTGAGGCTGGTAACTTTCCGGCTTCCATCAAAACGGTTACTGAATGGTTTCCGCAAAAAGAACGGGCAACGGCAGTCGGTTTTTTCAATTCGGGTGCTAATATCGGCGCGGTGGTAGCTCCGGCGGTTGTTCCTCCGCTGGCTCTGATGGCTGGCTGGCAAATGACGTTTATTATAACCGGTGCGTTGGGTTTTCTCTGGATTGTGGCCTGGTGGTTGTATTATGACATTCCAACTAAACACAAAGGCGTCAACCAGGCCGAATTAGCGCACATTACTGAGGAAACAACCATCACCGATGCTGCTCCTGCCGAACTTCCTGTTGATGGTACGGCCAAGAGTTACCCCATTTTTTCGAACAAAGCCATCTGGGGTTTCATGGGCGGCAAATTCATGACCGACCCGATCTGGTGGTTTTTCCTATTCTGGCTGCCTACCTACCTATCAAAAGTTTATAGCCTCGACCTAAAAAAGTTGGGTCTTCCACTCATCGTGATTTATCTGGCGGCAACGATTGGTAGCGTTGGGGGCGGCTGGCTCTCGTCCAGATTGATTCAGAGTGGCTGGCACCCGACGCGTGCCCGGCAATGGGCGATGGCTCTGTTCGCCATCTGCGTAACGCCGGTGATGCTCATCAGTCAGGTAAATAATTTGTGGGTGGTTATTGGCATTCTCTCGCTGGCGGTAGCGTCTCACCAGGCGTGGTCGGCTAATATTTTCACCGTAGCTGCCGATCAATTTCCGAAAAGCGTAATCAGTCGTGTAGTCGGTTTGGGCACCATGTCGGGAACGATTAGTGGTTTCTTCTTCCCGCTGCTCGTCGGCCAGATTTTGGATCACTACACCAAATTGAGCAGCCTGTCGCAGGGGTACTACGTTATTTTCTACATCGCCGGCTTTGCCTACATCATCGCCTGGAGCATCCTTTACTTCTTCATTTTCAGCAGAGTGAAAAAAAGTTAGGCGATGTATGAAGTATGCTATATGAGGTATGACGTGAATACTACCCAACATATATCCTATATCATACTTCATACATAAACAGACTTTTTTCTATTACTACGTAAGTTCCCCTATGTTACAAACCATGCGCTGGTTCGGGCCAAACGACCCAGTTTCGCTGATGGACATTCGCCAGGCGGGTTGCGCGGGCGTTGTGACGGCGCTTCACCAGATTCCGGTAGGCGAACTTTGGACCGTTGAAGAGATCAACCGCCGAATTGAACTAGTTGAAGCAGATAACCATCGGTATTCGCGTTTGCATTGGGCTGTTGTCGAAAGTTTGCCGGTGCACGAGGCCATCAAAAAGGCGCGCCCCGGCCACGAGCGCTACGTTGAGAATTACAAGCAATCGATTCGAAATCTGGCTTCCTGCGGCATCAAAACGGTTTGTTACAATTTCATGCCTGTACTCGACTGGTCGCGTACCAATTTGAGTTACGAGATGCCCGACGGTTCGCGAGCGTTACGTTTTGTGTGGGAAGATTTCGTTCTATTCGACCTGTACATCCTGAAACGCCCCAACGCCGAAGCCGATTACGAACCCGAATTGATTGAAGCCGCCCGCCAGAAATTCGCCAGTTCGTCAGCCGAGCAGATTGCCCAATTAACCAACATCGTTTTGCTAGGCTTGCCCGGTTCCGAAGAAGCGTTTTCGCTCGCTACATTTCAGAGTTTGCTGGATGAATATGCTACCATCGGCGATCAGCAACTACGAAACAATTTGTACGCTTTCATTCGGCAAGTGGCTCCGGTAGCGCAGGAAGTTGGCGTTAATTTATGCATTCACCCCGACGATCCGCCGTACCCATTGCTGGGTCTACCCCGCGTCGTTAGCACTAAAGCCGATTTGGCCCAATTGATGGAAGCCAGCAACGTAACGGCCAACGGTATTACGTTCTGCACGGGTTCGCTAGGCATCCGCGCCGACAACGATTTGCCCGGTATGATCGAGCGTTTCGGCGAACGAATTCACTTCATTCACTTGCGAACTACCAAACGTGAAGCTGAGAACGTAATAGCCGGACGTCATAACTTCCACGAAGCCGATCATCTCGAAGGCGATGTCGATATGTACGCGGTCATCAAAGCGATTGTGCTGGAACAGAAACGGCGCGAGAAAATGGGGGTCGGCGTTACGTCCATTCCGATGCGCCCCGATCACGGCCATCAGATGCTCGACGATTTGCACAAAAAGACGTATCCGGGTTATTCAGCCATCGGTCGGCTACGCGGTTTGGCCGAACTCCGGGGGCTGGAACTTGGAATACTACGTTCGCTGGAGTAACTCAAACTAGCCGTACTCTTCCCTTAATTACGCCCTAGTTTTCGCACAAAAATCCATGACGAATTGTTATTATTAAAACAGCTATTCGTTATGAGAAAACAATTTGGCATTATCATCACTTGCCTATTTTTGGGTTTACTGACAGCCTGTTCTTCTTACAAAATCACTCGCAATCAGTCAGATAAAGCAGCTACGTGGTCGGCTTACCGCACGTATGCGTTTCTGGATACAGCCCGCCTGAGCGACAACCCTCGGACAATAACGTACCGGTCGGCTATGGAGCAACTAAAGCAGGCCGTTGCGACCGAACTTCGGAACCGGGGTTACCAACCTACAAAGGATAATCCTGATTTACTGGTTAATCTGGGGGCGGTGGTTCAGGAGCGAACACAAACCCGCACGACCACTATTCAGGAGGCTCCGCGTTACATCGGGCAACGGCGTTATCACTGGCAAAGTCAGGAGGTACCGGTTGGTACGTACGAAGAAGGAACGGTTAATTTGCACGTAGTGGACGCTCAGAAAAACGCGTTAGTGTGGGATGTAGCCCTGTCGAGTGTGCTTAATCGGCAGAGTCTTTCGCCTGAACAGCTCAACAAGGCAGTGGCGAAACTTTTTGAGAAATTTCCGGGATAACGGAATGAAGTCACGACAAATATTCCTCGCCACTAATCGGTTCGCGGTTGCAGCAAATAGTGTATGTATGGGGCGGGCCGGACGTAATCTCAACTACAGGCATTGTTGATCCTACTAAGCCGACAAATAACGTAGCAATCGGCGGGCCCCGCCTGATTCAGGTAGGTGTGCGTTTAATTTTGACCGTATTTTTGGTTTTAAAATGATACTGGTCGCTTTAAACCCAAGCAAGCATGACTGACAAGCAATTATTGGAGGATAGTCTCCTGAAGGTGTGGAGTGAACGTAGTGATGAAAAGCGGCTCGATGTGATGCAACAGATTTATGCCCCTGACATTATATTTTACGAAACCGATCAGGGAGAAGCTATCAAAGGGTATCAGGCGATTGACACACTTATCAAATCATTGCAAGCCCAATGGCCGCCCGAATTTGTGTTTGCGCTTACCAAACCAGCGGTCATCAATCACGGGGTTAGTCAGGTATCCTGGACACTCGGAGCGGCTGATGCGCCACCTGTGGCCAGCGGCATGGATATTGCCATCATCGCAAATGGACTTATTAGGGAGCTGTATCTATATTTAGACGAGCCCAATAACTGATCAGGCCAACTAGATAGTACCATTTTAATCACGTAGTAGCCTGTCGTTACGTAATGACAGGCTACTACGTGATTAATCAACTCTATTACGCTAATGCTTTCCGCGCTTCGCGGTCGGGGTCGTTGACCAGCATTGGCGAATCATCCAGCACCATCGTTTCGCCGTTTTGAGTGGTATAGGGTTTCCAGGTTGGTAGCCCTCCGCCGTTCGGATTACCGGTTTTTACAAAATTCAGGAACGAGCCAGCCATCTTCTCCGACAACGCTCTGGGCCGTTTGCCTCCGCCCGTGTGGGTGAGCATCAGATCGGTGTTGTAGAACCAGAAACAAATATCGTCGCAGTGGAAAGCCCGCATCCGGCCATCGAACAGGGGCGGTTGCCAGCCAAACCATGCTACGTATACGGGCGCTTTCTGCTGCGAAACTTTAGCATCGGCGGCAGCAACGGCATTTTTTCGATTCGACATTACCAACGCCCAAATTTCAACGGGTTTCGCTTTCGGGAAATTCTTGGCGTAGGCGTCTACAATCTCGCCCGATTTTTCACCAAAACGAGGTTTGATTTTTTCCTTCACCTCAGCCAGCGTAATTTTCTCTAGCGTCGAATCCGTCCGGCTGGGACTTTGCTCGTGGAACGTAGAGCAGATCATCAGCGGAATATTGGCCGAGAAATGATTGGGATCTTTGAAGAACGTATCACCGTTCAGGTACGTACCATCGGCAACGGGTGAATACCCCCCGCGTTGCATATTCATCCGTTTGGCTTCGTCGGCCATTTTGTCGACGGCGCGATTGGCGATGTCGATGTACTGCCGCCACGGAATCTGCTGGAGTTTGTCGATTTCGCCGGGTTTCAGGCCCGCTTCTTCCATCACTTTCAGCCCCAGCTTTTCAGCGTATTCCTTGTTAACGCCAGTTAATGAGTTTCCGCTTAGGCAAACGGCTTTGTGAAACAGCCCTTTCGCCGACGGCATATTCATCAACGTAGTGACTTTAGCCCCCCCACCCGACTGACCGATAATCGTTACGTTGTTGGGGTCACCCCCGAAATTGGCGATGTTGTTTTTTACCCATTCGAGGGCAGCTACCATGTCCAAATTCCCTACGTTGCCGGATGCCTCATGCCCGCCAGCCGCTTTCAGGTGCGTGTAGCCCAGCGCACCGAGCCGGTGATTAAGCGAACAGAACACTACGTTGCCCAGCCGCGACAGGTTTTCACCATGATAGCCATCCTGCTCAATACCGTTTCCGTTCACAAATCCCCCGCCGTGCAGCCAGACCACCACCGGGCGCTTCTGCGAATCCAGCGCGGGCGTCCAGACGTTCAGTTTGAGGCAATCTTCCGATACGTCGTCGTAGTTCCAATGATCCACGAACGAAGCGTATACATTAGCGTAACGTTTCTCCATAATCTGCGGAGCTGAGTTACCCCACCAAAGCGTCGGCCGGACATCGGTCCAGGAAGCGGGTTTCTGGGGCGGCATAAACCGGTTTTTCCCAGCTGTATCAGCGCCGTAAGGAATCCCCAAAAACTGGTGTATACCGCGCAGGATAAATCCACGCACTTTGCCATATTCAGTCTTGGCAATGGCGATATTATCGCCCACAAACAGAATTTGCTCGTCGGCCGTTGGCTTGACAAGTTTGGGCGGGCGCGACGTAGCAGCTATGGTTTCCTGGGTTACACCCAGCCCGGCCACACCAGCGCCAAATAAATGAAGAAAATTACGTCTTGTCGCTTTCATGAGAACGTTTCGTTAAGAATCAGATACTAAAGCGCAAAGCGTCGGTAATCTAAGCATATCAACAGGCGTATGTCAGAAGCGAATGATACCGTAGTGCCAAACCCGTAAAAACAGGGTATACCCTACTTATACAGATTCAACAAATGATTAAAACTCTGCCTGTTAACAATTAATACTTATCATTGGCAGTTAATGCAAGTAATGACTTTCTTCTAATAACCATTTAACAAATTAAGTAACCATGCAGAATAACCTGATTTTACATGCAACGCTGGCAGTTATGCTTCTCACCGGCACTACGTTGGCTACTATCGGCGTTGGAGATTCCCCGGCAAAATCGGCTATTCGTAAGAACGTAGCGAAAGCCGTTACGTATACCGTCGACCCGGCGCAGAGTACCATCACTTGGAACGCTAAAAAAGTGACGGGCAAACATGATGGTATCGTAAAAATGGCAAAAGGCCAACTTATGGCCGACGGCAATAAACTTACGGGAGGAACCTTCGTGGCCGATATGACAACCATGCGCGACACCGACAAAGGGGAATCGAATCCATTTAACGAACGGTTGGTCAATCACCTGAAAAGCGAAGATTTTTTTGGCGTGGAAAAATATCCAACCGCTACGTTTAAAATTACAGACGTGAAACCCATTGCAGGAGCCAAAGCGGGCGAACCCAACTATACCGTCAGTGGCGATCTGACCATCAAAGACATTACCAAACCCCAGACGTTTCCAGCTACGGTGAACATCAACGGCAACGTAGCACAAGCAACGGCTAAGATGGTTGTTAATCGCCTGGAATATGATATTAAATACCGGGCGGCCATCATTGGTACGGCTGCCGACAAAATTATTGACGATACGTTCGCGCTGGATTTAAAAATTATAGCCAACAAAGCATCTATGTAAGCTACGGCTTAAAAAAGGTCATTTTATTATTCCAATCAGGCTGGGGAATAATAAAATGACCTTTTTTCTATCCCTTAGTGAACCATAGTTAAATACCAGATAAACATTTCAGACAATTGATGTAGTAACTTTACTCAAACCCCAAGACCAACCAACATGAGCGAAATTAAAAAAGAAGACATCAAACAGGAAGTTTTTGACCTTTACGATGACTACGCCCATAGCCGAATTGACCGGCGCGACTTTGTGCAGAAACTTTCGACCTACGCCGTGGGCGGAATTACGGTAGCGTCGCTAATGAGCTTTCTAATGCCCGATTATTTGGGAGCTATCCAAATAAAAGCCGATGACCCGCGCTTAAAATCCGACTACGTTACGTATCCATCGCCAAAAGGAGGAAAAAGTATCAAAGCCTTGCTGTCGATGCCCGCCGATGCGAAAAAACCCCTTGGAGGCATCGTCGTCGTTCATGAAAATCGTGGTCTAAATCCGCACATCGCCGACGTAGCAAGGCGAGCTGCACTGGCCGGATTTATTTCAATTGCTCCGGATGCGCTGACCCCGCTGGGCGGCTACCCCGGTAATGACGACGCCGGGCGTGAAATGCAGGCCAAACGTAACCGAGACGAAATGCTGGAAGATTTTATTGCGGCTTATGATTACCTGAAAGCCGACAAGAACTGCAACGGCAAAATTGGTGTAGTGGGTTTCTGTTTTGGTGGGTGGATTTCCAACATGATGGCGGTACGTATACCCGGTTTAGCAGCCGCCGTTCCATTTTATGGCGGTCAACCAGCGGCCGAAGATGTACCCAAAATAAAAGCCCCTTTACTAATTCATTACGGTGCGTTGGATACTCGCGTCAATGAAGGCTGGCCCGCCTATGAAGCGGCCTTAAAACAAAATAACAAAGAGTATACGGAATACATGTATCCAAATGCCAATCACGGCTTCCATAACGACACAACCCCGCGTTACGACAAAGCCGCAGCCGAACTGGCCTGGCAACGTACCATCGACTTTTTTAAAGCGAAACTAACGTAGTGCGGGTTGGAAAGTTATAGAGCCAGGGCATGCCCTGGCTCTATAACTTTTAGGTTTTGTTTCTACTGTTTTATCAATCGATATAAGTACGGTGCCTTGTTGGCAGCGCCCGTAAATTTCTTCTCAAGCCGTTCCAATACGTTCATATCCAGAATCTTCTTCTGGAAATTATTGCGGGCAAAAGGCTTATCATAAATCGCTTCGTACACTTCCTGTATGTCTTTCATGGTAAACAATTCAGGCAGCAGACTAAACGCACTCAGCCGCTGATCGACAGTTAACCGCAACGTATCAATGGCTTTTTGCACAATCTCCTTGTGATCCATAACCAGGGGCGGCAGTTGTCGGACATCGTACCACCCAATAGACTGGTCAATTTCGTGTATCTGAGGAATTACCTTGGCCATGTCGACCAGAGCGTAGTAGCCGATAGAAATAAAACGTCGGGTAAACCATTCATATTCAAGACGATTTTTGGGCAATTGAACCTGCATAGCTGGGTTAAGTTCCAGCAGGCGATCCATAAATGCCACACTGCTTCGGTCGGCCTTACCAAACACGTGAAACTGCTCCAGGTACGTGTCTTTAATTCTGGTTCGGTCCTCCAGAATGCGCCGGGCCGCTTCATCGACATCTTCACCCTGATAAATAAATCCGCTGGGCAAAACCTGAAACCCGCCTTCAAATTTGAGCGTAGAAATCAGAACCTTAAGTTGTTGATTTTCATAGCCAAAAATGACGCAGTCAATGGAAAGTTGCTGAATATAATTCTGTTCACGAAGTGAATGCATGAGTATTCGTAAGTTTTCAGTTAATAGCTGTCAGTCAACAATCACCAGCTCGCGAATTCATTAACAACTATTGCTAATGGCGTATTCTAACGCAAATGTATAAAGACCAAAATATTTAATGTCTATTTTTTAGACAATAATAAAAACATTTCTACCTTTGCTTGTGATTTTACTATATACAGACAAATAAAGAGTTCGTATTTAATCAATTATCATTATGAAGAAGGCAAGTGTGTTCTTTTTGCTCTTGTTGTTAAGCGTTGCCTATACTGGCTTTTCGCAGACTACGCCACCGACCGATTTTTTTGCCGGGAAATGGGAAATCTCGGTGACAGGAACACCGATGGGTGATGTCAAATTCCTGACGGATCTGGTTCGCAAAGACGGAAAACTGACGGGCGAACTAACCAATGCCGCTGAGCCGAATGCCGAGAAACGGAAAATTACGAAAGTGGAGGAAAACGGCGACAAACTGGCTATCTTCTTCGAGTCGTCGCAAGCCGGAGAAATCTCGATTGACTTAACAAAAGTTGATAACGACAATCTTAAAGGCACGCTCTATAACTTTGATGCAACCGCCAAACGGGGAAAATAATCCAGTTTTTTGTTATGCTCCCTTCGTCAGCATGGCAAAAAACCCTAATGTAAATGACTCTACGATCTTAGTTCTAAATCAATCAAAACCATGAAAAAAGTAAGTACATTTCTGTTCCTTTCCTTGCTGTGCCTGATCTACACAGCTTTTGCACAAACCGCCACCCCCCCAGCCGATTTCTACGCCGGAAAATGGGAAATTACCATAACGGGCACACCACAGGGTAATTCTGTATTGATAGCTGAATTAGTCAGAAAAGACGGCAAACTGACGGGACAATTGACGAATGCGGCCGAACCTAACGCCGAGAAAATTCCGATTACCAGCATTGAAGAAAATGGCGATAAACTTGGAATGGCGTTTACAGCACAGGGCTATGACGTTACCCTCGACCTAGCTAAAGTAGACGAAGACAATCTTAAGGGTAGCCTGATGAATATGTTTGAAGCCAAAGCAAAACGAGTGAAGTAAACCGTTGCTGGCATAGTAACTTAATTGAGTGATAAGCCCTAAAGCATCTTACGTTTTCCAAACGAACTAGTAAGGAAATCGTAAGATGCTTTTTTTAAATGTGCGCACAAAAGCCATCAGGGAATAAAGAAATTACTCAAATATTAATTGTTTTAATGCTATTTACCAGAATACCTTTATCCTTTAAACCTAACCGAACAAGCAATGAAGCAATTCGCCTTCCTTTCCTTAACTGTATTGTTCGCAGCTCAGTCAAGTTTTGGGCAATCGAACGCCCAACTCACTAGCCCACAGGCCCAACAATTCATGAATCCACCAAACTCGGCTAAACCCCGTGTGTGGTGGCACTGGATGAACGGTAATATTACCAAAGACGGTATTCAGAAAGATCTGGACTGGATGAATCGGGTGGGTATTGGTGGCTTTCAGAATTTCGACGCAAACCTGTTTACGCCCGTCGTTGTGCCTAAAAAGCTGGTGTTCATGACGCCGGAGTGGAAAGATGCGTTTCGGTTTACGACCGAGCAGGCCAGCCAGAAAGGACTTGAAATGGCAATTGCCGGTTCGCCCGGATGGAGCGTAACGGGTGGCCCCTGGGTAGAACCGAAAGACGCTATGAAAAAATACGTCTGGACCCAAACCAACGTAGCAGGTGGCAAAGCGTTTACCGGGAAATTACCACAGCCGTCGGACGTTACGGGATCATTTCAGAACGTAAAATTAGAGAGTGGCGGCCTAACGGGTGGTTTTGTGGGTACCGTACCCGCTTTCTATCAGGATGCCGTAGTAATTGCCTACCGACTGCCGGCCTCTGAAAAAAACCTGGCCGAACTCAAACCAAACGTTACGTCGAGTGGCGGCAATTTTACGCTCGCCGACCTCACCGATGGCGATCTGGGGAAAACCACTTTTCTGCCGCCATTGGCTGTAGGCGAGGATATGTACATCCAATACGCGTTCGATACGCCCCAAACCTTCAAAGCACTTTCCATTGTAGGCGCTATCAAAGGACCGCTGGCTGAATTTCGGGGCGGTAACGAAAACCGTACGTTACAGGTGAGCGACGATGGCACTACGTTCCGCGACATAGCGAAAGTACCGGGAAGTATAGCGGCTCAGAATACAGTGTCTTTTCCGGCAACCACGGCTAAATTCTGGCGGATGGCCATTAAAACCCTTCCTCCTCCAGTCAATCCATTTGGTGGACTAATGGGCCAGAGGGGCGGAGAAGCAAAATCGGAAGGCGTCAACGTAGCCGAATTTGTGCTTTACAACACCGATCGTATTGACCAGTTTGAAGACAAAGCGGGTTTTACGCCCTACAGAGAAGATACGAAAACGAACATTGCGTCAAAAGCTGACGCAATTCCAACCGAGGACGTAGTGGATCTGACCACGAAAATGCAGCCCGATGGTACGTTAAACTGGACGGCTCCAGCTGGCAATTGGGTTGTCATGCGGTTTGGTTACTCGCTGACTGGTCGCCAGAATCACCCAGCCTCCCCCGAAGCCACGGGTTTAGAAGTAGACAAGCTGGATAAGGAAGCGGTTCGGAAGTACATCAATACGTATCTGGATATGTATAAAGATGCTACAGGTGGTATGATGGGTAGCAAAGGACTTCAGTATATGGTGCTCGACAGCTATGAAGCGGGCCACATGAACTGGACAAAATCGTTTCCCGAAGAATTTCAGAAACGACGTGGTTACGCTATTCAGCCGTGGTTGCCGGTGCTGGCGGGCCGGGTAATTAAAAGTGCCGAAGCGAGTGAGAAATTCCTATGGGATTTCCGAAAAACCATTGGTGAACTGATTACCGAAAGCCATTACGAGGTGATTGGCGACGAACTCCATAAGCGGGGCATGAAACGGTACACCGAGTCGCACGAGGGTGGGCGGATTTACCTGGCCGATGGTATGGACGTGAAACGCTACGCTGACGTACCAATGTCGGCCATGTGGACGCCTGGCAGCCTGGCGGGCGGCAACGATGAAGAAGTACGTAGCGAAGGCGATATCCGCGAATCGGCATCGGTGGCCAACATCTACGGCCAGAATCTGGTAGCGGCCGAGTCGATGACAGCCGCCGGAAATGCCTTTTCGTCGTATCCCGAAAAGCTCAAACGCACCGCCGATCTCGAAATGGCGTCGGGTTTGAATCGATTCGTTATTCACACATCGGTGCACCAGCCTCTCGATGATAAATTGCCCGGTTTTTCACTGGGGCCATTCGGGCAGTGGTATACGCGTCAGGAAACGTGGGCTGAGCCGGGCAAAGCCTGGATTGCCTATTTAGGACGTAGCTGTTATCTGCTGCAACAGGGCCGGAACGTAGCAGATGTGCTGTATTACTACGGTCAGAACCAGAATATTACCTGGATCACGCGGGAAAAACTGCCCGCCCTTCCGACTGGCTACGAATTCGATTTTGTGAATGCATCGGCCCTGATCGACGCCATCAGCGTAAAAAATGGTCAGCTCGTAGCGAAAAGCGGCAATACGTACCGTTTGCTGGTGCTGGACGAAAGCGCCAGATCTATGACCTTGCCCGTGCTAAAAAAACTGCGTGATCTGGTTAAAGCGGGGGCCAAAGTAGCCGGAACCAAGCCTGAACAGTCGCCTAGTCTGTCCGATAATCCGGCCGATTTTCAGGCAATTGTGAATGAAATATGGACCAGCCCTAACGTAGTAAAAGGGTCGATAGCCGATGCGTTGAAGGCTCAGAACGTAGCCGAAGACGTTATCATCAAAAACGCTACGTCGAAAATTCTCTACCGCCATCGCCAAACCGCCGATCAGGATTTTTACTGGCTCGACAACCGAAGCGACAATCCGACCACAGCCGAAGTGAGTTTCCGGGTAACGGGCAAAGTACCAATGCTCTGGAATCCGCAAACCGGAAAAACCGAAACCGTTTCGTACCAGATCAAAGAGGGCCGAACCATCGTTCCGCTGCAATTTGAATCGTGGGATGCGTATTTCATTGTGTTTGGTGGTAAGGCAACTACGATAGCTTTTACCAAACCAGCGGAGAAAACGGCGGAGTTGATGGCTATTTCTACCCCCTGGACGGTACGTTTCCAGGAAGGACGTAGCGCTCCACCACAAGCTACGTTTGCCAGCCTGGCTTCCTGGACCGGCAATAGCGATCCCGGCATCAAATATTTTTCAGGCACCGCTACGTACGAAAATTCGTTCAATCTGTCGTCGGTGGACAAATTGGCCTACTACGTCCTTGATCTGGGCGATGTGAAAAATATGGCTGAAGTAATCGTGAATGGGCAAAACATGGGTATCATCTGGAAGAAACCATTCCGGATAGACGTAACGTCGGCGCTGAAAACCGGTGCCAATAACGTATCGATAAAAGTGACGAACACCTGGGTCAACCGGCTTGTTGGCGATCAGCAACCGGACGCAAAGAAAATTACGTTCGTGACCATGCCGTTTTACAAAGCCGATTCACCGCTCCAGCCTTCCGGTTTGCTGGGGCCGGTTCGTGTGCTATCTACTACGTCAGCAAAGGCCGAAGCAAAGCATTAAAATGATAATCAAAGAAATTACGAATGCCATTACTTCGAGTAATGGCATTCGTGTTATTAGAGGTTAACACTCCCAGAATTTAACGAAACCCGCGTCACTTTTACCTACGTTTTGAGTCTTATGGACCTTATGGTCCTGAAACTTCTTCTGCTTTGTGGTTCGCTTCGGTATTTTATACCAACCTGTTCGCCCATAAACACCACCGACACCTTAGACAACGTAACAGCCGTTCGGGCGGATACGCTACGTCAGAAACGACTTTGGGCGGTAGGCGCTACGTCACTGCTGACGCTAGGTTCAACTTACGTTTATCTAGAACGTACCTGGTGGAATGGAAAAGGCGTTCAGTTTCATTTTGACGAAGGACGCGATCTAACCTACGCCAGCGGACTCGACAAAGTGGCGCACCTGGCCGGAGGAACGTTTGTCGCTGAAGCGTATTACAACGCCTTCCGTTGGGCGGGTGTCTCACCCCGAAAGGCTGAATGGCTGGCGTTCGGTTCTGCTACGTTCGTTGAGTTAGGTATTGAGCTTAAAGATGCTTATTCTCCAACATACGGCTTTAGCTGGCGCGACGTAGCATTCGGTACGGTAGGCGGTTTCTGGCCGATGGCTCAGCACCGGTCTGGATTTCTGCGGGATGCACAGTGGAAAGTCAGCTACTGGCAGCAGACCCCCAAATACTTTAAAGCACGGGGCATTCCGATACAGCGTTTTTCCATTGATGATTACATCAACCAGACGTACTGGTTTTCGGTATCGCCCAGGCACTTAATCGGGAAAAAGACCTTTCCTGACTGGATTCAACTATCTGTCGGAATGGGTCTGGAAGCTGAAACGTGGAGCCTCAACAACGACGGTTTGGGCGGCCGACACGAGTGGTACGTTGCACCGGACATCAACGTAGTGAAACTGCTAAAACCACGTAGCACAACCGCAAAAGTGATTTTGGGATTATTGAAATACATCAAAATCCCCATGCCGACGCTACAGGTAGCTCCGAAACTGCGCTGGTATTGGCTTTACTTCTGAGCGCCAGCCATATCAATTCCAATGGCCTGCATGAGCTGGCTGGCATTGAAACTTTTGCAAATCCCATCGCGAAGTTTGTAGTCGAAAACCAACTGCCCGTCAATCAAATCAGATTGAAAATGGTAATTACGGACGAACGTATCGGCGTCGGTAAGCTGTCCCAGTTCGAGATCGTGGGTGGATACGAAACCCGCTGCTGTGGTGTGGTGCAATTGACGTATCAACGCTTCAGCGCCCCGGTGCCGGTCGGCGGAGTTGGTGCCTTTCAGAATTTCGTCCAGGAAATACAGAACGGGTATCTGTTCATCGGGCGATTGCTGGGTTAGCTTAATCAGCGTCTGGAGCCGTTTCAATTCAGCGTAGAACGATGACGTACTTTCTTCGAGCGAATCCTGCGTACGCATACTCGTAAACACGCGCATGGGCGAACATTTGAATTTCTCCGCGCTAACTACGGCACCCGCCAATGCCAGTACTACGTTGGTACCAACCGTTCGCAGAAACGTACTTTTTCCGGACATATTGGAACCGGTAATCAGGATTGTTTTTCCAGCGCCCTGTAAACGTAGCGAGTTCGCGATGCTACGTTCGGGAGGAAGCAGCGGATGGGCCGCCAATTTGAAATCAAGCGTTAATTCCCCATTCACAATGTCGGGCGTTACGTAACTGGGGTGCGCATACGCAAACCCGGCCAGACTGTTGAGCGCTTCCAGTTCACCCAAGGCGCTCAACCAGTGCGACAGGGCTGAGCCATAAGTTTTTCGCCACCTTTCGAGCCGAAACAAATAATGAATATCCCAGAGACTGGCGATGCCAAAAAACAGGTAGAAATAGGGATTTCGCCGGAAGTTTAAGCTTTCGGTCAGATTTGCCAATTGGCGGATAGCCGACGATGCGGGCAATTCGTTGTCAGCGAATACGTTCCGGATTGCCGTCAATCGGAGAGCATCGCCCTTCACTTGCTCAGCCTGTTTAACCAGATTCCAGAAAGCGCCGAGCGCCGTTGCCATATCGTATGTTTGCTCACTTACTTCTTTCACCCGAGCCGAAACGTGGCTGAGAACCTGTCCGTGTATAGCCAACGCGCCCAGAACAGCAAGTCCGGGAAGGATGCCCATAAGCCAGGCAACAAATATGCCTAACGTAATAGCTGGTAAAACAAACCGAACAATATTGAGATAAGTCGGTAGCGGAGCAACTTCGGCCGTAGCCCACTGCACCAGCTTTTCCGGCGATTGACCAACAGTTGTCTCAAGATTCGCCAACGCTTCAAACTGCTGACGCCAATCTAGCTGGAGCTTTAGATCGGCAGCCGCCAATTGGCGTAGGTTTATGGCATCGGGCGATGAGGTCGCTTTAAGCCACTTCGCCAGTCGGTTCTGACCTTCGTACGTGTGCGTCCGGTTGAGAAGTCGAAACAGCGAATGTTTTCCAAATACGTCCAGATCGCCGGTGTAGTAATGCGTTGGACTGGCAAATTGCTCACCGGTTTCAGGGCGGAGATATTGGCGTTTCAAGCGGCTGGCTTCGTCCTGATTAATAAAAACCAGTTGATGATTTAAATCCCGCTCCCGACGAACGGCCTGGTGTTTTTTCAACAGAATCAGAAACCCTATGATGCCCACGAGTGCAGTTCCAATTCCTAAAGAGTCGCGCTCGGCACGAATAAACAACCAGACGACCAGAACACTTACGACAAACCAAATCAATCGCCAGAAAGCCAATTGATTATACCGACGTTGAGCAGCCTGTTCGGCCTGCGTAAATTCTTGTTGACGCTGAAGAAAAATTTCGGAAGGCATAAGAAAGCAGAAAATCTGCCATTAGAATGGAGCCGAAAAAGCTAGACTTGTCATGCTGGTGAAGCATGACAAGTCTAGCTTTTTCGGACATGTTTATGAAATTGAAACAACGTCAAAACGAACGGATTATTTATTACAATCCTGACAAACCCCCTGGATAAGCAGGTTCATTTCCTTACGATTATAGCCATCCGGCAACGTAACAACAGGAATGATTACCTCATCAAGGCAGGTGGTCTGGCCACAGGCTTCGCATTTGAAATGCACATGGTCATGGTGATGGTGCCCGTCGGAGCAGGTTTCCCGGCATAAAGCGTACTTTGTACCGCCCTCATCGTCAAGCACTTTATGCAGCAAACCTTTATCCAGAAACGTACGTAGCGTTCGGTAAATCGTTACGCGGTCGTGGTCGGGACCCAGGCCGTTTTCTACGTCGTGGTGGGCTAGTGCATGGCCTGCATTCAGAAACAAATCAAGCACTTCCTCCCGGCCAGCGGTGTGCCGTAGGTTAAAGTCTTTCAGGGTTTTAGCAGACAAAGTCATAATCTATACATGGAAAAGGCTCCGACAGGCTTTGGCTGTCGAGTCGCGCTAGCGACTAACCCAGCAGCTACAGCCGACAGTCAGAGCCCTCGTTACTCAATCGGTTCAAATTGCAATTTAACCAGATTTGCGTAGATGCCGTCTTCCTGCATGGCCAGTTGGTCATGCGTGCCGGTTTCTACAATCTGACCTTCACGCAGTACATAAATCATATCTACCTTCCGGATCGTGGCCAGTCGGTGGGCAATAATAATCGTGGTGCGATTCTGCATTAACTCATCCAAAGCATTCTGAACCAGCTTTTCAGACTCGGCGTCGAGCGAACTCGTGGCTTCGTCCAGAATCAGGATGGCCGGATCTTTCAGGATGGCCCGCGCGATGGCGATACGTTGCCGTTGACCACCGGAAAGCTTGACACCCCGCTCGCCCACGACCGTTTGCAGTCCTTCCGGAAACGAGTCGATGAACTGTAACGCGTTGGCTTTGCGAGCAGCTTCGCGCACTTCCGCTTCAGTCGCACCGGGTTTGCCGTACTGAATATTTTCGAAGATGGTTCCGCCAAACAAAATGACTTCCTGCGGTACTACCGCCACGTTTTTACGCAATTCTGTTACGTTAAAATTAGCCAGATCACGCCCATCGACCGTAATCTGACCGCCGGAAATCGGATAGTAGCGCATCAGCAATTGTACAATCGTCGACTTCCCGGCGCCACTCTGCCCAACCAGCGCAATCTTACGGCCAGCCGCTACGTTGATCGACACGCCTTTCAGCACTTCCATCTCCGGCCGCGACGGGTATGAGAATCGGACATTGTTGAACGCTACGTCACCGTGAACCGGCACAAACAGCGGAAGCTCATCGGCGGCATTAACTTCGGAAGGCTCTTCCAGAATTTCCAGAATTCGCTCCGAAGCTCCCACGGTTTTCTGCACCTGGGCGTACATATCGCCAATACCCGCCACCGAACCACCAATGAAAGCCGTGTAGAAAATAAATGTCAGCAGGTCGGCAAACGGAATTTCGCCCGATTGTACCAGACTACCGCCGTACCACACGATGCCCATAATGCCGCCGAACATGGCAAAAATGATGAACGACACAAATACTCCCCGGAACCGGGCGGTACGTAGCGCAATGGTCACCATTTTGTTCAGCGAACTCCCGTAACGACCAATTTCGAGCCGTTCGTTCGTGAACGCTTTCACTACGTTGATGGATTGCAACGTTTCTTCCACAATCACACTGGCGGCAGCTAATTGATCCTGCGCCTGCTTCGACAGTTTCCGAATGTATCGCCCAAAAATGATGGCCGCCACGATGATCACCGGAAACGTAGCGAGCATGAACAGCGTCAGTTTCCAGGAAACGTAGAGGATGAATAACGTACCGCCCAGCAACGTAGCGACCTGCCGAAACAACTCCGCCAACGTAATGGATAGTACGTCCTGCAACTGCGATACGTCGGCTGACAGGCGACTAGTGAGTTCACCAACGCGCCGTTTCTCGAAAAAGGGAATCGGCAACGTAATGATTTTGCCGTATACTTCCCGCCGAACGTCGGCCATCGAGCGTTCGCTCACCTGCGCGAAAAAGTAGATTCGGAAGAATGAAAAAATGGCCTGCAAGACCAGAATCCCGCCAAACATCAGAATCACCTGATTGAGCGTAAACGGCGATTTCCCCTGAATAACGCTGGTCACCTGCCCAATCAGCGCCGGAAAACTAAGCGTGGTTGCCGTCGACAAAATCAGGAAAATAAAGCCAGCTACAAACTGCATCCGATACGGTCGAACGTAGCGAAACACACGCAGCGCTTTCTTAAAATCCTCGCGACTAATTTTCTTTTTATCGGCTTCGCTCGCTTCCTCGCCAAACCCTCTTCTTCCTTTTGCCATTGGTTAGTAGTCAATATTAGGCCCCCACAGCCTCTGGCCGTGGGAGTCGCACCAGCGACTAACTAGGTAGCTACAAACCACAGCCAGAGGCTGTGGGGGCCTGTTATATTATTCCTTTTGTCCTTTATAACCCGACTGTTCAAAAATCTGCCGGGCATTGGCGTTTCGCATCAGGTCGGCGATGCTTACGCCTGAATGTTCGTCATGGTACATACCCACGATCCGCCATCCTACCCACCGCCCGATAGCTCCAGGGCAAGCTGGCCCTATTTCAGCGGTAAAGGGCCGTTCATTCAAATATCGCTGTTTTACGGCTGGATTCGTTTGGAAAAGCAACTGATTGTCGATAAAATGTCCCCAAATTAAATCCTGCGCGTTAAACGTTTCGGTCAGCTGTTTGTCAGAGTAACCGATGATCAGGCTGTCGGCCAGTTCGGGCAGCACGGTTTTAGTAAATACATACCCTTTGCCGTAGTAAATCATGTCAGCCAGCATAGTCTGGTCCTGGCGGTTCGTGGCATTGTATTTGTCAGATAATGCAAAGACAATAGCGGGCACAATATGATCTTTGTCATACCGCCGTAAGATGTATTGTGGATATTGGTTACCGCGTGGCCGATATTTCGCTTTTGAACCGCCGAAATAATCAAGTCCAATAACAATCAGACTGTCAGAAATGGCTAGATCAGGACCCATAAAACCAGTTACAACAGTTGCAATTTTGGGTGCTTTAAAGTCAGGAAAGTCTTTTTTAATGTTTGTAAAGGCCTCGGCCAACTGGTTTCGAAGGTCGGTAAGATCACCAAATTCGGCCTGAATCTGAGCCTGAAACTCGTTCAACGCTGGATTATTGACCCGATTAGTCAATTCTCGAACAACGGCTGTATCATTTCCGGCTCCGTTCGCGTTAAAGTACAATTGAGCGACAGCCGGGTTTCGGTTCAGGAATGCCCTGATACTGTCGGGCGATTTGCTGGAGAAGAGTTGCTGATCGAGCTGAATAACCGAAACATCTTCTTTTTTCTGGCACGACGTTAGCAGAAAGAAACAAAAAAGGCCCGCAATGGCCGCTTGTATTCGCATGAAACTCTGGAGTTTTCAATATAGAAAACGTACAAAATTATGAAAAAAGTTGCAGGGTTCGGATTGATTTTGGTCTTGCTGACAGTTGGTTGCGTTTGGGCGCAGTCGACCTCGCCTGCACTTTATCGACTACGTACCAAAGAATCGAACGTAACGGAAAGACGATTTCGTAAAATTCTGGGTGACAATTACGACGGTCAGGATAAGAATCGGCGCGATTATGACGATGATCGTAAAAAACGTAAACGCAAACAGAAGCAAGCCGAAACGGAATCGACGGAAAATAACGGTTACGGTTCTGGCCCGGACTACGCCTGGCCTACGCACCTGATTGAGATGAGCATCCGGTTTGCTCCATCGCTTAACATCAATGCGGTTGAAGGCACCGGTACGTATGCAGGATTCAAAGACAATGGCGTTGGCGTTCGGATGAGTCTCGGCCCCTCGCTCGATTATTTCTTTTTTAAAGATCGTTACGCTTTTGGAACCGGACTTTGGTATACAGTGAAACGATCTGGTTTTCAGATGCCGGGTTCGTTTGGGGGCGGACGCTGGAATCCGAGTTTGCCCGAAAAAGAGTCGGTTTATAATTTACAATACCTACAGCTTCCGGCAACGGTGAAGTTATTTGCCAACAACATCGGTCCGAACCTGCGTCTCTACTTTCAAGCGGGCGGAATTTTCAGTGTAAAACTGGCCGAAAAGCCGCTCGACCAGTCGACAAACGGTTTATACAATGCTGAAAACGGTGGTACTGATCGTCACTATGGTTTCGGTGACGTAGAGTTACTGTTAGGAACGGGTGTTCAATACAAAATCAACCAACACAACGCTTTCAATCTGGGAATGAGCTACCAACGCGGCCTGATTAACGTAGCACGCGGCAGCGAACTGATCTCCAGAAGCCGGATTGTAGCACTGGAGTTAGGATTTAAGTTTTAGCAACGTGGGCTTTCGCCCGCATTACTTACAACCGCATCTCAATTCCTTTCTCCCGCAAATACCCTTTCAACGCCGGAATTTCAATTTCTTTAAAGTGAAAGATGCTGGCGGCCAATCCGGCATCGGCTTTGCCGGTAGTGAATACGTCCACAAAGTGATCCATCGTACCAGCGCCACCCGACGCGATGACTGGAATATTAGCATTGCCTGAAATTTGAGCCGTCAGTTCAAGGGCAAAACCAGCTTTAGTACCGTCGGTATCCATCGACGTTAGCAGAATTTCCCCCGCACCCCGTTCTTCGATTTCTTTCGCCCAGGCAATGGTACGTAGCGAGGTCGGCTTACGGCCGCCGTGCGTGTGGACAATGTGCTCGCCGTCAACGTAGCGCGTATCGATAGCAACCACAATACATTGACTTCCGAATTCGAGGGCTAACTCATTCACTAAATCCGGATTTCGCACAGCTGACGAATTAATCGAAATCTTGTCAGCACCAGCATTTAACAACGCCGATACGTCTGCGACAGACGAAATTCCGCCCCCGACCGTAAACGGAATATTGATGGTATGCGCTACGTTCCGAACCAGATCAATCAGGGTTTTGCGTTCATCGACGGTAGCCGTAATGTCGAGGAAAACCAGTTCGTCGGCACCCTGTTCGGCGTATACTGCAGCAAGTGCAACCGGGTCGCCCGCATCGCGCAGGTTCACGAAGTTCGTGCCTTTTACAGTACGTCCATCTTTGATATCGAGGCAGGGAATGATACGTTTGGTAAGCATTTAATAATGGGTAAAAGCTTTGATAGACATGGTATTTTCGGGTTCGTCAACCGGCTTGAACCCAAACTGAGTATAGAGCCCGTGCGCGTCTTTGGTCACCAGCATAATCCGGCGTAATCCCTGCAAAGGTGGGTAAGCCATGATGAAGGACATGAGTTGTTTGGAAAGCCCTTTTCCACGATGTTCGGGCAAAATGAACACGTCGGCCAGATACCCGAACGTAGCGAAGTCGGTCACGACGCGTGCAAAACCTACCTGCTCATCGTCTTTGTATACACCAAAACAGACTGCATTTTCGATAGCGCGTTTTACTACATCGAGCGGAATATTCTGGCTCCAGTAGGCTTCCTGGCTCAGAAACTGATGGATAACGTCAAGATTTAGTTTGGCTTTGTCGGTGCTTATCGAATAGTCGTTCATCATGGTGGAGGATTAATTGTGATGTTGAAAAAGTGCGTTTAGCTTATCCAGAATAGCGACAAATTTCTGCAACTCCTTAACCTTAGGTTTCGCACGGAGATAGCTCTGTGGATTGCCATGCTCATACTGCTGATGGCTGTTCTGGCCAAATACATCGACGTGATAACTTTCTCCATCCGATACCCACACAGAACTCTCGAACTTTTTTGCATGTACGTTTATGCTTCCATCCGGCTCTATTGACGTATAGGTTGAATCCTTATGACGTGGATGTAGCTGGCGGTCAATAGCAGCATAATCAGGAGGAGTCAGAATATCCAGTTGCACAAATTCCATCCAGACCGAATCAGGAACAGATTCAATAGATTTGACTTTTGTAAAATCGCGAAAACCCTGTTTATCAGACCGAATCTTGTATTTAGTTAGGGTGAATTTCTTTGTGCGTTTCTCAAGAAGATATAATTCATGCGCTTCACCAAAACAGAGTTGGCATTTCTGCCAGATACGTACTTCGAATTCATCCGCTCCCAATGTTGGGACTTTCAATCGCATCTTTTTCGCCAAGTTCGGAAACCAGATATTCACTGCAGAATCCGGCCTGATTTCGGCCAAAGAACGTAGCGGCAGCGAAAAAATAGCAAGCAGGATAAGAAGTGAACGTAGCATAAAGTCGAATGCTTATTCAGTAAACTTTCTCAATTCTTTCAACGTAACGCGTCCTTCGTAAATCGCCTTTCCGACAATAACGCCGAAGAGATTCATATCAGCCAGCGTTTCGAGATCGGCCATGTTGCTGACCCCACCGCTGGCAATGATGTTCAGTTTCGGAAATTGATCCTGTAAGTTGCGATACAGTTCGAATGAAGGTCCCTGCAGAAGGCCATCTTTCGCTACGTCGGTGCTGATAACGTAACGAATGCCGGTTTCCACCCACCGTTCTACGAAATCGTAAACCCACATTTCTGTCGATTCTTCCCAGCCGCTGACCGCGATTTTTTCATTTTTGGCGTCGGCACCCAGAATGATTTTCTCCGCTCCCTGCTGCGATAGCCAGCGCTCCATTACGTCGGGTTGTTTCACGGCGATGCTGCCGCCCGTCACCTGTTTGGCTCCGCACTCGAAAACAATACGCAAATCCTCGTCCGACTGAACGCCACCACCAAAATCAACGTGCAGACTCGTTTTAGACGTAATGAGTTCCAGCACTTTCCAGTTGATAACCCGTTTTTCTTTCGCACCATCGAGGTCAACAAGGTGCAGACGCGTCAATCCAGCGTCTTCAAACTGTTGCGCTACTTCGAGCGGACGGGCGTTGTATTCTTTTTTCTGATTATAATCACCCTGAGTCAGGCGAACGGCTTTTCCTTCAATGAGGTCGATTGCGGGTATAATGTGCATAGTAACGCGGACATGCTGTCCGCATAGTTAGTGACACGACGGACAGCATGTCCGCGTTACAATTTCAAAAAATTCTCCAATATCCGCTGACCAGCATCTCCGCTGATTTCAGCGTGAAACTGAGCAGCATAAAAATTATCGCGGTGTAGCATAGCGCTGAACGGACGAACGTAATCACAAACAGCCGTGGTTTCGGGGCAGACATCAGCCGCATAGCTATGCACGAAATACATATACGCATCTTCCGCCAGGCCTTCTGTCAGCGGGCCTTTTAAGCTATGAATGTTATTCCAGCCCATGTGCGGCACTTTGAAACCCGGTTCTTGTGGAAACCGTCGTACATCGATATCAAAAATGCCCATGCAGGACGTATCGTTTTCTTCCGAATAGCGACACATGAGCTGCATCCCGACGCAGGTCCCTAATACCGGCTGTTTCAGCGAAGGAATTAGTTTGTCCATTCCACGTTCGCGCAGGTAAGCCATAGCTGTGCTGGCTTCTCCAACGCCCGGAAAAATCACTTTATCTGCCGAGCGAATTTCCGTTTCATCGTCCGTGAGCAGATAGCTGGCACCCAGCCGATCAAGCGCATACATGACCGACTGAACATTGCCCGCGTTGTATTTAATAATTACTGTTTTCATAGAACTAGGCTCCGACAGGCTCTGGCTGTCGAGTCGCGATAGCGACTAAGTAGGTACTGCAACATAACCGACAGCCAGAGCCTGTCGGGGCCTAAAAAAAGCCCGGCTCCTTCACAGAACCGGGCTTTGTATATTGTGGGAATCAGAATTAGCTGACCAAACTCACAAACACGCATCTCGTTCTGCTGCGTTACCGCTCAGAATGGTGATGCCGGTGATGTGATGCGATTAAAATCATAAGGCAAAAGTAACGGCTTCGGGCGGCAAATCAAAACAAACTTCCCTGCACCACTTGCGGCTGGAGGACGGGTTCGCGCAGATTCAGACCGCAATGTTTATTCAATTCGCGAATCCAGTAAAGAATCAGTTCGGGAGCCGTGTCGTTATCGCCACCGCCATGAACGAACAAGTAGGCCGTTTGGAGTCCTTTTTCGAACCAGGTTTTCAGTCGTTGTACCCAGGCATCGGCCCGGCTATAATCGGTGGAATGGCCTTCGTTGGCGATGAAACGTAACGTGAGAATCGGGCTGCTAAGACCCATGTGCAGTACGTCGCGCCGGCCCGCTACGTCGGTAATCACTACGTGCCGACGTAGCAGATAAAGCCGTTCCAGCGTTTGTTGCCAGACCGTTCCGCCAATGCGGGCGGCTTTGCTGAACCAGTCGGGGTGGCGAAACTCCACGGCTACGTCCAGTTCGTCAGGAAGGCTTTTCAGATACGTTTCCAGAACCGGCCATTTATCAGGGCCGAAATTGGGTGGCAGTTGTAGAAATGACATTCCCAGAAATTCTTCCAGACTGAGTACCGCGTTCACAAATTCTTCGGTCACGGCTTCAGTCGCTACGAGCTGACGTTCGTGGCTGATTAGCTGCGGGAATTTTGGGCAATATGTAAATCCGGTGCGATCAGGCGAACCAGCCGCTTCCATTTTCCATTTCTCAATCATACCCGGCGTCGGAATCTGGTAATGCGTCAGATTCAGTTCGATGGTGTTGAACTGCCGCGTATAATAGTGGAGAAAATCGCGCTCTTTTGCCGTTGATGGATACAGTTTACCCACATAATCTTTGTTGGCCCAAACGGGGCCGCCGATACATACAGTTGGTCGCGTTGTCGGCTCAACACCCGCCCAGATACGGGCATTAAAAGCCGGGCCGGGCGGAAGGCTCAGATTGACAGCGTCGAGGTTTTGTATTTTTCCGAATTCCATAGACTATATGGTGAAGTGTTGCAGTAAAACGACTAAAGGATGCCTTTCGTTTTTTCGCCCTATCCAATTTAGCTAATTTTGTCTTTTATCCGTGATTCCGGTAGCGGATTTCACCGTAATGTTACGTTGCGGCACATTCAGATCCGGTTCCATTGCCTTATGATTTCAAAGACATACGCCCCCCAGGAAATAGAAGAAAAATGGTATCAATATTGGCTTGATAACCAATTTTTTAAATCGACGCCCGATGATCGCGAGCCATACACCGTCGTGATTCCGCCCCCGAACGTAACGGGTGTACTGCACATGGGCCACATGCTCAACAATACCATTCAGGACGTATTGGTACGTAAGGCGCGTATGGAAGGCAAGAACGCCTGCTGGGTTCCTGGCACCGACCATGCCAGTATCGCAACCGAAGCGAAAGTGGTGGCGATGCTAAAAGAAAAAGGCATTCGTAAAAAAGATCTCACGCGCGAGCAGTTTCTGGAATACGCCTGGGAATGGACGCACAAATACGGCGGTATCATTCTCCAGCAACTTCGCAAACTCGGCGCATCCTGCGACTGGGATCGTACGCGTTTCACGATGGAGCCGGCCCTGCACGATTCCGTCATCGACGTATTTGTTGACCTGTACAACAAAGGACAAATCTACCGGGGTGTTCGCATGGTGAACTGGGACCCGCAGGGCCAGACCGCCGTTTCCGACGAGGAAGTTATTACGAAGGAAATTGGGCAAAAACTGGTGTATATCCGGTATGAGATTGCGGGAAGCAAGGGGCAGGGTGATGCCGGTGAAGCTGACTACATCACTATTGCTACGGTACGTCCTGAAACCATCATGGCGGACGTAGCGATTGCCGTAAATCCTGACGATGAGCGGTATAAACACCTGCATGGAAAAAAGGCGCTGATTCCGCTCATTAACCGCGAAATTCCAATTATTACCGACGACTACGTAACGGTAGATTTCGGAACGGGTGGTCTGAAAGTGACGCCCGCCCACGACCCAAACGATTACTCGCTGGGAATCAAACACAACTTGCCGGTTATCGACATCCTGAACGACGACGGTACGTTGAACGAGAAAGCGCAGATTCTGATTGGGCATGACCGTTTTGCGGCCCGGAAAGCGATTATCAAACTGCTGGAAGAGTCGGGAAATCTGGTTAAGACTGAAGATTATAAATCGAACGTTGGTACGTCGGAGCGGACCGGGGCGGTGATTGAGCCGCGCCTTTCGTTGCAGTGGTTCCTGAAAATGGACGAGCTGTCGAAACCGGCATTAAAGAACGTAATGGACGATACCATCCAGCTGGTGCCGCCGAAGTTCAAAAACATGTACCGGTCCTGGATGGAAAACGTACATGACTGGTGCATCAGCCGCCAATTGTGGTGGGGGCAGCGGATTCCGGCGTTTTACCTACAGGATGGAACGTACGTCGTAGCGAAAAACAAACACGAAGCGCTGGAAAAAGTGCAGCACGAACGGCTGCTCTTTGCCATGACCGAAGCCGATTTGACGCAGGACGAGGACGTACTCGATACGTGGTTTTCGTCGTGGCTCTGGCCGATGTCGGTATTTGATGGGCTGAAAGATCCAGATAATGCCGATATCAACTACTACTATCCGACTAATGATCTCGTTACGGCTCCCGAAATCCTGTTTTTCTGGGTGGCCCGGATGATCATTGCCGGATACGAGTACAAAGGGGAAGCGCCGTTCAAAAACGTGTACCTGACCGGTATTGTCCGTGACAAACTGGGCCGTAAGATGTCGAAATCGTTGGGTAACTCGCCCGATCCGCTCGACCTGATTGAGAAATATGGCGCTGACGGCGTACGTACTGGGATGCTGTTCAGTTCCTCGGCGGGTAATGATTTGATGTTCGACGAAAAACTGGTTGAACAGGGACGTAATTTCAGCAACAAAATCTGGAACGCCTTCCGACTGGTGAAAGGCTGGACGATCGAAGACGGGGAAAATCAATCCGTTTTACCCATTCAATGGTTCGAATCGAAACTGAACGCTACGTTGCTTCAGGTTGAGGATGATTTTAGCAAGTTCCGCATTTCGGATGCGTTACAGACCATTTATAAACTGATTTGGGATGATTTCTGCTCACAATATCTGGAGTTGATCAAACCCGGTTTCGAACAGCCGATTGACCGTGCTACGTATGAGGCTACCATCAATTTCTTTGAACGGCTGATGTCTTTGGCACATCCGTTCATGCCGTTTATCACCGAGGAAATCTGGCAGGATATTCGCGAACGTAGCGCAGGCGATAGCATTTGTGTTACGTCGTTTCCGAAAGCCGGCCCCGTTGATAATCAGTTGTTGACGGATTTTGATACGTTGTTTGAGGTCATTACCAACATCCGTAACTTACGTAACGCTAAACAGATTTCGCCCAAAGTAGCGCTGCCGCTGACGATTAAAACCACGACCGTTGAGCGTTTCCAGCCCCTTGAACCGCTGATACGTAAAATGGCGAATGTATCGGAGATTACGTATACGCAGGAGAAGGCGCAGGGCGTAGCGTTCCTGATCAAAAGCGACGAATTTTTTGTCAACATAATGGGCGAAATCGATGTTGAACAGGAAATTGCTAGTACTCGTAAGGAGTTGGAGTATATTGTTGGCTTCCGGGAATCGACGCTGAAAAAGCTCGCCAACGAGAAATTTGTCGCGAATGCGAAACCCGAACTTGTTGAACGGGAGCGTCAAAAGCTGGCTGATGCGGAGGCCAAAATTCAGGCGTTGGAACAACGGTTGAGCGATTTGAGCTTGTAACTCATTGTTCGGTTTGCCATACTTAATACCTGATTATGAGCACTCTGCTGTTCTCTTCCGAAGTTTAATAATAAAATTTAGGGCAATAGTACAATTAATTGGCTTAATAATTGTACTATTGCCGTGTAAATAGACAGCGTATCATTCATGAATAAATGCATCTTCTTAGACCGCGACGGTGTTTTGAACGAGGACAGGCCCGACTATGTCTATAAAGTAGAAGATTTTATTATTCCTGACGGCGTACCCGAAGCACTGCGTTTGCTGAAGAATGCCGGCTATATGCTTATCGTCATTACCAATCAGGCGGGCATCGCAAAAGGACTCTACACCCGCGACGACGTAATGACGTGCTATAATTATCTGCAAGACCAGTGCGGACAACTCATCGACGCTATTTACTATTGCCCTCACCATCCGAAATACGATACCGAATCGCTCACACGGAAACCGGGTTCACTACTGCTTGAAAAAGCGATGGCAAAATACAACATCGAACCTGACGTATCATGGATGATTGGCGATGCTCCCCGCGATATGCAGGCAGGTCGGCGAGTTGGCGTCCGTACGGTACGTATCACACATGACGTAACACCATCGGATGAATGCGACGGCTGTGCTCCTAACCTGCTGGAAGCCTCACGGTTCGTGCTGGATTATGCTACGGCCTGAAGCGTAGTCACAGATTAGCATTTAAGCCAACCGACACTTTTCATCAATTAGGGTTTGCTACCAAATCTTTGAAGGATTCTGATCACTCCAACTTTCAAAGGTCAGGATCTATCCCGTCGTGCCGGAGTTACTGCTTGTGATGGAGAGATGCTTGAGTGGATTATATGTTCTAACGTAGTGCTTTGGCTGTTTTTTCCGAATATGTATCCAACTGCTCTTCTTCGACAATCTTAACAAATGGTTGGTCACTTAAAAGTTGAATAGCCTGATCATACGGCTTATAGAGCTGCCGATCTTTGGGGCGGGCTACCAATACATCAAAGCGAGCGTTACGTTGTTCTGCAAAAGGCCGCAACACTGTGAACTGCCCTACATTTAGCGTTGCTTTATCTGTAATAGACTGCTCTAGTTTCAAGTCAAAACTCACGGGCTTCACCAGATTGAAGCTCCCATTTTGCCAAGCGAAGGCGAATTGGTAGGCAAAATTTGTGCCTTCCAGTTTGACAGTAATTGGATGATCAAACGCTTCGCGGGAAAGAAGGCCATTGAGCCGGCGTTGAAGACGTTTCTGGTACTCCTTTAATAAATAACTCTCATCATGACGAACATTATGTTGGGTTTCCTCATAAAACGAGAGATACAGTTTATAAAATTGCTCGCCGATTGCCGACAAATCTTCTGTGTACAGAACTGCCGTTTTTAATTCCCCAAACTGTAGGGCACTGCTATCACGAATCAGAATTTCGTTATCAATAAGTTGCCGTGGGTGTGCTTCGTAATCGGCGAAGATTTCGGGCTGTTTCGTTAATTGTTTAGTTCGAGCGACAATGCCTTTGAAATAGGAGCGTATTACCTTTTCTGAAAATTTAGGGTATAGTTTTCGAATACGCCCTAGCCGTTCGGGGTGAAGGAATGTAGCGGTACGTTGCTCAGGAAACAGTAGCAACACACCAATATTCAGCACTTCACCCAGCGACTGGGCGTACCGATATTGCAGGAGGCTATAGTAAAAGACTGAGTTCACGCGATTAATGTCGTTAAGTGTTTAATAACCTATCCAATTACTATAAAATGTACTTATACAGCCTTTCCTTGAGCAAACCGCTGAAGAATACCAGCGCTAGGACGGTTCGATAGTGAAACTAACTTATTTGCCAGCGCGATGGGCATTATAGCATTGTCATACATATCGCAACGCAGTCTAGCTACGTTTGTCATAAGCACCTGCAAATCTTTAAGAGTGCTAGCAGTAGGCTTGCTGGATAATTTAGGCACTGGTACAGTCACAACATATATTGCCTCTTCTGGTGTTTTGAATATTAATTTTTGGCCATAGTAAGATGTATGGGCGTATGGCTCAGTATTATTAGCCCTTCCAGGTGTGATGTATTTGTATATATAGTCATTGTCAAGTAACAGGATTTGACCCGGTTTTAATAAGTGTGAAATCTCTTTGGCATGTTCGACGAATGCACCACTCTTTTCCAAGCCTACAAGGTATAAAGAATGATGATTTTGTTGTACAAATGAGACTAAATCTAGCATTGGTTTGTGCATATTGGCAGTTTGCCCAAAGAAGCCCAGTGGACCATCTTTAAAGAAAAATATCTCTCTAAATAGCGCTGGCTTATTGTCCAGAATTATTCGCATAAAATGCACTAATATTAACTGCTCAATAGTAGTAGTAACATAACCCATAATACCTCCAGCACCAAGCTCGTCATCAATAGCTTCATGTAAACGTAACACGTCTATAAGCAATAACTCTTGTCCACAACTTGAGCAAGGCATGGAATAAGTAGTAGGATGCAATTTAGTTGCTATTAATTCAGCTCGCTCTTGACAATGAGGGCATTGAGATAGTGTATAAGATGAGAGTTGTTGAGAAATAGGTAAATATTGGCGAAAAACAAACCAACGAAGTGTGTTAAGCATTGACTTTGCATCACCTTTGCGGGGAGTAGCAAAGAATATTTGTAAAGTACGTCGGATGGAATGAGTAATACTGCTTTCAGTAGCCATCACATAGTTGCGTAATGGCAGCACCAATTTTAATCGGTCCATTTGACGAAGACGTGCCATATCATCAGGGTCGATGAAAGGAATCTTCTCAAGGCCATCCAAATCATCACGCCGGAAATACAGCGCACCAAACTGAAAGAAACATAGAGCTGCAGATGGATGACCAGGCTCGACAACAATTTCTTGATAGCCTCCATCAAAGGCCATAAAACTTTCAATAGGGTTATTTATAGACTCTTCGTAATCAATCAGAGTGTGTTGAGATATATTGATGTCGCTAGGTTTTATCCGTGGAGCAACTTGGCTCAAATATTGTTTAACTGTATCGTCTTGGATTACGTAACGATGGGAAGTTTTGGAAGCCCCTTCCATTGGGCGGTTGCCAGCGGAATAGCTCATTATTGGACTATAGTTTGTGCATCTTCAGTAACAGCATCACTATCTACAGATATATGGTTTTCAGCCTCGGGGGACTGTGTTTTTTTACCGAACAGTTTCACTTGGACCGGTACCACAAATGGATTAGAGTAAGTTTTCATTCGGACAAAGCCTTGGTCACTACTAGCGCTGAATCGAACAAGACCTTCTGTAAAGTCCCCGAAATCATAATACTTACGCAATTCACGGGTTTCATCCTCGTTGTTAAGATGCGCGATAAACCAGTTCTGGGTATTCTTTAAAATGTTTGAGCTAATGGAAGACACTTCTTGTGTAGCATAAGTCATCCCAAGGTTAAGCTTGGCTCCTTCTTTTGCAAGACGATTATAAATCTGAGCTAGGTCTTTATCATCTTTCTTGGGAAATAGGTTATGAGCTTCCTCGAAATAGAACTGAATAAAATTGTTAGGTTCATTGGCAATAAACCGCGCCATTGCATCTAGAAAGATTTTACGGCAAATACGTTCCGAAAACATCCGTTGTAAGGAAGGGTCGCCTTGTGATAAATCAGCAATCACAATGCCTCCTGTGCGTAGGTGATTAACAATGTCTTCTTCAAAAGGCTGGCCACCCTGCTCTGTATGTTGATTGCGAATACCATTTAACTTTTGATATCCACTTACGATTGCAGAGGTAGGTGTTTTTTTCTGAGTTAACACTACCAATAATGCTTTGAGCCCTTCGTCAGCCCATTCATGACCCTCATCAGCTAAGTATTTAGAAAAAAAAGGATCAATTGTATAATTTGCCCAAATAGTGGTCCACCACTTTATGGCGTCGTCAAGCTTGATACCTTTAGAAGGGTCTATACCTCCAGCAAGTGCATTCAGTTCGGCGTTTCCTTTAAATTTCACTCTGAAGCCGCTAGGCTCTACGAAATCCGCCTTTTTTAGGCAACACAAATAGGCCGCTTTGCGTCGGTCATAACGAGTAGCAGGTGAACCAAAGGGGTCTTTCGCATAGTTGTCCGGCCTCGCCATATCAACAGCTAAAAAGCTTTTGACATAATCACCTGACTCTTCGGCTAAATATGCTTTGACCAACTCAAATCCTGATTCGACATCATTGTAAAAATTGACCTTCATTACTCGAAAATCAGGCTTGCTAATTACGCTATAGCGCATTGTCTTAGATTCATATATTTCGAAAATGGCAGTGCCCTTATCCTGTAAATTGGCATTAGCATACTCACCATTAACGTCAAATATAATTTGCCCAGCAGGGTATCTTGGCATACTTCCTTCAAATGGCTCAAGCAACGCTAATTCTTCTTCAGTAACTTTAGAATCTTCTGGCCTCTTGTCTGGCAAAGCAGGACTGACAGCTAGAGCGGTCATACTTTCAACTGCTTCAATAATAATTTTGACTGTATTGGATTTTCCAGTTCGCGTCATGCCAAACATTGCGGTACGTTTACCAAGAAAATCTTTAGGCGTTACGTAAACAGGCACGTTGGGCATAGCTGCTTGAAAACGTTTGGTAGAACTATATCGAACGGTGCCTAAATTGATGTCAGTTGCTGCTCCTGTAAGTTCACCTTTACGGAAATTGACAATTTTCTCTAACACCCTCGCATTGGGCTTGATAACTTTATAGTGATGAGCGCTCATGAAGTTCTCAACATCTGCGCCAAAGCATGTTTCAGGCACTTGATCGTTGTAGAATGTTCCGAGAACACGGCACTCAACACCAGAAAAAGAAAACTCGTAGCGAGTAAATTGGTCTACATTCACCTTGCGGCCTTCAGAAGAAAGTCCCTCTTTGTAGAACTCCACCATTGATGCTACTACGTCTGAATCAGTTGGTAAGGAAGTGGGACCGAGTACACGCAACAAGATGGCTTCATAAACATCAGATTCATTTTCATTGATGTAGTAGGCTAGTAGAAATGAGCCTTGTGGCAAACCACCAGCCTTCATCTTCCAGGCGTCAGCTACTAATAATCTCGCTTTGTCATAATCGATGTAAAATGGATTACCAACAAAAACGCCTGTTTTAGGCATTTGAGTAGACGAATCTTGTTCAAATAAATCAATGTTGGCTAGTTTGGCAATTACGGAAGTAAATCCTGTTTCCATTTAAAAAGTAAAGGGTAATGATAGAGCTATTTTGTATCTATTTTTTTGGCCGGCTTAATTACATCTTCAAATCGAAGCTTTGCTTGCTGAGCAAAGCTTTCTTGAATTTCAATGCCAACCCAGCGACGGCCTAATCTTTCAGCTACGGAACCTGTAGTACAACTGCCAGCGAATGGATCTAAAACTAAGTCACCCGGCTGAGTTAAAAGCTCCGTATAAAATGATACTAATCCTTCTGGCATACGAGCAGGATGTGGAGTGATGCCCTCCCGGCGACATGCTTTTGAAAAGGCGTCAGATGAGCCTGTATTAGCGATACGGAATGCATTAGGTAAACGAGGTTCATCCTGGGGATGAATAGATTCTATTTCAAAAAAATTCTGTGCTATGGCCCCACCATTATCAGTTAAAAAACCGGTTTCACTAATAACATGCTCTGAAGGACGTTTACCCGCGTTATAAGATTGGCGTTTGAGAAGTCGCTCCATACTAGGACTATACGGGCGTAACGCTCGTCGATTATCAGCTTTTGGGTTGTCAGATTTAGATAACCACCAAACGTGAGTGTATGAATCTGTCATACGTACGCGGTTAATGGTGACCCATTGGGCAGGAGATGGCAGACGTGCAGGATTATAACAGATTGATTCTTGACACAAGCGTAAGCCAGCGTGTGGGTGTTCAGCAAAATCAAGTAAACATCTCAAAGGTAATAACGATTGAACTGGCCGTTCCGGCTCCCAAGCGTTTCCTATTTCAATAACAATAGAGCCATCAGGAGTAAGCAGTTCCGCAAAGACTGGTGCCAAACTAACAAACCAATCTTTATAAGTCTCTCCTATCTTATTACCATAACTTTTCTTTTGATTCAAAGGGAAGGGGGGAGAAGTCACGATGAGATTTACTTTCCCTCTTAATTTCTTACCAACTTTCTCTTTAAGCAATGTTTCAGAGTCTCCAAGATACAGTTCACCTACTTTAGTTTTAAAAAATGGTTTCATTATGAAGTTAAGTTTCTTACCAGTATTAGGTCATTTATAAATGGCTTATTCGATTTATAAATATATCTACCAATTTTACAATAAAGGTAGACATAGTGAGAATCTAATTAAAAGAGTAACCTTTCTCTAATTTAATTCAGCTAGCCTTAAGGGTAGATATCTAATCACCCCGCAATCAAAGATCCCTTAAACTCCGGCCGCTCCCGCTTCTTCGAAGCTTGCTCATACGTATACCCCATCGCGAGTAATGGGCCTTCCTGATACGCGCCGGTCATGAGCGAAAACCCGACAGGAAGACCGTGAACGGTGCCCATCGGAACAGTTAAATGAGGATAACCGGCCATCGCAGCGGGTGGGCATAAATAAAAACCGGTGTCGTAATCGCCGTTGACGAGATCGATGCAGCAGGCGAAGCCGATGCTGGTACCAGCGATGGCATCTAGTCTGTTGGCCTTCATTAACTGGTCGATACGTTGGCGCCAGCTTTTTGTTTTAGCAAGGGCATCGGTATATTCTTTGCTGGTCAGATCGCCTTTAGCCTGGCTGCTTTCGAGGATTTCCTGCTTGAAAAACGGCATGGCTTTGGCCTCGTTCTGCTTGTTAAACGTAATGACTTCGGCCAGCGATTTCACCCGTGCATTGGCTTTCGACAGGTAACGATTCAAACCATCTTTAAACTGGTATTGCATCACCGTAAATTCGGCTCCGCCCATCTCCTGAAGTCCTTTGAGCAACTCTACTTCCACGACCGTAGCGCCTTGTTTTTTCAGAACGTCGATAGCCACTTTGTACAAGCTTACTACGTCTTCATGGCCTTCCAGAAACGATTTTTCAATGCCGATACGTTTGCCGGACAAACTGTCTGCTTTCAGAAATTGGGTGTAATCAGTTACGCTTTTGCCGCGACTTTCAAGCGTAATTTCGTCTTCGGGATCAACACCTACCAGAGCGCCCAGCAAAATAGCCGCGTCCGTTACGGTACGTGTCATGGGTCCAGCGGTGTCCTGCGTGTGTGAAATGGGAATAATGCCGCTGCGGCTCACTAATCCAACAGTTGGTTTAAGGCCGACCAACCCGCAATGCGATGAAGGAGCTATGATAGAACCATCGGTCTCGGTACCAACGGCTACGGCGCATAGATTGACGGCTACTGCTGCGCCAGAACCTGAACTGGAGCCACTTGGATTGCGGTCTAATACGTAGGGATTTCGTGTTTGTCCACCCCGACTGCTCCAGCCGCTGGATGATCGGGTTGAGCGGAAGTTGGCCCACTCGCTCAGGTTGGTTTTTCCCAGAATCACCGCTCCAGCCTTTCGCAACTGCGCTACAACATATGCATCTTTGGCTGCTTTGTGACCTTCCAGAGCCAGCGAACCAGCGGTGGTCATCATCTGATCGCCGGTGTCAATGTTGTCTTTGATGAGAACCGGAATGCCGTGCATCGGCCCCCGAAGTTTGCCATCTTTTCGTTCCTGATCCAGTGCTTTGGCCATTGTCAGGGCGTCGGGGTTGATTTCAATGACGGAATTCAGATGCGGACCTTTTTTGTCGATAGCCTCAATACGGTCCAGATAGAGCTGGGTGATGGCTTCGGACGTGTACTCACCCGACTTCATCTTCTGCTGAAGGTCGTTGATAGTTAGCTCATTAAGTTTAAAGTCGTCAGTGAAAGGAGCCTTACTATTTTCCGAACTTTCGGATTGGGGAGAGGAGCAAGCCGCCAGCGACGTAGCGGATAGGGAAACAACTGTACTGGTTTTGATAAAGCGACGTCGGTTCATAAGATAACTGGCAAAATGCGGGATGACACAAACGCACAAATTACCAAATTCTAGTCTGTCTGCACCAACGTAGCAGTACTGCGTTTACGCCAATACGCCCTGAAATAAACCCAGCCGCTCGCGGAGTACGTAACTGCTCACATCGGAATTCCAGCCGCCCCGGCCGCTCAGCGAAAAGATGCGTACATCGGCGGGCAACGTAGCGTATTTTTCCAGCGCTTTAAGCCATACACGCCCATCGCGGTAGGGGGCCAGCAACTGACGAGCCTGATTCAGCGCACGATGTTGCCGGGGCGACCAGATTGGACGTAGCCGGTAAGCAGCGCCCTGGCCATTAAGAAGGTCGGGCAGAAATTGCGCCGGAATAAGTGGGAGTAATTCCGCCAGCAGATACAGCCCAAGTTCAACATTGAGCATCCGGTTGGCAACCATGCCGGGCAGCGCGTGCCGAAAGCGAAGGCGGGTAGCCAGCGGCTCCTGCCAACGTAACAGATTCGTCATGCCGGGCCGAACGGTGAGAGGAGCAGAAGTCAATGTAGTGTTCATTAGTGTTGTTGTTTCTATGTTCGTATCAAATTTCACACTCTCAGAACGTAATTATTTTACGTTGTTCTTCGTCTGCAAAAATTTTTTCAACTTTTTTCAATCCTTAGGCCGCGTTACGTCTTCCCTGGAAGGAATACACGCGGAACAGTCCTTTATCTTCGATGGTCCAACCCTCTTCTTCAGCGGCTACCGCAAGCCATTTCGATACTTCGGCCTGATGCGATTGATAGCCCTGGTTGCGCAGAAATTGTTGAACAATCACCGTCGACGTACCGCCCTCGGCTACCATCAACGTAGCAGCGGCCTGAGACACCACAGCGGGCGTAATTGATTTCACAATTGTTTCCATTTCAGTTTGTGTGTTTACAGCTATTTTTTAATCCACTTCATAATTCCAATGCGCCATTGAATCATCCGACGTAGCAGAGGAGCCGTGCCGCTAATTACGCTGCACAGGGAACGTATCAAAAATGCGCTCACCCGTCCTCGTGCCATCGTGTTCGCCAGCGTCATCATTGATTTAATTAATTGATAATCAGATATCAATATTAACCGACCATCTGGCGTAATGTTATGATCCGATTCCGGAAAAAACCCACGGTTTTCTCACCAAACCGACTACGATCAGCGCTGATGTCGTAGGCCTGCAACCGGTCGGGAATCGTAGTGTAGGCATCCAGCAGCGCCGACCAAACGTTACGTTGCTGAATGTGGCTCAGCAGCATACGGCCGCGGTTCAATAGTTTATGTTGTTTAGGTGTCCAGGTCGGCCGATCCAGAAACGACGTACCGTTATCGGCCAGCAGGGAGGGCAATGCGTCGGGCGAAGCTGTTGGCAATAATTGCGACAACAGGAACAATCCCATTTCGATATCGAATAGTTGACTTGCCGACAACGTAGCGCGTTTACCAGTACGCGTAGCTGCCGATGAAGCTGACCATTGTGACGATGTATTCAGTGCCGTAAAAAGCGAGGGCGTATAGCCAGTTGAGCGATTCGAGTAGGTGTTCATAAGGGCGTTCATTAGTATTGTTATTTAAAATTCACAGAACAAAGTTCTACCGGCTAAAACGTAATCTTTTTACGTTCATCTTTTTTTGTGAAAATATTTTTCTTCAGTTTTGTGGAGTCGAGATATGAAGAAGTTATAAAGTTGTAAAGTCATAAGGTTGTAGAGTTAGCTCCGCACGCCAAACAACTCTACAACTTTATAACCGCACCGGCGGCCCGGCCTACGACTTTACAACCTTATAACTCCTTCCCATGCCCATAACCCGATCAGCCTTCCAGCGCTACCGTTTAATCGACGAAATCATCAGTCGATACCCGCGCCAGTATTCCAAGCAGCGCCTGTTCGAACTTTGCCAGGACAAGTGTGGCATTCGTTCTATTTCATCCCTGGAGAAAGATATTCAACGACTGCGCGAAGACCACGACGCGCCCATCGCCTACGACAAACGACGTAACGGCTATTACTACACCGATCCGCAGTTTCGGCTGCTACGTCTTATGCTCTCGCCCGACGATATGGAAGCGCTTGACTACGCGCGTGAAGTACTTACGGCCACACAGGGTGCATCGGTAGCGGGTGAACTGGCTAATGCGTTGCAGAAAGTGCGGCAGAGTCTGGATATTATTCGGGAGGTGAAAACCGAAACGCTGACCCGGCGCGTGGTATACGTAGAAGAGCGGATTCTGGGTGGCAACCGTCAATACGTACCGGTACTGATCCGGGCCATCAACCAGAATCGACAGATTTCGTTCCGATACAGTCGACATGATAGCCCCGAAGTTGACAATAAACTACGTACGCTGCACCCCATTCTGCTACGAGAAGTGGCCGATAGCTGGTACGTAATCGGGTACGATGAAGCCACCGGCAAAGAACGAACCTTCGCGCTGGACCGCATGCGTGACCTCGAACTGACCGACGATCTCTGCGAAGTACCACCAGCAGTGCTCACTAACGTAAGTGAGTTGTTCGAACATATCTATGGCATCACCGACAGCAGCGGGCCTGTGGAAGAAATTATGCTGTCATTTACGCCCCTATTTGGGCGCTACGTTAAAGCCAAGCCTATTCACCAGACGCAGGAGGTCTTACATGATAATGATACGGAATGCGTAGTACGGCTGCGGTTGGCACCAAACCGTGATTTACTGATGCACCTGCGCAGCTATGGTGAGCACCTGACCGTCTTGCAACCGGAGAGCTTGGTTCAGGAAATGAAGGAATCGCTGGCCACTACGTTGTCGCGGTACATGTAGAGACAAGGCATGCCTTGTCTTTCTAAGAACAGAATTTTTTGCAAAGAATTAGCCACTTTTCTACTACGTCGTGTAGGCTCGCAATGTCCTTCCTAAATTAAAAACATGCTATCTGTGGTATTATAGAAAGAAAAAGCAAAATAATTATACGACAAATTCACTCAAATACGTAATGGTTGCGTCTAAAGAAAACAAAACCTGGATCAGCGTATTAAGACTGTATTAAACCTTCCATTCGTTGAATTGTTAACTTAGCCGTAACACTGCCGCGCCGTATGAATACGCAAATTCGTTTAGCACTCGACCGTACACCTAATACGAACCATACCGGATTTTATGTAGCTCTGGCGAAGGGCGCTTATGAACAAGCCGGTCTCGACGTAGAGTTTATTATCCCCGATCAGGAAAAGTACCAGATGATGCCCTCCCGACGGGTAGCCCAGAACGATGCTCATCTGGCCATTACGCCCTCCGAAAGTGTAATCAGTTACCAGACCAATGGCACTCCGCTAATAGCTGTTGCTACGTTGCTGGCCCGTGATATCAGCGCTATTGTAACGTTGCGTGAAAGTGGCATTAGTCGCCCAAACCAGTTAGATGGTAAAGTGTACGCTTCCTATGGCGCTCGTTATGAAGATGATATCATTCGCCAGCTCGTACAGAACGACGATGGACGCGGTAATTTCGTTGCCCATAAAATACCCTGGACGGGTATCTGGAAAGCCTTACTTACCCGCGAAGTCGATGCCGCTTGGTTCTGGCTGACCTGGGAAGGTGTAAAAGCTGATATTGACGGTGTTGAACTGAACCAGTTTCTGTTCGACGAATACGAGATACCTTACGGTTACAACCCGGTGCTGACGGCGCATCAGGATTGGGCGAATCAAAATAAAGATGCCCTGAGTCGTTTTCTGGAAGCAACGGCGGCTGGTTTTCGGTTTGCCGTGAAAAATCCGGACGAAGCTGCTCGCATACTTATGAAAACAGCGAATCACCCGTCGCTGAGCAACCGCAACTTTGTGGAACAGAGCCAGCAAATGGTTTCGGGTTATTACATGGACGGCGATGGCCATTGGGGATTCATGCACCGAAGCGTCTGGATGTCGTTTGTAAACTGGATGATTCGTAACCGGATGCTAACCTCTCCCGAGGGCGAAATTATTCAACACATGGACGTTAGCACGCTTTTCACCAACGAATATCTGGAAGGCGTTCCAACAATTGTGAGACTGTGAAAAGATGTATGGAGTAGAATATATGGTACATGTTCTGCCGTTGCAATAACTATATCATACATCATATTTCATACATAATCCTCACCCTCCAATTGTCGCCATAGACTCGGTTACCGTGTCGCGTTGTTGTTCGGCTTCGAAGCCGTTGAGTGGGCGGTGGGCAAATGCTTTCTGGAAAGCGGCAATCAGTTCGGTATCCGATGCGCCCGAACGTAGCATGGCCCGAATGTCGAGTACGCCGTTGTCATAGAGGCAGGTTTTGAGCGTTCCCTGTGCGGTTAGGCGAATTCGGTTGCAGGTGCCACAAAAGGTGCGGCTAAATGCAGCAATTACACCAATTGTGCCGAGATGCCCCGGAACCTGATAATTGGCCGACGTCGAAAAAGGAGAATCAGGAAGTTTTTGTAAATCTGGAAAGTAATTGCGGAGCTCGCCAACGATACGTTGGTGCGTCCAATACAGAACCGGGTAATGGTTGCCCTCACCGTTGAATGGCATCTCTTCGATAAACCGTACGTCAACTGGATAGGAACGAGTAAGTTCAGCCAATGGGCGCAAATCCTCTATATTTTGCCCATCCATCACCACAGCGTTGATTTTTGTCTGAATTCCTGCACCCAGCAAGGCATCAAGGGTTCTCAGGACCGCAGGCAGTTCATCGCGTCGGGTGATTTTCCGGAACCGTTCCCGATCTAACGTATCGAGACTCAAATTCACGGATTTAACGCCCAAAGCTGCTAAATCCGCTACGTGTGGGGCCGTCAAAACGCCGTTGGTAGTTATCGATACGTCCGAAAGCCCGTCGATGGCCGCCAGCCGGTGTAGAAAATTCATCAACCCAGTCCGTACGAATGGCTCCCCGCCCGTGATACGTACCTTATGCACGCCCAACTGCGCCAGCACACGTACCACCCGCTCCATTTCCTCGTAAGTTAATACCTGATGTTTCGGAAGATACTTGATTCCTTCTTCGGGCATACAGTAGAAGCACCGCAGATTGCAACGGTCAGTTACGGCTAGCCGGAGGTACGTAATAGGGCGATTGTGGTTGTCGTAGATCATCGGTATCGGACTAACACAAAATTACAGCTTTTGATTACAGATGTAACGTAGAGATCAATCATACTGGCGTCTGCATATACTTTAAACTACGTGGGCCACTCCGTCCGATTTGTCGAAAACAAACGTCTAGTTATACACGCCGACGATGTAAGAATTACCTAAAAAAAGCACTCAACTGGTATGGCATATTATTTGTTCGAAAAATTATATTATTTTTGGAGAAACTTCACCGAATACTTTTGTGAGAAAAGCGGTTTCAATTGGTCTCTTTGGCTTGCTCCTCTACCACACGCTGGCGTATGTGCTGGTGTTTATTGGTACGTGGTGGCAGGCGGAACACGACCTGTCGGAACGGCTTCTAGTCTATCGCTCAGTCGATAGTATCGTTGAATTTCAGATTCCATTGAAAGATAAGCCCGACGCCAATGCCATCACCAGCACTACGTCGGATGGTTTCACGTATCGGGGCCAGTACTATTCCGTGGTGAGCATGGAGATTCAGGGCGATACGTTGCACATTGCTGGTCTTCAGTCGGAAAGCCATTCGTTCTGGCACAGCGATTTGCTGTCGTTTCTCAACAAACACATTACTGGTAACACCGATTCGCAGCAAAAAGCGAATCAATTACTGAAGTTTCTGCTGAAAGAATATTCGCCTAATCCGCGAGTTGTTTTTAGTTTTCTTGCTCCTCAATGGCGCGAGGCTATTCGGATTCCTGACGTCCTGTTTGTGATTGCCGCCCGCGCTCTGCCCGTTCACTCGCCCCCTCCTGAAGTCTGATTGGAATCATCAATCGTGTGCTAGGTGCCTGTTTTCTTCCGAAACAAGTCGGTTAATTAATGCCGTCCTGCGTTCAGGTTTATCGGCCTGACGAACGTACCGTGCTACGTTCCGGACTGAAAAATAGCGCATTCGACTCTTTTTTTCAGCGCTTTTATTGGCTATGTCTGTATGCGGACAATGGAAAATGAATGATGTAGAAATGGTAGGTATTCCACTTGGCCGTTACTCACAATTCATGCTCCTCTTTCCACTCAGCAGATTTCGGTACTACGTATCGAAAAGAGCATATGCTACTACGTCCTGAAAAGTTCTCCAGCTCACGATGAACGTAATGAATACCAAGAAACAATCAATGTCAATTATCTGACTATCAGAATAATTACTCATTTTGCATTTCCCATTGTTCATTAAAAACTCATTTCCTTTCCAATTCAGATAATCTTAGTCATGAAATCGATTTATACCATCGTTTTGGCGATTGCCTATACATTAGTTTATAATACAGAAACATCGGCGCAGGGTTGTGTGGCCGTTCGCCACATGAGCTGTTCAGCACCCGGCGGTGCTACGTCGGCCGATTTTTTTAAGCAACGTAGCGGCCACTGGCAGGTGTCGGCAGGCTATCGCTATTTCCGGTCGTTTCGCCATTACAAAGGCGATGTAGAGCAGACGGAGCGACTCGAACAGCATACTGAAGTTGTCAACGTATCACACGCGCTCGATCTGGGGCTGACTTACATGGTGAACCAGCGGCTGTCGTTTTCGGTGAATTTACCGATTCAATACAACGACCGCTCGTCGCTATATGAGCATTATGGCAATACGGTGGCGCAAAATCCGCAACAGAAGCGGTTTCACACTGGATCGCAGGGTATCGGTGACCTGCGTATTTCGGGAAGCTACTGGCTGATCAATCCTGTGAAACTTCCAAAAGTGAATCTGGCCGTAGGTGCAGGTATTAAGCTGCCAACGGGTAATTATGGCGTAACCGACGATTTCCACAAACTGACCAAAGAAGGCACCGACTACGTAGTAAATAAGCCTGTCGATCAGTCGATTCAGTTGGGAGACGGGGGCGTTGGAGCCAGCATCGAATTGCAGGGCTATGCTCAGATTACCAATACGTTGACGGCCTATGCCAACGGTTTCTACCTGTTCAATCCGCGCGAAACAAACGGCGTTGTTCGGAACCCCGAAGCGACGACCATCGATCTAGTAACTGGTTCGTTTTCAGTTGCCGATCAGTTTGCCGCTCGTCTGGGTTTAGCGCAATCCATCAAAGTAATTCCGGGGCTATCGGTCATGCTGGGTGGCCGGGTTGAGGGCGTACCGTCTACCGACGCATTCGGAGGTAGCTCAGGTTTCCGCCGTCCGGGATACATCGTGTCGGTAGAGCCAGGACTGTCGTATATGCGTAACAAAACGTCGATAGCGGCAACCGTTCCAGTGGCTGTGTACCGGAATCGTATCAAAAGTTTCTCCGATAAGCTCGATCCGCTGGGCGTTCGTCAGGGCGACGCGGCCTTTGCCGATTACCTGATTTCGGTTAACGTATCACGCTGGTTTTAGTAGCTGATTATAAGGCTGTCTGGAGCCAACTTCTGCGTTTCAGACAGCTTTCTCTGATTGCTTCACAACCTTGATAATTCGTTTTTTAGTAACTGTACATTTATGAAAACAAGTCTAAAGAGTCTGGCCATCGCTTTATTGATGGCCCCACTGGCGGCTCACGCGCAGATGCCTCATGATGCTATTTACATGCGTAAAGGGCAGGTATGCGTAGCGGCTATGTACGGACACAGCTCCTGGAAAGAGTACTGGGAAAACTCACTCAAACGCGAAAATTTTAATATAGGCACGCAAACCACCCAAAGTGTTATGCTCATGCCTGCCATTGGTATTAGCAACCGGGTCAACGTTATTCTCAGTATTCCCTATGTCTGGACCAGCACCAGCGCGGGCAATCTGATGGGGCAGAAGGGCATTCAGGACCTCTCAGCCTGGCTTAAAGTGAAGGCTGTACAAGTGGGTGGTTTTTCTCTGCACGGTGTTATTGGCGGATCGATTCCGGTTGGCAACTACGTACCGGATTTTCTTCCCATGTCTATCGGTTTGCAGTGCCGCACATTTACCGGCCGACTGATAGCGAGCTATAAGGAGCCCAAAACCGGGCTATACGTAACGGGGCATGGCAGCTATGGCTGGCGCAGTACGATAAAAGTAGATCGCGATTCGTATCAGGCCGATGACCGGATTTACAATACGAATTCGGTAAGCGTTCCAAATACCTACGATGCCGGTTTACGCCTGGGTGTACAGCGCAAAGGCTGGCAGACGGAAGTGTGGGCCGAACGTAGTTCCTGCTTGAATGGTGACAACATCCGTCGGAACGATATGCCGTTTCCGACCAATAACATGAAGGCTACGTCGGTGGGCTGGTACGGGAAAGTACAGCCACGTAACATCGGCGTTAACGCCCGCGTCGGCTACGTTGTCGACGGATTAAACGTAGGACAGAGCACGAGCTACACGGTAGGTCTGCTGTATCAGATCAATTTCAAAAAATAAGAGACCTATGAAACGCTATAAACAGTTGCTCGTGATCGGGAGTGCCGTTACTATTCTGGCCAGTTCCCTGATTTCCTGCGATAAAACCATTTCAGAACCCCAACGTGTTGGCTATACACCCGTTAGCGTAGACGAGAAAGCCGGTACGTGGAAAACCTACGTATTGACGTCGCCCACCGACGTAACGCTGGCCGCACCAGCTGCTACGTCATCGGCCGAATACCAAGCCGAACTGGCTGACCTGAAATCAAAATCGGCATCGCTGACGCAGGCTCAGCAGGAAGCGGTAGTTTATTGGGGTACCGGAGCCGTGTATCGCTGGAACGAAATTGCCCGCGAATTGTGCGCCCGTTATAACGTCCCACCCGCATCGACCGCCGATGGTAAGTATCCCGTACCGGATGCCGCCAATCCGCTGGCCGACCCTAAGTTTCCATTTGCCAACCCTCCATACGCGGCCCGTGCACTCGCGTATCTGGGTGTAGCTCAATACGATGCATTGGTAGCGACCTGGAGTGCAAAATACAAGTACAACCGGACCGCTCCATCGAAAGCCGACCCCAGCGTACGCGTAGCCTTATCGGCATCAACTATTCCGACGTATCCGTCTGAAGATGCCGTAGTGGCTGCTACGTCGGCGGTAATATTGAAAGCCATGTTTCCGGGTGAAGTTCCATTTATCGAAGCCAAACTGGCCGAACATCAGAACAGCCGGTTGTGGGCGGGCATGAACGTAAAGAGTGATTTGACAGCTGGCGTTGACCTGGGTAATCAGGTGGCAGCCAAAGTGATGACTCGCGCCCGCGCCGACGGAATGGGTGCCGCTAATAACCAGACTCTGACGGCGGGCATGATTGCAGATGCTCAAAAACGGGGTCTGCGTGAGGCCTGGGTAAGTCAGGAAACGCCAGTGCGGCCACCCATGCTGCCAAACTACGGCGCCGTTATGAACTGGAATTTCGACGCAGCTACCAGAATTAAACTGCGTCCTGAAGCACCACCAGCCCTCGATAGCCCTGAGTTCGCTAAAGCCCTGGACGAATTGAAATCGATTGAGAAAAATCAGACGCGTGAGCAGGCACGTATCGCCAACTATTGGGCCGATGGAGCAGGTAGCTACACCCCTCCCGGCCACTGGAATCGCATAGCCGCGAATGCTGCGCACGAAGCTCGCTACAGTGAGGTACGGATGGCACGCACCTTAGCCCTTGTCGGAACGGCGGTAATGGATGCGGGTATCTGCTGCTGGGACACAAAATCGTATTATTACTATCCGCGTCCGCAACAGTTTGGCGTGAAAACGTCGGTGGGTCTGCCAAACTTCCCGTCCTATACATCGGGCCACTCTACGTTCTCGGCGGCAGCGGCTGTTGTACTCGGAAGCATCTTCCCCGAACGTACCAACGAGTTCTGGGATCAGGCCAGAGACGCGTCAAACTCGCGTATTTACGGCCTCATTCACTACCGGTTCGATTGCGAAGTAGGCTTGGCCTGTGGAAAAAACATTGGTACTTATGCTGTTAACCGCGGAAAGGCCGATGGGTCCGGATTGTAATCAAAGTCAACAAATAATCAACGTATTGACTGAAATGGCTCAATAGTTGACGTAGCGTTACAGAACACAGATCCGCAAAATGTACTTTTTGAAAATCTGTGTTCTGTAACGAAATCAACGTATTTATGAAATTCAACAATACTGATAATGTTTATAGTAAACGAATAGTGGCGGGACTGACTGTCTGTATATTGAGTACACAGATATCTCTTGGTCAGCAGGAAAACGGTGATACGCTACGTTCCCATACCCTGAATCCGATTACTGTTCGGGGAGTCCGTTCAACCGTTATGGAAGCCCTTCCGGAGGTGCATGGTACGTACCTGATGGGCGGCAAACGTAGTGAAGTGGTCCGCCTTTCAGATGTTGATGTAAACGTAGCGGAGAAAACACCAAGACTCGTATTCTCCCGGATTCCGGGCGTATTTGTTTACGATATGGACGGTACGGGCAACCAAATCAATATATCGACACGTGGTCTTGATCCGCACCGTTCGTGGGAAAACAACATTCGGCAGAACGGCGTCATTACCAATTCCGATATGTATGGGTACCCAGCCAGCCACTATTCAGCGCCCATGGAAAGTATCGAACGTATTGAGTTAGTGCGTGGTACGGCTTCGCTGCAATACGGAGCGCAGTTTGGCGGTATGCTCAATTACGTAACGAAAGGGGCAGATACGACCCGGAAATTTGGCTTCGAAACCGTTAATTCCGTTGGCTCTTACGGCTTGCTGAGTACGTATAACGCCATTGGCGGTCGAGTCGGGAAACTAACGTATTACGCTTATTACTACCGTCGCCACTCCGATGGCTACCGGAAAAATGGCCGTTCGGAAGCCGAAGCTCAGTTTGGACGTTTGCATTTTCAGGCTACTAAACAACTGGGTATCACGGCCGAACTGGGTCGTTCTACGTACCTGTATCAGTTGCCCGGTCAGCTAACCGATGCCATGTTTGCGCAGGACCCGCGCCAGTCGACCCGGAGCCGAAACTATTTTAACCCAGATATTTACATTCCGTCGCTAAAGATTGACTGGCAACTGTCGGAACGCACGCGGCTGCTCTGGACAAATTCAGCCGTGTTAGGCGACCGAAACAGTGTGCTTTTTGACCGTTTGGCGAACGTACCAGATACCATCAGCCGCGTGACGCAGACGTATGCAGCCCGGCAGGTCGACATTGATAATTTCAACAGCTATACATCCGAACTCCGTGTACTGCATCGTTACCGCATCGGCTCGATTCAGGCGACGGCCGCTACGGGCGTGCAGCTGATTTCCACGGATTTACACCGTCGGCAGTTAGGCGTAGGAAGCACCAATACCGATTTCGACTTATCGCTGACCAGTCCGTTTCGACGGGATATGCACTTCCGCAGCAAGAACGTAGCAGTATTTGCCGAAAGTCAATTTTCACTGACAAATAAGCTTACTATCTCGCCGGGAATCCGTGTAGAGCATGGAAAAACGGAATTCCGGGGAACGATCGATTACTATGATGCGCTTAATCTGCCCACTGATATCAACCACAAATTTGCCCTGCTGGGTATCAACGCGCAGTATCGCGTCAATCAGTTTGTGAAACTGTACGGGGGCTGGTCGCAGTCGTACAGGCCAGTGATTTTCAAGGACATCATTCCGACATCTACCTACGAACGTATCGACAAAAATCTGAAAGATGCGTTTGGCTATAACGCAGAAGTGGGCGTTGATGCGCACTGGCAGAATCTGCACGTCAACTTAACAGTTTTTGACTTACTCTATCGCAACCGGCTTGGTACGTTGCTTCTGAATAATACGGATGGCTCGACCTATATTTTCCGCACAAACATTGGCGACAGTCGTAGCACCGGTGTTGAAGCGCTGATTGAGACACAGTTGCTACGTACCGAAAAAATCTTAATAAGCGGCTTTACGTCAACGGCTTATAATAACGCTCGTTACATTACTGGCCGGGTTTCGGCAGGAACCGAGAACCGGACGGTCATTGGCAATCAGGTTGAGTCGGCCCCTCGCTGGACCAATCGCAACGGACTGACTGCCCGCTATGGCACGGCCAGTCTGACGCTACAATACAGTTACGTTAGTGAAACATTCTCCGACGCACTCAACGCTTCTACCCCATCGGCCAATGGTGCGATTGGTCCAGTGCCTTCGTATGGTCTTTGGGATTTGAATGGAAGTTGGCGCATCCGGAAAGGGCTGCACGTACGCGGTAGTATCAGCAACCTGGCCAACAAGCAATATTTCACTAAACGACCGACATTTTATCCAGGAGCCGGAATCTGGCCATCCGACGGACGTAGCGCTGTGCTAACCGTTGGACTAACCATCTGATAGGTTAGCCAGAATTCCTTAGTGCTTTCGGATTAAGTTATCTAATTTTAGTACGATTTATTCAATCATAGGTTAGTTGCAGTACCCGGTTGCCTTGCGGCCGGGTACTCTTGTTTGGCACATATTAATTCAGGATAATCAATTGTGTATTCTGTCAAAATATTGATAATGAGACGTTAATATTTCCGTAAAAGATAGCTTAAAATGTAACTAATATAGAGTAATAGGAAAATTTATAGCATGGCTAAATTGGCAAAAACGACTCCAGGGTAGACTGAGTGTTTTGGATTTTTGCAAGTTTAACTAATAGCTTTTTCTTTGATTTGATAAGCAAATAGTAAAGACTCAGCAGCAAGAAAGCCAGTGGGAATTGTAGGCCATTCAACAACTTTTAGCGAAAGTCCTCAAAATCACGAAGGACCTAAATAATAGCAGCCAATAAGCCGACGTTGATTCTAGGTAAAGACTCAGTATCGAGGTCGGCCAGGCAGCAACGTAGCACCCCTTTTCTGTCCTTTTAAACAGAATTCTCTTCGCAAACGCCCATGATTCGGCTGAAAAACCCATTTTTGTGTGTCTAAAGCAGCCGTATGCGATTAATTTATCTTCTTTTTAGTGCACTAACAACGCTGGTTTTTGTGCAGCCAATCCGGGCGCAGGGATACATGGACGGTTTTATGCGTGGAGCCCGTAACGGAAGCTTCGGCATTATCGCTTCGCAGGAAAAATACGATACGTACTTCGTCAACAAAACCGAAACCCGTAATCCGAATCTCGGAACCGTTACTACTCAGGCCCTGACCGTAATGGCCACTTACGGACTTGGTTACGACCTCGACCTGATTGTGACAGCGCCTTACGTCCGAACCGAAGCCAGTGCGGGCTATTGGGCCAAACAGGAAGGTTTTCAGGACGTAACAGCTGCGCTACGTTGGGAAGCGTACGATTACAAGTTCGGCAATACACGCCTGTCGTGGCTGTTTGGGCTGGGATATTCCCTGCCGATGCAGAACTACGTAAACGACGCGATGGTGGCTATTGGACGGGGTTCTAAAAATCTGGATGGACGTACCATTCTGCATTTTAAAGCACCTTCGTTTTTCATAACTGGCCAATACGGCTACATCCGTCGGGGACAGGTTTCCCTCGACCATCCGGTGAATTTCTACGATCCTAGCCAGATTTTGCCTTATGGCGGCTCGAAAGTGAACGTACCGGATGTTACGGAATTGATTGTTCAGGCGGGTATTGTATCAAAGTGGTTTAACATTAACGTCTGGGGGCAACGCCAAACGCCTTACAACGAAGGAACAAACATTGGCCCAAGCATCCCCTATCCAACCAATGCTGTAGGATTCACGCGGGTGGGCGCAACGGCTTACCTGCGTTTGCTGAAACAGCTTGGCATAACTGGCAGCTATGGCACTACGCTCGATGGACGTAACACCGGCAAGAGCACGATGCTCAATGCAGGGCTGATTGTTGGCTACTGGAATAATAACAGGTAAACAGAAGGCCCCGACAGGCTCTGGCTGTCGGTTATAACTACCTAGTCAGTCGCTGACGCGACTCCGACAGCCAGAGCCTGTCGGGGCCTATACAGATGAGAGCAATTTTTTCGATTTTATTGGCAAGTGGTTTTGTCTTGTGGGTATCAGGCTGCAAAGAACCAACCATCGACGAAGGTATTCTGCCCTTCACCGATATCACGGCTGTCGATGCTAACGGCGGTACGTGGCGAACGGTTGTCTTGCCATCAGCTACTACCATCAGCGTACCGCAACCAACGGCTACTACGTCTGCTACGTATCAGAAAGAACTGAGCGACGTAAAAGCGAGTGTGCAGAGCGCAACACCCGAACAAAATACGGCGGTTAATTACTGGGCCGCCGGGGGCGTGCTCCGTTGGAATCAGATTGCCCGCCAATTAGTGGCGAAATACAACATTGTGCCGGGTTATGATGCCGCTACTGGCCAGACGACGCCCGCTGAATCAGGGAATTCGCTGGCCGGTGCTCCGTTTGCGGCACGTGTGTATGCAATTTTGAGCGTAGCGCAGTACGATGCACTCGTGGTTGCCTGGCGGGCAAAGTATCAGTATAATCGCCCATCGCTTGAGAAACAGGGCGTTGTTGCCCGTGTACCGGTGCTGGACGTACCGTCGTACCCATCAGAAGATGCAGCCATAGCCGAGGCTTCCTGTCAGGCACTAGCTTATTTATTTCCAAGTGAAACGGCGTGGTTAAAAGCCAAAGCGACGGAACACAAACAAAGTCGCTTGTATGCCGGCGCCTGCGTTCCCAGCGATCTGAAAGCGGGCGAAGACCTCGCCAATGCTGTCATGACCCGCGTACTCGTACGGGCCAAAAGTGACCGGTTTTCTACTGCCGATGATCCAACAAATACCTGGCAAACAGCCCTTACCAAAGCGTCGTATGACCAGAAATGGAAAAGCCTGGAACTGCCCGCCCGTTCTCCGTTGCTGCCGCTGGCCGGACGTGTGAAAACCTGGTTCGATTCCACCACTATTTATCGGGCGTTACCAACGGCTCCTCCAGCCACTACGTCCGCCGATTTTCAAAAAGCACTGGCTGAGGTTCAGGACGTAGCAAACAGCCGCACCCGCGACCAGTGGCGTATTGCCAATTACTGGGTCAACGGAAACAATACGTATGGATTGGCGGGATTATGGAATGCGCTGGCTGAGGACCTCATCCGGCAGTCGGGGCAGAATGAATTACGGGCGGCCCGGACGTATGCGCTGCTGAATCGGGTAATGCAGGATGGCGAAACCGCTGCCTGGGCCACAAAATACACCTATTTTGTGCCACGCCCCTCGCAGATAAACGCGGCTATCAAAACGGCAATCCCCATCCCGAATTCACCATCCTACGTAGCCGATCAGGCCACCGTATCGACAGCAGCCGCGTTGATTTTAGCTTACCTTTTCCCGAACGAAGCCAACAGCCTGAATGCACAGGCTGTTGAAGCAACCATGGCCGGTTTGTATAGTGGCACGCAGTATCGATTTGATAATGAGCGGGGAGCTCAGTTGGGAACTGTGATTGGTCAGCAGGCACTTGGTGTGGCCAAAGCCGATGGAGCTAACTAATTTTGTGTAGTATACGCTTCAAATTGCTACGTCTGCCGAAAATATATTGACAGCAAGGCAGTAGAACCGTTTAATATATTTATTAGTTTAGTCAAAGATGTGTCTTCTCCCTAATCAGGCAGTCTAAAGTATACTAACACCCAAAAACATGGACACAATTCACTATCTCAACGACGAAAAGCCACTCAACGGCGAATTGGAACAATTAATCGACACGGAAGGATTAGAGAAATTTTGCGATCTGATCATCAACTGGAACGGACGGGGTGTATCGCCGAATGTGAAGCTTCAGCGCATTCGAGAAGCATGGTGGTTGGCGCAACGCGATTCGGAGTAAGGATATAGTGTAGAGGCTGGTAATTCCTTCTACATCCATAATACCTAAAAAAAGACCCGCTACGTTCCGGAACGTAGCGGGTCTTTTTCTATAAAAAAACGGGGAACGTAGCACTTAAAAATCAGCGTCGAACGTAATGCCTTTGGGTTCTTCGACCGGTTTTACCACTTCGGTTTCAGCGTCCTGCGGATTTTGAGCAGCTGCTTTTGCCGCTTTGAATTTGGACATTACTTCTCCTCGCTGATATTCACCTACCCGCTTCTCGAAGAAATTGGTTTTGCCCTGCAAGGAGATCATATCCATGAAATCGAACGGGTTTGCTACGTTGTATAGTTTCCGTAATCCTAACGTAACAAGCAGGTGATCAGCCACAAACGCGATATATTGCTTCATCAGGTCGGCGTTCATACCGATTAACGATACAGGTAAGGCATCCGACACAAATTCCTGCTCGATCTCCACGGCATTACGTATAATATCGTACACCTGCGACTCGGGCATTTTGTGCATAATGTGGTCAGTGTAGAGCATACAGGCGAAGTCACGGTGCAGGCCTTCGTCGCGGGAAATAAGCTCATTTGAGAATGTTAATCCTGGCATCAGGCCGCGCTTTTTAAGCCAGTAAATCGAGCAAAACGACCCCGAGAAGAAAATACCTTCTACGGCCGCAAAAGCAATGAGTCGCTCAGCAAAAGAGCCGTTTTCAATCCAACGTAGCGCCCATTCAGCTTTTTTCTGCACACACGGAATGGTATCGATGGCGTTGAGCAGCCGGTCTTTTTCAGTGGCATCTTTGATATACGTATCGATCAGCAGCGAATAGGTTTCTGAGTGGATGTTTTCCATCATCACCTGAAAACCATAAAAGCATTTTGCTTCCGCATATTGCACCTCCGACAGGAAGTTAACCGCTAGATTTTCATTCACAATGCCATCCGATGCCGCGAAGAAGGCCAGTACGTGCGAAATAAAGTGCCGTTCGTTGTCATTGAGGTTGTTCCAGTCTTTCATGTCCTGCCCGAGATCAATCTCTTCGGCAGTCCAGAACGAGGCTTCATGAGTTTTATAATATTCCCAGATATCCCAGTGCTTGATTGGAAAAAGCACAAATCGGCCTTTATCTTCTTCTAAAATTGGTTCACTGACAATGTCTTGTGTCATGGCGTTTCGGATGCAGTTGTTATATGAAAAAGCCAAATCGGAACGACTGGCTAAATAAAGAGCAGACTCCCTGAATTCTGGTTAACAAAATTAACCTTTATGCTATCTCCCGCAAGGTGTATCAATGGAATCAATGTAATAGAACAAATGACGTAACGTAGTAGTGTGCCTAGAATCAAGGTGTTACGTATAATGGAGTTGAATAAGTTCTTGAAATAGTTCTGTTTACGGATTTGTAGAGTTATAAAGTTATAGTGTCGTTTAATTGTTGAGTTTAGGTACGCAAGGGCAACTTTATAACCCTACAACTTTATAACTTCGGTATTCTTTTGTCCAGTTCCAGGCGCCGACAGCAGCAATAAAACAGAACACGAAATACTCAGCTCCCACCAGCTTAACGCCTTTTTGAAAATACATGTAAGTCAGAATTACGTCGACCACCAGCCAGACGTACCAGCACTCAACCCGCTTTTCAATCATCAGGAACGTAGCAACGATGCTCATCACTGTGGTGAATGAGTCGAGGTAAGGAAACGCGCTGGGTTTGCTGAACATAACTGGAAACCACTCGTGCAGATTACTGGCGAACGTACCTAAAAGGAACGTAGCGACTATTCCCGCCACCGTCCAGACAACAAACTGACGAACAGGCATTTGGCTGATACGTAATTCCTGATGCTGGTCGGCTTCGTTTTGCTTCGGGTGCGTCCACCGCCACCAGCCCTGTATATTGGTGACGAAGAAAAAGACCTGCAAAAACATATCGGGATACAGCTGTATCTGATAGAACAGAAAGAAAAACAGCAATACACTAAAAGCGCCGATGGGCCAACTCCAGATATTGGCTTTGGCCGAAAGCCATACAGCAACGGCACCACTAACGCCCCCGAAAAATTCGAGGTAACTCATGGGGTAATCCCAGACGGTAAAGAAAATGGTACGTATGTCAAAAAAATCGGGCATAGGATTCAGCAATCAAGCGGGATTTACCATCTTTAACGCCACGAAAGTACGGACCTTTTACATAAACCCTTATGCAACGTATTGCCATGCTTGGTGGCGGCTTCATTGGCCGCTTTTACGCCGATTCGCTCCACGGCCAGCGCAGCCGCGATAAAGTCGTCGCCATTTACGCCCGCCGTCAGGAAACCGCCGACAAATTCAAAGCCGACTACGGATGCGACTTCGCTTCGACCGACATGGAAGAGGTCATCGCGCATCCTGATGTTGATATGGTCTGTATCGCGCTTCCTAATAACATCCACGAAACGGCGGTCAATCTCTGCGCAAAGCACAAAAAATCAGTGGTTTGCACAAAGCCGCTGGGCCGAACAGGCGAGGAAGCGCTACGTATGATGAAGACGGTGGAAGAAGCAGGCATCTTTGCGGGATATCTCGAAGACCTTTGCTACACGCCCAAATTTCTGAAAGCGCTCGACAGCGTGAAGAATGGCGCGCTGGGTCGAATTCTCTGGGCAAAATCGCGCGAAACACACCCCGGCCCCCACTCCGACTGGTTCTGGGACAAAGAGCAGGCCGGCGGTGGCTGTATGCTCGATTTAGGATGCCACTGCGTTGAAATCGCGCGGAATTTTATTGGAAAGGACGTAAAGCCGGTTGAAGTGATGTGCTGGGCAGCCACTCAGGTGAAACCCATCGACGCTGAGGATCACGCCATTGCGCTGGTGAAATACGAAAACGGAGCCATCGGGCAATTTGAAGTAAGCTGGACGTTTCGGGGCGGTATGGACCTGCGCGATGAAGTGATGGGCACCGAAGGCACCATCTGGATCAACAATTTCCTGCGAACGGGCTTCGAAATGTTCTCGACGGGCAAAGGTGGTGACTACATCGCCGAGAAAGCCGAATCGAATACCGGCTGGCTCTTTCCCGTTGGCGATGAAGTGAACGATCTGGGTTACAATCACATGTTTACGGATATGTTTCTGGCACAGGAAGAAGGCCGTGAACCCGCCGAAACATTCTACGACGGCTACGTAGTGAATGCTGTTCTGGACGCGGCCTATCGGTCGGCCGAAACCAAGCAGTGGGAAAAAGTGAATCTCCCTGTCTGGCGCGGTCAGGAAGGGCTGAAGCCTGAATCAACGCTGGTCGAATACGACGCCGATCATTACCTCATTAAGCAGGAAATGACCCACGACGGACGTAACAAAGTGATTTTAAAAGAGAAATCCAGCGGCAAAATTATTGAGCGGGATGTAGTGTAATCCCAATCAAACGGCCAGGTAAGCACTTGTTTATCTGGCTGTTTGAGTAAATATAACAAGCCTATTTCTGAGGTGGGCCGAGTAATTTAAGTAGCGCAGTATATTGCCCAAGTAAATCGTTTTCAGCGATGAGCGCGTCGGCTACGTAGATAGTGTTGAGTCGGTACGTTCGGTACTGGCTTTGCGAGTCGGTAGTTATTGTATTGTGAATCAGTTCGCTCATAAAAATCTGATTCAGAGCATCCAGTTTCTGTTGAAGTGTATACACTTCATTAAGCCGATGATAAATAGAATAAGGCAATAGCCGCGAAACGCCGGTAGTCGTTGCCGTCTGGAAGGCAGCATTCTTTAAAAAAACAGGATTAATACCCTGAACTTCAAATAATTTAGCGCTACGATTTAAGAATTCATGTTGTGGTAATCGCAGGCGTCGCCAGTTGACCAGAGAATCGTGCACTAACTGGTGGTAGTTGACGGTATTTTTCAAACCCGCCTGATTATCGCGAATTTCCTGACGAATAGTTGCCGTGAGTTGATTTTTCAATTGTTCATCTTTCTTTGACTCTTGCCAATCGCTAACCAGCAAGCCTAAATATACCCCTATCATGGTAATAAAAATGGGTAACAATACGTCTTTAAAAATCGCGATTTCAACAAGTTTTAGGAAGCGAAATAGATTTTTCATACTCGTAAATTATGGTCTTGTCAACGGAATGACAAATTAGTTGCTGCTTTGAACACAACTATACTACGGCTCGAACGTAGCGATGAAACGTAACAATCTTAACGAGATGTTGGCGATAGCCGGTTGATTTCGTTTCTTGCATGACAAAATAGACGTAGAAAATTGATGTGGTTAGAAGATAAAAAAATTGTCGTCATTGGCGGTACAACGGGCATGGGCCTGTCGGCTGCAGTTGCATTTGTGCGCGAGGGAGCGCAGGTTGTGGTGGTAGGAAGAAATCCGGAAAGTTGCGCAGCCGCTGAAAATCAACTTGAAGGAAACGGGTTAGCCATGTCGGGCGATGCATCTGATCCGCAAACGACGCCCAAAGCCATTGCTCTTTGCCAGCAGATTTTTGGTGATTTCGATGGCCTATACCACGTAGCAGGCGGCAGCGGGCGCCGGTTCGGCGATGGCCCCCTGCACGAGTTGACTCTCGACGGCTGGAATTACACCGCCAACCTGAACCTAACGTCGCTGATGCTTTCGAACCAGGCTGCCGTGAGGGCTTTTCGGACCCAAGGCAAAGGTGGGAGTATCCTGAACATGGGTTCGGTGCTGGGCTCGCGGCCCTCGCCCGAACATTTCGCTACGCACGGCTACGCAGCTATGAAATCGGCCGTGATCGGCTTCACAAAATCAGTTGCTGCGTACTACGCAAATGATAACATTCGCGTCAACGTACTGGCCCCAGCCCTGGTTGAAACACCGATGGCGCAGCGGGCTACGCAAGACGATGTGATCATGGCCTTCACTAAAACCAAACAACCGCTTGACGGTGGACGTATCGGGCAGCCTGACGATCTGGACGGCGCTGCGGTCTATTTCATGTCCGATTATTCGGCCTTCACGACCGGCCAGATACTTACGGTCGATGGTGGCTGGAGTGTCAGCGAAGGGCAGTATTGACACGGAAGTAATTTCCCAGCAACAGCTAAATTATCAGGCAGTTATTAAATCTGAACATAGGTTTAATAATTGCCTGATTTATTAATTTATCTTCGTCGATTAAAGCTTTAGTTTATGCATACCTGCCAGCTTTTTTTGACACAAAAGTCTCCCAAGACCCAAAATGGTTCAAATGCGATAGAAATGGTTCAAATGTGTTAGCCTGGTAAGGTGAATGGGAGAGAAATTTGTGATTAACTAAGGTTCGTTTTGGGACTGCCATCCAATCAGTTCATACCTAATCTAAGAAAACCAGTCATGGTGAAAACCTCTTCCTCCGAATTAACCATACCCGTATCGCTGCTCGAATCGTCACGGTCATTGCCCAGTGATTGGCCCGGTCCCGGCCCCATTGATTTGACTATTCATGACCGGCCTCATGCTTCATCAACTATTGAGTGGTGGTACGTCAACAGTCATCTTACGTTGGCCGATGGTCGGCTGTGTTCCCTGTTCGCTTCATTTTTCCGGATGGCCATCGGGCGGGATGAAGCTACGAAGGAATTCAAGTACGCGCACTCACTGACGTGGTCACTGACGGATGTTGGCGCCCAGCGCTACTACGCCGACTCGCTCGTTGACCATAAAGCTCCCCAGATTGGACTCGACATCATCCAACGGGGTGAAGACTCCTCGGACCCGCTCCTACAACGGGCATTGCGGGAGGTGTTGTCAAAAGGTCAGGTTCCGCTACCAGACCGTCTCCTGACGCGGGAAGCATGGGTCAGCCAGGATGAGTTGTCGCTCGATTACGACGGAAATCAATTCGTAAAACAGGCCGATGGAAGTTACCGATTAACCTTGTCGAATGCGGATAAGGGTGTTGGGGCAGACCTGTATTTTCGTTCGCAGACGCTACCTGTTCGGCATGGCGATGACGGCATCGTACGGGGAACAGCGGGGGAAGATATGTTTTATTACTTTATGCCTCACTGCCGCGTTGATGGTACTGTTACGTTGGATGGCCAATCCGTAGAAGTAGCCGAAGCAACCGGCTGGTACGATCACGAGTTTGGGAAGCCTACGTCTGATGCGCCAGAAGGCAAGATTGAACACGATACGGCCTGGAACTGGATTTCGGTTCAGCTTGGTAACGGGTATCGAATCAGTGCCTATGATCTGTTCGATAATAACCAGAATGGGGCTAGTTGTGGTCGGTGGGTTATCATGATTGACCCGCAGGGGAATGCCCATCAATACACCGATTTCACGCTTCAGGCTCTCAAAAACTGGACGAGTTCCCGAACGTTTGATAGTTACCCAATTGCCTGGCAATTAGATATTCCGGCCGCCAACGTGAGTTTGTTTGTGGAAGCCGATCTAGCCGCTCAGGAGTTCATTACGGTCATTTCCAAGCCTGCTTTCTGGGAAGGTCGCGTAAGCGTTCGGGGTACGATCAACCACGTAGCAGTGGCTGGACTTGGCTACGTGGAACGTAGTGGGTTTGGACGTATCGAGAAGCTGGATGATTTTTTCCGGGCGGTCACCAAACAGACGCGCAAAGCGGTTCAGGCGTTATTACCCCTTTCGCCAACCGATGAGCAGCTACGTCGATTGGTAGCTAGTGATGAACACCCACACTACGTTGATGGCCTTGATCCGGCGCAGTACAGTCAGGCGTTGATAAAACCCATTCGGGAAATGATTGACCGCGGTGGCAAATCATGGCGTTCGTACGCGGCCCTGGCCTGTATAGACTTAGTCGGAGGGAACTCGCAGCAATACCTGAGCTGGCTTGCCTGGCCGGAGCTGCTGCATACGGGTTCGCTGATCGTGGATGACGTACAGGACGAGTCGGACATCCGGCGTGGTGGCCCTTCCTGTCATAAACTCTACGGCCAGGCGATTGCCATAAACGCTGGTAACGCCTGCTACTTTCTGGGTGAATTGCTGCTCACGGATGCTACGTGTACGGACGCTCAAAAGCTGAAGTTGTATACCATGTACTTCGAAACGCTTCGGGCAGCTCATGCTGGTCAGGCGATTGATATTGATGGGTTCAACGCCTTGATGCCCGAAGTAGTTGGCTATGGCCGGGGCACCCAGTTAGAAGATCGGATACTGGCTGTTCATCGGCTTAAATCAGCCGTGCCGGCTAGCTCGCTGGCTCAGCTGGGCGCTATTCTCGCCGATGGTTTACCTGAGCAGGTGGAAGCAGTAGGCAGTTTTCTAGAATCGCTCGGGCTTGCTTTTCAGATCATCGACGACGTATTGAACCTGCGCGGTTTTAAGGACAATCTTAAAAATCGGGGCGAAGACATCACCGCTGGAAAAATTACGTTGCCGGTAGCCAAAGCTATGGCCCGATTGGGCTACCCCGCCCGGCGAGATTTGTGGGATATCATCCGCACCAAACCAACGGACAGAGCTGAAATAGACGGGGTTATCGAGCAATTAGAAGCCTGTGGAGCTATTGAAGCCTGTAAGCAGCAGGCGGAGGAGCTGGTTGAAACGGCCTGGCAGAAACTGGATGCTCAGTTCCCCGACTCCGACGTTAAGATCAAAATGCGGGCGTTTGGCTGGTACGTTCTTGAGCGGCATTACTAGGTCTCTTACTACGTTCTGCGGTTATGAACCTACTTGATTTAGTTGGTGAAAGCGTTCGTGCTACGTTGGTTTGGGGGCTTTTTCTGCGGGGGCTGGGCGTCGTTTATTTCATTGCGATCGCCCAGCTTTACCACCAGGTGCTTCCCTGCGCTGGCAGTCGAGGCATCACTCCGATACGTCAGAAACTGGCCCGTATCCGGCTGGATTATCCGGGCTGGCGCGGCTGGCTGTATTTCCCGACCCTACTTTGGCTGAATGCGAGCGATCGGTTCATGAAAATGCTGATTCTCATCGGGTCGGCGGCCGCGTTGATGGTTGTGTACGGTGGGCCTCTGTCGGGAGTGTGGTTAGCGATTTGCTGGGCTGTTTACCTTTCTTTTGACAGAGCGCTCGGGTTTACGTTCCCCTGGGATTGCCTGCTGCTGGAAGCTGGTTTCCTGAGTCTGTTTTTGCCACCATTACTCACCCTTCCAAATCTCGACGTAGTAAGCGCCCCCCTGCCTATAGTGGTCTGGACGTATCGCTGGTTGTTTTTTCGGCTGATTATCGGTTTCGGTAAATACAAATTCATCGGCGGCAGTCTGCGGGATACGGGTTACTTCCGAAACTTCATGGTCAATATTCCGCTGCCAACGTATCTGGCTTGGTACGTCTATCGACTACCTGGCTGGGTATTTCAGGGCGTGCTTCTGGTCGTATTCATAACCGAAGTTGTATTACCATTTGGCGTTTTTATGCCGGGTACTACGTCGGCCGTAGTAGCGGTGGTAACGGCATGCTTGATGATTGGCATTCAGCTTGTCAGCAATTTTGGCTTCTTCAACGTACTGACAATCGTACTCTGTGTTACGTTGTTCGATACCCAGTCGTCAATTTTTGATACGTCCTTTCAATTAATCAGTTCGCACTGGCTTACGCATAGTGTTATGCTGGTTATAGCGTTGGGAGGATTACTGAATCTGCCCGTCAATAGCTGGTGTACGCAAACGTGGTTTTCTGGCCCTCGTTGCTACGTATCCGCCTACCGGTTGTGCAATCGATTCTTCGATTTTATCGGCTTCTGGTTCCGTTTCGGGTTGTTCATGCCTATGGCGTTTTTCCGCCCAAAAGTGGCGCTCCCGTGCGATGGGTCCCTGTTATCGAAGGAACCCACGACGGTATGGAGTGGCTGCCTTATGAATATCGCTACATGACCACTACGGAGATGACGCCCCCACGGTTTGTGGCTCCCTATCACCCTCGGTTAGACCATGCCATTTTTTACGAATCCTACGGCACCAACGACGCCAATTTCATCTGGTCAACCCTGGGGGCAAACAATCCGTATGATTTTTCGCAGGAAGGATCCGCTCAGCGTATCATGCAGCGATTACTGGAAGGCAATGCGGCCGTTCTCTCTCTTTTCGGTAATACCCCTTTTTCAGCAGGCAACCCACCCAAAGCGGTACGGATGACGCTCTATCGCTTTCAGCCGACCAGCCCCGCCGAGCGGCAACGTACTGGACGCTGGTGGACGCGGACTTTTGCTCAAACTCATCTGCCGCCTATGCAACTCGATCCGAATGTCGGGAAGCATGCTACGTATGGTGCGGATCTGTTTCACCCAGACGCCGTTCACTGGAAACGGCGCGCGCCCCGCATTCGAGCGTTGCAACAATTGGCCACAACGGGACCGACTGACCAGCTCTGGCCAGCCGTTGGTGAAGGGCTTTCTACCTCGCTCAGCGTTTTCTGGAATGAGTTTATTCCGATGGTAAACAAGAGCAACAAAGATTGGCTGATCATGCCCGACGTAGTAGCCGAATTCAGGAAATTATACAACTGGCGTCAGCAGCAGGAGCTGGAAATTCTATTGAATCGACTGAGTCTGGCTTTGCTGGCTAAAATTGAACCGTATTTCCTGGGTACGTTGGAGCCGCAACTGAAGGTTAGTGAGTATTTTCAGCTCTGTTTACTGACGCATCATATTCTAGGAAAGGGGCCAGATGCCTACTCGGCAGTACTGGAAAATCCTACCAAAGCGTCCCTGCACCTTTCTGATTTTGAGCCAGAACAGGCTTTTTATTACTTGAGTATGTTCTGGTTTGATACGTTGGTTTATCAGGCGCGAAAGTTTCGACTGGCCATGCAGATTTCAACGCTCACCTGGGGAAACGGTTTACCCGGATTTCTGGAATTGATTCCATTTATCAGCCAGCAGTTTACGGAAATTGGCGAGGAAAATTTGCCAATTCTCAACCGAAATCCAGTCAACGGAGAATGGTTGGTGCGCGAAAAACAGGGCGACAGTAGTGCAGTCGCGAGCGAAACGAGAGCCCATTCTTATTCTTGACATGAAACAGGTCCGTTTACCTAACGGTCTACTTATCAGCGCGTTGAGTAGTACCGAAACCGATGTGCTGTATCACGAAATTTTCGCGATGCAATCCTATCAGCAACATGGAATCGAGATAGCGGATGGAAGCTGCATCTTCGACATAGGCGCAAATATTGGGTTGTATTCGCTGTTTCTAACGCAAGCGCATCAGAACCTCCGGTTGTTTGCGTTTGAGCCAATTCCGGCACTGTTCAGGATTTTACAACAGAATGCGAAGACGCACTTTTCTGAAACGAATACTCAGTTACTGAACATTGGCTTATCGAACCGGGCGGGCACGGCTCAGTTTACGTTTAATCCCTCGCTGAGTATGACGGCCAGCATGTATCCTGATGTGATTGCACAAAGCGCGCAGAAGCAACAGGGTGCCTACGCCTGGTTGCAGGCACTAATTAACGACATGGCGCTGGTATCCCGACTACCGCTCGGGCTGGCACGTAGCATCAATTGGGCTCTATCGAACCGGTATTTACGAATACCAACGCTCGGTTTGGTGGTCCTACCATTGTTAGCCATTGGCACCGCACAGCGCCTGACAACCAAGCGAATAAACTGTTCACTCAAGACAATTTCTCAGATCATTAAAGAAAACGGACTGAGCCGAATTGACGTCGTCAAGATAGATGTCGAAGGAAGTGAACTGGATGTCGTTCAAGGGATTGATACTGACGATTGGCCGAAGATTCGTCAGTTTATAATCGAGGTGCACGATCTGAACAATCGGATCGATACGTTAGTCAGCCTGTTCGCACAACATGGCTTTCGAACGGTCGTCGATCAGGAAGAGTGGGCTTTGCACAAGCTCATGAATATCTATACGTTATACGCCTTTGCTGACTCATCAACCCCGAACATGCGCCCATGATTAATCTCCCTGATAAGCGGGTGAGCATTTTATATTTCGATGCAGCATCCGGACATCGTTCAGCGGCCGTTGCGCTGAAACGAGCGCTCGATGGCCGGTATCCCCATTGGCAAGTCCAGTTGGTGAATATCGTGGATGTGTTCGATCTCCACCATCGTTTAGGGCGCCTTGTCCGTTACGGCATCGACCGTTTCAATCGTCAGTTAAAAAAAGACAGGGTATTTGATTTAGGCGGACAGATTAATTTATCGCTCCTGTGTCATGATCTCCTGTCACCCACGGGAATAGCACAACTTGCTACGTACTGGGCCGACGCTCCTCCGGACGTAGTGATTTCTGTAACGCCGATGTACAATCCGGCTATGTACCGTAGCGTCCGGTTGGTGAATCCCGAAGCTATTTGTGTAACCATTCCCGTTGATTTTGACGAAGTTAAGCCTCGATATTGGTTCACGCCAAAAGTAGAGCAACATTACCTGAATGGTACGATACGTTTAATGGAGCAGGCCGAGGCTGCTGGAGTGCCCGCTACGTATAATCATCGGATTGCGGGCATGATAGTCGATCCAATCTGTTATGAGACACCTCCACCGGAAAGAGATTCCGCGCTACGTAATTTGGGGCTTAACCCTGCCCTACCTACTGGTCTGGTTTCCTTTGGTGGGCAGGGCTGTACGCATGTACAGGCTATTGCCGAGGCTGTCGCTACGTCGATGCTGGAGGTGAACATAATTTTTCTTTGTGGACGCAACAAAGCTGTTTATGAGGCCATTGAGCAATTAGAAATGCCGTACCCCAGGCTGGTTTTTGGGTATCTTAAGGAAACGCCTATCCATTACCTCCACCTGGCCGATTTCGCCATCGGCAAACCCGGAGCGATGACCATTACTGAAGCCCTCATCACACAGACGCCCCTTATTGCCATTAAAAGCCGGGGAATGCGGCCCGTTCAGCGTGGCAACGAATCCTGGCTCACCGATCATCAGACGGGTATTCTCGTTGATGATGCAAAACAAATCGTACCAGCGATTAAAGAAATTTTACATTCTGCTACGTATCGACAAAGAGCCGCTGCCGAAACTCATCAGGCAGTTTTTGAAGTCGTTGATTTCCTTGGCACTCTAGTTAATTCAAGCGTCTCAAATAACGTAGCAATGTAATTGGCAATCAGAGCACTACGTAATAGTTTACCCAAATAGGAAATGACAAAGGCACCTACCCATAAAAAGATACCCAAAGGCCCCAGTGCCCGAGAAGCGAAGCGAATCATTCGAGCGGAACCTCAGAAAGGGTGGCTTGAGCTGGTGCTGCGATATGGCAAGAATTTCACGTATCAGGGTAGCCTGGTAACCAGCGACCCGGTAGTTGTTGAAACGCTGCTCATGCAACGAGTACATACGCAGCAGCGCTCTGGGGCCTATAAACTGGCATCCTGGCTAATTCCTGGTGCGCCAGGCGTATTATTTATGGATGGCGAGCAGTGGCATAAGCACGTTCATGCCGTTATGCCCGTTTTTACAAAAGCCCACATAGATGCTTATCCGGGTCTCATGCACGAAACTGTGGTCCAGTACATAACTCAGTGGCGGGATGGCCAAAAGCTGGAAGACTTGTACACGTGCATTACCAAACTGGGTTTACAAGTTGTGTTGCAGGTGGGCTACGGGCTAGACCCTGACAGTGAGCTAACCCAACGTTTTGGCCAGGAATTGATGGACTATAAACTCCAGACCATGACATCTCGAAACCGGCTTGAAGAGTTTGGTTTTTCGCTTGACCAACTCCAGCGAATTCCTGGTTTTGCCTGGCAGAGACTCATGCTGAAACGACGGGTCGATCGGCTAAATACGCATGTCCAGAACATCCTTGATGAACGACAACGCACTAATTATCAGGGACAGGACTGGATCAGTCTGCTTCACAAAGCGGGTTTTCCATTGAATCAGGTTACCGATGAATTGAACCACATTTATGGAGCATTCAATGCCATAGATTACGTTATTACCTGCGGATTGTATGAACTTAGCCGACAGCCTGAGTGGGTCCATACACTACGTACTGAATTGAAGGAAGTGCTAGCGGGTCGCTCCTATCCAACACGAGACGATTTTGCCAAACTGCCAAATACGATCAATTTCATGAAAGAAGTGTTTCGCTTTTACCCAGTCGGCACCGCCGTTCTGCGCAAAACCGGCAAGTCATTAGACGTAGCGGGTGCCGAATGGCCACAGCATCGGGAAGTCATGATTTTCTTACAAGCACTTCATTTTCACCCTGATTTTTGGAATAAACCGGAAATATTTGATCCCAGCCGTTGGGAAAAACCATTACGCGAGCCACGCGCTTACATCCCATTTCTCATGGGTCCCCGCCAGTGTATTGGTCGCCATCTGGCCGAGTTACATTTTGTTGTTACGTTGAATGCCATTCTACAGTATTTCACGCTTCAAATTCTCCAGACTGACATCGCACTTGTTCCTTATTTGATACCACGCTTTGCGCAACCTATGCCAACAATTGTGCATTCGCTAACGTAGTGCCGTATCAGATGGGCATCTATACGTCCAAATATGAAATTATCCTATCTATGTTGTACCCAAAAAAATGGGCTACGCTTATCTCAGCATAACCCATTCACAATAAGGTACCAGGAGCGGGAATCGAACCCGCACGGCCCGTAAGGACCACAGGATTTTAAGTCCGGCGCGTCTACCTGTTCCGCCATCCCGGCAATCCACGCCCGATCAAGCTGGACGTCTACAAAAAAAGCACCGGGGACGGTGCCTTTTCGTGGAGCGAAAGACGGGGTTCGAACCCGCGACCTCGACCTTGGCAAGGTCGCGCTCTACCAGCTGAGCTACTTTCGCGTTACCAATTCAACCTGTATCAGCGAATTGTGGATGCAAATTTAGGGCGTTTTTATGGTTTGTCAAGCCTTACGACTAAAAAAATTTACAGATAGCCCTCCTCGCGTTACGTTGTGGACTTATGAGTGCGTCAGAAAAATCAACAGTAAAAAATAACTGTTCAGGCAAATGCCTGATAACCACATCATAGTCATAGTTGAGCGATAGCTCGCCTTGGCTGCATCATGATATACCTTCCAGAACCACTGGAGAAAATAAATAACTGCAGGTGACAGAAACAGCAAATAGAGATAGAAGTAAAAGCTTCCTTCAAAATAAAAATAGAAGGCAATGAGTGATAATAGGTACGTAATGATGGCACATACGAACGTGCCGCGCACACCCAGCAGCAGACTGAATGTCCGGTCGCCACGCCGAGAGTCTTCCTCGTGTTGGTAAACCTGCGTAACTGGGTAAAGAGCCATCAGATTTAACGTACCTAGTAAACCACCAAAGAGTAAATTCGGCTGCGTGAAGGATGAGAGCGCTAAATTATTAATTGCGAGATAACTCATAATATACGTAATACCGCCCTGCAGCGCACTGATAAGCAACCAGCTCAGAATTGGGTATTTTTTTAAACGAACGCCATCGTAACTGTATGCTTTCGTAGTGAAACCATAAATGAGCAAGTAAACAACAAATGGCCAACCGACGAACGCTCCTAAGATCAACGCCACAATATCGAGTGCCCAGGAAACCCAGTATAGGGTTTTGGTTACCGGGGGTGGTGTTTCTAAACCACCAATGCTTCCCTCATCTTTGTCATAATAACTATTGTAAGCATTACTAGCTGGATAAAGTAACAAATGAATAATTAGTAGCGAAGCAATCGTACGCCCAATATCGGGTGAAGGCGACTGACTGACCGCAAACCAGAAAATAGGAAGCAGAAAAAAAGAGAATGGCACCCGAAGATGCAACCAAACCGTGCGTGCAGTCATGGCGTATATAGCTGAGGAGTGAGCAAATTACATAACTTTCGGAATAAGCCGTTGTTATACATAGTTACCGGTCTTCACTGATCGGCAACTATAAACTTATTGCCCAGAAAACCCACGAAATGCAGCATCCTTCGCGTAGTTTTATTAACAGTATCGGAACCGCCGTACCTGATTACGCATGCACGCAGGATCAGGCTGCCGAATTTATGATTGATGTGCTTCAGCTAGGCGAACAGGATAGTCGTCGAATTCGGGCACTTTATCGACATACGCGAATTGACAAACGGCACACGGTATTGCCCGATTATACGCGACCAAGAGAGGAGTTTACATTCTATTCGAATACGCCCGGACTTGAACCTTTTCCCACAGTCCGCCAACGGATGGAGGTTTATCGACAGGAAGCCGTTCCCCTTGCGCTACGTTCCATTCACGATTGTTTTAACCGGTATCCTGATTTCGACCCGCAAACCATTACGCACCTCATTACAGTGAGCTGTACAGGCTTGTACGCGCCAGGCCCAGATATTGAATTAATTGAAGCTTTAGGTTTACCCAGATCGACCCAACGACTTGCCATTAATTTCATGGGTTGTTACGGCGCCTTTAACGGATTAAAAACAGCCGACGCCATTGTCCGTGCTAATTCTGATGCTAAAGTGTTAGTTGTCTGCGTAGAGTTGTGCAGTATTCATTTTCAGAAGAAAACCGATACAGATTACTTATTGTCAAACGCCTTATTTGCCGATGGGTCTGCCGCCGTGTTGGTTGAGAGTCGGCCCCGGCGCGACCAGTCGTTTTCGCTACGTTCTTTTTATTGTGATCTGCTACCCGAAGGCAAAGAGGCTATGGCTTGGCAAGTGAGCGATTTCGGCTTTGAAATGACATTAACGGCTCAGGTACCCATATTTATTCAACAAGGTATTAAACAGTTGATGAATCGGTTACTAACTCAGAGTCACCTTTCAACCGACGATGTTGGCTATTACGCTCTCCATCCGGGTGGTCGACGTATTCTGGAAGTAATTGAAGATCAATTAGGTATCAATCCTTTCGACAATCGCTTCGCCTATGACGTGCTACGTCAAAATGGCAACATGTCGTCGGCAACAGTGCTATTTGTTCTGAAAGAAATTTGGAATGAATTAGCCGCTGGACAAACCGATTTTAAACCTGATCAACCAAATATTCTGAGTTGCGCATTTGGCCCCGGATTAACCCTTGAATCCATGATTCTGGAAGTGATGATGGCTAGTCAACCCCTGATCGAGCCCGTCAGGGTTGAATCGATTCAGACCAAAGCTATTTCAGAATTTTCCAATGCATGAGCCCAACTTTTGTGAGAAAGTAAAAGATTGAGGTACGTAGCACACCTAGTCCGTAAATCGAACTCCGGCGAAAGTTTATGGACGAAGCTTCTTCAAAGTATTTTGTGGGGCAGGTTACTTCAGCAATTTCGAAGTGCTTGAAAAAAATCTGGGCAATCATTTCATTGTCGAAAATGAAATCGTCGGAGTTGTGCGTAAAATCCAGACTACGTAGCACTTCACCCGAAAAAGCCCGGTAGCCCGTATGGTATTCTGAAAGTTTCTGATTCATCAGCAAGTTCTGTACGAATGTCAGAAACCGGTTTGCAATGTATTTATACATCGGCATCCCACCTTTCAGCGCCCCTTTGCCTAATATTCTGGATGCAAATACAACCGGATATAAGCCGTTTCCAATGATTGTAATCATGGCTGGTAGCAACATAGGCGTATATTGATAATCAGGGTGAAGCATCACCACAATGTCGGCACCGAGTTCGAGGGCTTTTGCGTAGCAAGTCTTCTGGTTTCCACCATAACCCCGATTTTGATCATGCCGAATTACGTGCCGAATACCCAACTGGCGGGCAATTTCGACCGTATTATCGGGGCTGGCGTCATCCACTAAAATAACTTCATCAACCAAATCAAGCGGAATTTCACGGTACGTCCGCTCCAGAGTCAGGGCTGCCCGGTAGGCGGGCATTACTACAACTACTTTTTTGTTGTTAAACATAGTTCAAAAGTAAGGAGTCGATAGCATTAGGCCAATAATTTTAGCCCTTTGGGTCAGTTCCTTCCAACGATTGGACGTAGATTTGCCAGTTAATCAAACCAATACCTGAGTAATCATTGTTTCTCAGGCAATTATTTCTGTATTATCTCAAACTTCAACTGACGTAATTACAGGTCAACATCCATGCCACTACGTTACCGATACGTATGTTGTTGTCTGTAATTCGTAAATATCATCATGCTGTCCAGCGAAACAGTTTTTTTTCTTGCATTTGCTACGTTCGTGCTCTTCATTATGGCGTTAGACCTTGGCGCCTTTTCGAGAAAAAGTCAGAGCCACGTAGTCGAATTTAAAGAAGCAGCCATCTGGAGTGCCATTTGGGTTGCTCTATCGATTGCCTTCTATTTCTTTCTTAAAAACTACGGCTACCTCGTTCACGGTATAGATACCTTTGCCCGGCTTCAGGAGGTCCGCACCAAATACGCAGAACATGTCCAATTAATACCCGGCAATTTTGCGGCCAGTTTAGCACGCTTCCAGAATAATATGTCGCTTGAATACATCACTGGCTACCTCGTCGAGTATTCGCTTTCCGCCGACAATATTTTCGTTTTCATATTGATTTTCAATTCGTTTGGCTTACAGCAACGCTATTATAAGAAGGTATTAGTCTGGGGAATTTTGGGGGCAATTGTCCTCCGATTTATTTTTATTTTCGTTGGTTCCGCCCTGATTCAGCGTTTCGAATGGATTCTATATTTATTCGGTGCGTTTCTGATATATACCGGCATTCAACTCTTTTTCCAGAAGGAAGAAGACGAAAAAATCGAACCATCCAAGCATCCAGTTGTTCGCTTTGCCAGCAAATACCTCAATATTTATCGACGTAACGTAACAGATAATTTCTTTGTCCGTCGGAAAGCGGATAACAAGCTGTTCGTAACTCCCTTATTTGTCATCGTGATTGTGGTGTCGTTCACCGACCTTGTTTTTGCGGTTGACTCTATACCAGCTATTTTTTCGATCACAAAAGACCCATACATCGTCTTTTTCTCGAACGTTTTCGCCATCATGGGACTTCGTTCGATGTTCTTCTTCCTGTCGAGCATCATGAGCAAATTCCGATTCCTGAAAGTCGGTTTAGCTGTGTTGTTGACCTTCATTGGCGCGAAAATGCTCACAGAACACTGGCTGGCGGAATATGGCTTTAAACCGGTTTACTCGCTCTACATCATCGTTGGTATCTTGGCTATCAGCGTTCTAGCATCCTGGCTCATTCCTGAAAAGAAGGCGGAAATGTAGTAGAGCGCGAGGGGCTTAGCATTAACGTAGCATAATACGTTGGCACTGAGCGTTCGAATGCGGCTCCATTTTCTGCTTGTAGACTGGTCGTCACTACGTTCACTGATAACGAACGTAGTGACCAAATTCCATGAACGTACCAGTCGTTACGTTGCTAGGTAAGATTAGCCGGTACGATTTCGTTTACATAGGATAGAATCGTAGATTCCACCCATGTTATCTGTCAACGTACTACGCACGTTTCGCCGTCGATTAACCAACCTAAGTAGCCGAAATCGTTCGCTGTTGCTCACCAGTTTACCTACCGGTCAGTTTCTGGACCTGCACGAAACCGATTTCCTGCTCAACAAGCCCTCATTTAGTCTCATTGCCGACCTGATTTCCCGTAAATCGTCGGTGCCTTTGTGCGAAGTTATTGACCCAAGGCAGGAACGTAGCAACGAAGTCAGTCGGAAACTTCGACGTATCGACCGGACAGCCCGATTTATTGAAGAAGAGCGCGGCACCGAAGATTTATACGTTGGATGGCCCTTCGTGAAAGGTAAATTTCTGGATGATACGGTCATTCATGGACCATTACTGTTTTTTCCTGTACAAATTGAGCAACAGGGTAAATTCTGGAAACTTGCCCGCCGAGGTGATGAGCTAGCCTTTCTGAATCCGACGCTGGCATTGGCGTATGGTCAGTTTAATCAGGTGAAGCTACCTGATGAAATCATAGAGAAAACGCTGGACGATTTCGACCGCGATCCGCTTGCCTTTCGTACACAACTCTACGAATGGCTTAAAACAACTCCGCTTGAAATCAATTTCAATCAGGATTTATTCACGGACAAACTTCTGTTTTTCAACAAACAGTCTAGCAAAGACCTCGCCCAACTCGAACGTACCGGAGAACTAAAACTCTATCCAGAAGCTGTTTTGGGCATTTTCCCCCAGGCCGGCTCATTTCTGGTGCCAGATTATGATAAGTTGATAGCAGAGCAGGAAGAAGCAAAGAGGGCAGAGAATGAAGATGCAGAAGGGTTTGAGCATGTAGTTGCTGATGAAGACTTTTCCACTATTCCTACCCTAAGCCCTATATCCCCTACCCCGCGCCCTCTACCTGAAAAATTCATCCATACACCTTTACCTATGGATGCGTCACAGGAAGCGGCTGTGCGGGCAGTAAAAGCCGGCAATTCATTAGTGGTTCAGGGCCCACCGGGTACAGGCAAGTCACAACTGATTGCGAACATCATGGCCGATGCAGCGGCTTCGGGAAAACGTGTGCTGTTGGTTTGTCAGAAACGTGCCGCCCTCGACGTAGTACAGGAGCGACTTCAGCAAGTAGGCATGGGCGCTTTTCTGGCTCTGATTCACGATTTTCAGGATGACCGGCGCGAGTTATACACCCAGATCGCAGGCCAGATTAACCAGATCGATACGTATCGCCAGCAGAATAATAGTTTAAATGCAGTGTTACTCGAACGCGATTTCGACGTAGAGAGCCGCCGAATTGACGATACAGTGAATGAATTACAGGCATTTAAAGACGCTCTTTTTGACACTAGTATCAGTGGCGTTTCGGCGAAAGAACTGTATTTGACCATTGATCCGTCCATAAAAGCAATTTCGCTGGAAGATAGTTATCCACACTTCCACTTAACTAATGTGGATAACTTTGTCCGACACCTTACGGATTATGCTGCTTATCAACAGCGTTTAGGAACAGACCACCTTTGGAATAACCGAGTGGATTTTGCGTCGTTTACAAACGCTGATTTAGTTAGAGTTGAACAAGCTATTACGCAATGGCAGCAGCTTCGCAATCGAGCAAACGAGCAAACGAGCCAGCTGTTAGGGCAGCCATCATCGCTTAATCGACTAACTGACTGGCAAGTACACGACTGGGATTTAACTGCGTTACTAACATTGCTTGAAGTACCCGATGCTTCTACACTTTGGGCCGTTGTCCAGTTATTACGTAAATCGCCAAATCATCCGGCGATGACTATAGATGAAGCAAAATTAGAACGACTTGCCGAAGCCTGGACCGATGCGTTGACACCACCCGGCCCCGAGCCGTCGTTGCTCACATCTGATTTACGTGCATTCAAAATGTTACTGACTGATGCACTTATAGCCCGCTCATCGTGGATAACCTGGAATTGGTGGCAACTAACCAACGCCGGGAAAGCGCAGTTACAGTCGGTGGCGTCAGCTAACGGCCTAACGTTATCTCAAATCGATTTGCAAATGCTGGAGCAACGTATCGAAAAACGTATTCGTCTGGAAGCCATTCGGCATGAGGTCAGTACGTTGCTATCTGGTTTACCGCTACCGGAAACGCCGGAAAGCCTACGTCTGCTACGTCAGGCGCAACATTTAACCGATCGTTTAAGTACTATAAATCCACTACAACAGCTGCCCGAACGTTGCTGGCAAACGCATGAGCAGTTCTCGGAATCGGTTAAAACGATGTTGGCGCTGGCACTCGACGTATCACAATTGCAAAGTGCTACGCAGACGTATCTGACGCCAGACCAGGTAAGCAACATCTGGGAGGATGACGGATTTGCTGTCAAGGCTCGTCAAATACTACGTCGCGATTTTGATTTGATGGTTGAATCAGATCGTTTGCTGGAAGGATTTTCGGACGTAGAGAAAACCGTTGTCGACCGGTTAAAACAGCAGGATTCTACAAACTGGGTCGATGTATTTCAAACAAGTCTCCGACAGGTTTGGCTCGACCATATCGAAAACACGTACCCCATGCTACGTAGCGTATCGTCGCTAAAAATGAGTCAATGGGAACAGACGTTACAGCAAAGCGTTGACCGAAAGCAATCGCTCAGTCGTGATATTCTTCTGGTAAAACTTCGTGAACAGACGTATCGAAACCTGACGCTCAATCGCCTGAACAACGTAGTGACGTATCGTGATTTGCTCCATCAGACCACTAAGAAACGTAACATCTGGCCAGTACGTAAGTTGATGGAATCGTTTGCGGATGAGGTATTTAAGCTAGTTCCATGCTGGCTGGCTTCTCCAGAATCGGTATCGGCCATGTTTCCGCTACGTGCGGATTTGTTCGATCTGGTCATTTTTGACGAAGCGTCGCAGTGTTTTGCCGAAAACGGAGTTCCTGCAATGGCTCGTGGAAAACAGGTCGTTATAACCGGCGATAATCAGCAATTGCGTCCGAGCGATCTGTACCGAACCCGTCTGGATGATACGGAGCAGGAAGAAGAAACGCCGGTCGCATTAGAAGTTGAATCGTTGCTGGAATTAGCCGCTCAACAATTGCCGCAAGTTTCGCTAACGGAACACTACCGTAGCCATTCACTTGACCTTATTACGTTCTCCAACGAGCATTTTTACGGCAGCAAACTTTCCTTGCTCCCCCATTTTGACGACATTAATCGAAACGAACCTGCCATCCGCTATCTGAACGTAAAAGGAATTTGGCAACAGAACACCAATCCTGTTGAGGCTGAAGCGATTCTTCAACTCCTCGACCAATTAACTACTGAAATGCCGGGTCGGTCGGTTGGCATTGTTACGTTCAACTACCCGCAGCAGCAGCTTATTCAGGATATGCTGGAGAGTAACATGGCAACTAAGTCTTTTTCAGAGGAAAGCTCTTCAGCAACACCGCCGAATTTGTTTGTCAAGAACATTGAAAACGTTCAGGGTGATGAGCGCGACGTGATTATTTTCTCGATTGGATACGCTCCTGATGAGCGAGGGAAAGTATCTACGCAATTTGGTAGTTTGAACGCACGGGGTGGCGAGAACCGTTTGAACGTAGCAATCACCCGCGCCCGTGAACGCGTGTATGTAGTTACGAGCCTATGGCCAGAACAATTGAACGTAGCGGAGACTGCTAATATTGGTCCCAAATTACTGAAATCGTATCTGACCTACGCGCTTAACGTAGCACAGCAGCAATTCCAGCCAACGCCACATTCCCAACAGATTTTGCCTTCGGATGCGTTGTTGAAAAACAAATTAGCGGCTCGGCATCCGAATTGGCGTCCTGAATTACCTTTCGCTGATTTAACTGTCAAAGTTGACGCTACGTATGAATCGCTTATTCTGACCGATGATGATGCTTATTATCAGCAATCACCAAAACAGGCTCATGCTTATTTGCCTACGGCTTTGCAATCTCGTAAGTGGATATTTGAGCGTAAGTGGAGCCGGGAATTTTGGCGAGCTATTGAATAACAAATACAAAAAAGCCTGGGGAAACCCAGGCTTTCTATTACTCTTTCATCATCTGTACGAACTGATCGAACAGGTAGTGCGAGTCGTGCGGCCCAGGCGAAGATTCGGGGTGATACTGTACCGAAAACGCTGGTTTATCTTTTCGGCGGATCCCTTCAATTGTTTTATCGTTGAGGTTAATGTGCGTTAGCTCAACGTTTGAGTGATCCATTACTTCATCAGCTTTCACCGCAAACCCGTGGTTCTGCGACGTTACTTCGCAGTGTCCTGTAATCAGATTTTTAACTGGATGGTTCAGCCCACGGTGCCCATTGTGCATTTTATAGGTCGAAATGCCACTTGCCAGCGACAGAATCTGGTGGCCGAGGCAAATCCCAAATAAAGGCTTATCGGTATCTAACGCCTGCTTAACTGTCTCCACAGCGTAAGGCATGGCGGCCGGGTCACCGGGGCCGTTAGCGATGAAATAACCGTTCGGTTTCCAGGCAGCTAATTCTTCATGTGGCGTTCGGGCTGGGAATACTTTGCAGAATACACCCCGCTGATTGAAGTTGCTCAGAATGCTACGTTTCACGCCCAAATCCAGCACTGCTACCCGCAAATTCGCTTCAGGATCGCCCTGCTCATAGGATTCTTTGGTAGAAACTTCCGACGACAGCTCCAGGCCAGCCATATCGGGCACTTTGTTCAATTCAGCTAGTAATACGGCTGGATCAAGAATTTCAGATGAAATGATACAGTTCATTACACCTTTCGAGCGAATGTAACGTACCAACTGCCGTGTATCGACACCATGAATCCCAACAATATTTGCCCGCTCGAAATACTCCTGTAAGGAACCGTCGGCCGTATAGCGAGAGTGAATGTTCGAGAAGAAATTGCATACCATCGCCCGGATTTTAACACTACCCGATTCTTGCTCGCCATTATTTAGGACGCCGTAATTACCAATATGTGATGTGGTATTGATAATAACTTGACCATAATAAGAAGGGTCGGTATAAATTTCCTGATAGCCGGTCATACCGGTGTTAAAGCAAATCTCACCTCCAGCCGTACCAATTTTCCCGAGTGCCAGACCTCGATAAACCGTTCCATCTTGTAAAACCAGTAATGCTTCAGGTTGCTTTGTATGTTTCATCTATTCGTTTTGGCTTGAAAGACTAAAAAAAAGGGCTAACCGGTGCGGTTAACCCATTTCTATATGACGTGTCAGTTGGTCACTTTATTATTCTTTACCACCTTTTAAACGGTCCTGCAACTCCGTTAGTTCGTCCCATTTGCCATCACGGGCTAGAGCCGCCTGCTCGTTCCAGGTTGTTGCATCATGTACGTTGAACCGAGGACCAGCTTCCGTCAACACTTGTTGAACAGTTTCGTCCTGTGCATCGGCCAACTGTGCAAAGGTAGTAATACCTGCGTTGTTGAGCAACTCTGCGATTTTCGGACCAATACCTTCAATCTTGGTCAGATCGTCGTTAGCTGACGTAGTAGCTGCAGGAGTTTCTTCTACTTCGGCAGATTCAACGGCTGGAGCAGCTTCTTCCGCAACCTCAGTCGTTGCAGCAGGTGCCTCAGTCGACGTAGCAACCTGACGTGCACCACTTCCGCGACGGCTCCGGCGCGTTTTCGTAGTAGCCGCTTCTTTCTCAGCTACAGCAGCAACTAGCAATTCGTTGAAGTCAACCAATTCAATCAGGCACGTATCAGCGTTGTCGCCCAAACGATTACCTAATTTAATGATACGTGTATAACCACCTGGACGGCTGGCAATTTTATCAGCTACCGTACCGAATAATTCTTTGATGGTTTCTTTGTTATGCAGCGACTGGAACACAACCCGACGATTCTGAAACGTATCATCTTTCGCCCGTGTCAGGATTGGCTCTACGAACTTGCGGAGTTCCTTCGCTTTGGCAACTGTCGTTTCGATACGCTTGTGCATAATCAGCGACGTAGCCAGGTTCTGGAGCATCGCTTCGCGGTGCGAATGTGTCCGACCTAAGTGATTATCTTTTTTACCGTGTCTCATTGTTATCTTGGCTTAGGGTTACAGGCATGGGGCTCGGGGTTGTCTGTCCCAATGCCCTAAGCCCTATTCCCATCGCGGCTTTTAGTCTTCGTCTAATCTGTACTTCGAGACGTCCATACCGAACGTCAGATTTTTTTCTGCCACCAGTTGCTCTAATTCGGTTAATGATTTCTTTCCGAAGTTGCGGAATTTCATCATATCCGAAATTTCTAACCGAACCAGGTCACCCAATGTCCGAACATCAGCCGACTTAAGACAGTTGTAGGCACGTACTGAAAGGTCGAGGTCGGCCAACGACGTTTTCAGCAGTTTGCGCATATGCAGTACTTCTTCGTCAACAACATTTTCTTCTTCCGGCTTGGTCGTTTCGAATGTCATCGTTTGATCTGAGAACAGCATGAAGTGCTGAATCAGGATATAAGCTGCACCTTTCAGTGCATCTTCCGGGTGGATCGAACCATCCGTTTCGATATCCAGCAACAGCCGTTCAAAGTCCGTCTTCTGCTCAACCCGCGTGTTTTCAACGCTATATTTCACGTTTTTGATCGGCGTATAAATAGCATCGATCGGGATATGACCAAACGGAAGTTCGTTGGCACGTGGTTCATCGGCAGGAACGTAGCCGCGACCTTTTTCAACGAAAATTTCCATTTCCAAATCCCGCGTATCGTCAATATGACAGATTTCCAGTTCAGGGTTCAGCACCTCAAACGATGGCGAGAATTTAGATATATCACCAGCTTTTAAAACTGATTGCTTCTTAATGTTGACGGTAATTTTGTTGTCAACCATGTCCGAAATCTTCTTGAACCGGATCATTTTCAGGTTCAGAATAATTTCAGTCACGTCTTCAACAACACCCTCGATGGAAGAAAATTCGTGTAACACACCGGGGAATTTTACGCTTGTAATAGCATAGCCTTCCAACGAGGAAAGCAAAATGCGACGTAGCGCATTCCCAATGGTTACACCGTATCCTTTTTCAAGGGGTTTAAATTCAAACACCCCGTGAAAGTCGTCAGCTTTCTCCACTACGACTTTGTCGGGCATCTGGAACGCTAATATTGACATACGTTTCGTATTTTTACAGCAGTTCTCTGCCTTGGCGTGAAGACTATAAACAAGTTTTCCGCTTATCGTTTACCGTTTCCTATTAGATATATCGAGTATCAATCGCAACCCGGAATGCTAAGAGAAAACGGTAATCAATAAACTATCTATTACTTCGAATACAATTCGACGATGGCCTGCTCGTTGAAGTTCTCCGGGATTTGATCGCGCTCAGGGTAGCTGATAAATTTACCCGTCAGTTGTTGCGCATCCCATTCAACCCAATTATACCGTTTCGTATTACGAGCTGCTACGCTGGTTGTAATTGCTTCCAGCGATTTCGATTTTTCCCGAACGCTGATCAGTTGACCTGGTTTGAGGGAATATGAAGGAATGTTAACTACTTCGCCATCAACAACAATGTGTTTGTGAGCTACTAGCTGGCGAGCAGAACGACGTGATGAAGCAATACCCAGACGATAAACGGTGTTATCTAAGCGGGCTTCGCATAATTTTAGCAGGTTTTCACCAGTGATACCTTCACGAACCTGTGCTCTGTGGAATAAAGCGCGGAACTGACGTTCCAGGATGCCGTAGGTATATTTTACTTTCTGCTTTTCTGTTAACTGGAGCGCATATTCGGACTGTTTCCGTTTGCGGCCCCGACCGTGCATACCCGGTCCGTAATTTTTTTTCTGGAGCGCTTTGCTCGGTCCCATCACGGGTTCGCCGAACTTCCGCGAAATTTTGGCTTTTGGCCCTGTGTAACGTGCCATTCTTTAATGAATGAATAATTGTGAAACATTGGACAGACACAACCAAATGTCGCCTGCCCCTATTCATGTCATCCGTGTTATACGCGACGACGTTTTGGCGGCCGGCATCCATTGTGCGGCAGCGGGGTAATATCACGGATAGTCGTTACTTCGATACCCGAGTTCTGAATGGTACGGATAGCCGATTCACGACCAGATCCTGGACCTTTCACAAACACCTCTGCTTTGCGCATTCCCAGGTCATGGGCAACAGTAGCACAGTTTTGTGCAGCCGTTTGAGCAGCATATGGTGTATTTTTCTTCGAGCCACGGAAGCCCATTTTACCAGCCGAAGCCCAGGAAATTACCTGACCATTCATGTTGGTAATTGAAATAATGATGTTATTGAACGTAGCCCGGATATGTACCTGGCCAGTAGGTTCAACAACTACCACCCGCTTTTTCGCTTTGTCTTTGCGTTTTGCTTGAGCCATTGTTTTAGGTAATCGTCAATGTGTCACCGGTTAACATTACTTGCCGTCTACTTATGAGATGACCACAAATGCTTCGTATGACGATGAGCGACCGATTAATTATTTCGTTACTTTTTTCTTGTTAGCAACAGTTTTACGTTTACCTTTCCGGGTACGTGAGTTGTTTTTCGTATGCTGACCGCGAACAGGCAACCCTTTCCGGTGACGCAGACCACGATAGCAACCGATGTCCATCAGACGTTTGATGCTCAACTGAACTTCCGAACGTAGCTGACCTTCAACTTTGTATTCGTTTGAGATGGCGTTACGAACAGCGCTGGCTTCTTCGTCTGACCATTCGCTGGCTTTTTTGTCGACACTAATACCTGCGTCGGTCAAGATTTTTTTCGCCCGGCTCCGGCCAATGCCAAAGATGTATGTCAGCGCGATTTCACCACGCTTCTTGTCTGGAATATCAACACCTGCAATACGTGCCATGCTTAGCCTTGTCTTTGTTTATAACGGGGATTCTTTTTGTTGATCACGTACAGCTTCCCTTTCCGCCGGATCACTTTGCAGTCTTCGCTGCGCTTCTTGATTGACGCTTTAACTTTCATGATAAAAGTTTACAGTTTACTGTCTCCAGTTTTCTGTTTACACTTCCCAGTTGATCTTTAATAACTGAAAACGGTAAACATTAAACAGAAAACTTATTTGTATCGATACACAATCCTGGCCTTACTTAAATCGTAAGGCGACATTTCCAATTTCACGCGATCTCCTGGTAGAATTTTAATGTAATTCATCCGCATTTTACCAGAGATGTGAGCAATTACTTCATGCTTGTTAGCGAGTTCAACCCGGAACATAGCATTCGATAATGCCTCCAAAATAATACCGTCTTGCTCTATAGAATTCTGCTTTGCCATATTCGCTTTATGCTACCACTAATTCCTGAGATTCAACCATCAGGCTCGTATTTGCGGTAACTGCTTCAATGTATTCGAAGGTGGTCAGAATTTCAGCTTTCCCTTTCCGGACTGCTACCGTATGCTCAAAGTGAGCCGATGGTTTTCTGTCTACAGTCCGAATTGTCCAGCCATCCCGTTCCTGTACTACTCCTTTTTTGCCAAAGTTGATCATGGGCTCAATCGCCAGAATCATTCCTTCCTGCAATTTTGGTCCCTGTCCTCTCTTACCGTAATTGGGTACTTCAGGTGCCTCATGTAAGTTCTGGCCCACGCCATGACCCACTAATTCCCGCACCACCGAATAACCAAACTTTTCGGTATATGTCTGGATTGCGTAACCAATATCACCCACCCGATTCCCTTCGATAGCTTTCTCTACACCAACGTACAGAGATTCTTTTGTCCGGGCTAATAGTCGACGTACTGCTGGTGCTACGTCGCCGATTGGATACGTATAAGCGCTATCGCTATGAAACCCATTCAGTTTAACACCGCAGTCAATCGAGACAATATCACCATCGCGGAGTTCGTAACGGCTTGGAATGCCATGCACAACCACATCATTAATGGAAATACAGAGTGAGGCAGGAAACTTGTTGTACCCTAAGAAAGAAGGAGAACCACCATTATCCTTAATAAACGTTTCGGCAACGGTATCTAGTTCCTTAGTGGTAACGCCTGGCCGGATAAGTTTAGCCACCTCAGCATGGGCTTTTCCAAGCACCTGCGCACTGGCTTTAATCAGAGCGATTTCTTCATCGCTTCTGAAATAAATCATCTTATCCTTTTTGTCAGAACCACTCATTTCGGTTAAGCTGCTACTGTTTCGTTGGTGCGTCCCTGCACTCTACCCGACTTCATCAACCCTTCGTAGCGACGCATTAACAGATAGCTTTCAACCTGTTGCAACGTATCAAGAACTACACCAACCATGATCAACAGCGATGTACCGCCGAAGAACTGTGCGAAACCACTGGTCATACCAAGTAGGTTTGCAATAGCAGGCAGAATAGCTACGATTGCCAGCATAACAGCACCAGGCAACGTAATACGGTCAAGTACCGTACCGATATATTCTGATGTCTGAATGCCAGGTTTTACGCCAGGGATGAATCCACCGCTACGTTTCATATCATCTGCTATTTGAACCGGGTTAACCGAAATAGCGGTGTAGAAGAACGTAAAGATGATGATCAGCAAGCCAAATAATACGTTATACTGCCAAGTCGTATAGCTCTGGAAAGCATTCTGAATGCTAGCGGCAAAATCGCTTTTCTCAGAAAACAACCCTGCTACGTAGGTCGGGATGAACATCAGCGCTTGCGCGAAAATGATAGGCATTACACCAGCTGCATTCAGTTTTAGAGGCAGATACTGCCGCTGACCGCCTACAACTTTGTTACCAATCACTTGCTTCGCATACTGAATTGGAATCCGACGAACGGCCTGTGTCAGTACAACTGCTCCCATTACTACGAAATATAGTGCTACTAACTCCAGAACGAAAAGCAGAATTCCGCTTGATCCACGCGACTGTTGTTCACCGATGATAGCGCCTGGAAGCCGGGAAACGATACCGATCATGATGATCATGGAGATACCATTTCCAATGCCTTTATCCGTGATACGTTCGCCCAGCCACATACAGAAGATGGTACCCGACGTCAGGATAAATACAGAAGCTATTGTAAATAAACCACGGTCGATCAGCAGAGCTTCCGCCGGAATCGTCGTGTTTACATACGTAATGGCTTGTACAGCTGTTACGCCGATTGTCAGCACACGCGTAATCTGGTTCAGTCGCTTACGGCCCGATTCACCTTCCTTTTGCATTTTCTGGAAGTAAGGTAAGGCTAACGTAAGGAGCTGAATAGCAATCGATGCCGAGATATACGGCATAATACCCAACGCAAAGATTGACGCTTTACTGAATGCTCCTCCTAAAAAGGTATCGAGCAAGCCAAGTAATCCTCCCGTGCTGATGTTTAACTTGTTTGGGTCAACGCCCGGCAATACAATTGCCGAACCAAGCCGAAACGCAGTGATAAACAACAGCGTGTTGAGGATTCGACTCCGCAACTCGTCAATTGCAAAAATATTCTTAAACGTGGTGATGAGTCGGTTCATAAAAATAGGTCAGCTGATGCCTTACTCACTACTTAATTCGCTGCTTCCTCGTTCGCTTCTTTTGTTGGCACAATTGCCTTACCGCCTGCTTTTTCAATAGCATCTTTCGCACTTGTCGAGAAAGCATGCGCATGAACTTCAATAGCAGACGTCAATTCGCCCCGGCTCAATACTTTCACCAGGTCTTTTTTACTCACCAAACCATGTTGACGCAGGAATTCCAGATCAACTACGGTTGCCTTGGTTTCATCAACCAGAGCCTGGATACTATCCAGATTTAGAGGTTTGTACTCGACGCGGTTAATATTTTTGAAGCCGAATTTTGGCACACGACGTTGAAGCGGCATCTGACCACCTTCGAAGTGTGTTTTACGACTGTAACCTGAGCGCGATTGCGCTCCTTTGTGACCACGCGTAGACGTACCGCCCATGCCTGATCCTTGCCCGCGTCCGACTCGCTTGCGCTCTCTGACGGAACCTTTTGCCGGTCTAAGGTTGCTTAAATTCATTGGTTTATTTGTAAAAAGTGATTCTTTTGGCTTCTCCTGGCAGCTCTAACGTAGCGTCAAAACGGCCCGAAAACCAAAAGAATCGCAAAGGTACTTAAATTTCTTCAACTTTCACCAGGTGCTGCACCTTATTAATCGCACCTTTCAGCGCATCGTTGTATTCCAACTCAATGCTGCGATTAATTTTGCCCAGGCCTAACGCCTTGATAGCATTCTTTTGCGCTAACGGCCGCTTAATGGTGCTGCGGACTTGCGTGATACGTACTCGTGCCATGTCAGTTGCTCCTTTATATTAACCGTTAAATACTTTAGCCAGGCTTACCTGACGCTGGAAAGCTACCTGATGCGGTAAACGCATTTTGAGCAGAGCGTCTAACGTAGCTTTTACTACGTTGTGTGGGTTCGACGAACCTTTCGATTTTGCAAGGATGTCGTGTACGCCAGCCGATTCAAGAACGGCACGCATAGCACCACCAGCAATCACACCCGTACCGGGAGCAGCTGGCTTCAGCAGTACAAAACCACCGCTGAATTTACCTTCCATTTCGTGGGGAACCGTGCGCTTCAGAAGCGGAATCTGTACCAGATTTTTCTTGGCATCTTCCACACCTTTAGCAATAGCGTCGGTTACTTCATTGGCTTTACCCAATCCGTACCCAACTACACCGTTTCCGTCGCCGACGACCACAATCGCCGAGAAACTGAACCGGCGACCACCTTTTACCACCTTCGCTACGCGGTTGATGGCTACAACCTTTTCTTTCAGGTCGGCTTCGTTGAATTTTGTCGGTCTTGCTGAATTGATGTTCATCGCTTAGAACTTAAGGCCACCCTCGCGGGCTGCATCGGCCAGTGCTTTTACTTTACCGTGATATAAGTAGCCGTTACGATCGAACACAGCCGCGCTGATGTTCTGAGCAACTGCTTTCTCGGCCAGGCGCTGGCCCACTTTTTTCGCCGTATCCAGGGTGTTTCCTTCAACTTCGCTTTTCAGCTCAACTGATGAAGCAGCGGCCAGCGTGCGGCCTGCTACGTCGTCGATAAGTTGTGCGTAAATCGCTTTGTTCGAACGGAAAACCGACAGGCGCGGACGCTCAGCCGTACCCGAAACTTTAGCCCGGATACCAAACTTAATCCGCTGTCTTCTTTCTTGTTTATTCGTTGCCATCTTATTTGATTCCGACCAAATAGGCGTTTTATTGTTCCAAGTTTCTAGTTCAACGTTTTAAGCCATGGCTTAAAACGTTGAACTAGAACCAAATTATTTCTTAGACGAAGTTTTACCTGCTTTCCGGCGAACTTGCTCACCAACGAAGCGGATACCTTTGCCTTTGTAAGGCTCAACTTTCCGCAACGAACGAATTTTAGCCGCTACGTCGCCAAGAAGTTGTTTATCAATACCTTCCAGATATACTTTAGGGTTTTGTCCTTTCTCGGTAACAGCCGTTACTTTAATTTCTTGCGGAACTGCTACATACACATTGTGCGAGTAGCCTAGTTGCAGTTCAAGAACGTTATTCGTAACAGCCGCTTTATAACCAACCCCAATGATTTCGAGGTTTAGTTTGTAGCCTTCGCTAACACCCGTTACCATGTTGTTCACCAGCGAACGGTATAGACCGTGCATGGCTTTATGACGCTTCTGATCAGTTGGGCGTGCTACCTGAATCTGTCCCTCTTCGATTGCTACCGAAATGTCCGGGTCAACCGACTGGGTCAGGGTGCCTTTAGGCCCTTTTACCGTCACGACGTTTTGATTGTCGACAGACAACGTTACGTTGCTGGGTAGGGCGATGGGTTTCTTACCTATACGTGACATCGTTCAATTCGGATTAATAGACGTAACACAATACCTCTCCACCCACGTTCAGCGTCTTCGCTTCCTTATCGGTCATTACCCCTTTCGATGTCGAAAGGATAGCAACGCCTAATCCATTCAGGATACGTGGCAGGTTGTCAGCACCCCGATACTGTCGCAGACCTGGGCGGCTGATACGTTGCAGATCAACGATAGCCGACTGCTTCGTTGTTGGATTGTACTTCAGAGCGATTTTGATAGAGCCCTGTGGAGTGCTATCGTCGAACTTGTAGTTCTGGATATACCCTTTATCGTACAAAACTTTGGTAATTTCTTTCTTTATGTTTGAAGCAGGGATTTCCACAACCCGGTGCCGAGCACGGATAGCGTTTCTGACACGTGTCAGGTAATCTGCTATTGGATCTGTATTCATTCTTAGCGTTGCGTTACTTGCAAACCCCTGCTTTTCAAAAGAGTTCGCAAAATTACGGAAACTGAATTACAAATAGAAATGGAATCTGGAATTACCAGCTTGCCTTGGTTACACCTGGGATTTTACCTGCCGATGCCATCTCACGGAACGTTACCCGCGAAATACCAAACTTGCGCATGTAGCCCCGAGGACGTCCCGTAAGTTTGCAACGATTGTGCAGACGTACTGGCGATGCATTTTTAGGCAGCTTGTCCAGGCCGATATAGTCACCGGCTTCTTTTAAAGCCTTACGTTTCGCAGCGTATTTGGCAACTAGCGCTTCACGCTTCCGTTCCCGTGCTTTGATTGATTCTTTTGCCATTGTCTTAGCCTTTGTGTCGGTTATTATTTACCACTTTTAGCAAACGGCATTCCCATTGCTTTCAGTAGCTCGTAGCTTTCGTTGTCGGTATTAGCGGTCGTTACGAACGTAATGTCCATACCTGAAATACGGGCTACTTTGTCGATGCTGATTTCTGGGAAGATAATCTGCTCCTGCACGCCGAACGTATAGTTACCACGTCCATCGAATCCTTTGTCGCTGATACCTTTGAAGTCACGAACTCGTGGCAGCGATACCGATGTCAACCGGTCCAGGAATTCATACATCCGCTCACCACGTAGCGTTACCTTCGCACCGATCGGCATTTTCTCCCGCAGTTTGAAGTTCGAAACAGCCTTTTTCGACAGCGTCGGAACGGCTTTCTGGCCCGTGATCATCGTCAATTCTTCGACGCCTACGTCAACCAGTTTCTTATCAGCGACAGCAGCTCCAATTCCTTTGTTGATGACAATTTTGCTCAGACGCGGCACTTGCATGATCGACTTATACTGAAACTTGTCCTTCAACTGAGGAACAACTTCGCTCAAATATTTTTCTTTCAGTCTTGGCGTTGCCATTTTCTTAGACCTTTATTATTTACGGACGTCAGGGATGAAATTGCCGGTCTTTTTCGAGAACCGTTGTAATTTACCCTTATCATTCAACTTACGACCCGTGCGGGTTGGTTCGCCGGTAGCAGGATCAACCAGTTTCAGATTGCTGATATGGATTGAACCCTCCGTTTTCACCAGACTCCCCTGCGGATTAGAGGCCGTTGGTTTCAGGTGTTTTGTAATCATTGCAACACCTTCTACACGAGCGCGGTCTTTTTCAACGATTACTTCCGTTACCACGCCACGCTGGCCTTTCGAGTTACCGCCAATCACCAGAACAGTATCACCTGTTTTGATGTGGAATTTATGTTTCGGTAGCGTTATTTTCTTTTCCATTGCTTAAAGTACCTCCGGGGCTAACGATACAATTTTCATGAATTGCTTTTCGCGCAATTCGCGGGCTACAGGCCCAAAAATCCGGGTACCACGTGGCTCATCGTTGTTGTTGAGCAACACGGCGGCATTGTCTTCAAAGCGAATGTACGACCCATCTTTCCGACGTACCTCTTTCTTTGTCCGAACAACAACGGCTTTCGAAACCGTACCTTTTTTCATGCTGCTGGACGACAGCGCCTGTTTCACCGTTACGACGATTTTATCACCGACCGATGCATACCGTTTGCCTGTACCGCCCAGAACGCGGATAACGAGTACTTCTTTCGCACCGCTGTTATCTGCTACACCTAATCTTGATTCTTGCTGTACCATGGCTTACTTCGCTTTTTCGATGATTTCGACTAACCGCCAACGTTTATTCTTGCTCAATGGGCGGGTTTCCATTACGCGAACGGTGTCGCCAATACCACACTCATTGTTTTCATCATGAACCGTAAGTTTCTTCGTTTTCGTCTGAAACTTGTGGTACAACGGGTGCTTCACTTTACGGTCGATAGATACCGTAATCGTTTTCTGCATTTTATTGCTGGTCACCCGTCCGATACGCTCTTTCCGAGCGTTACGTTCCGAAGCCGGAGTAGCTTCGCTCGTTGCGGGAGCGGCTGCTTTCGGCTGTTCTGTTGTAGCTGCTGCCGCTGGCGTTGCTGCTGCCTCTTCCTGCGGTGCTGGTGCTTGTTGCTCTTCCATCGTCGTTCTTATTAGGCTTGCCGCGATTTCGCTGTCAGTTCTGTGTGTAGGCGAGCAATCCGTTTACGGCTCTCGCGGATGCGCATTGGGTTCTCGATTGGAGATACAGCGTGCGCAAAGTTCAGTTTCTGCAGTCGGTCCTGCTCAGCACCTATTTCAGTACGTAGTTGGTCGGCCGACAATCCTTTTAAATCTTCTTTTTTCATCTTGTTCGTCGCTTAGGATCTTATTCCTCGCCTTGCTCCTGATAATCACGCCGAACCACAAACTTGGTCCGAACAGGCAGTTTCTGAGCTGCCAGACGTAGTGCTTCCATACCCGTTTCGAGCGGAACACCCGTTGCTTCGAACATAATCGTGCCGGGCTTTACAACGGCTACCCAATACTCGGGAGCACCTTTACCTTTACCCATCCGTACTTCGGCTGGCTTTTTCGTAATTGGCTTATCAGGGAAAATACGAATCCAAACCTGGCCTTCCCGTTTCATTGCACGGGTTACGGAAATACGAGCGGCTTCAATCTGACGGGCAGTGATACGTCCTGGCTCCAGCGATTTGATACCGAACGTACCGAAAGCGATTTCATGTCCGCGCGATGCGATACCTGGAATCCTTCCTTTATGTTGTTTGCGGAATCTTGTTCTTTTTGGCTGTAACATAGCTCTAAAAGTTGTAGTCGATAGTGGTTAGTCGATAGTCGATAGAACTGCTAAAGACCGTTAACTGACGACTGTTGACTAAAATTATCGTCTTGGTCCTCCACCGCGATTACCACCCTGGCCACCGCCACCGCGATTACCACCCTGGCCACCGCCACCGCGATTACCGCCCTGGCCACCACCGCCACGGTTGTTACCGCCACGGTCGTTACGATCACCCCGGCCACGACCACCACGGTCGTTACCTTCACGGTCGCCACGAGGTCCACGACGATCACCACGATCGTTCGAAGAAGCGCTACGTTCGCCAGCTTGCGCCTGGCTCATCATAGCTGCTGGAGACAGATCACGTTTGCCGTATACTTCACCTTTGAAAATCCACACCTTGATGCCGATTTTACCATATACGGTTTGTGCTTCCGAGATAGCGTAATCGATGTCGGCACGTAGCGTATGAAGGGGTACACGACCTTCTTTGTATTGCTCTGAACGGGCAATCTCAGCACCACCTAATCGACCAGAGACTTTCACTTTGATACCTTGAGCACCAACGCGAAGCGCCGACTGAATGGCTTGCTTCATTGCACGACGGAACGAAATCCGCGCTTGCAACTGCTGAGCGATAGCTTCGCCAACCAGTTTAGCGTCAACTTCAGGCCGTTTGATTTCGAAGATGTTGATTTGAACGTCTTTGCCCGTTACTTTCTTCAACTCTTCTTTGATCTTATCGACTTCGCCACCGCCTTTACCGATAACGATACCCGGACGAGCCGTGTGAATTGTCAACGTAACGCGCTTCAGCGTCCGTTCGATAACTACCCGAGCAATGGCTCCTTTCGGAATACGGGCTGCTACGTATTTTCGGATTTTCTCGTCTTCAACGAGTTTGTCCGAAAACTCTTTGCCGCCGTACCAGCTCGACTCCCAGCCCCGAACAATACCAAGTCGCAGGCCAACTGGATTTATTTTTTGTCCCATTTCTTTTTATTGTTCGTTTTCAGGGGTTTCTGCTTCTGCCGAAGTTAGTGCGGTTTGCGCTGCGCTATCAACCACGATGGTGATGTGGTTTGAGCGTTTCCGAATCCGGTGACCACGTCCCTGTGGAGCAGGGCGCAGGCGTTTCAGCATCGGACCGCCATCGACAAAAATTGTTTTTACGTAGAGGTTAGCGTCTTCGATACGCTCGTCCTCATTCTTTTGCTGCCAGTTAGCAACTGCCGATAGCAGAACTTTCTGCAGTATGGCGGCACCTGCCTGTGGCTGGTATTTCAACAAACCCAACGCCCGGCTAACGCGCTGACCACGAATCAGGTCGGCGATCAACCGCATCTTACGGGGCGACGTGGGCACATCTCTAAGTCTTGCTACTGCTTCCATTTAAAATGAGAGTTGTAGAGTTGTAGAGTTATAGGGTTGTATAGTTTGTGTTCGCCTAAGCCAACTTTATAACTTTAAAACCTTACAACTTTATAACTCAAGTTTATCGTTTGCCCTTGTCTTTCTTTGCGGTGTGCCCACGGAAGTTGCGCGTTGGCGAGAATTCGCCAAGTTTGTGACCTACCATGTTTTCCGTTACGTATACCGGGATGAACTTGTTTCCGTTGTGAACGGCGAAGGTGTGGCCTACAAAATCCGGCGAAATCATCGAACGACGCGACCAGGTTTTGATGACCGATTTCTTGCCCGAGTCATTTTGCGCCTGCACTTTGTTGTCTAGGCGAAAATCGATATATGGGCCTTTTTTAAGTGAACGTGCCATTTTTGTCTGTTACTTTTTGCGTCGGCTAATAATCATTTTCTCAGATGGCTTATTCCGGTTACGGGTCTTCTGACCTTTCGCGTACTGGCCATTGCGCGAACGTGGGTGACCACCCGACGCCCGGCCTTCACCACCACCCATCGGGTGATCGACTGGGTTCATAACAACACCACGAACGCGGGGGCGGATACCCAACCAACGATTCCGGCCTGCTTTACCCACTACTACGTTCATATGGTCGGGGTTCGAGACCGAACCAACCGTTGCCATGCCAGCGCTCAGTACACGACGGGTTTCACCAGAAGGCAAACGCAGGATTGCGTATTTGTCTTCACGGCCAACCAATTGTGCATACGTACCAGCCGAACGAGCCATCGAACCACCTTTACCAGGCGTCAGCTCAATGTTGTGGATGATTGTACCAAGTGGCATTTCTGACATTGGCAGTGCATTTCCTACGTCAGGCGTAGAACCGGTACCTGACTGGATTTTCTGACCAACTACGATACCTTGTGGGGCAATGATGTAGCGTTTTTCGCCATCAGCGTATTGCACCAACGAGATGCGGGCTGAACGGTTTGGATCGTATTCTACAGTCAAAACTTCGGCAGCTTGGCCGACTTTGTCGCGCTTAAAGTCAATAATACGGTAATGCCGCTTATGACCTCCTCCAATGTAGCGCATAGTGCGGTGACCTTCGTTGTTACGGCCACCGGTTTTTCTCAGGGGCTCCAGCAGACTTTTTTCTGGCTTGGAGGCTGTCAGTTCCGCGAAATCGGGTGCCACGCGAAAACGTGTACTCGGCGTAACTGGTCTTAGTTTTTTAACTCCCATGACTGAATTATTGTAGAGCAATGCTCGGTTTACAGGTCTGCGTAGATATCAATTACTTCGCCCTCTGCCACCGTTACGATTGCTTTTTTCGTGGTTGGGGTCTTGCCCGATACAACACGTCCGTTAATGTTTTTGCTACGTTTCTTTCCGTATACCCGGAACGTATTCACAGCTTCTACGTTAACGCCGTACATTTTCTCGACGGCTTTGCCGATTTCGAGTTTGTTTGCATTCAATGTAACCTCAAAAGCATACTTCCCTTGCTTGTTAAGGCCCGTCATTTTTTCAGTGACGATTGGTCGTTTCAGTACGCTCATGATTATTGTTGAAACAAAGTTTGAATGGTTGACAGCGCTTCTTCGCTGATGAGCAGTTGATCGGCATTCATCAGATCGTAGGTGTTAACCTGTGCAGCTGTCGTTACTTTCGCTTTCTGTACGTTCCGGCCCGACAATACTACGTTCGTATTTACGTCTGGCAGAATCAACAGCGTTTTGCGGCCCGTTACGTTCAGATCGTTCAGGAATTGAACGTAATCTTTCGTGCGAGGAGCATCAAAAGCGATGTTGTCGATAACCGAAATGTTGTTCGACTGCGCTTTTACGGCATAAGCCGACTGGCGAGCCAGCGATTTCACTTTTTTGTTCAGTTTGAAGCTATAGTCGCGGGGGCGAGGTCCGAAGATGGTACCACCACCAACAAATACGGGCGACTTTGCACTACCGGAACGAGCACCGCCCGTACCTTTTTGCTTCTTCAATTTGCGGGTCGAGTGTGCATTCTCTGCGCGCTCTTTCGCTTTGTGGGTTCCTTGACGCTGGTTAGCCAAGTACTGTTTCACGTCGAGGTAAATCGCGTGCTGGTTTGGCGTGATGCCGAAAACCTCATCCGAAAGGGTGACCTTCTTACCTGTGTCTTCGCCCTTGCTGTTATATACGATTACTTCCATGACCTACTTCTCGATAATAACGTATGAATTTTTGGCACCCGGAACTGAACCGCTAACGACGAGCAGGTTTTGCTCGGGCAGAATACGTAGCACACGCAGGTTTTGAACCTTTACGCGATTGCCACCCATCCGACCGGCCATACGAAGACCTTTGAACACGCGAGAGGGGAACGAACATGCGCCGATCGAACCTGGGTGACGACCCCGGTTATGCTGACCGTGCGTTTGACCGCCTACACCACCGAATCCGTGACGTTTCACAACGCCCTGGAAACCACGACCTTTTGCTGTTCCGACTACGTCAACGAAGTCAGCTTCAGTAAAGATGTCGGCTACCGTGAGGGTTTCGCCCAGATTCAGCTCTTGTTCGAATTCTTTGAATTCAACCAGTTTGCGTTTAGGCGTAGTACCGGCCTTTTTGAAGTGGCCCAACTCCGGCTTGTTGCTGTGCTTTTCTTTCTTTTCGCCATAACCCAGCTGCACAGCTTTGTAGCCATCTTTCTCGACGCTACGTACTTGAGTTACGACACAGGGACCCGTTTCAATCACTGTACATGCCAGAGCCTGCCCGTCCGCATTGTACACGCTGGTCATCCCGATTTTCTTGCCAATTAAACCAGACATTTGTGTTTGTTTAAAGTAAGCAGGTAAATTTTAGGTACTCATTCCAAACCCAGACCTGCTGTCTGAATCGGGCCGCAAAAGTAGGAAATCTTTCGGACGATTCCTATATCTGCTTTACAATCAGACTCGAAAACAACATAAAAAAAGGTCGGGCGCGCTGCACCTGACCTTTCACCGACAAATAATACCTCAACAAAGAGAAGGCTTATTTGCCAAAAGTCAGATGTGGTTTCCGCAGCAGCAGACCTTCACCCTCGTATGTCGTTAACTCGCGTTTCGAGTTTGGGAGTGCAAAATTAGAGAATTCCCGACAGAAATGAAAATTATTTTAAGAAGTTTTTTAGACTAATGGATTCGCTCAATAATAGTTGCTACGCCCATTCCGCCCCCGACACAAAGCGTAACCAAACCAACCTCTTTATCAGACCGTTCTAACTCGTCAATCAACGTAGCAGATAAGATAGCACCGGTTGCCCCTAACGGATGGCCCAAGGCAATAGAACCACCATTTACGTTCAATTTGCTGTGATCTACGCCGAACTCGTCCATAAATAGAATAGGTACGGCGGCAAAGGCTTCGTTAACTTCGAATAAATCAATATCGGAAATCTGCATACCAGCGCGTTTCAGCACTTTTTGCGTAGCGGGAATTGACCCTGTTAGCATAATGGTAGGCTCCGAACCAACCATAGCAAACGCTTTGATACGTGCCCGAGGTTTCAAACCCGCTTTTTCACCGAACTCTTTGTTACCAATTAATATAGCTGCCGCTCCATCAACAATCTGCGAGGAATTACCAGCGTGGTGAACGTGATTGATGGCTCCGAACTGAGCGTATTTCAACAGAGCGAGTCCATCCAAACTCATTTTGCCCATCGCTTCAAAAGCGGGTTTGAGTTTACCAAGACTTTCGACAGTAGTATCAGGACGAACACCTTCGTCGCGGTCGAGCAACGTAACGCCGAGTTCATCCAGCACAGGAACAAGTGTACGACCGAAACGATTATTTGCTTGTGAATCAACTGCCCGCCGATACGATTCAGCCGCGAAACGGTCTACGTCTAAACGCGAATAGCCATACTTAGTGGCAATGAGGTCGGCAGATATTCCTTGCGGTACGATATTATGTCGGGCGACAATCTGCGGATTCATAAACAAAGCGCCCCCATCCGAACCCATCGGTACCCGCGACATCGATTCTACTCCACCAGCCACAATTGCATCGACCTGCCCCGACATGATGTAGGCGCTAGCCATATTAATTGCTTCCAATCCAGAAGAACAGAAACGATTCAGTTGAACACCTGCCACCGATTCAGCATAACCCGCTTCGAGGGCCGCTGTACGGGCAATATCAGCTCCCTGTTCGCCAATAGGCGTAACGCAGCCCATTATTACGTCATCCACCAGCGACGTATCAAGTTCGTTACGTCCCTGAAGGGAACGTAGCACGCTGGTAAGTAGCTGAATGGGCTGTACGTCGTGGAGAGAGCCATCGCTTTTTCCGCGTCCCCTGGGGGTACGTACTGCATCATAAATCAAAGCCTCTTGCATAATCTAAATAGTCAGGATTTGCTTCTCAAAACATGAAAGAGTAAAACTACAGATAAAGATTCTCAGATAAATTTCTTTACTGAAATGCAAAAGCGGATGGCTGATAAGGCGCATCCGCTTTTTGAGTAACGTAGCTGATCGGCTGCATTACATTAATTCAAAACGCCCATTCGACCCGCCTGAAAATCGTTGAAGGCTTCAATCAATTCTTCACGGCTATTCATCACAAAGGGGCCATAAGCTGCTAAAGGCTCTAGAATGGGGTCGCCAGCCAGAATCAGTAGTTTAGCGCCTGTTGTGGTTGAAATTGATACGGAATCGCCATCGTCGTTCAACAAAGCGATTTGCCCCCTGTTCAGTTTTTCGCCAAACAACGTAGCAGAACCAGCCAGTACGTATATCATTGCGTTGTATTCAGCCGGAATTGAAAGTGTCTCGGTCTGACTTTCGGTTAAAGTCAAATCTGCTACTATGACTGGGCTAAACGTATTAGCCGGACCTTTGTTACCAGCCAGTTCACCTGCGATTACCCGTAACAAGCCGCCACCTGGCAACGTAACAGTCGGAATACGCGACGAAGCGATATCCTGATAGCGAGGAGGACTCATTTTGTCTTTAGCGGGTAGGTTGACCCACAGCTGCACAAAATCCAGTTGGCCGCCCCGACGCGAAAATTCCTTTTCGTGTTTCTCTTCGTGAATAATACCTGAGGCAGCTGTCATCCATTGAACGTCGCCCGCGAAGAGTTTGCCATAGTTACCCGCCGAATCCCGGTGTTCCAGCGCGCCTTCATAAACAATCGTAACGGTTTCGAAACCCCGGTGCGGATGTTCGTCGACACCTCTAGGCCGCTCAGATGGCTTCACCTGCATAGGACCGTGATGATCAAGCAGCAAAAACGGGTTAAACGGACGAGACTCTTGAGGATGAAAAGAATTCAAACCAATAAAACCGTCGCCTACACTGCTAGGCGTTGCGGTACGTATGTCAGAGATAGTGCGTTGTGCGTTCATAATTCATGTATCTACATGTAATTTCAAAACGAATCAACGTAGCAACAAGTTCATTTATAAATAATGCCCTGTATATCAATATAAAGTACAAAAGTCAGGAGTATTTAGAGCATCAGGAAAGTACCTGTTCTTTGGGGCAAAAAAACGTGGTACGTCCGCCTACAACTGATCGCTCAATACGTGTATTGCAACGAGGACAAAATTTATGCGCTTCTACGTCGTCATAAGGCGAATCGTCCCATTCGCGGACGTGGATGAGAAAGCTTATTGGAAAGTCGCGGTACGTTGCTTCGTAGCGAATAGCGGTTTCAAGGACGAGCCGAATCGCTGCGTGCAACTGGCTCATTTGCGCATCCGTCAACGTATCGGCTCGCTGTTCAGGATGTAAGTATGCCTGAAACAGTACTTCATCAACAATCCAGTTACCTAATCCTGCTATTACACTTTGGTCAAGTAAAACGGGTTTTATCAGTGCTTTCTTGCGACGAATACGATCCGTCAATTCCTCCAGCGAAATTTCCAGTCCGTCTTTGCCGATTTTCTTACGTTGCAAAAACGTATTAATATCGTCGATTAGACCGACTCGCTCAAACTTACGGGGACATAAAAAGCCGAGATTAAATCCATTAGCGAACTCAAATACAATTCGGGCAAATCGAGGGCGATGAAGTGAACTATGGTAATACTCCAAATCGCCGGTCATCCCAAAATGCATATGTACAATTACATCCGACTGGTCAGTTAATACAAACAGATTCTTACCAACTCGTTGTGTGCCCGTAAATTGGCGACCAACTAGCGTAGTGAGCAACGTAGCATAACTCGTGGTTAAGAGATTATTGTCCTCAACCTCAATATGGTTAATCGGCTGATAAAGAGAGGATGTCTCGAGGTATTGACGTCTAATTTCGACCTCAGGTAGTTCTGGCATCGGTGACAAATATTTGGAGCATAACTACGCGTGGATACAGGTTGTTATGCTACTAAATTTAATCTACCGGATGAATAGATTGTCATCTGTAAAATTTAAAAATTTATTTTATGGTCTATATTATTGATAATCAATGCCGATTTTTGGGCTACTTGAGGGGGTCAAAAAAAACCTTTTTTTAATCACATTAGTTCTTTGCTACAATACCACCGGTTTAACCAGCGTTCCGATAAATAGTGCAGGTTATCCTGCTCAGTTCATTCACTATTATAACGTTCAATGTAACAACCTCTACACAACCGCGAAAGCGGCTTCTTTTACAAGTTTGTGCATGTTAAATTGTTAAACTGAAAAATTGAAATGGAAAATAATTCGCAAAAACCAAAAACAAGTGGTGCTCTTCTAGCGGCTTTAATCATTATGACAGGTTTAGCCGGTGTATCGAGTTATCTGTATTTCGATCAGAAGAAGGTAGCAGAAAATCAAGAAGTAACGATTTCCGAACGTGTTGAAGAACTTTCAACGACACGCGTAAAATTAGATTCGATTTCTACAGCGCTAGACGCTAAAATTGCTGAAGTTCAGAAGCTGGGTGGTGATGTTACCGAACTCACCAAAATGAAAGAGCAACTGGAAACGGATAAAGCAGCTTTGAAACGGGGTAACCGGGTTTCCATCGCTAAATACGAAGCTAAAATCAAGCAGTATGAAGCGTTCCTGGTTGAAAAAGATACGCTTATTGCGAATCTTCAACGCGAGAACGTAACGCTGGCTACGAACGTAAAAACGTTGGACGAAGAAAATTCTACGTTAAAAGTGAAAGGCCAGCAATTCCGTGATTCGATCACAACGGTGGTATCGGACGTGCAAACGAAAAACGAGGACTTGTCCAATAAGGTTACTCGGGCTGCTGCTCTGAAAGCTCAGAATGTTAAAGTGTTTGCAGTTAATGCAAAAGGTAAAGTAAAAGAAGACGATTCATACAAAGCGAAACGTCTAGACAAAATCAAGCTGGTTTATACGCTGTTGGATAACCCGCTGACCAAAGAAGAGCCAAAAGATGTATTTGTTCGGGTTCTTGACCCATCAGGTGCTGTTGTTTCTGATATGGCTAACGGCTCAGGAACGTTTACGGTTGATGGTAATGAAACCATTTATACCACGAAGCAAACTGTAAACTATACCGCTAATGGACAAAACGTTGAACTGTTGTATAGCCGTGGTATTCCCTACAAACCAGGTAAATACACCGTAGAACTTTATTCAGAAGGTTTCCGGATCGGTTCTGGCGAGTTTGCAGTACGCTAATCCAATTGCATGAATCCTAAAAAGGGCGGCCTTTCCAACGAAGGGCCGCCCTTTTGTTTAGCTACGTAACACAAGCAGAAACCTGAAGACAATACCTTGGGTTACCGCCTACGTATTACTCTTTTAAACCCGTAAAATTGAGTAAATTCTGCCCATTGGACTGATAATTCAGACGTAGCAGTTTTCCCTGTTTCTCCATGCCATTGTTAGTAAATACCCGGTCCGTTTGCAACGTACCAATGTCCATATTTCCTGATCGTAAAACCAAGCCTTCATTCTGACGAATGACAGCAACATGACTAAGCGACAGATTAACTTTAGGAAAAGAATTCTTTGTATATATAATCGTTACGTTGCTGTCTGTTTCCGCCTTTATCTGAATATAAGCCAACTGCCCAGCCGGAACTGCTACGTTAGCAGGATCAAGAAAAAAATTTGTTTGATACGTACCAGTAATTTCCTTGGCTGCTGTTACAGGCGAAGGCTGTATATCACCTTCCTGCTGACAGGCAGACAACGTACCTAAAAAGGCACAAAACAGCAGTTGTTTTTTCATACTCCACTCTCGTTTTGCTGATTAGACCCGACTGATGTTGAAACAGTTGGAGCCTCCTCCGCTTTTTTCTCACTTTCATTGATATCAGGCTGAGCCTGGTCAACCCACACCTTCATGTCATTAAGATTCATGGGGCCAAACTGGGTCGTAAATGCTACGTCGGCGGCATCGCGTCCGTAAGCTACCGTAATTCGGTTACCACGGGGCTGTTCCTGCGTAGCATCGAACGTAAACCAGCGTCCATCAACATACGCTTCAAACCAGGCGTGCAAATCCATTGGATCGAGTTGATATAAATACCCAACGACCATGCGGGCCGGTATATTCAGTGATCGACAGAGCGAAATTCCTAGATGGGTAAAATCACGGCATACACCGACTCGTTTATTGGCCGTATCAACCGCCGACGTACTGGCATCACTAGTACCGTATTCGTATTTTACGTTGGTGTGTATCCACTTGCGAATGGCTTCGGCCTGGTCGTAGCCCGGCTCAGCACCTTCCGTAATTTGCTCTGCTAAATCGCCCAATTGGTCCGACTGGCAATAACGACTGGGCAACGTATAGTGTAGTACGTCGTCGGGAAGTTCCTGAACCGGCGTATACGGAGCGCCTGGAGAAACATCAATTAAATCGGCGGTTTGAACGGTAGCTGAAAAATGGATGGAAAAAGGACCTTCGGGAGCCAAAACGCGCTGACACAAATTTCCGTAGATATCGGTAAATTCGGTGACGTTGACGGCAGGCGTAATTTGATATTCTTCGCGGATAATCCACTGTCCAGCACCAGAGCGCGGACGTAGCATGAGTACTAAAGGAGTAGGACTTTGAACATCGAACGACAGTTCACAGCCAGCATTGAGTTGCATAATTTATGAGTTAATGAGGTGAATAAGGTTGTATTAATCCATTAACTCAACGAGTAACTATTGGTTGAAGTATTTGCCAATTTTAGCAAAAAAGCTCGTTATTTCTTCACAATAACAAACTCAACCCGACGGTTTTGCTGGCGTCCTTCTTCAGTATCGTTCGTAACAACGGGCTTAGTTTCGCCAAAACCTTTACTAGCTATACGGTCGGGTTCGATGCCTTTACTGATAAAATACTCCCGAACGGCATCAGCGCGGTCTTGTGAGAGTTTATTGTTGATTTCGTTCGAACCCGTATTATCCGTATGCCCACGCACCTCAATGGTCATCTTGGGTGCTTCGTTCAAGGTAGTTACCAAACGATCAAGTTCAGGACCCGATTCAGGTCTTAATTCCGATTTTCCGGTATCGAAGAAAATGTTGTTAAGACGTACTACGCTACCTGGTACAATGGGAACCATTTTAAGTTGTTTCCCAGAGATTTCCTGATAACCTTTTTGTTTGGTCAGGTCTATATTATCACCCTCGGCAATAAAATCTTTAGCGATAGCACGCATGGTGTATTTCTGCCCATAGGGTAGCACAATTTTATATTCACCCGTAACGGGATCTGACGTAGCTTCACCAACTTCGACACCGTCAGGTAAAGTTTGGTAGATGATACGTGCTTCAACTGGTTTACCCGTTACCTGATCAATTACTTTCCCACTAATCAGCGCTACCGGGTCAGGGCGTGTTACGTCGGTATTTTTTGCTACGTCATCGCCACTACCCAGTTTGCCCGGTTCGTTTGACGGACGGTCGTCAGTAAGTTTGACACGGACAATATCTCCTATGCCAATTGTATTTTTAAACGTAGTAAGATAGGCATAATCGCCCGAAGCTGCCAGCGTATAGTAAGCGTCGTAGCCATCTGTATTCACTTTTGGACCCAGATTAGTCGGTTTCGACCAATGTTTCCAGGTTTTGTCTACTCGTTTGCAAACGTAAATATCGTTACTCCCCATACCACCTTCCCGATCACTCGAAAAATACAACGTAGCACCATCAGGGGCCAGAAAAGGCGTAGTTTCAGTAAATTTTGTATTTACTTCAGGTCCGAGGCTCATAGGCTTAGTCCATGAACCATCTTTTTCACGGAAACTAACGTAGATATCGTCTTCTTTACTATTTTTCTTCTCACTGAAAGCCATCAGAAGTACTTTCCCATCGGCCGACATAAAGCCACAGTCAAACTGTCCCTTACACATATTGACATAGCCAGGAATGTCAATTTTCTGCGGTGGTGACCAGCCATTAGCCGTTTTTTTACTAAGCGAAAACCCGCGTGTTTCGTAGTTACCGTTGTTGTATTGCCCCTTAACAAGCATGGTGTTGCCATCCGGGGTAATACTATAAGCACAGTTATAATCTTCTTTATTCAGGGGGAAACCCATGCGCCGGGCAGGTCCCCATTTGCCGCTCGCTGCGTCAAGGTCAGAAAACCAGATATCCTGGCTGTTTTTAGGGCCATGTGTATTATTCGGGTGGCTAATACGGGCGAAATACAACGTTTTCCCATCAGGGGCAATAATAGGATTAACTTCGTTATATTCAGAATTGACCTGATTACCAAGATTTTCGACACTCGGCTTAGTCGTTACAACAGAGTCGGGCCGGGGTAAATTTGGACTTACCAAAGCACCTAACTCCGGCTGCTTTACGGCTGTCGTCGCATCAGGTTTAGACTGTGCTCCAACCGTCAGAGAAAGTAGCGAAAAAATCAGGCTGGCGGCTATGACACCATTCATTTTCATACGGTAAGGTAACAGCGCGTGGAGTTTTATGTATTAAACGAGGAAAGTGAGAGGTTTTGTATGATTTATGCCCCTGCTACGTAGTAAGCATTCAGTCACTATCAACATTCACGCCACTACGCGCAGTTTTGCGAAACTTAATAGTAATGTTTTCTCACCTACCCCTGCCGTTTCAAACTGTATGGTCGCCTTCCGGTCAGTGCCATTCGTATCTACTTGTTTCACCGTACCAAAGCCAAACTTAGCGTGCTCAACGCGCTGGCCAGCAGCCAGATCAGCCGTGCTAGTTGGCGCAAAATCAGGCGAGGGCATATGAGCTGCGGCTGTTTGTGGGTTTTGCGTGCGTCCTGTTCGTTGTGCCAGTGAACGTACAAACGACATAGAACCAGTTGACGTACTTTCGCTCCGGTCGCGTTCGGGTTTGTCAAAATCCAGACGGCTGGGGGCCGAACGTAGCTTTGAGAGCTTTAGATACCGTTGGTCCATTTCCATCAGGAAACGGCTTGGTTCACACATTTTCAGCCGGCCATAGTGATAGCGGGTTTCGGCGTAAGACATCGTCAGGCGTTTTTCGGCGCGGGTAATCGCTACGTAGAACAACCGTCGTTCTTCTTCCAGGTCGTTCCGACTTTCGAGCATCATCTGGCTAGGAAACAGGTCTTCCTCCATCCCAACAATATGAATATTCTTGAATTCCAAACCTTTAGCTGCGTGGATGGTCATCAGTGTTACTTTATCATTGTCGCCATCATCTTCTTTTTCGTCAGCCGTAGTCAGTAACGAAACCGACTGTAAAAACGCGCCAAGACTTTTATCTTCGTTATCCGGGTTATCAACAAATTCTTTAATGGCGTTTAGCAATTCCTGTACGTTCTCATAACGCGCCAGCCCTTCTACCGTTTTGTCTTCGTAAAGCTCCTTCAGCAAACCCGATGTCTTAGCAATGTGCGAAGCCACTTCAAAGGCGTCTTTTTGATCGAGCAAAAGTTTGAAACTCTTAATCAAATCGGCAAATCCCTCGATGGCAATAGCCGCTCGTCCCGTTACGTGCTTGTTGATTTCGGCAACGATTTCCCAGATAGAATCTTGGTTTTCAGCAGCAATTACACTGATTTTAGCTACAGTGGTGTCGCCAATACCTCGTTTGGGAAGGTTAATGATACGTTTAAAAGCTTCTTCGTCCTGCTGGTTTACAGTGAAACGCAGGTAAGCAATCAAATCCTTGATTTCCTTGCGCTGATAGAACGAAAGGCCACCGATAATCCGGTATTTGATACTCATTTTGCGCAAGGCTTCTTCAAAAGACCGCGATTGCGCGTTGGTTCGATACAGAATGGCAAAGTCATTGTTAGTCAGCGACTCATTCATTTTTGTCTCGAAAATCGCCGAAGCCACCAATCGACCTTCTTCGTTATCGGATGAAGCTTTAATAACCTCGATAAGCGGGCCGTCTTCATTATCCGTAAAGACGTGCTTCTCCAGTTGGTTTTTATTACGTGCAATAATCGAATTGGCCGCTTCGACAATGGTTTTGGTGGAACGGTAATTCTGCTCAAGCTTCACGATTTTGACGTTTTCCTTGCCGTAATCGCGCTGGAAATTCAGGATATTTTCGATGTTGGCACCCCGGAAGGCGTAGATACTCTGTGCATCGTCGCCTACCACGCAGATATTCTCGTGAACGGCCGCCAGCTTGCGGGTAATGAGGTACTGTGATACGTTGGTATCCTGAAACTCATCGACCATTACGTGCTGAAACTTGTGCTGGTACTTGTTCAGGATATCCAGATGATCGCGAAACAATACGTTCGTATTGAACAGCAAATCGTCGAAATCCATCGCATTGGCCGCAAAGCAACGCATGGCGTATTGCTTATAGAGTTTGCCAATGTGCGGCATACGGGCCGATTCGTCATCGGCCTGAATGATGGCGTTGTTGAGATAATCGTCCGGACCAATCAGCCGATTTTTCGCGCCAGAAATTCGCCCGAATACGTGGTTGACTCGATAAACCTTATCATCGAGCCCCATTTCTTTAATGATGCTACGTAGCAGCGATTTCGAATCGTCGGTATCGTAAATCGAGAAGTTGCTGCTATAGCCAATCGCTTTGGCTTCAATACGTAGTATTTTGGCAAACACCGAGTGGAACGTACCCATCCAGATGTTACGGGCTTCCATGCCCACCACTTTTTCAATACGGTGGCGCATTTCACCAGCGGCTTTGTTGGTGAACGTCAGGGCCAGAATGCGAAAGGGATCTACGCCGTTTTCAATCAGGTAAGCAATCCGATACGTTAAAACGCGGGTCTTTCCGGAACCGGCTCCCGCAATAATCATCAGCGGACCATTTCCGTGCATCACGGCCTCCCGCTGGGGTTCATTTAAACCAGAAATATAATCAACCATTCAGCTCGTCTCTATCCTTCTATAACACTCAAAAGTACAAAATAATTTGGTTAGAGATGGTCGAAAATAGAGTCAGGTGACTGGCAGTTGGGGTGACTTTAGCGATTAAATATGGTTAAATCATCGGTCCCAAATCGACACCCAACAGTTCGGAAAACGACGAAACTGTGGCTGCTCCACCATCGCCTTTACGGTAGCAGAGCCACTTATAGGTCTTGTAGTTATAAACGAAACCCTCCTGGATTCCGTAATCGTCTTCTTCAATCAATCGGATCACTTTACGTAAGTCACTACTCATGCTTCGGTTGTTGCAAACCTCAATAATGATACGGGTCTGTTCCGTTGACTGTTCATATAATATGACATCCGGAACCGGGTAGCCCGTCCCCTCGGCCAACGGTGTTTCAGGAAGCGGCTCTAGAACAATACTCTTTTGACGATAATACAGCAGGCCTAATTCGAAGGTCAGCTTACTGATAATGCGCTGATGGTCAAGTGGAGAGTTCGTGCCGTCATCATGAACTAAAAAAGGTGAAGAATCAGGTGTCTCGTGCATAGTTAGTTGAGCACTATATTGAGTGCGTAATGTAAAGAAAAACAACACTTTAAACCAGCGAAGCATATGAACGCCGACTTTTTCTACATTATTGTGCAACATTCATAAAATTCCTGCATCTTTCTTTCAGTTACAACCTAAACCACCCCGAGTTGCTGAATCTGTTGGACTCGAACCGAAACGCCGGACCTACGTACCCGGACCGCCATGCTGATCTGGTCAAACGCTGCCAACAGGGCGAGCGACGAGCGCAGTATGAGCTGTATCAGCAGTACGTTAAGGCGATGTATAACGTTTGCCTGCGGATTCTAAATCATGAAGCCGAAGCCGAAGACGTTCTACAGGAAGCTTTCATGGATGCCTTTACGCACATCGGATCGTTTCGGGGGCAGAGCACGTTTGGGGCGTGGCTCAAACAAATTGTAGTTAACCGGGCGATTAACCATTTGCGAGGCAGGCGGTTAGAGTTGGTAGATATGGAATCGCATCGGCTGGGCGAAGATGATGGGCCGGACTTTGCCGATACGGAGCCGTATGACGAAGAAGGGGTTCAGTTTGAAGTCGAACGGGTTCGACAGGCTATGCAAAAGCTTCCGGAGGGGTATCGGGTCGTGCTGTCGTTGTATCTGTTTGAAGGATACGATCATGAAGAAATCGGGAACGTATTACACATCAGCGAAACAACATCACGAACACAATATTTACGAGGAAAGAAACGATTACTTGAATTACTAAACTAATAACGAATGCATGAATCTATAAGTGAACGAATAAATCCTGTTTGCAGGATCAGCCGTTGCATCAATGATTTATGACTTCGCGTAGTAGATAGTACCTATGAAAAAAGATAATCTTGAACGCTTCGTCCGCGATAACCGGGAAGCATTCGACGACAAGGAGCCTTCTGGCAACCTCTGGCGAAAAATTGAAGCTGGACTGGACAATTCTGGTCACGATGGAGGGGCAGATGGTATGAATGGACCAACCAATCCAATCGTGCCTTTTCGGAAAATTCATACCAATGTAAGTCGTTCAGATCGACGGTCATCCGGTTGGCTGGGAAGTCGACAGATTGGCTGGCCTATCCTGGACTGGCGGATAGCGGCATCTATCGCCGTACTGTTACTGGCAGGGGCTTTTCTGTACATGAACCGACAATACGGCGTTACGCAGCAACCCGAAATTGTAGCGGCTTATCCGACGTATGCGAAAGAAGTGGTTCAATACACGAAACTTATCGACGACAAACGGGCGGAGTTGAAGCAAATGACTGAAGATAACCCCGCGCTGTATAAAGAATTCGCAACAGACCTCGACCGACTCGAAAATTCGTACCGTTCGCTCAAAGCCGATTTACCCCAAAACCCGAATCAGGAAGTCCTGATTCAGGCCATGATTCAGAATTTGCAACTTCAGATAAACCTGCTCAATGAGCAGCTACGTGTTATCCAACGCATAAAACAGCAAACCAATGAGACTACTCCTGTATAGCCTGTTGCTCTGCCTTTGCCCACTGCTTACGAAGGCAGAAGAGCAGATAGGCATCGGCGACATAGAAAAGAAAAAGACCATTATCAAGCTTTTTGATGTGGAGCCTAGCGATAATCTGGTTGTCGATAATCAGTTTGGTCAGGTAACCGTTGGCTTGTGGGATAAGTCTGAAATTCGGGTTCAGATTACAATTGTTGCCAATTCCGACTCTGAGGAAAAAGTGCAGAATTTTGTGGATGCCGTTTCCATAGAGGAAAAACGAACAGACAACCAGATCATGGTACGTACCAACTTCAACCAGAGTTCTATGTCGAACTGGAGTTTGGGTAAATGGAAAAACGGTGGCGAGCGAAATTTTGTAAAGATCAATTACGAAGTAATGATGCCTCGCCAAAATGCGCTTACCGTCCGCAATAAGTTTGGTAATACGCACATCCCTGCGTTTCAGGCTAAGCTCACTGTGTACAGCCGCTACGGCAATTTTAAAGCTGATGACCTGACCAGCCGCCAGAACGACATCGACGTAGCATACGGAAAAGCTGACATTGGCAATCTGGGCCAAGGGAAGGTAGACGTTAAATATGGCGACCTCGAATTAACAAAAGCGAACGTACTGGTGCTGACCAATAAATTTGGCAAAATGACCATCGGCGATGTGGGCAAGCTCGAAGCCGACATCAACTACTCCGGCGCCAAAATCGGTACGATACGGGAATCGGGTAACATTAAACTCGAATTTTCGGGCGGTTTTCAGATTGGCCAGCTTCCCAAAACTGCCGAAAACGTAGATATTCAGGCAGCTTACTCATCAGTAGCCCTACCGCTCGCTACGGATAACGACTGCGATTTCGACGTAAAGGTTAGCTACGGAAATTTCAACTATCCGACGAGCTCAACGATGCATTTTAAATCACAACCGGGCGAAAACGATAACCGAGGCCCACGTCTAACCAAACAATACGTTGGAAAAGTTGGTAGCGGCTCGGGCACGAAAGTGCGCGTTGTAGCGAAATTTGGAAATGTAAACTTCAGGTAGTCAGAACCGGGATTTAGCAGATTTAAGGATTAACGGGATTTTGTAAATAAGCGCTCCGAAGAAGCGAAAAGCAAAATCCCGTTAATCCTTAAATCAGCTAAATCCCGGTTCAGACAACATCTCAATTACCGCCTTATGCTGCGGGAAATCTTTCAATAATACGTTCTGATCACCCATTTCAAAGTCTGCAAAATCAAATCCGGGCGCTACGGTGCATCCCACTAATGAGAACGTAGCATCGATCAACGTAGCGTTTTTGGCGGGCATCGAGCCAAACCAACTCCCGGCTGGAACAACAGCCTGAAAAACTTCACCCTGCGCCAGATTACTGCCCAAACGTATCACCGTCAACGTAGCGTCGGGAGTAATAACGAAAACTTCCAGTGGCCTACCTGCATAGAAATGCCAAATTTCATCGGATTTGATGCGATGCAGTGCCGAATAATGGTGGCTCTCAAGCAGGAAGTAGATAGCTGTTCCAAATGAGCGATCCCCACCAAACCGAGCGGGCAAATCCGAAGCTGCCACTATTTCTGTCGCGCGATACGTCTCCGCAAAATAACCGCCCTCCGGATGAGGTTGGAGGTTAAGTGCATTTATGTAATCCGTTGAAGTCATAGGCTTTAACTAGAAATGAGTGAAAGCACGTAGTAAGCAGTCGCACTTTCACTCATTCACTGTTTCAATATCTAATTACGCGTTCGCTTTTACGACAATCGTGAATTCTTTGGCTTTGAGCGAAGCTCCACCAATCAGGCCGCCATCTACGTCGGGTTGCGCAAAAAGCTCAGCGGCATTTTTCTCATTGGCGCTACCACCGTATAAAATCGTGGTATCCTGCGCTACTTCGTCGCCGTATTGACTGGCAATGTGCTGACGAAGTTCAAAATGCATATCCTGCGCCTGCGCCGACGAAGCCGTTAAGCCCGTACCGATAGCCCAGATTGGTTCATAAGCAATCACTACGTTGGCAAACGACTCAGCGGAAAGATGAAACAGGCTTTCCGTGATCTGATCTTTCACGAAACCGATGTAGTCACCGTTTTCACGCAAATCGCGCGATTCACCACAGCAAAAAATTGGCTTCACGCCGTTTTCCAGGGCGATATTTACTTTTTCGGCTAATTGTGCGTTGGTTTCTTCAAAATATTGCCGCCGTTCACTGTGGCCAAGAATAACGTATTCAACCCCGATTGAACGTAGCATAGGCGCTGAAATTTCGCCAGTATACGCACCCGACGCTTTTTCATGGCAGTTCTGAGCTCCAATTGACATTCGCTCATAGGCCAGAACCGATTGTACCGCTAACGGTAAATATAAGGCTGGAGGACAAAGGACGACTTCAACCTCGCCCGTAACTTCGTCGTTAATCAACGCGATTACTTCCGACAGAAGCGTTTGAGCTTCTTCTGCCGTTTTATTCATTTTCCAGTTACCAGCAACAATTTTTTTACGCATGACAAATTAGTAAGGTGTTCAAAATCAATTTTTTAAGCTAACTTCGTTTGGACAGACAACGTTATTTCCGGGCGAAATTAGGGCTTTTCAGCCGAACGATTTTTGCTGTTGGACTAAAATTTGTCAGTACAATAGCTCAAAACCGATATTATTTTATAGAGTTCTGAAAGAGAGTTAATTACTAACCTAAACCTCTGCTTAGGGGACAACCTGAATTATCCGAACAAACCACAAACCTTAAATAAAAATCTTGTGTTATTCGGATAAAAAATACGTAATTTCAATGCTACAATCGCTGATGGAGGATGAAGACGCTGGTATGGGTAATCGGACTTTTATGTACTTTTCTGACGGCGCAGGCGGACAGTCCTAAAAAGACGCCTGATAAAGAACGTTACGGTTTTTTCATTGCCAACAACCGCAACTGGACGCGAATCCCGTTTCAGCTTCACTCAAATCTTATTATTGTACCCGTTCGGGTCAATGAATCGGATACGTTGCATTTCATTCTCGACACGGGCGTTAGCAACACTATTATTACTGACCCAACGGCCTTTCGTAAGCAGTTGTTAACAGTTGGACGAAAAGTTAAACTGTCTGGAGCTGGTGAGGGTGGTAGTTTGACAGCCTCGGTCGCCATTGAAAATAACTTAAACATGGGCGGATTGAGAGCCGCTCATCACAATCTGGTTATTCTGGATGAGGACGTATTGAAACTGTCGGAATACGTGGGCACACCGGTTCATGGTATTTTTGGCTACGAGATTTTCGCCAACTTCGTCGTGAACGTCGATTTTCAGCGTCGTGAACTTACGATTACCAAGCCCGATAAATACAAATATCGCAAAGGCAAGGGCGACCGCTATCCCATTACTATTCAGAACACAAAAGCCTATACCGACGCTTTTTCGGTGTTTGACGGCGAAAAAACGATGCCGCTACGTGTGGTGCTAGACACGGGAGCCGGTCATGCCCTACTTCTTGACCGATCACGTAGCACGGCGGCTATGCCTTTGCCTGCCAAAAACATTCGGGCACAATTGGGCCGGGGGTTGAATGGCATTATCAATGGTTGTATGGGACGTATCCAGAAGGTTCGGTTTGGCCGATACGAGCTTGATAACATTCTGGCTTCGTTTCCTGATAGTATGGCATTTGGCATGAAATTGATCGATATGCCTGAGCGTCAGGGGAATGTAGGCTGCGAATTGCTACGTCGATTTAATGTTACGTTTAACTACCCTGACCAGTACGTTGTGATGAAGCCCATCAAGCGACTCATGCGCGAAAGTTTTGAACACGACATGAGTGGCGTGGAGCTGAAGGCGAAGGGCGAACGGTATCGAAATTACTACGTTGATAAAGTCCTCGAAAATTCACCGGCTGCAATGGCTGGCCTGGAAGAGGGTGATGAAGTGATGTTCGTTAACAATAATTCCGTTAACGAAATGACAATCAGCGACATCTACAAAATTCTTCAAAAGGGCGAAGGCCGAGAAGTATCCATGTTGGTACGACGTAACGGTCGTCTCATCGTTGCCAGCTTCGTGCTCAAGCGGCTTATTTAGGATGAGGGGTAAGAACAGAGATACGTATCAACCACAATCCTATGCCGTTCAATCCATGCGTTCGAGTTTGAAACGGAACGTAGTACCTTTGTCAACCTTACTCATTACGGTAATTTTGGCTTTGTGAGCGTTGAGAATGTGTTTCACAATAGCCAGCCCCAACCCAGTGCCGCCCCGATCTTTGGAACGGCTTTTTTCGACCCGGTAGAACCGTTCAAAAATCCGACTTAAGTGTTCGGGAGGAATGCCGGGACCGTCGTCACGTACCGATACGACTACGTGTTTTTTATCTTCTTCAAGGCTGACCGTAACGCGCCCATTTTCGTTGCCATATTTCACCGCATTTTCAATTAAGTTGGTCATTACCTGATTGATACGTTGCGGATCAGCTTTTACCCATACAGGGCCGCCCGGCGTCGATTTGAGCTGGAGCGATGTGCGTTTGCTGCTGGAAATTTTCTCCAGTTGTTCGAAAACCTCCTGTGTTACGTGCGTGAGGTTAATACGTTCGAAACTCATTTTTACCTCACCAGTCTCCAGCTGCGATAGAGCCACCAGGTCTTTCACAAGTGCGTCGAGTCCATCGAGGCTGCGAGCGGCTTTCGCCAGAAATTTATCCCGTACGTGCTCATCGTCGATAGCCCCGTCGATGAGGGTATGAATGAATCCCTGCGCGGCAAAAATGGGTGTTTTTAATTCGTGTGATACGTCGGCCAGAAACTCCCGCCGAAACTGTTCCAGCCGTTTCAATTCATCAATTTCCTTCTGTTTCCGAGCGACATACACGAAAATCTCATCGTTCAGCTTCTTAAACGGATTGCTGTTTTTAATGATCGATTTACGGGTAATCGTAAAATCGCGGATGCGGAGTTTATGGATGGTTTTATACATTTTGTTCACCTCCCGAAAAACGAGGAGTTCAATGGCATAAAACACCAGAAAAAACGAAATAACGAACGACGAAATCCCCACAACAAACACCATCGTACTCGTAACGCCCTCCACAAACGTCAGAAACGTAATGGTAAGCGCCGAAATGAGGCTAGCCAGCAAAAGAGCAATAATGCGCGGACTGAGGGACATTTATTGTGAAGTTGTAATGTTATGAAGTTATAAAGTTATAGGGTTATCGAGTTGCAAAGTTGCGTATCCACGCCGGGGCCGACGCGCTCATAAACTTTACAACCCGATAACCCTATAACCGCTCCGGCGGCCCGGTTTATAACTTACTCCGTCCCGTCGGTAAACATATAGCCTACACCTTTGAGGGTTCGGATGTGAGTGTCGCCGATTTTCTCACGGAGCTTACGGATGTGTACGTCGACGGTACGTTCCAAAACATATATATCAGCGCCCCATATTTTCTGAAGCAGTTCTTCGCGACTACAAACTTTGTTGGGATGCTGAGCCAGAAAGAAAAGCAGTTCAAATTCTTTCTTGGGCAGGATTACCGACTTGCTGTTCTGCGTAACTGAGTAATTCTTACGGTTGATAATCAGATCGGCAATGGCAATTTGTTCGCCGGGATCGGCTTTCTGGGCTTCACGACGGAAGAGAGCGTTGATGCGGCTCATCAGCGCACGGGGCTTGATGGGCTTGGTCAGGTAATCGTCAGCTCCTACGTCGAAAGCAGCTACCTCTGAGTATTCTTCTGAACGAGCCGTCAGGTAGAGAATATAGGTTTGACGTAGTTCCGGGATTTCGCGGAGCTGCCGACCCGTTTCGATACCATCCATGAGCGGCATCATAATGTCGAGTAGCACCAGTTCGGGCAAATAGGTCCGGGCTATTTCTACAGCTTTACGACCATCTGTGGCGGTTTTCACATCGTACCCCTCTTTGATGAGGTTGTACTCGAGCAGTTCTACGATGTCAGCGTCGTCGTCGACGACTAAAATGCGATGTTGGGGTTGAGCAGCTTTAGCAGCACTCATACGAAGTGTAGTTGGTGAAAATATCTTGGCTTGTTAGTAAGTTGCCAGTACGTTGGTTGACACGAAGTTACGTGGCTTAGCCACAACGTTACCAATCGAGCATGCATCCTTAACAAAAACTTAACAACAATTCAGCAAAAAGAAGATTCTGTTTCATCCTGGAAATGAGTTTGTTCAGGTTTACATTTTTCCGAACAACAGGGCACCAAATCCGTTGTTTATACTTTCTGACCTGCCTTCGTTAAGGACCGTTTAAACTCTAAGATACAAGACTAAAATGAGTGTTTTGTTATAGTAATCACAAATGTTTAAACAGGTTCTTAATTCAGATTACAGCTAAAGATACTACCCTCATTACACACTCCTATGAACCGTCATTTACCAGAGGTTGAACTTCCTGCTTACGCAAAACTTGTCTGCGTGCTCCTTTCATTGGTCATTATTGTTTACGGGCTCCACGCGCTTGAGGGTCTGTTAGTACCTTTAGTCTTTGCCATCTTATTTTCGGTCTTACTATTTCCGCTGGCAAGGCGGCTCGAAAACTGGAAAGTACCGCGCGTTGTTGCCATTGTCATTTGTCTGTTACTGACCTTAACGGTGTTGACGGGGTTATTTTACGCCATTTCCATCCAGATCAGCAGTTTTGTTGAAGTAGTTCCAAAATTCACTCAACGTGGGAGAGAGTACATTAAAAGTTTACAAACGTTTGCCGACGAACGATTAAATATCGACCGCCAACGGCAAATTGATGAAGTAGGTAAATACCTGGATCAGGCAATTTCGGAAGCGGGGAACATCATTACTACTACGTTACTGACCACCACCAACATCATCAGCAACTTGTTGTTAATTCTGCTGTTTGCTTTTTTCTTTCTGCTCTACCGCGATTTTTTTCGATCCTTTTTTTACAAAGTCTTCAGCGACACGCGCCGGTCGGTTATCGATACGATTATGAGCGGTATTTATAACGTAGTGAAAGACTACATGGCTGGTTTGGTGCTGGTTATTCTGATCATCGGTACGCTAATGACCGTTGGGCTGCTGATTCTGGGAGTCGATTATGCGGTTTTCTTTGGCTTTTTTGGCGCCTGTTTGGTGTTGATACCCTATTTCGGGCTTTCGCTCGGTTCGCTGATTCCGGCGGCCTACACGCTCGTCACGCAGGACAATCCAATCAAAGCGCTGGGCGTTGTTGGCGTTTTTCTGTTTGTACAGGCGCTCGAAGGCAATTTCATTACGCCCTACATCATCGGGTCAAAAGTGAGTATCAACCCATTGGCGGTCATTATCGTGCTGATTATCTGGGAGAACGTCTGGGGACTGGCGGGTCTGGTGCTGGCTTTACCGATGACGGCCATTTTAAAAGTCATCTTCGACGCCTTAGATGATTTCAAGCCCTATGGTTTTCTGCTTGGTGAAGCCGAAAAACCGCGTCCGCCCATAAAAAACCTCCACGAGTTGGCCGAACAATTACCGAAACGGGTGAAAAAAGTAGGTAAAACGGAAGAGAAAACGTAGCGAGTTATGCGTAACGTAGTGCTACGTTGAAAAGATGGGTAAATGCATACGTTCAAGCCCTTTTGATGTATGCTAATCAGTGTGTTGAGTCAGTGTTACGTAGGCCATTAATTGAAGTGATGGCCTACGTAACACCGACTCAACACATTGCCAATCCTAACTCTTTCACAGCATGATACCTCAGGTTAATCGTCGGGATTTCCTGAAACAGAGTAGCGCGGCTGCGCTCAGTATGGCTCTGTTTCCCAGCATGAATCGCAAAGTCGCGCCCAGCGACAAAGTACGTGTGGCGCACATCGGCATAAACGGCATGGGAACGAATCACCTGAACTGGTTTGCCAAACTGCCCGAAGTCGACGTAGTCGGTTTGTGCGACCTCGACCAGACTCACCTCGACAAAGCCCTTTCTACGTTAAAAGGAATTCACCCCGACACTACCGCAAAAACCTACACCGATTTCCGCTACCTGCTCGACCGCAAAGACATCGACGCCATTACCTGTGCTACCCCCGACCACTGGCACGCGCAAGTAGCGATCATGGCGTTTCAGGCCGGCAAGGATGTTTATGGCGAAAAGCCGCTCTCCTACAGCGTTCGCGAAGGGCAGAAAATGCTGAAGGCACTTAACCGCTACGACCGGATTTTTCAGTTAGGAACCCAAATCCATGCGGGTGACAATTATCACCGGGTCGTCGAAATTATTCAGTCAGGCGCCATTGGTAAAGTGCATACGGTACGTCTCTGGAAAACCGGTTTTCCGCCTGTACTTGGCCCGGCTACTTACCAGACGCCACCCGCTACGTTAAACTGGGATATGTGGCAGGGTCCCGCGCCGGTTTCGCTCTACACACCCGAACGGTGTCATTTTACGTACCGCTATTTTCTGGATTATTCGGGCGGCATATTCCAGGATTTCTGGTGCCACATTGCCGACGTAGTGTGGTGGTCGATCAACCCAACTGGACTCAAGCGAATAACCGCCAAAGGCGAAGCGCCCGAAGGCATTGGCGACGCGCCAAAATGGATTGACATCGATTACGAATTCGATGGCTTAAAACTGCACTGGACCAGCACGCCACCCAACGTAGCCGGTGCCGAAAAGCGAGGTATCGGGGCTTTTTTCGAGGGCGATAAAGGTACGTTGTTATGCGACTATAACACCCGTGAAATTACGATCAACGGGGTGGTGATGAACGACGTAGCAGAGGTGCCCATTACGTTGGTGCGGTCGCCGGGGCACCAGCAGAATTTTATCGACTCCGTAAAATCGCGCAAGCAGCCCGAATCGAATCTGGCTTACGCCCGGCAAATGACGATGCCCATGCACCTCGGCCTGATTTCGTACCGGCTGGGCCAATCGCTGGAATGGAACCCACGCAAAGAAAAATTCAGGCATAATTCGGAAGCCAACGCCCTCCTCTCGCGGACGTATCGAAAGGAATGGAATTTGATGTAGTGATTATAAAAACGAATTAATTTTCAGGACACTTACCCTGCTACGTAGTTACTTCTTAAAAAGGCTGGTCCAGGCCGCTACCGTCCGCCGTAGCGGCCTGGACCAGACAAATCAACATAGTAACTATGAGCAATTCATCGAAAGACATCGACCAACGTAGCATTGATACCATCCGGCTCCTGTCGGTCGATGCGGTTCAAAAAGCGAATTCTGGTCACCCTGGTTTACCGCTCGGCGCTGCTCCAATGGCCTACGTATTGTGGTCGCGCTTTTTGCGCTTCAATCCCAAAGATACCCACTGGCCCGACCGCGACCGATTCATCTTATCGGCAGGACATGGCTCGGCCTTGTTATATAGCCTTCTGCATTTGTATGGCTATCCTCTCTCGCTCAATGATTTAAAGAAATTCCGGCAAATCGATTCGATAACGCCGGGCCACCCCGAGTCGCATTTGACAGAAGGCATCGAAGTAACGACGGGGCCGCTCGGGCAGGGATTTGCCAATGGCGTGGGCATGGCAATGGCCGAAGCGTTTCTGGCTGCTACGTATAATAAAGAAGGCCATAACATTGTTGATCACTACACGTATTCAATCGTCAGTGACGGCGACTTGATGGAAGGAATTGCGTCGGAAGCGGCTTCGCTGGCCGGGCACCTCAAGCTTGGGAAACTGATTTATCTCTACGACGATAACCTGATTTCGCTGGACGGCCCTACCAATCTGGCTTTCACCGAAGATCGTATGGCGCGCTTCGATGCATATGGCTGGCACACGCAGCACGTAGCCGATGGAAACGACCTCGACGCAATCGAAAAAGCCATTCGGGCCGCACAGGACGAAACTGAACGCCCATCCATTATTGCGGTACGTACCATTATCGGATATGGCAGTCCGCAGGAAGGTACCAGCAAAGTTCATGGTAGTCCGCTGGGTGAAGAAAATGTTCGCAAAACGAAAGAGTTTTTTGGCTTTGATCCCGACAAATCGTTTGTGGTTCCCGACGACGTAAAGGAACATCTGCACGAACTCGGCAAGCGCGGGGCCGAAACCCAGGCCGATTGGAAAAAGCGATTTGCTACGTACGCCGAACAGTTTCCGACCGAAGCCACTACGTTCAATCAGTCATTTTCGGGAAAATTACCAGACGATTGGGCTGACGATCTCCCAATATTTAAGCCGGAAGATGGCCCGCTCGCCACTCGGCAGGCATCGGGAAAAGCGCTGACGGCATTGAAACAGCGGGTTCCGTTTTTGTTTGGAGGCTCGGCCGATTTGGCGTCATCGAACGATATGCCCACGAAAGGCGACGTTAGTTTTCAGCCGGGGCACTACGAAAATTCGAACATCTGGTTTGGCGTGCGCGAACACGCGATGGGAGCCGCCATCAACGGTATGGCCCAACATGAAGGTGTGCACCCTTACTGCGGTACGTTCCTGAATTTCTCCGATTACATGCGTGGGGCCATTCGGCTGACTGCCCTGGCTGAATCACCCGCTACGTTCGTTTTCACACACGACAGTATCGGTTTGGGCGAAGACGGCCCTACGCACCAGCCTGTCGAGCAGGTGATTTCGCTACGTACCGTCCCGAACCTGACGGTGATACGTCCGGCCGATGCCAACGAAACTGTAGAAGCCTGGCGCGTAGCCATGCAGCAGCCCCGAAGCCCGGTTGCGCTGATTTTGAGTCGTCAGAAATTACCAGTTCTCGATCAGACCAAATACGGCTCGGCGAAAGGAGTCGAGAAAGGAGCTTATATCCTGAGTGAAGCCGACGGTGACCCCGAACTCATCCTAATTGCCACTGGCTCAGAGGTATCGCTCATACTGGAAGCTCAGACTGAGCTTAAAAAGCAAGGTATTGCCGCCCGCGTAGTCAGTATGCCTTCGTGGGAACTGTTTGATCAACAGAGCAAGGAATACAAGCACAACGTGTTACCGCCCAACATTCGAAAACGGCTGGCGGTAGAAGCCGGTTCGCCCATTGGCTGGCATCAGTACGTAACGGACGAAGGCTCGGTGATTGGCCTGAATCGGTTTGGTTTATCCGGCCCCGGCGAAGAGGTGATGGCGTACTTTGGTTTCACCGTTGAGAACGTAGTGAAACAAGCCAAAAACGTTTTGAAAGGCGTTGTCAGTGATTAGAGTTGTCAGAGCAACTTAACGTAAACAATGAATCAGCGAGCGGGCTTGTGGCTGCCGCTGGGGCTTCAGAAGACTAAGCTTGTCGAAGCCCCAGCGGCAGCCATGTACTCTTATCTCATAAAATAACGTACCATTTAGCAGGTAAAAACAGACCAGCAGATATCATTGCGCAATCGTTGGTCATCGAGGACGAGATCACGGATTTTTTCGGGAAGCTGATCTTGTTGCCACTGGCACTCCTGCTGCCGAGCTAGTTCTTTTTTGTCATCTGAAGTGGCAGCCATCACGGCTCGGATAGCATAGGCCGCAGCCCCTAGTTCGTGGGCAGCCACATGCGCTACTGCAACCGCCTGACCCGCCGACAAGGCCGCAAATTTCGCGGCACCATCTACTTCTCTGGCGGCTGCATTTGCAGCAAAAGCAGCCTTATGGGCCTGTTTCATAGGAATTTCTCCGTTTACCCAGGCCTGCGTTAGTTCAAGGGCGCGTCGTGGCCGATCATCATTGGGCCGCATTTCTTCAAAAAAATGCAGGACATGTCGCGCACATTCGGCCGCCCAGACTGCTAATAAGTGATGATCTTCGTCTAGTAACGTACCGCCCCGACGAATGGTAATAAATCGCTTGTCACGGATTTTAGGAAGTATCATATCAGCCTTATGTTTCGCTCATTTACCAACAGCCTAATCAAGCGAACGGTTTTGGTGAACACAGAAAAAACGGGCTGGAGTTTCTTTTCTCCTGGCCCGTTTCGTGTTCTTAATCTGTATGAACGTACCGTTACTGTTTCACAATCTTCTTGGATACCCGTTGCCCCTGCACCGTGCTACGTACGAAGTAAACACCACCCGGCAAGCTGGAAACCACAAATCGGGTGTTGTTGAAACCAGCTTTCGCATCCAAGGAATTGGTTTGCCTGGTATTTCCCTGATTATCAATCAGGTCAAACTTGACGCCCGGCTGATCGGCAGAACTGAAATATTTCAGCTCAATTACGTCTACTGTTGGGTTCGGATATGCCTGCAATGATAGCGTAGTAATATCTTCTCCTTCACCTAGTTGCGCAATACCCAGCTGTTCCTGTTTCTGCTTCAATACTTCATCCAGTTTAATTACGCCGTTCATCTGCTCGATTGGATGAGCCGTCATTGTAGCCCGCTGACCTGAGCGCGTGTAAAAACTACTCCGGATATGGAGCGCCATTTTTGAATCAGCGAAGTGTACAAACGGGTCGTCGACAGCTAGTACCTGAACCCGCTCAGGACTCCCTCCCTGCCCTTTAAACGTAAACAAGGCCACCGGTTCGCCCTTGGTGAACGTACCGTAATTGGTTTCCTGCGGATTTTTGCCAATGATGTAATACGCCCACTGAGAGTCGCCCGCAAAACCCTCGGGAGTCGTTAATTTATAGGGCTTTTTGTCCCAGTTGCCCCTTAAATCACGCAGATCCGTTAACTCAAAATTAGCGGGCACTTTTAGAGAGAATTGCGCCGTTGCACCCCGGTCATCGGCTTCGGGATTATTAGCGTTTGGCGTATCATAGTTCGGAACGATCCAGGCGGTAAACAGCCCTGTTGCCGGATCATGCGTTACCATAAACCGGACATCGCTGTTCGAGACCATTACGTTCGTTTGCGCCCAGGCCAACGTAGCACTGAGCCAGATAAGAATAAGTTGTATGTATTTCATAGTCAAAGTTTTTTAGCACGTACCGTTTCCGACCAGTGCTGTATTTATCTAGATCTTGTCACCAGAAAGGGAACACACTTGGGTGGCGGACAGCAGTCGCCATTTTCGACGATAATTGGGCAGCATCCACCAATCGGACAAGCGCCACTGGCTGAGGTTATTGTATAAACACCTGCCTGCGTCAGAGATAGTGAATTACCCGTTGCGACCAGATTTCCATTGAGGAACCAACGAACATCCTGATAACCACTTGGTACGTTCGCGACGACGATATTGTCCGCGCAAAGACGTATCGGAACACTCGTACAGGCCGATGCAGTATTGTTCGAAAGATTAACTTCCTGACTGCCCGTTGCGCTCACATTAGCCACATTGACCAGAACCCCCTCAGACTGCACCCGAACAGTTAATACCAACGTAGCAACTCCACCGGATGCCAGATTGCCCACAGTCCAAAGGCCCGTCGTTGCATCGAAACTGCCCTGAGAAGCCGTTGGTGTAGTAAGCAGCACTACCGAATTGTTACGGGTTAATGAATCCGTAACAACAACTCCCAGCGCATTGCCAGGGCCCAGATTCTGAACGGTTACCGTGAAACTAACAGTACCGTTAAGAGTCGTTACCGACTGACTCGCCTGTTTTGTAATCAGCAGATCGGCGGACGGAGGAGTTGCCGAAATCACCGTGAGGCTGACAAGCGCCGACGAACAAAGGGTTGGCTGAGCCCCGTCGCAAATCGTATACGTAAAACTGGCGGGTCCGCTGAATCCGGCGGCTGCTACGTAGTTCACTGTACCATCAGCGTTGACGGTAGCTGTACCCGAGCTTGGGGGACCTATCGTAACAGTAACGCTCGTTGCGCTCAAGGGTTGCCCGTTACGTGTATCGTTCGCCAATATAGGAATGGTGATCGACGTACCGGCCGTCAACGTCTGGCTATCCGGGTTGGCCAAAAGTGCCGAGCACTGCGCGGGTGGTCCTACCAGTGTCTGAAACTGCTCCAGTGGATTTTGATTTCCACTCGTTGGTTGCCCCGAGTTCGAATAAAAACTGTTGCCTACGTTGAGCGAGTAACGCTGGTAGGCAGCTGCGATGAATGGGCTTCCGGGTTCCAGCGGACTGATGGGACCAAAGCATCCATTACCCTTAAACGTAAACAGAGCAACCGGCGTGCCGCTGACAAATCGACCATAATTGGTTTCAACTGGTGCCTTCCCAATCACGTAATAATTGACAGTCGGGTCCAGGCCAAACCCGTCCCAGTTCTGCCCCGGATTCCCCGGTCCGAGTTTGAGGAAATCTGTCGTCCAGCTTCCGCGTATACTGACAATGTCTGAAATGACAAAGGCTGTTGGGACTTTGAGGGTAAATTGAGCAGTACCTCCCTTCTCCAGCGTGTCCGGATTATTCGCGTTCGGCAGATTATACTGAGGTACTACCCAGGCCGTATAGCGGGTGGTTGCCGGATCATAGGTTACCTGAAAGCCCACTGCATTGGGAGACAGTTGGGCGTAACCTATCCCAATGTTCAGCAGCAAAAAGCTCCAAATCAATACGCATACGAATTGTTTCATCGACATGGCGGTTTTCAACGGTTATAAATAGGTCAGCCCGGCGAACCAGACTGACCCCTGATCGATTACGGCAACTGTTCTCGAATCGAGAAGAAGGGCAACCGGAAGCTATTGCCCGGATGATTCTTGATCACGTTCGAGTAAATAAACTCAACATCATTACCCGTACCCTGGAAAACCACGAAACCGTCCATGTTTACGTCGCCCGACAGGTAGCCCTTTATCCGTACATAGGGTAATCCCAAACCATTGTTTGGCGAGTTAATGACCTGCTGATAAGGTGTGTTCACATCATTACTCGTTCCCTGGAAAATCACCAGATTATGCGGATAATTGGCAGCATTGTCGTTCAGGGCATTACCCGCCCACATCGCTACGCCCTGCTGCACGACCACCTGCGACTGATCGGCTGTGATCTGGGTGTAGCTGGTCGTTCCCGAGCTGGTATACGTAGGGGTATTGGGGTTCCGGAAGTCAACAGTAACTGCCGTTGGCGATAAGGCCAGCGCTGATTGGCTCATGACGGCCAGGTGGTTACGGTGCCGCACGGCTACGTAGTAATTACCCGTTAATGCCTGATTGAAGGTCAGCGATGAAACACCATCAATGTCCACTACGTCGCCATCACGCTGGAGCAGAGCCGCCCGGCTGTCAACGACGGTTGATACGCTGGTTGGCGAACGAAGTTCAACGAATACCCAGTCTACGATGGCATTGCTACCAGTAACGGCGCTTACACTGGCCGACAACGTACCAACCGGCGTAATGGGGTTAAACGAGCCATAGGGATGCGCAGCGGGTAACAAACCATTAAACCGTAGATCGTCGCGCATGAGCGCACCGGACGTAACACCAAAGAGCGCACCCTGTAGGAAAACCTGTGGCGACACCTGAACGACCGGCGAACGTATTACGGCGGCTGTTGTTACCGTTGCTACGTTGTTGGCCGGTGTGGCATCGCCCGCTGGTACGACGGTATTTACCGTGAACGTTTGCGGCTGACCAACTGTGGCTAAACCTGCTACCACCGGAATCGTAAGGGTTTCGCTGGTGAGCGTCGTTAGTGAAACCGATTTGACGCAGGTGACCAACTGTCCACTGACCGAACAGCTGAATCCGTTGGACGTAGTGAATCCAGGCGCGATTGATACGTTGGCAGGTAACGTAAGGGTTACGGATACAGGACCGGCGTAATTACCCGTTCCGACGTTGCTTACCGAAATGGGTAAGCTGCTGGCAACGGTCGCGGTAAGGCTAGGCGCTGGTCCAAATGCAACAACCAGATCCACGGCGCCATTCGGCGGGAAAACGGTTAAATAAGCCGTTGCCGTAGTACAGGCTGGCCCCGCTCCATTGTCGCAAACCTGATACAGGAACGAATCGGTACCGGTGAAACCGGCCGCAGGTGTATACGTAAAACTACCCCCGACGGTCAAGACCAATGACCCATTCGCAGGCCCCCGCACAGGCGCAGTAAATACAGCCTGGATATTTCCTTCCAGATCCTGATCGTTGGTCGATACGTTGCCTGTGACGGCAGTATTCGTAAACGTACTATATGCATCGTCATAAGCAAACGTCTGGTTTGTTGCCGGATTTGGGCGAACCGTCACCGTAACCGTAGCCTGATCGCAGAGCACAGGCGAGCCGTTATCACAAACCTGATACGTAAATGTTTCGACGCCCGTAAAGCTGTTCACCGGCGTATACGTAATCGACCCGTTGGCGTTGATCGATATATTACCATTTACCGGGAATGTTACCAGAATAGGTTGTCCCAGCGGCTGACCGTCTGGGTCGCTGTCGTTGGCTTTTACAAAAATGGTGACCGGCGTATTTGGCGTTGTAGTGGCCTGATCGTTCTGGGCGAGCGGAGCGTCGTTGACATTGGGCGAATTGTCGCGAACCTTGATCGAAACCAATGCCGTAGCGCATACGGCCCCTGTATTACAGACCTGATACGTAAAGGAATCGTTTCCGGTGAAGCTGCTGGCCGGTGTATACGTGTAATTTCCGGCCGCTGTCAGTACCAGCGTACCATTAGCAGGGCCCACCGTAGGCGTAGCGTTTACCGTGAGCGGCAGCCCCGCCGATTCCCGATCGTTGGTCAGTACGTTTCCGGTAACGGCTATATTTCTGACCGTCTGATTGAAGTCATTTGCTGGCAGCGGACGGCTGGGCGATACCGTAACCGTAACCAGATTGGTGGAGCACTGACCCGGCTGAGAAATATCACAGGCTGTATAGCTGAACGAATTGACGCCGAAGAACGCTGGAGCTGGCGTATACGTAACGGTTCCATTCGGGTTCACAACGGCTGTTCCGTTGGCGGGCTGACTGGCCAGGGTAACCGCTACGTTGGTAGCGCTGGCAGGCAGGCCATTACGTGTGTCATTGGCCAGCACCGATACGCTGACGGGCGTTCCCGATGCCGTAGTTATCTGGTCGGGGTTGGTAACGATTACGGTATTAACCGTCAGACTGACCGCTGCCGACGCACACTGACCGGGCTGAGCTATGTCGCAGATTGTATATGTATACGAAACCGGTCCTGAGAAGCCAGGCGTGGGATTATACGTAATGGTTCCATTCGCATTGACGACAACCGTTCCGGTAGCAGGCGGAGAACTAATGCTCACCGTTACGTTAGTTGTGCTGGCAGGCTGACCGTTACGTGTATCGTTGGCCAGTACCGTTGTCGTCACGCTTGTTCCGGCGTTGGTCGTTGACTGATCGGGGGTAGCGACAAGAACCGCGCCCACCGTGAGGCTGACCGCAGCCGACGAACAGATGGTTGTCTGACCCGGCGCACAAATGGTATACGTAAACGATGCAGGCCCCGAATAACCAGCGGGTGGCGTGTAGGTAATGGTTCCGTCTGCATTGGGTGTTGCCGTTCCCAGGGCGGGTGGCACACTAACTGTTACGGTAACCGTATTACTAACTGGCAGCCCATTTCGGGTATCATTGGCCAAAACCGACAGGCTGGCAGGAAGGTTGGCCGTCACGGTATAACTGTCCGGATTTGCCTGAAGTACGGCACACTGGGCAGGAGGTCCCGCAAGGCCCCGAAACTGTTCAAGCGGAGACTGGTTCCCCCCCGACGGCTGACCCGATCGAGAGTAAAAGCTGTTCGCTACGTTGAGTGACAAAGCGTTGTCGGCAGCGGCAATGAACGGATCGCCCGTTGGCAGTGGAATAATTTCACCAAAGCAGCCATTGCCCGCAAACGTGAACAACGCCACCGGCGTACCGGCCGTAAACCGACCATAGTTCACCTCGTTGGGTGCTTTACCGATAACGAAGTAATTGTAATTCGCATCGATTGTGTTAGGATACGTTTGGTTGGGATTGCCTGGCCCTAATCGAATCGGGTTCTTATCCCAGCTACCAGCCACATCCTGAATGTTGGTAATGGAAAACGATGCGGGCACCTTAATCGTAAACTGTGCCGTACCACCAAGTTCATCGTTAAGCGGATTGTAGGAGTTCGGTGTGGCATAGTTAGGGACCACCCAGGCCGTATATCGACCGGTGGTTACGTCGTAAGTCACCTGATAGTCGACGACGTTCGGTGACTGCTGAGCCAGAGCGAGATAATTTCCGAGCAGGAAACATCCCCACAACAAACACGTAAATAGTTGCTTCATTGGTTATAACTGTTTTGGATTGATACTACTTTAGTTTGGGTGATTGTGTAAAGTCTTTGTTTTCATGGTACCTGTTCGCGAATGATGAAGAACGGCACCTTCAGCACGTTGCCGGGATGGTTCTTCACCGTGTTTTGATAGATATATTCGACGTCGTTGCCTGTTCCCTGAAAAATCACCTGGCCGTCCATATTGATATCGCCCGACAGATACCCCTTTATTCGCACATAGGGCAGCCCCAACCCATTACTTGGCGAGTTGATAACCTGCTGGTAGAGTTGGTTGACGTCGTTACTGGATCCCTGGAAAATCACCAGGTTACGGGGCTGATTGGCGGCATTATCGCCGAAGGCATTACCCGCCCACATCGCTGCCCCCTGCTGCACCACCACCTGTGCCTGATCGCGTGTTGCCTGCGTATAGCTGGTTGTTCCTGTACTGGTATAGGCGGGGATGTTGATATTTCGAAAATCGACGGTAACGACTGTAGACGATAAAAGCAGCGCCGTTTGACTCATCACGCCCAGGTGATTGCGATGCTTCACCACTACGTAGTACTCACCCAGTGTACTCTGCGCGAAGCTCAATGAAGACACGCCGTCAACGTCCACAATGTCGCCATCCCGTTGCAGCAAGGCGGCCCGGCTATCCAACGTAACACGAGGATCGCTCTCAGAGCGGAGTTCAACGAACACCCAGTCCACAATGGCGTCATTGCCGGTAATGGCCGTCACACTAGGGGCCAACGTACCGACGGGCGTAATCGGATTCAGGGCCGTATACGGGTGCGTAGTCGGCAGATAACCACCTACACGCAAATCGTCGCGCATGAGCGTTCCCGACGTAACACCGAAGAGCGCTCCCTGTAAGTAGACCTGTGGCGATAGTCTAACCGTAGGCAGTGGCGGCTGAACCAGAATAGAAACCGTCGCTACGTCGCACAGACCAGCCGTGTTGCACACCTGATACGTAAAGCTGTTTGGTCCGGTGAAGCCCGCTGCCGGGGTGTAGGTATAGCTCCCCGTTGGGCTCATCACTACTGTGCCGCTCGCGGGCTGACCGGCTGTGTAACTTAGGGCTAGCGCCTGCGGATCATAGTCATTGACGGATACGTTCCCCGTTTTAGGCGCGTTGATTGGCGTTAGAACAAAATCATCGACACTTACCGGCGATAACGTAGTACCAGCTGGCGGAGTAGCCAATACGTTGAGAGTCACGGTTGCTGTTGCGCATAAGGCGGGCGTTGCGCGGTCGCAAATCCGGTAAGCGAAGCTGGTCACGCCGGTAAACGTACCGGGCGCTATGTAGGTTATCGATCCGTCGCCGTTGACGAACGCCGTTCCCTGGGCAGGCTGAGCCAGAAGGGTGGGATTGGTTAATTGCCCATTCAGCGACGTAGCACTGTTGGGATCGGTATCGTTTGCCAGTACGAACAACGTAACGGCCTGATTCTGATAAACTCTTACGTTATCATTCGTAGCAATCGGTTTTACATTACTACCATCTGGGTCGACCTCTACGTTGATACTCACACAGGCGCTACTACTCAACCCTGCCGAATTACTGGCACTGTAGCAGAAACTAGCCACACCCGTAAAGTCGGCGGATGGGGTAAACGTGTAGCTTCCATCCGGGTTTAGCGTTACCGTACCGCCCGCTGGTGTTCCTAGTAACGTAGCAGTTAACGGTAAACCTTGCAGGTCGCGATCATTCGTTAGTACGTTACCAGCCACCGCTACGTTAGGCCGAGTAGCTGCTACGTCCGGTAACGTTATCGGACTCAGCGCCGTAACCGTAATTGTTGCCGTGGCAGTGGCGCATACGGGTGTACTAAGCCGGTCGCAGATTTGATACGTGACGGTATAAGAACCCTGAGTCGTTCCTATTGCTACGTCTATTGAACCAGTCGCCGAGTTGAGCGTGATACCTGTTGGGTACGTACCGACTGGCGATAACGTAGCGTTACCACCCGCTCCCAACGTAGCTGGTTGTCCGTTCACTACGTCATTAGCGGCTACGTTGATGATAGCCGAGCCTCCGCTGCCGCTACCCACTGTTCCTGAATCAGGATTAGCCGTCACGCTTTGGGTAACAGTAATTGTGACAATCGTGGTCGCACAGGTTGTCGGAGTGAGTTGATCGCAAAGCTGATAACCAACCGTATACGTACCCGGCGACGTACCAATTGCTACACTAATCGAACCCGTCGTGGTATCCAGGGTGATTCCGTTAGGATACGTGCCAACAGCCGCAATAGTCGCATTGCCGCCGGTGCCCAGTACCGCCGGGTTGAGATTGACCTGATCGTTGGCCGCCACATTCAGGACAGCCACCCCGCCCGCGCCGGCAGATACTGTACCACTATCAGGCACCGGACTGATGCAGGAAGAAACCGTTACCGTTACCGTTGTTGGCAGCGACACACATCCCTGAGCCGACGTAGCGGTGACAGAATATTGAGCTGTACCCAGTCCGGCGGTGAAACTGGCTACGTTGCCGGTTATGCCGCTTACATTGGCCGAAAAGGCATAGCTAGTGCCGCCACCTGCTGTCAGGCTGATGGGTTGGCCGTAGCAGGTCGTGAGCGAATTGACCGCCAGCGTAGCGATCGGCAATGGATACACGGTCACATCGGTACTGGCCGTCGCCGTGCAGCCATTAGCATCGGTCACCAGCACCCGGTACGTTCCCGACTGGGCCGGTGTCGGGTTCAGCACTACCACCGGATTTGCCGTACCGAGGTTGCCGTCCGGCCCACTCCAGGCGTAGCTGACATTGCTGACCGGATTGGCCGTCAGGCTGATCGGCTGGCCGGTACAGTAGGTGGTACTACCGAGTATCGAGACAATCGGTGGAGACGGCACCGGGTTGATGGTGACGCTGGTAACCGGCGATTCGCAGCCGGTCGCGTTATCCCTTACTCTCAGTTGATAAACATCCGGTTGAAGGCCCGCCTGCGATGCCGAAGCCTGATACGAAACCCCGTTGTTGAAGCTATACTGCACGCCCGATGCCGGTGTCAATACCTCGATGGTGCCGGTCAGGGTGATGCAGGTTGGCTGGGAAACCCTGACCGTTGGTGCACTCGGCAGCGGATTGGTGGGCAGGGTTACACTAGATGCCGCCGTGCAGCCATTAGCATCGGTTACCACCACCGAATAACTGCCGCCACTCAGCCCCGTCAGATTGGGCGTGGTCTGGGCCAGCAGTCCCGTAGATGCACTCCACGAGTAGGCGTAGGAAGGTGTCCCGCCCGTTACCGTACTGGTGATGGTTCCGGTTGCCTGACCCGCACAAACCGGACCGCCCCCCGTCAGCGAAACTGTCAGTAACGGCGGTTGTGTGATGGTGGCTACCTGCGTCAGCGAACAGCCATTGGCATCGGTTACCACGACCGAGTAACTTCCAGCTACCGTAGTGAGTGTGCTGGCACCGGTCGTTTGTGTCGATGAGATGAGGCCGCTGGTATTGTAATAACTGATGGTATAGGGCGTTGTGCCGCCATTCGTCGTAACCGTGATGGTACCCTGTCCGCCAAAGCAGCGGGCATTGGACGTCTGCGTATTTACGGCTAGCGGATTGGGGGTCATGACCATCACGGTAGCCGTGTTGCTCAGACAGCCGCTGGCATCCGTAACGACCAGACTATAGGTATCGGCAGTACTGAATGTCGGGTTGGGCGAGGTCGAAATAACGCCGGCGGCACCCGAGCGATACCAGGCATAACTGACCGGTGGTGAGCCGCCCGTCACCTGCGTGGCAATCGCTACGGAAGGCATATTGTTTGCACAAACGATGCTGGTGTTGAGAATTTGCGCCAATGGCGTTGGTTTGACCGTCACATTCTGGCTGGCTACGGCGGTACAGCCATTGGCATCCGTCACCCGCACCTGATACGTACCCGAGTTGGCGGTCGTGCTGTTGGGAATAATCAGCGGATTACTACTTCCCAGATTGCCGCCTGGCCCGCTCCAGGCATAGGTAAGCCCTGTGGTAGGATTGGCCGTTAATGAAATAGGTTGTCCGGCGCACAGGGAGGTACTGCCCGAAATGGTTGGCTGGGGCAGGGCGTTTACCGTAACCGTGCCGGTGGCTACTGCCGAACAGCCCAATCCAGACGTGACCGTTACCGAATACGGATTTACACCCACAGTGGTTGGCGAAACAACTAAAAGCCCAGTCGTATTCGAATTACCGGGGCCAAATCGATAACTGTTCCCTCCTGTCGCGGTCAGTGTTACACTGGTGCCATTACAAATCGATGCGGATGAGAGTGTGGCCGTCACCGAGGCATTCACGGTAACCGTTGCGGTACTCGTCGTACAGGCGGGAGTGCCAATGGTTGAACAAAGCTGATAAACCAGGGTATAGGAGCCTGCTGCCGTACCGGTGGCTACATTGATGGCCCCCGTGCTTGTATTCAGTGTGATGCCGGGTGGATAGGTGCCTACGCTGGTTACTGTAGCGTTGGTACCCAGCACGGCCGACTGTCCATTGACTAGGTCATTGGCCGCTACATTATTGATTACTATGCCCGTACAAATTGTTCCGCTGTCGGGCGTGGGGACAACGCTGGGTACGACCGTCACACTTACCGTCGTGGTGGAGCAGGTGGAGGTCAGTCTATCGCAAATCTGGTAGGCTATGGTATAGGTTCCCGGTGTTGTACTCAACGCGACGCTGACCGCACCCGTCGTCGTATTTAGCGTAATGCCGGTGGCGTAGGTGCCTGACAGGAAAAGAGTCGCATTACCTCCACTACCCAGCGTGGCGGGCAGCCCGTTGACAAAATCATTGGCCGCTACATTGGCAACGGCCGTGCCACCAGTTCCGGCACTTGCCGTACCCGCATCCGGATTAGCCACGACGCTGGGCGTAACGGTAATGGTTACAGACGTAGTAGCACAGGTGGGTGTCGTAAGCCGGTCACAAATTTGATAGCCAACCGAATACGTACCGGGAACTGTGCCCTGAGCTACACTAATTGAGCCAGTTGCCGTATTCAATGTAATTCCTGGCGGGTACGTGCCTATTGTTGTCAACGTAGCATTACCGGGACCAGTCAACGTAGCGGGTACGCCGTTTACTACGTCGTTGGCTGCTACGTTGGCGACGGCCGTTCCACCTGTACCAGCGCTTACTGTGCCTGCATCAGGGTTAGCAATTACACTGGGGGTTACAGTCACATTGACTACGCCCGTCGTGCAAGTCGTCGTGCCGACTGTGCTACATAACGAGTAAACTAATGAGTAGGATCCGGGTGCCGTACCTTGCGCTACACTTACGCTACCGGTACTGGTGTTCAGACTGATACCTGCTGAGTTCGTGCTAACCAGACTGATACTGGAGTTTGCGGACGTAGCCGGAAGGCTGTTAACTAGATCATTAGCACGCACATTGGCTACCGCCGTACCACCTGTTCCGGCTGAAACTGTACCCGCATCCGGGCTGGCTGTTACACTAGGCGTAACGGTGATCGTCACCGACGTAGTAGCGCAGGTAGGTGTGGCAAGTCGATCACAAACCTGGTAAGCTACCGTGTATGTATTTGGCGTAGTACCGGCGGCCACACTTACGCTACCGGTCGTGGTGTTAAGGGTAATACCTGACGGATAAGTGCCTACTACGGACAGGGTAGCATTACCGGGACCAGTCAACGTAGCGGGTACGCCGTTTACTACATCATTGGTAGCTACGTTCGCCACGGCTGTGCCGCCCGTACCAGATGAAATTGTACCGGCATCAGGGTTAGCGACCACGCTGGGTGTAACGGTAATCGTTACCGACGTAGTGGCGCAGGTAGGTGTTGTTAGCCGATCACAGATTTGATACGCTATTGTGTACGAGCCGGGGGCCGTTCCCTGCGCAATGCTGACACTACCTGTAGCGGTGTTCAGGCTGATACCAGAAGGATAAGTACCTATTGTTGTCAACGTAGCATTTCCAGGTCCACTTAACGTAGCGGGTACGCCATTTACTACGTCGTTAGCCGCTACGTTAGCTACCGCCGTTCCGCCCGTTCCGGCTGAAACCGTACCCGCATCCGGATTAGCCACGACGCTGGGCGTAACGGTAATCGAGACGGATGTAGTGGCGCAAGTCGGTGTTGCAAGCCGGTCGCAGATCTGATAGCCAACCGTATATGTACCTGGAGCCGTGCCCTGAGCCACACTGATTGATCCAGTAGCCGCATTTAGCGTGATGCCTGGGGGATATGTACCGACGGTTGTTAACGTAGCATTGCCGGGTCCACTTAATGTAGCTCCTACCCCATTCACTACGTCGTTGGCCGCTACGTTGGCGACGGCCGTTCCACCACTACCGGCACTCACCGTTCCCGCATCGGGATTGGCGACTACGCTGGGCGTGACAGTGATAGTTACCGTCGTAGTGGCACAGGTGGGTGTGGTAAGCCGGTCACAAATCTGATAAGCAATGGTATAGGTACCGGGCGCTGTTCCCACGGCTACGCTCACTGAGCCGGTCGTTGTATTCAACGTGACTCCATTGGGATACACGCCAACGGTTGTCAACGTAGCATTCGTTGCCAGATTGGCAGCTACTCCATTCACTACGTCATTAGCCGCTACGTTGACGACGGCCGTTCCGCCAGTCCCTGCCGAAACCGTACCCGCATCGGGATTGGCGACTACACTAGCCGTAACCGTTAGGTTGACTACACCCGTTGTGCAGGTTGTCGTACCTAAGGTGCTGCATAAGGAGTAAACCAACGAATAGGTACCGGGGGCGGTGCCCTGCGCCACACTGACGCTGCCGGTGGCTGTATTGAAAACAAGGCTCGCCGAACTGCTACTGACCAGACTCAGACTGGAGTTGGCACTGCTAGCGGGTAAGCCATTGACCACATCGTTGGCCCGAACGTCGGCAACAGCGGTTCCACCGCTACCCGCACTCACCGTACCCGCATCGGGGTTGGCGACTACGCTGGGCGTAACGGTGACGGTAACCGTTGTGGTGGCGCAGGTCGGCGTGGCAAGGCGGTCGCAAATCTGGTAGCCGACGGTGTAGGTACCAGGTGTGGTTCCCTGTGCCACGCTGACACTACCTGTAGTGGTGTTCAGGCTGATACCAGAAGGATAAGTACCTATTGTTGTCAACGTAGCGTTTCCAGGTCCACTTAACGTAGCGGGTACGCCATTTACTACGTCGTTAGCCGCTACGTTAGCTACCGCCGTTCCGCCCGTTCCGGCCGAAACCGTACCCGCATCAGCAACAGGTGCGACGCTGGGGGTGACCGTTACGTTGGCGACACCCGTAGTGCAGGTAGTGGTGCCTAGAGTGCTACACAGCGAGTAAACTAATGAGTACGCTCCCGGTGGAGTACCCTGCGCTACGCTCACACTGCCGGTTGCAGTGTTAAGAACCAGGCTGGCCGAACTAGTGCCGACCAGACTCAGGCTGGAGTTCGCACTGGTAGCGGTTAATCCGTTGACCAGATCGTTGGCGCGTACGTTGGCGATGGCCGTTCCGCCCGTACCGGCTGAAACCGTTCCCGCGTCGACTATAGCGGTAATGCTGGGCGTGACGGTAATGGCTACCGTAGTGGTGGCGCAGACGGGCGTTGTAAGCTGATCGCAGAGTTGATAGACGAGGGTGTAATTACCCGGCGTGGTGCCAACGGCCACACTGATGCTGCCGGTTGTGGTATTGAGGGTAATACCCGGGGGATACGTACCGACTTGAGCCACTGTAGCATTTCCCCCTGCTCCTAACGTAGCGGCCACTGTATTAACAACGTCATTGGTCGCTACGTTGGCTACGGCTGTGCCACCGATTCCGGCACTCACCGTGCCCGCATCGGGTCTGGCGGTTACGCTTGAACTGACAAAGGCCGAGACAACCCCTGCATTATTCGTTACGCTTGCTTCGGGCGTTGTGGTCGTTACAAGTGCACTGAAGCTCAATGTCGTTCCGGCGGTAGCTACTCCCGGTGTTATCGGCACTATGATCGTCGAGCTGGCACCCGTAGCCAGGATTGCGGAGCTGGTACAGGTAACATTCGACCCTGTAGTGACGCAGGCAAATCCACCACTCGTGAACGATGCGGGCGTGACCACATTCGCCGGAACAATCAGGGTAGTCGTTATCGGGCCACTGGTTGCCGCCGAACCCGCATTGCCAATGATAATCGGCAGGTTACTGGTTTGGCCAACCAGTAATGAAGGCGTTGGCTGGGCTAAAGAAAGGGTCAGATCTGGTAATCCAATCACGGCAATTGTTGACGAGCACGTGCCGGTCGCCTGCGTAGATGAAACCGTTACGGTGCGGGTTCCAACGGAACCTGATCCGTCATAAGAAATAGGAATCTGTAAGGCGGTCTGACTGGCAACCAGCGTTAACGTGGCGGAAGTTGGAGACGCAGTAAATCCCGGACCAGCTACAGAAACGATAACCTGACCGTCGCGCGTGGTAGTGACGGGAATGGTTAAAACACCTGTTGATGGACTACCGGTCACAAACGTGCCCGTTACGGTGGCGTTGGCGCAGTTTCCGAAGGCAAAAGCACCTTCCTTGACCCGCCATAAAACCTGAGTGCTATTAGATGGGTACTTTGTCAGTGGATTAGTAATGTTGGCGCTGGCAGGACCGAAAGCCGCCGTATTCGCATCATTATTATTGTCCAGACCATCTCTGTCTGTATCCGTCGCTGACACGGTCAATCCAGCTTCACTAACGTCGGTTTTTGTATCGTTATCACTGTCTAAATCGAGGTAATCGGGCGTGTCGGCTCCGTCGGTATTAACAGGTGTTAGTCCCCCGGAAGCAGAGTAAGCGGTTGGGAGCCCCAACGCCGTGACGGTTGTGTTCGATGGGACATAGCTGTTTGTAGCCTGTGCCTCAACGTTATCCGGAATACCGTCGCCGTCCGAATCCAGATCAAGGGCATTCGCGATTCCATCGCTATCCGGATCGGCCAGAACGCCTTCTGTATCATCTAATATACCGTCGTTATCGTCATCTATATCGTTTGCATCCGGAATGCCATCACCGTCTGTATCAAGTACGGGCGTACATGTTGTTGTGGCATCGAATACAATGGCATTGCTGCCATCGAACGTGTATCCAGCACCCTGCGTTTCTAATTCTGTTCCATTTTTTGTGTAGGTTATATCAAAAGAAGATAAGCCCACAAAACTGAGCGCTACAGCATACCGGGGCGAGTCACCACTCGACTGTTCGGCAGTGCCCTCAAAACGGTAGGCATTGCCCTGATCAATTGTTGCGGTATTGGCGGGTACATTTAACTTAAAAGAATATATCGCCGACTTTGCTATGGAAATTCCTTCCAGACGGCTGACTGCCGTACCGCTCGTAATTTTGTCTATATCTCCCAGAGTAAATGTTCCCTGAAAAGGAACTGGCGTGTTTGTACCGGATGCAACGACGGTCCAGCGAACGGAAGCCTGCGAGTTGGCACCGTATAAGATGAACTGGGCCTGTGTACCAGTATTCGCAAAGTTGACGGGGCTCGTTGTGGAAACAGGAAGCGCATTTGTCGTTGTATAACTCAGCACCCTACCAACAATATCTACAGATTGGCCATTTATGGTAGCTACGTTACTATACCGGGCTGTTTTAGTGAGTCCCGAACCCGAGCTTGTCGGTGCCGAAAATGTAAAGACGGTAAATCCGTTTTGTCCCGGAATGGGGCAGGCAGCAACGCGAATTCCTACCGTCGCCGATGTTGTGAGGGTACAACTGTTGGCGTCGGTTACAGTTACGGAATAAGTGCCCGTCGAAAGGCCACTTACGTTCTGACTAGTAGCATTTGTGCTCCACCGATACGTATACGGCGTGCGACCACCCGCTACAGTAAGATTTATAGCCCCATCGGCAGCGGTGGAACTGCTGGCGTTGGTGACGATAGGGGTTGCCGTTAAGGTGCTGTATTGCACGAATGGAAAAAAGACCGGCGTACTCGACTGAACGCCAACGGCATTTGCGATTACAACCTGAACCTCATCAAAAGGCAGCGTTGTCGTAAACCCGAGCGCAACCTGTCCTGAACCTGCCAACTGTGGCATACTCATCAGTGTCGATGAGGTCGATGATTCCTGCAACGTACCGCCCAGATAGGTTCTGATAGTGGTTGACGCCTGTAGATTTGAACCCAGTGCCGTATTAGTGCCTATTACGTATCCAGCAATGGCCCCCGCCGGAACGGTCGTGCTGATTCCAACGGATATCTGGCCACCGCTACCCTGAAGATTCGACGCGTTTATCGACGCCGAATTGACCGTGGACGCATCAGCTACGTTTGCCGCACTGGTAACGCTGCCAACGCCAATAATACCCAAAAGACCGCCTACGCCACCCGTACGTGCCCCTACAACCGTAGCGCTGGGATAGTTGGTAACTGTCAGATTTCGGTAATTACAGGGATAAGTCTGTGCCTTTACAGCTATTGGGCAGACGATAGTAAGTAGTAGGGCCAAGGGAATGCTTACCCATATCAACCGCATCAAATAGTTGTGGTATACAGTGCATTCCATAAAATAACGTGAGCATCGCAATAGGGCTTAACTAGCGACAGATAATTGAGGTCAGATAAGCCTTTTTAGCGCTTTATTAGTATAAGTTTATCCAATTAGCTAACTATTCAATTTATTAGGGATTACAAAAATAAATAAAATGTTAACTGATTGCTTTTTATGATAACAAAGCCTATACGAAAAATATAGATTTGGTGACCAACGTCAAAAAAAGGTGACGAAAGGCAGCAGTAGAGAGGATTTGATACGTTCTTTCGAACGCTGACGGAAGCGTGAGCACCTTGTCAATTTTGATGCCAAATAGTAGCAACTTTGGCCCAACGAAACCTTTACAAAAGAACTTCAGTGAGCATTTATTTCAGTGTCAGGCTGTTATATAATTCGTCTGGCTTCGCTGATCGAAATGGGTAAGTAAATGGATAAACAGTCACGTTCGATAACTATTTTAGCCCTAAAACAACCCTGTTCTCAGGATAAGAAAGTTTAACGATTATTCACTAACAAGTGGTTAGTCTATGAATGCCTTAATTGTTGTAGATGCAGATGAATGTGCCAATGAGATAGCGTCGTTTGTGGAATCGCTAGGCTACAAAACAGTACGAAGTAACAACGCTTCTGCCACGATTGACCTGCTCAAAACCCAGTCGATCAATCTGATTATTTGTGAAACGCTGATAAACAAAGACGATACAATCGCCTTACTCCGGAGCATCTCTAACCTTCAAAGCTCCATTATTTTCATCAGCGACTGTCCCAGCGAGGAGACGTACTTACGGGCAGCGGAGTTTAATCACGCCCATTTTCTGGTGAGGCCGTTTCATGCCTTAACGTTACGTTCGATGATCGACTCGCTGGCCAGCCATACTACGACGTCTGCTACGTCAAAAGGAGTTAACGTTCGTAACTTCAACGGTCAGCGGCTTTCAGTATCATTTGATAAAATACTCTATATCAGCACCGACAAAAATTATTCGACCATTCATACGCAGCAAAACCATTACGTACTAAAGCAATCACTGGTCAAGCTCAGCAAAGCGTTAGATAGTCGTTTCGTGCAGGTTCACAAAGGATTTTGGGTCAATATCGACCGAATAACACAGGTGCATTTAAATCGAAATCAACTACATATAAATGAGTCAGTTATACCTATCGGAAAAACATATAAAAGTCAATTCGCAGCGCGGTGGCAGGACTACAGAAAGCCGCAGCCAGTTATCTGAAGTCTGGATAAGCCTGATTTGCGCAGAGATGACAATAAACAGTATATAAACTCCTACTAATCAGCAGCTAATATGACTTGTGTCATCATTGGCAGGGTTTCGATTGTGTTGTTTTGTCGTAGTACAAACACGAAACAATACTCTGAAGAAACACTCCAAAGCCATGAATACATTCGTCGTTGCTACTGATTTTTCTGCTAATGCCAACAAGGCGGTGCATTTTGCCTGGCGATTGGCACATACGCAAAACGCAAAGCTGGTTTTAGTAAACGCCTTCCATTTCTGGCCGACTAATCCGGCTGAAATGGGCGGCAATTTCCCCCTCGATGACAGCACCCTTTTCGATGACAGCCAGAAGCGACTTCATCAGCTGGCGAAGGAGTTACAACAACGTTACGACGATTCGATACCTATACAGTGCATCACCAAAGAGGGCTATGCCATTCCAGCTCTTCGTGAAGTCACAGAAACCGAAAAGGCCAATCTACTGATTATGTCTACCGTGGGTTCGGCTCCTCAGAGCGCCCAGCTATTGGGCAGCGTAGCAACGGAAATGGTAGGCGAAACGGCCGTGCCGATACTGCTCATTCCGCCTTCCGTCAGCTACGAAGAATTGAAGAATGTGGTATTAGGCATCGACCTTACCACACCACCCGACGCCCTCGTGTTCAGCACGGCGCTTGGGTGGGCTCGTCACCTTGGATGCGTGGTTAACGTACTATGTATCAACGACAATCCAGACGACCCCGTACTCAAAAACCGAGCCGTACATGTCCGCCAGCTGCTCGCCCATACACCGCATACGCTGACCATTTTGCCGGGCAAATATGTGTACAAAACCTTACTCGGCTTTGCGCACGCAAACATGGCTGACTTGCTGATGATGCTTCCACAAAGCCGCAACTGGTTTACGCGCCTGCTGAGCGAAGGAGAAACTCAACGCGTTGCCCGCCTGACCGACATTCCATTAATGGCAGTAGTTTGACGAACGTATAACTGACTGAAACCCTTCTTCAGGCAACGTGAATCATTGCCTGAAGAAGGGTTCTCAGATCGGATTAAACCGTCTGAGAAAATAATCGTTCAGCCGTTTTTTGCCGATTCAGATACGTATCAAAAGCCATGCAGATGTTACGTAGAAATGGACGTCCGCTGGTACGTATCACCAACGACGTATCGTCATGTTCAAGTAACCCATCGGCTGCGAAATCGGCTAACTGTTCGCTAAGTGTTTCCCATTCAGATGAACTCCAGTCGCTATGTTGCCAGGACGTTTGGAAACGGCACATGATGTTAAGGATTTGCTGGCGAATGAACGTATCACGGTCCGTAAGCAGGTGGCCCCGAAGAATCGGGAATCGACCCTGTTGAATCGCCTGAAGGTATTCAGCTACCGTCTTTTCGTTCTGCATAAAGGCGGTGCCAATGTCGCTGATGGCCGAGGCTCCAAGTCCAACTAGTACGTTGGTGCGGGTAGTGGTATATCCCATGAAATTGCGATGCAACTGCCCTGTTTTCATGGCTTTATGCAACGTATCGTGCGGCATCGCAAAATGATCCATGCCGATCTCATCATAGTTACCTTCCTGCAAAAGCGCGCGACCGATTTCGTATAATTCCCGCTTCTGATCGCCGGCTGGCAGATCTTCATCCCGGAAACCCCGCTGCCCATTGCCTTTTATCCAGGGTACATGGGCGTACGAATAAAACGCGATTCGGTCGGGACGTAGCAACTGTGTTTGGGCAATAGTATTCTGAATAGACGACGGCTTCTGAAACGGTAGCCCAAAAACCAGATCGTGGCTGATGGACGTGTATCCAATTGCCCGCGCCTGTTCCGTGACCCGCGCTACGTTAGCAAAGGGTTGAAATCGGTGAATCGCCTGCTGCACCACCGGATCGTAATCCTGAACGCCAAAACTCACCCGCCGGAATCCGAAATCATACAGCGTTTGCAGGTGTTCAGCCGTTGTGTTGTTCGGATGACCCTCCCAGCCAAAATCTGGCTTATCTACTACGTCGGCAAACCGGAAGATTCCACTCAGCAGTCGTCCTAATTCGCTAGGGGAGAAGAAACTGGGCGTTCCTCCGCCCAAATGCAGTTCGGCAATGCGCGGCCGTTCCTCCAGCCAGTTGACATACATTTCCCATTCCGCAAGTACGGCGTCGATATAGGAAGTTTCTACGCTGTGATTTTTGGTAATATGCTTGTTGCAGCCACAAAACGTACACAAGCTTTCGCAGAAAGGCAGGTGTATGTAAAGGCTGATTCCTTCCGCGTAGTTACTCTCGGCATAGGACGTAGTGAGCCGCTGCTGCCAGCCTGCTTCGGTAAAAGCGGCTGTATTCCAGAACGGTACGGTCGGGTAACTGGTGTAGCGGGGTCCGGCTACGTTGTATTTGGCAATGAGAGAGTTATTCATCCAAAATCCCAGATCGATTCATGATAGTGATCAGGTATGACAAATTTCCCCGTTCAACGATGCAGAGCTTATGACCAAAATCACCCGATGTACTGATTTACACTGGCTTAAGTGTAAGCAGCCAAGCGCATTTTTGAGGAAACATCAGTACGTATGATTACTGCTCAACCAACTCAGACAAGCTGTTACCATTGCGGTAATGACTGTTCCGGAGATGCTCTGTTTTTTGACGATAAACCGTTTTGTTGCTCGGGTTGCCAAACCGTGTATCAGGTCTTGAACAAGCACCAGCTCTGCCACTATTATGACTTGAATCCAACTCCCGGCGCAGCCAGTAAATCGAAGTCGCCCACCAATGAGCGCTTTGCTTTTCTTGATTTACCCGACATCGCGGCTAAGCTAATTGACTTTCAGAATGACAACGTAGCGCACGTAACGTTCTACGTACCAACCATTCACTGCTCATCGTGCCTGTGGTTACTCGAACACCTTTATCGTATAGATTCAGGTATCGAGCAGTCGCGCGTTGATTTCCTGAAGAAACAGGTTCATCTGGTTTTCAATCCTGCCAACGTATCGCTGCGGCACGTAGCGGAACTGCTCACCTCACTGGGCTATGAGCCGCTGATTAGCCTTAACGACGTAGTGAAGCAGGAGCAAAAACATACCGACAGGCCGTTGCTTTTCCGGCTGGCGGTGGCAGGCTTCTGTGCGGGTAACATCATGCTGTTCAGCTTTCCGGAATACCTCGGCCTGGATGATCTTTCCTTCAAGCACTGGTTCGGCGTAATCAACCTGATACTGGCTACTCCGGTGGTTTTCTATTCGGGGTCGGGTTTCTTTACGTCGGTCTGGAAAAGTCTTCGTCAGGGTATTATCAACATTGATGTTCCAATTCTTCTGGGAATTCTGGTAGCTTATTTTCGAGGGACGTACGAAGTATTTGCCCTGGCTGGAGCGGGTTATTACGACTCTGTAGCGGGCTTGATTTTCTTTCTGTTATGCGGGAAATGGTTTCAGCAGCGCACCTTCGATTTTCTTTCCTTCGAGCGTGATTACAAATCGTATTTTCCGCTGGCCGTTCAGCGAATTGTGGGCGAGCGAGAAGTGGTTACCGCTGTGGCTGATCTTCTGAAAGGCGACCGCATCCGGGTACGTCATGGTGAGTTAATTCCCGCCGATGGATTGCTGTATCGGGGCGATGGCCTGATTGATTATTCGTTTGTGACGGGCGAATCGGTGCCGGAGCCAAAAGAGCCGGGTGCTCTGCTCTACGCGGGCGGACGGCAAATGGGCGGACGTATCGATCTGGAGCTTGTCCGCGACGTATCACATAGCTACCTCACCCAGCTTTGGAACAACGATACGTTCCAGAAAGAGCAATCGAGCCGAATACGAACGTTTGCCGACGTAGTAGGTAAGTATTTCACGTTCAGCATTTTGACGCTTGCTACATTGATCGGTACGTACTGGTACGTCTGGGCAGGGCAGCCAACTACGGCGGTCAATGCGTTTACAGCAGTTCTGATCGTGGCCTGCCCATGTGTACTGTCGCTTTCCTATCCGGTAGCGTTGGGGCATGTGCTTCGGTTGTTGAGTAAGCATGGTTTCTACCTCAAAAACACCGACGTAATCGAACGGCTCACGCAGTGCGATACGGTCGTTTTCGACAAAACCGGTACCTTAACTACGCCTGCTTCCGAGACTATAACGGAATATTTTGGCCAGCCTCTTACCAGCATAGAGCGGGCCATGATTCGGGCTTTAGTAAGTCAGTCGTCGCATCCACTGAGCCGGAAACTGAGCCAATATCTGGCTGATGCATCACCTGTCGAGGTAGAAAATTTTACCGAATTACCTGGACAAGGTTTAGTTGGTTTGGTCGATGATCAGCTTGTGAAAATGGGACGTGGCGAGTTTGTGAAAGGCTACAAAGAAAAAGAAGGAACAACAATTCACATGAGCATCGACGGTACGTATCGCGGGCGATTTCAGTTCGCGGACCAGCTACGTCCGGGCATTAGCGATTTGCTAACGAACATTGTACAGCAGAAACTACGTCCCTATTTACTGTCTGGTGATACAAACGCCAGTCGCGATGAACTGAAGCCCTGGTTTTTGGATGACTCTATGCAGTTCGCCTGTAGCCCACAGGACAAACTTCAGTTTATCAGCAAATTACAGAAAGAAGGGCAGCGGGTACTGATGATTGGCGATGGTCTGAATGATGCCGGAGCTCTGAAACAGGCCGATGTCGGTATCGCCGTTACGGATGATACGCTTCAGTTTACGCCCGCCAGCGATGCCATTCTGGAAGCCAGTCACCTGAAGGATTTATCCCGTTTTATGGACTACAGTCGGTATGCGATGCGGCTTATCCGGTACAGTTTCGTTGTGTCGCTGCTGTACAATTTTGTTGGGCTAACGTTTGCCGCTACGGGTCACCTATCGCCGGTTGTTGCGGCTATTTTAATGCCACTCAGTTCAATAACAATGGTCCTGATCGCAACAGTAGGTATGCGGTGGTACAAATTGATTAAAAAGAACGTATAGCAATTTTTGTTTTGCTAAAAATTACACGCCAGTCCTTTACATATACGCTTCATCCCGCCCTGTCCGAAGCTGGATTACGCCCAGCTTATCCAGTAATCGAATCATCGGATAGGCCGGGTCGAATTCGTGCCAGCGAAAACCGCCGAAATTGGGTCGTCCGCCAAATTTATGGTGGTTGTTATGGTACGATTCACCCATCATCAGAAAATCAAACGGTAATAGATTTTTGGCGGTATCATTCACCACAAAATTGGTATAGCCGTAGCGGTGGGCGTACCAGTTGATGATGGCTCCGTGAACCGGGCCCATCAGAAAATGAATCGGCAGCAACAGGAACCACCAGAGCGAGGGTGCAAATGCTACGTAGATTGCCGTGTAGATCGCTATCCAGCCCAGACGTACCAGCCAGCGGTCGCCAAACCACTCCATCCATGCCCAGTTTGGCACCCCTTTCTTGAATTTGGCGGCAATACTGTCGCGGTTGTTGAGGATGTCGTTATAATACAGTCGGGTTTTCCACATCATGTCGAACAGGTTTTTGGAAAACTCCGGCGAGTGCGGGTCGTGCTCGGTATCGGCGTGAGCGTGGTGAAGTCGGTGCATAATCCCGTACGCTCTTGGACTTAAAAACGACGAGCCCTGACTAATAAACGTCAGTACATAAAAGAACTTTTCCCAACCCCGGCTCATCGTGAACATCTGGTGGGCAGCGTATCGGTGGAGAAAAAACGTTTGCATGAGCACCGATAAATACCAGTGCCCCAGAAAAAAGGCGACAATAAGCATATAGAAAAATGGTAGTTAAAGCGATCTGGCACGTAGCAACTGCCGATTAAATCAGATTGAGGCCCATGAGCTGGCCCAAAAAGGCTTGAAAACGCTGCTTCACCAGACTACATTCAATTGGCAGCGTAGCAATTGGCGAATTGACCGCCGACCTAGCTATAAAGTGCGTATCCGAACAGACCGACGCCATGAACGTACTGGCTGAACAGAACTGCCCCCGGCAAACTACCTCTCGCTGAAGCCTATGGATGCGAAGTTTCAACTGCTCAAGGCTTTTGGTGAAATCAACTTTGTGATCGTAAAGGCTGCGAAACCTGTCGGCCGGTAATTCATCCAGCAGATTTAATAAATGGTCGATTTCCTGTTCACTTTCGTTCAGTGTAGTCGCCCAGGATTGATGCTGAGCCCGGCAGGCTTGCAGGGATGCGGTGAAGTTTTCCATGAATTCGGCAATCAATTGACAGGGCAAAAGTGTCCTTCTCCTCGCTGAACAGCACTAACCACCGTCATGCTACGAGCTGATTAAGGTTAAGTGCCGCGCTCCGCCAATCAGGTCGCAGTATGACGAAACTCATCGGGCGCCAACCGACAAAGCCGGACTTTTGGCCTATCAAAAGTCAACTGTATGGCTATCCTCTTTTTCATGATCGGAATCAGTTTGCTGATGGCGCTGGGATTTCTGGCCGCCTTCATCTGGGCGATGCGAACCGGCCAGCAGGACGATTTATACACGCCGTCGCTCCGAATTCTGCTCGACGACAGCGACACCCCTGACACAGATTCTTCCATTTAACAATTCCGTTCATCGTTACTATGAATGTCCCAACCAACAAACCGGTCACGATCATCTCACCGGAACGCGAAACCCTCGGTCAGCCCCCCGGCCTAAAACCGACTCCCGGCCTGCTGCCCATCGAGCAATTTGCCTACGACAATCGCATCGTTCGAAACTTCGCGGTGGCCACCATCATCTGGGGAATTATCGGCATGCTCGTGGGCGTCATTGCCGCCAGCCAGTTATTTGCCCCGGCCGCAAACCTTGGTAATCAGTACACTACGTTCGGGCGAATCCGTCCCCTGCACACCAACGCAGTTATTTTCGCGTTCGTGGGAAACGCTATTTTCATGGGTGTTTATTACTCCCTGCAACGGCTCTGCAAAGCCCGCATGTTCTCCGATTTGCTGAGCAAAATTCACTTCTGGGGCTGGCAACTGATCATTCTGTCGGCAGTTGCTACGTTGCCGCTGGGCCTTACGACGTCCAAAGAATATGCTGAACTGGAATGGCCGATTGATATCGCCATTACGTTGATCTGGGTGGTTTTCGGCATCAATATGTTTGGCACCATCATCAAACGACGCGAACGACACCTCTACGTAGCAATCTGGTTTTACATCGCTACGTTCGTTACCATCGCCGTGCTGCACATCATCAATTCAGGAGAAATACCGGTTAGTTTTCTCAAAAGTTACTCGCTTTATGCGGGGGTGCAGGACGCGCTGGTGCAGTGGTGGTACGGGCATAATGCGGTGGCGTTCTTCCTGACAACGCCCTATCTGGGGATGATGTATTACTTTCTGCCCAAGATGGCGAACCGGCCTGTTTACTCGTATCGGTTGTCCATTCTGCACTTCTGGGCACTGATTTTCATCTATATCTGGGCGGGGCCACACCATTTGCTCTACAGTTCCTTACCCGATTGGGCACAGTCACTGGGCGTAGTATTTTCAATTATGCTGATTGCACCATCCTGGGGCGGGATGATCAACGGCTTGCTGACGCTACGGGGTGCCTGGGATAAAGTTCGTGAAGATGCCATTCTGAAATTCATGGTCGTCGGACTGACCGCCTACGGTATGGCTACGTTCGAAGGGCCGATGCTTTCGCTCAAGAACGTCAACGCCATCGCGCACTTCACCGACTGGATCGTGGCGCACGTACACGTAGGGGCGCTGGGCTGGAACGGCTTTCTGACGTTCGCCATGCTCTACTGGCTCCTTCCACGAATGTACCATACTCCTCTGTATTCCAAAAAGTTGCTGAATATCCACTTCTGGCTCGGTACGTTAGGAATCCTGTTTTATGCCATACCGATGTACATGTCGGGCTTTACGCAGGGCATGATGTGGAAAGAATTTACGCCAGAAGGAACGCTACGTTACGGCAATTTTCTCGAAACCACTCTCCGGCTGTTGCCCATGCACCAGATGCGGGCCATTGGCGGTACGCTTTATCTGATCGGGGCAATGTTGATGGGGTATAACCTTTTCAAAACGATGGCGGCCGGTTCGCTCACGGCCAATGAACCCGCCGAAGCGCCCTCATTAGCCAAAGCATTTGTGCCAATGGGAAGCGATACGTACTGGCACCGCTGGTTCGAACGCAAACCCGTTCCCCTACTCGTTGGCTCGCTGGTTGTTATTTTGATCGGGTCGCTGATTGAGCTGGTACCGACGTTTATGGTGCAGAGCAACGTACCAACCATTTCGGCGGTGCAGCCCTACACGGCGCTGGAAGTTGAAGGGCGCGATCTCTACATCCGCGAAGGCTGCGTGGGCTGCCATAGCCAGATGGTACGCCCGTTTCGGTCGGAAACCGAACGCTACGGCGAATATTCGAAAGCCGGTGAGTTCGTTTATGACCACCCGTTTCTATGGGGCAGCAAACGTACCGGCCCCGATTTGCACCGGGAAGGCGGCAAATATCCAGACTCGTGGCACTACCACCACATGCGCGATCCTTCGTCCATGTCGCCCGGCTCGATTATGCCTTCCTACCCCTGGCTGCTGACCCAAAAGCTGGACGTAACACGCACGGCCGATAAGCTGACGGCGCTACGTAAAGTCGGTGTTCCGTATGAAGATCAGGCCATTAGCTATGCCGGAGAAGACCTGAAAAAGCAGGCCGATGAAGTCAGTGCACGACTGGCGAAAGATGGCATCAAGGTACAACCTGACCGCGAAATCGTGGCGCTTATCGCCTACCTCCAACGGTTAGGAACCGACATCAAAAAGATGGAAACTTCTCAAAATTAGACAGCATGTTCAAGCAATTTATAGCCAAAATCCCCGGCGCGGACCTCTACATGGTCGGTTCGTTCCTGACGTTCTTCGCCTTTTTCGTACTGGTCGGTTTGTATCTGTGGCTGGCCGATAAAAAGCACATGGGGCAAATGAGCCGCCTGCCACTCGACGATTGATCCACCGTAACCTGCTTTAACTCATGACTATTTTTCTGACAACACTGGCTACCGACCCGGCCCGATCGATGTGGAGCCTCCAATCGGGCGAAGAACTGGCCCTGGTTATGCTGGCCATATTCCTGCTGGTTGGCATTGTGATGGTGGGATTTTTTGCTACGTATCTCTTATTACTGCTTCGAAAAATTCTCGGCGCAGAATCGGTAGCTAAACCTGTCGATACCAGAACGTTCTGGCAACGGATAGCTGGCCTGCACGCACTCGCGCAGGAGAAGGAACTGGAAATGGAACATACTTACGATGGTATTCGTGAACTTGACAACCCCACACCGCCCTGGTTCATGGGTTTGTTTTACGGCACGATTGGCTTCGGTCTTATTTATTTCTTCGTATTCCACGTCTTCCACGTAGGCGATCTGCAAACCGCCGAGTATACGAAGGAAGTGGCGCTGGCGGAGGAACAACGTAACGCCTACATCAAGAAAGTAGCCGGCTCCATCAACGAAAATACGGTTACGTTGACCACCGACGCCAAGGCGCTCGACGCGGGTAAAACTTTGTTTCTGCAAAACTGCGTGGCTTGCCACGGCCAGCAGGGGCAAGGTGGCGTTGGCCCCAACCTGACCGATGAATACTGGCTGCATGGAGGCTCGGTAAAAGCGATTTTTCACACCGTTACCGAAGGGATTCCCGAAAAAGGAATGATGTCATGGAAAAAGCAGCTCAACCCCTTACAGGTGCAGCAGGTAGCCAGCTTTATCCTGTCCTTACAGGGTTCAAAACCGGCCGATGCCAAACCACCGCAAGGCACCAAAGAAGTACCGGCGGTGGCAGCACCTACCGAAAAAGTAGCTGCGCGGTAACGTAGCACAACGTAGTATGAATCCCGAATTGAACGTAACAACGCCGATGGATGACTACCGCAACGGCGGTGCGATTCCGACCCATCTGCCCAATCAGAATGAAACCGGCGGACGTAAATGGTTGTACCCACGTGCTACGTCGGGGCGGTTCACGCGCTGGCGTGTCGGAGTCGCCATTGTTCTTATAACTGCCCTGCTGGCTGGCCCGTTTGTCTGGGTCGATGGGCATCCGCTTTTTCTGTTCAACGTAGTAGAACGGCGGTTTATCTTTTTTGGCGTTACGTTCTGGCCGCAGGATTTTTATTTAGTCGCCATCGGGCTCATTACGTTCGTGGTGTTCGTTGCCCTGTTTACGGTCGTTTTTGGCCGGGTGTTTTGTGGTTGGGCCTGTCCGCAGACCATTTTCATGGAGATGGTTTTTCGCCGGATCGAAACCTGGATCGAAGGCGATCATAATGCCCGAAAACGGCTCGACGCAGCACCTTGGACGGCCGGCAAAGTCCTGAAAAAGGTGGGCAAACACGGCGTGTTTCTGGCAATATCGTTCCTCATCGGCAATACGTTTCTGGTGTATATCATTGGTCGCGATGTGTGGCTAACACTCATCACCGACAGTCCATCCCGGCACCTGACTGGCTTAACGGCGATGGTAGCGTTTACAGGCGTTTTCTATGCCGTATTTGCCTACCTGCGCGAAATTGTCTGCACCACCATTTGCCCTTACGGTCGGTTGCAGAGCGTATTGCTGGACAAAAATTCGCTGATTGTTGCCTACGATTACAAACGCGGAGAGCCTCGCGGAAAACTGAAAAAGAATGAAATCACCCGCCATACTGGCCATTGCGTAGACTGTAAACTCTGCGTACAGGTGTGCCCCACAGGCATCGACATCCGCAACGGCACGCAGATGGAGTGCATCAACTGCACGGCCTGTATGGATGCCTGCGACGATGTAATGCTCAAAATCAACCAGCCACTGGGACTGATCCGCATGGATTCGCAACTGGGCATTGAAACGAGAAAACCGTTCCGATTTACCGGGCGAATTATGGCCTACACGGGCGTACTGACGGCACTGCTGGCCATACTAGGTTTCTTACTCATCAACCGTCCGGCTCTGGACGTAACGGTTCTTCGGGCGCCGGGGCAGTTGTTTCAGCGGGAAGCTGGTGGACGTATCGCCAACTTATATTCTGTGGAAGTCATCAACAAAACGTACCAGACTATGCCGATCCAATTCAGCTTAAATCGGCCTGACGCTCAGCTACGTTTCGTGCAGCCGCTGACGCAAGTCAAACCCGGCGAACTGACCAAAACTCTGTTTTTTATCAGCCTGCCCGAAACGGCAATTCATCAGGATAAAACAAACCTTACGATCACCGTCCGCATGGACACTACTGTAGTCGATCAACTTGAAACCACCTTTTTAGGACCTGTAAATCCGTAAAACTATGAACTGGGGAAAATCAATCGTCCTTGTTTTTGTGCTATTCGCCAGCTTCATCGGCATTATGGTGTTTCAAATGTGCCGGGAACGTATCGACTTAGTACGTGACGATTATTATCAGGATGAGATTGCCTATCAGCAACAGATCGACAGGGCGCTACGTACCGCCAAACTGAGTGAAAGCCCTCAGATTCAGATTAATCAGCAACGTAATCAACTCACCTTTACGCTTCCATCTGGCTGGGAACGGGGAAGATTGGTATTCTACCGGCCTAGTGATCGGCAGTTGGATCGGACAGTCTCTCTGAAGCCAAATCAACAGGTCGTTTCCATCACTGACCTTATTGATGGGCTGTGGCGGGTAAAATTAAACTGGCAGCAGGGTGGTGAGGAATTTTACTACGAACGGGTAATTACAAAACGCTGACGCATGGATTTAACCTGGATTCTGGCCGCACTCACTACAGGGCTGATTGGAAGTCTTCACTGCGTTGGCATGTGTGGCCCACTGGCGATGGCGTTGCCTGTTGGTCGCTTGCCTCAGTCGCAACGCAGCGTAAGTATTGGCCTGTATCACGTTGCGCGAATTACGGCTTACGCCGGAATAGGCGCTATAGCAGGCAGCATTGGCTACGTCCTGCTTCTTACCGGTTTTCAGCAAATTCTCTCGATAGGCGCAGGTTTGTTCTTACTGATCTGGACGCTAGTGCTACGTGGACGTAGTGGAGGTCTTGCTACTACGTCGCGAACGCGCTGGGTTGCCGCATCCATGACCAAACTCTTGCAACAACCATCATGGCGTACGTTTCCTGCGTTGGGATTTCTGAACGGCCTGTTGCCCTGCGGCTTTGTGTACGTTGCGCTGGCGGGGGCTATCACGACCGGCCATGCCGGATACAGCGCTATCTACATGATGTTGTTTGGCTTAGGAACTGTGCCAGCGCTGTTAGCGATTCGGCTGGTGCCTTCTTTGTTTCCGGTACGTTCCCGGCAGCGTCTGGTGCGGCTAATGCCGGTGATGACGGTGGCCTTGGGTCTGTTATTTATGATACGTGGTCTTTACCTGCCCGTTCATGCTGATACCGGCAGGCAACCCATTCCGATCTGTCATAGCGCATTACGTGCAGCGAAATAATCCTGTGCACCTGTCTTTTACAAAATGTCTACGCCAGTGCTTCAAACGCCGAAGCAATAATTAGTTCATCAATTGGTAGTTAACCCGTTTGGCCAGAAAAACAGCGTCGGTGATTCCCATCTGCCGCCAGAGTTCAACCCCTTCCTGAACGAACACAAACGTGGGCACAAACGTAACTTTAAAACTTTGAACTACTTCAGGGTGAGTAACTTCGTCGATTTTAAGCACACGCACAGACTCGCCGACGAGATTCTGCAATACGTTGGCAAAAGCAATCAGCGACGAACGTTGCTGGTTGCCCGCCGTGGCTGGCGGCATAAAGACAAGCAACACCGCTGTTCGGGCAGGAACGACAATTGGGTCAGGAAGTTTAGAATACATGGGAAGTTGATTTTTCATAACTGGAATCCGACAGAATAGCGAAATCAATAAAGAAGTAAATATGAGCGATTAGCTTGGCGGGGAAACTGACTTTAATCAGAAAGTATACTGATTATGACCAGTAGACTAATTTTAGCTTAACTTTCTGACAAAATTTATCACCCTTTTTACTCCCGCCATAAATTTACATGTATGCTTACTATCCTATCTACCAATGCACTAGCTAACCTTTTATTTGAGCGTGAAACCGATTTTCTGGGTATTTACGACGTTCAGAAAGATCGATTCATCCGGGTTAATAAAACAGGTATCCAACTGCTGGGCTACCCTTCCGAGCAAGCGTTGCTAGATCTACCCGGGCCATCATTTCTCAGCCAGCCTTTTAATGCCGAAGGACACAGTCAATCCATTGCTAATCTGGTACAGGCCAGTCATTACGATAATGAGATCGAAATGCTTCGGTTCGGAGGAGAGACATTTTGGGGACGTATTGAAGTCAATACGTTCGTCAATACAGTCGATCAGGGGCAGTTAGCGCTGGTACGAATCACAAACCTGGACCGGCTGCGACGTACCGAACGCGAACTTGAACACAGCATTCGACGTAACGAAGCTATTTTCGCCAACGCCACTATCGGCATTATTGTCTGCGATCAGAAAGGGCAAATTGTGTCGGCCAATCAATTGGCCCACCAACTGTTTGGCTACCCTCGTAATGAGTTAGAGACATTGATGATTGAGCAGTTGGTGCCGATGGGCGTAAGCCGCTATCATCAGAAATTGCGGGAGTCGTTCAACACCGATCCGCAGGTAAGATCGATGGGTCATAACCGCGACCTCCACGCCCAACGAAAAGATGGTTCGGTGTTTCCGGTCGAGATTAGTCTGAGCTATTTTCAGTTGGAAGACGAATTATACGTAGTGGCATACATCATCGACATTACGTTTAAGAAACAAACCGAGCGGCAACTTCTGGATCACCGCGACCATATTGAACGACTCAATGCCGATCTGGAGCAGAAAGTAGCCGATCGTACCCACGCACTCATGAACACGCTCGATCAGCTGGAGCAGTCGAAAGATGAGCTGGCTAAAGCGCTGGTAGCCGAGCGCGAAGTAGGTGAGCTGAAATCCCGATTTGTATCCATGGCTTCGCATGAGTTCCGTACTCCGCTGACGACTGTACTGAATTCGGCTACGCTCATTGAGAAGTACCCCAATGGAGAACAGCAGGAAAAGCGGCAGAAACACGTTTATCGCATCCGTGAGTCGGTGAAGCACCTCAATGATATTCTCGAAGAGTTCTTGTCGGTGGGCAAATTGGAAGAGGGTAAGATAGAAACTCATCCCGTAGACGTTGCAATTGCCCGATTGATCGGCGAAACCGTCGCTGAAATGCAAAGTATGCTAAAGCCAAAACAACAGATTCAAATGAACCTTTCCTGTCTGGGATTGGTGCGGCTTGACCGCTCTCTGCTACGTAAAATTCTGGTTAATCTGATCTCCAACGCCGTCAAATACTCCGGACCAGGTTCTGTTGTCGTTGTGAATTGTACCTGCCACGAAGGTCAGCTAGAGCTGTCGGTAACGGATCAGGGCGTCGGGATTTCGGCCGAAGATCAGCAGCATCTGTTCGAGCGGTTTTTCCGCGCTAAATCGGTGTCCAACATACCCGGAACCGGTCTGGGCCTACACATCGTCAGCCGCTACGTTGAACTGATGAAAGGGCAAGTTACGCTTGCCAGCGAGTTGAATAAAGGTACAACTGTAACAGTAAACATTCCCTATGAGAACTATTCTCTTAATTGAAGATAACGATGCCATTCGCGAGACGACGGCTGAGATTCTAGAGCTGGCCGGCTATGCGGTCCAAACGGCCGAAAATGGCAAAACTGGCATAGAAAAAGCATTAATCGACAAGCCCAATCTAGTTATATGCGACATCATGATGCCCGTGTTGGACGGCTACGGCGTTTTACATATTTTCAATAAAAATCCGCAGCTTTCGGACGTACCATTCATCTTCCTGACGGCCAAAACCGAACGTACCGATTTTCGGAAGGGAATGGAACTGGGGGCGGATGATTACTTAACTAAGCCTTTCGAGGAAAGCGAACTGTTGAGCGCCGTTGAAACCCGACTAAACCGGTTCAGTCACCTCAAGCCAGACTATGACCTCCAGCAGGATGGACTGAATCAATTTCTGGATGATGTTAAACAGGTAGGTAACCTGCAAAGTCTGTCGGCAGATCGCAAAAGTCATTTTGTTCGCAAAAAGCAGTACGTATATGCGGAAGGCGACGAACCGACAAGGCTTTATTTTCTACAGTCGGGCAAGGTCAAAACGGTACGTACGAATGCGGATGGCAAAGAATTCATTACGGGTCTTTACAATCCCGGCGATTTCTTCGGCTACTTTGCCTTGCTCGATAACAGTGACTACACCGATTCGGCGGTGACGCTGGAAGATTCTGAACTTATTTATATTCCCGACGAAGATTTTCGGCAGCTACTCCTGAGCAGCCCCGCGGTCAGTGGTCAGTTCATCAAATTATTGGCTGGCCGGGTGGCCGAGCGCGAAACTCAGCTTCTGGGCATGGCCTACAGTTCGCTTCGGCGACGCGTGGCTGATACGTTACTACGGTTAAACGACCAGCACCCCGACGAAATCATTCAGCTCACGCGCGACGATCTGGCTGCGATGATCGGTACGGCGACGGAGTCATTGATACGTACCCTCAGCGAATTTAAGCACGACGGTCTGATTGAGGTAGCGCCAGCAGGTGGTATCCGCGTGCTTCAGGCCGAAAAACTCCGCCGGGCCAACTGGTAAATTGGCTTCCTGACAATAATCAGGAATTGGCCAGAGTCTGCTCAGCCGTATCGTCAAAAGCGAAGGCTATTTTTATAGTCGAATCGCTTTTAATCAATTCATGAAAACTGCCCTTTTCGTGACAGACGGTACGGTTGATGCAGCCCTTTCGCTACGAAACTGGTTAACCAATAACGCTGGTCACTCTCTCCATCTGACCATTGTTTACTCCTATGATATTCCGGTCGGTGATCCTTTAACTAAGTCTGTTTGCGGATTGGCCAAAGCAGAAGCGTTAAACTCATTAAACCGCTGGAAAGCCATTCTTGGTAACAATCCAGGGAGTCAAATTACCTACAAACCATTCTTTGGTTCGCCGAAACAGGCTTTGGCAATGCATCTGCTCATCGGCAGCTTTAATTACTGGCTCACAGATGAGCAGTGGCCGCCTGACGACGTTACGTTGAGAACGGCATTCATCCAAGGTACCAAGCAGACCCGTCCGATTCTCCTCAGCGAAGAACGCGATTTTGTGTTGATAGGCTAACGAACGTTAAAGTTGGGGCGACAAGTAGTAGTAGATATGATGATTAATATCATATAAAATACTGACAATAATCAGGTTACCTAATGACGTTAATCAGGTATAGTATAATTTATGCCTGTTATTATTGCAATCAATCAGGCTTTTACAAGCAAAAAGCCAATTTGTACTAACCCATAAATATTGAGCATGTTCAACGAAATATGCTAGGCAAGCTGTTCTTCAAACGTATGGCTACCTGACACATTTCGTTGAACATGCGTTAACTATCCACATTACTAAACGGAATTTTGGCCATGAAAAATGCTGACATTGGAAAACAGAACGCCACTATCGCTGTATTTGCAGACTACCAATCTTTCGAAGATGTCATAAAAAAGCTCCAACAGGTAGGCTACAATATGAGTAAACTATCGGTTGTAGGCCAAGGGGATGCCACACCATCGAATACCTTAGGAAATTATCCAGCCGGCGCTTTATGGAAAGGCATCAAGAAACTGCCGCTTGCTTCTGCGTTCTTCAGTATTCCCGAATTTGGGCCTTTTTTCGTGGCTGGTCCTTTGTTAAATTCTTTACAGAATTCCTTAGTAACTTCTCTGGAAAACGATCTCGCCCCAAGTCGGACAAACGCTTTCGAAACGGCTCTGGTTAACGTAGGCATCCCCAGAAATTTCGCCTTTATCTGTGAGAGTCAGATCAAAACGGGTCATTACCTCCTGATCGCTCACGGAACGATGAAAGAGGTAGAACTAGCCAATTGGGTGTTTGGATTTACTTCGCCATGCCATTCGCCCCAGGAACTGGCTGCCGCATAAATTCAAAAAGTACAGCCAGCAGATACGTAGCAGACTAGCTAACCAATTCTTAACCAGGTTTCGGGCTGGAATCAACAACGTATCATTCAATCCCGGTTCATTTTTTTACCATATGGCAACCTTCCGCCCAACCAAATTCAGGGCGGTCGATCATCTGTTTTTGTTTGAATCTGACTGTTGGCTTCACCGCTGGTTTTCAAGCTGAGTAGCATCATAACCGAACTTGAGCCAAATCATACTACGTAATCGGTTGTTAGGGCAACTTTGAAAGCATAAGTTTTACCCTGGCTCACCATGAAAATTGCTTTTTTCAGTGCGTTGCCATTTGAGCAACCCTGGTTCGACCAATACCAGCGCCATCATCAGATTTCCTATTTTCCTGAACCGTTAACGCTTACAACCGTTCACCTGGCTAAGGGGCATCAAGCTGTTTGTGCGTTCGTCAACGACGAGTTGAGTCGCCCCGTCTTGGCTGCCCTGAAAAAACAGGGTATTGATGTGATCGGAATGCGGAGTCTGGATGTTGACAATGTCGATAAACTGGCTATAAGCAAGCTGGGAATGACGCTGCTGCAAGTACCCGGCTATTCGCCCTATTCGGTAGCTGAACAGGCCATTACTTTATTGCTGGGCCTGATTCGGCACCTGCCCAAAGCCCATCAACGAGTGCAGGCCGGCAATTTCTCCATCGACGGACTGACGGGCACAGACCTGCATGGTAAAACAGTTGGGGTAATCGGTACCGGACATATCGGGAAAGCATTTATCCGAATTATTCAGGGATTCGGCTGTAAAGCAATAGCTTACGATATACAGCCCGACCGGAAATTACTGGAAACAGGGGTGCAATACGTATCACTTTCCGAGCTGCTCCAGCAGTCAGATATTGTTTCGCTACATTGTCCTTTAACGTTATTAACCGAGCATCTGATTAATGATCAGACATTATCCCTATTTAAGCCAAATGCGTTTCTTATCAACACGAGCAGGGGGCAGCTGGTCGATACGTTATCGCTTCTGAATGCGCTCGACAACGGGCGATTGGCTGGCTATGCGGCCGACGTATACGAATATGAACAGCACTATTTTCACTACGATTTTTCGGGCAAAACTATTTGGGATGAAGTCTTAAACCGGCTGCGATCTCATGCTAAAGTACTACTGACGCCCCATCAGGGATTTTTCACCAAAGAGGCAATGACACAGATTGCGCGCGGTGTGCTGAATCAATTCAGCTTCTACGAAAATCAGCAGACGAGCCCGGTAACCAAAGCGTCAATGTGTTAGCCCAGCTTCGCTACGTTAGCTTTTGATTGAACCAAAATTGAGTACGATTTCCGTCCTGCCGCTATGTCAGATGATTTAGCAATAATTCTTTCTAAGGGACACGGCTCATTTCTGACTTTAACTGGGTCAGTTCACCCAGGAGCCGGGTACGGATAGCTAATTCGGGCTTACCAATCCGTTCGGCAAGATGGGCTACAGCCAGATTCAACGTATCGATTTCGGTTTCGCGGCCGTGGTTAATATCGACCAGCGTAGAGATAAGCTGCCCATCTGATCGCTGACTGATTTGTAATAATCGCTGCTCGATGTCCAGCCGATCTACCAGCACGCCAACCTCTCCGGCCACCGTCACGCACTCACGAATAATGTCGCGCGCTATAGCCAATGCCGATGGACTCCGATGAAATAGACCATTATCGACGCCAAGCAGCGGGCAGATGGCGTTGAAAACGCAGTTGGTAATGACTTTTTCCCAGATAGTCTGCTGAATAGCAGGCTCAACCCGGAACGGAAACTGAGCTGTAGTAAGCTGTTCAACAAGTGACGAAAGGCGGGATTCAGGCCCCCGAATCACACCGATAGGCGAAGCAGCAACGGGCCTATAACGAACGACATTTGGTGCCTGCACTTGACTGGTTGCCAGTACTACACAACGGTATACCTCCGGAAAACCGGCTTCCAGAAACGGTTCTTCGATTCCCAGTCCGTTCTGAAGCAAAACTAGAGAGGAGTCGCCGGTCTTACCGATTAATCGATGGGCCAATTCCTCATTGCCGAACGATTTATTAGTCAGCAAAACAAGGCCGTCCAAATGCTCGGTCTGCTCCAGAGAACGTATCAGAATAGATGCCGTTATGACCTCTCCCCCATCGAGTTCAACCCGAAGGTCAGTTTCCTCGATTTCCGGCGCAATGCCCCGCCGACCACGTAGCAGTATAACGTTTTTACCAGACTGTTTCAGCAACACGGCTAGTGTCATTCCGATGGCGCCAACGCCAATGATGTAGACTGGTTTTTGCATAAAAAATTCGACGAATGACGTGCGCAGCTTGGCTATGAAACGAATAGAAATTAATTAAATGGCTTCACCGCTTTAAACCGGAGCCGCTTATAGTCAGCAAACCAGTAGCCATCGCGAAAATTGGTTGCTCGAAGCTGGTGATTCACGGACGATAAAACAGCCTGGCGGTCCTGGTCTGAAAGGGCGTTCAAACTATCTGCACGAAACATAGCAAGCCAGTCGCTTATGCCGGTTTCTGGGTCATCCAGTGGGGTATCGCGATCAAAAAACTCCGCCAACGTAACAGAGAATCCAGCGCGCTCCAACAACGTAGCATACTGCCCAACGCTCGGAAAATAATTCAAATCGACTGGTTGGCTCATACCCAGCTCATCCAGCGCCCTGCTCAATGCGGTCAGAATGCGTGCTACGTTACCTCGCCCGCCCATCTCAGCAATGAAACGACCACCCGGTTTGAGCGCCTTAAACACATTCGCCAGGACCGCAGGCTGCTCTGCCTCGGCAATCCAGTGCAACGTAGCATTGCTAAATATGGCGTCATATGGCTGGTCAGCAGCAAATTCCCGGGCATCGCCCCATTGAAACAGAAGATGGGGAAACGATTGCCGGGCGTTAGCGATCATCGATGCCGATGCATCCAAACCAACAACTTCGGCACCGCTTTCGGCGATTTGGGCCGTGAGTTCGCCGGTACCGCAGCCGAGATCGAGGATGCGTTCGTTACGTTGGGGAGCCAGTATATTCAATACGTCGGCACCAAAGTGAAAAACAAAAGCGTGCTTCTGCTGGTAAAGGTCAGCATTCCACGAGCGATCAGATTGACTCATATAGAATTCGCAGATTAGTAGCTAGTTGCCGATAAAGTAACACTCTCTTTATTAAAAAACTTGTCTGTGTTTCAGACGGCTAGCTGTTGATGAACAAGTTCTCCAATCGTTTGCAAACCTTTGGCAACGCGCTCGTCAAAAGGCAGGCCGTAGCTAAGCCGCATGCAATTGCTATACTGCGGTTGAAGGCTAAATAAACTGCCGGGCATAATACTGATTTTGTACGGAGCTAGTTGCTCGGCCAGCACCAACGTATTGATCTTGGCATCTACTTCGACCCATAATGTGAAGCCGCCCTGTGGCTCGCTGATACGTGTGCCGCCGGGGAAGTAGGTACGTATCGTCTGCTGGTAGCGCTGGCAGTTGCTTTTGAGCCGCTGCCGAAGTCGGCGCAGGTGCAGTTCGTAGCGATCGTTGGCCAGAAACGTAGCAACGGCCTGCTGGGTGATACCGGGGGAGAAACCCGCCTGATAACGCTTCACCTGTAGCAACGTATCATAATAGCGTCCGGGTGCCACCCAGCCCACCCGATAGCCGGGAGCCAGCGTTTTACTCACCGATCCGCACCACAGCACAAGACCCTGCCGGTCGAAGGCTTTGCAGGGAAGCGGCCGGTCTGGCGCAAAATGCAGGTCGCCGTAAAGATCATCTTCGATGAGGGGAATCTGGTACGTTTCCAGTAGTTGTACCAGCCGTTGTTTATGGGCGTTCGGCATGCACGAGCCGAGCGGATTGCTGAAGTTAGGCATCAGCAAACAGGTCTGCACCCGACCTACCCTCAAATGCTCCTCCAGTACGTCTATATCAACACCCGTCAGGGCATCGGTGGGCAGTTCGAGTACTTTCAGACCAAGCGATAAAACCGTTTGCAGGATACCGAAATAGCAGGGACTTTCCACCGCAACCGTATCACCCGGCTTGGTAACGGTTTTCAGGCAAAGGGTCAATGCAGCCGTACAACCCTCCGTTGTGATAATCTCGTCGTCGGTAAGGCGGCCGCCCCAAAACAGCGTGTACCGGGCAATTTGCCGACGTAGTGCTGCATTACCCGCAATCAATTCGTACTCGATGCCGCCGTTTGGCAAATCGCGTTGAGCCTGCTGAAGTGACTTCGCTAACTTACTGACCGGCAACAGCGATGGAGCTGGTACACTCAACGAAAATGGAAGCCAGTTCGGTTGTCGCTGCTGGTGCATCAGTCTCAGCAATACTGATTCCTGATCCGATATACTGTTCGGCGGGGCTATTACCTGCGGAGTTGATCGACGGGGTACCTGCCCCATTCGTTCCAACAGAGTTCGGACGTAGTAACCCGATTGGGGGCGGGCCTCGACCAATCCTTCGGCTTCCAGACAATAATAGGCTTGTTGCACCGTGTTGATGCTGACGCCAAGTTCCTGACTGAGACTACGTACCGAAGGTAATTTATCACCCTCGGTTAACGTACCAAGGCGCAATTTGTCGCCAAGCTGGCGAGCGATCTGCTGGTATCGGGGAATCGCTACACGCATGTGCTACGTTGTCTATCGCAAATTCTGGTTGACAGAACAAAAGTAGCGGTCGCATCTGTACGTATCACCATACAGATTTTGCCAAAGTGAACCGTACAGTTCAGCGGTAGCAGCTATTCCCGAAAAAAGTAATCTGTAAGGCTATCGAATTGGAAAAGTGTATCTGTTTCCGTACAGACTGACGCCCTTGTTTTGTGGTATGCAATCCTCAACAATACCCTACTTGGATATCGACCAACTGCGAGCCGATACACCTGGCTGCCGCGAAAGCCTATTTATGAACAGTGCCGGAGCGTCGCTGATGCCTCAGCCCGTGGTGGCGGCCATGCAGGATTACCTTCAGCAGGAAGCTCAACTGGGCGGCTATGAAGTTGAACGGTTACGAACAAGCCAGATAACCCGATTCTATGACGAAACAGCCCGGCTATTGAATACCCAGCCTGGTAATATTGCCTACGCATATAGTGCTACCGACGCCTGCATTCAGGTGCTATCGGCCATTCCGTTTCGGGCCGGCGATACAATTTTGACCACTACCAACGATTACGTTTCCAATCAGTTGGCATTTCTGTCGATGCAGCAGCGCTTGGGGATTCGATTGCTACGTATCAATGACTTACCCAATGGCGACCTCGATTTGACTCATCTGGAAGAGCTAATTTGGACTCATCGGCCAGTGCTGGTTGCCATTACTCACATTCCGACTAATTCGGGGATTGTGCTGCCGGCCGAAGCGGTAGGTAAACTCTGCCAGCAATATGGCGTCTGGTATCTGCTCGATGCTGCCCAATCGGCAGGGCAGTTACCACTCGATGTCACCCGCCTTCAGCCCGACTTTCTGGTAGCAACAGGTCGTAAGTTTCTTCGTGGCCCACGGAACACCGGATTTCTATACGTGTCGGATAAAGCACTGGAAGCCAAACTATCACCCCTGTTTGTCGACCGGCGGGGGGCCACCTGGACAGGACCGGACACGTTTACCTTACAGACAAACGCCCGCCGGTTTGAACCACAGGAAATTTCGTTGCTGAGCGTTGGGTTAGCCGAAGCCATTGGTTACGTTAATCAGGTAGGTATAGAAGCGATTGCAGCGCAGAATCAGCGCCTGATGCATCGGCTCCGAACAGGGCTGGAAAAACTCGACGGGCTTACCATGATGGACTGGGGTTCGCAGCAAAGCAATATTCTGACGTTTCATACGGCCCACCAACCGCTGCCCGACCTGGAAGCCAGCTTACGACGCAGACGAGTGGTTTTTACCGTGCAGTATCCAAATTTTGCGCTGATCGACTTCCAGCGGAAGGGCGTGGACTGGGTGATTCGATTGTCGCCCCACTATTTCAATACGTTGGACGAAATAGATGAAGTAGTTGATCTAATCGCTCATTTTTTACGCTGATCTTTCTTATTTAGCAAAATATCCTGATTGATTTTGGGCAATAACTGACTGTAAGACATGCCGACCAATTACCTGCCAAGTGCCATCCGTGAATTCGAGTATTATAAATTGCTGGGCGACAAAACATTGGCGCAGCTTCCCGATGATGCGCTTTTCTGGCAATACAACGAGCAAAGCAACAGCGTTGCCATACTGGTGAATCACCTTTGGGGTAATATGCTAAGTCGGTGGACCGATTTCCTGACGGCCGATGGCGAAAAAGAATGGCGTGATCGGGAGGGCGAGTTTACCAATCAGGTGCAATCTCGAGACGAACTACTGCAAAAATGGCAGGAAGGCTGGAATCGTCTGCTATCGACTTTACGCTCGCTACAGGAAGACGATTTAACAAAGATCATCTACATCCGAAATCAGGGGCATACCGTGCAGGAAGCCATCAACCGACAGTTAGCGCACTACCCGTATCACATCGGGCAACTGGTTTTTCTGGGAAAAATGCTGGTAGAAGACTGGTCGTCGCTCTCTATTCCAAAAGGCGAATCCAGGCAATTCAACGCCAGCAAATTCGCTCAACCAAAACGTAGAGAACATTTTACGACGGAAATTCTTCGCGAGAACTCCCCTACTTCCGAATCAGACAGTCCCACGACGTAGCAATACGTTGGCAGAATCATTACCTACGATAAAGCACAGACAATCAGTCAATAATCACCAGAAGTAGGTCAGGCTCAGACGGGCGAAGAAAGGCGTTCCGGGCGTAAAATGAATTTCTTCGATTGGAGACGCTTCCCCTTTTAAGCGGCTCTCGGTGGCGAACTGGGTTTCTTTCCAGCGCGTATTGAGCAGGTTTTGCACCGACAGGCCGAGCGTATAATGCTTTCGTGCGTAGTTCACCTGCATATCCGTCACAAAGTAGCCTTTGGCGATAATGGAATTATCTTCATTGGCAGGACGATTAGCCATGTAACGATAACGTAGTGAGCCACTTAAACCATACGATGTTTGCAATGATAAACCACCTGTTGACGTAAATACGGGAGCCAGAGGCAGATAATTCTGGCCCGGACTATCCAGTCCGGTCTCAGCATCCAGCGAACGAGGATTGGCGGTGTTCAGATCAACGTCAGCATACAGGCTTTTTGTCAGTTGATACCGGGCCGATACATCTATCCCCATCCGGCGCGAACGGCCGCTTGGTTCTACTACGCCCTCATCGCCCACGTAGACAAATTCCTGTTTCATGTACAGATACCAGGCGGCTGCGTTGATGAGCATTTTGGGAAATGGCTTGACGATGACACCTAAATCGGCGCCATAAGCCCCCGGCAAAATTTCTCGCCCATACTGAGCCGTCACGACGCGCGCATCGTTGGAATGAAATCCTTTACCCGTATTTAAATAAAACTGAACCTTCGGATTGACGGTATAGTACAAACTCAGCTTTGGCGAGACAATGGCCTGTGCTACGTGTTTCGTTGGTGCGGCCGACGTGGCCAGCAAATCTTCGTATTGAGATCGGAAATAATCAACCCGAACGCCCGCGTTGACGGAGAAGCGACTGGACAGTTGAACAACCTCATCCGCATAAAGTGCTACGTTAATTTCGTTGACATTCCCGAACTGAATCTGATTCAGCGTCTCCACCCGATTTCGGGTGTGCGACAATTCCGTTCCGTTGGTAATATCCTGCCGATACTGAGCGCCCAACGTAGTGGTCCAACTGGTTTTGCCAATGCTGGTCTGAGTGGAGTAACTGCCGTTATAGCCGAACAGATTCCGGCGCTCTTTCTGCCGAATCTGATCGCCATTGACCGTATCGTTCAGAAAAAAAGTGAAGTTGGAATACAGCTCAAAGTTGTAATTGCTGTAGAAAAACTGGTTTTTGATAACGTGATTTTTGGGCGTCACCGTTACCAGTTGAGCGTTCAGGTTGGTACGACTGGTTTCTCCGCCTTCGGTCGGATCGATGGAACCGAACCAGCCAATCTGCCCCGACTCCACTGCCCGATCCGGTATCTGACCAGAGTGATTCCATTTGCTCCAGAACGTAGAGGCCGTCAGGGTCAGGTTAGTATTGGATGCAATGTGGCTGTGGTATTTACCCACTACGTTCACCCGTTTAAAATGCTGTGGATTATCGAAGTAAGAATTCAAATAGGAATACTCCGACGCTACGTAGGCCGACTGGTTCTTGTCCTTTCCTCGCTGCCCCAATAAATCAATCCCGGCAACGGCGCGATACGTATCAAATTGACCTGCTTCCAGCTTAACAAACGAACGATCGAGAGCTGTACGAGTCCGAAAATCGACCCAGCCTGCTGTCGCTAAATTGCCTTTATCCGTAGTGTAAGGTCCTTTTTTAAAATCGACGCCTTCGACCAGTTCAGGAATCACAAAGTGCAAATCAGCGTAGCCCTGCCCGTGCGCATGAGAGACCATATTGACCGGCATTCCATCGACAGTCAGGCGAATATCGGTGCCGTGATCAAGGTCAAAGCCGCGCAGAAAAATCTGTTCAGCTTTGCCACCGCCCGCGTGTTGGCCGATAAACAAGCCCGGAACAGAACGAAGAATTTCCTGCGAATTGGCGATAGGGCGCAATTTAATATCCAGGCTACTAATGAGTTGCTGGTCGTGAGCGCGTGTTGCCGATACGTTCACCTGCTCGAGTTGAACGGGTGCACTAACCAGAGAAATTTTAACAAATGTAGTCTGATCATCGCCAACAGTCGTTGTAACGAGTTGGTTTTGAAAGCCTACGTGAGAAAATTCAAGTTTATACGGAGCAGATACCAGGTTTGTAAAGCGAAACTGCCCCAGGTCATCTGTAAGCGCCAATTTACCGATTCCCGTCAACTGAACCGATACGTTACGTAGGGGCAAATTCGTCGATTGATCGTAGACGATACCGGCAATTGTGCCCAGGTGAGCAAATGCAAACTGGACTGATAATAGACCTGCCACCAACGTAGCAAGTATGTTTTTTACGTTCATTAGAAGCTAGAATACAGGAAGTTGGCTCGCCCGCTTCATTCGCCAGGTGAGTAGTAAAGCCGTCACGGCCAATACGCCCAATCCATACGGAGCAAAGGTAGATACGAATTCGATTCCCTTCGTCAAACTATTTGGCTGCCCTGTGATACGTTCGACCACCCAGGCAATAGCGGCTACGGCCGCCAGACCCGCCCCCGTCAACCGAACAAGTCTGTAAACTTGTGTACGACTCAGCAGCATCAGCCACGGAATTGTCAGTAAGATGATAAACAACTGCATCAGTTCGATGCCCAGATTAAATCCTAGAATACTCAACGCCATTGGGCCAGCGTCGAGTTGCAGATTGGCCAACGTACTGGCAAACGCCAGCCCATGAATCAGACCGAAACCAGCCGCAATCCAGGCTTCGCGACCCGGAAAAACTGGCCGGATGGCATGGATAGCCGACACCAAAATTGATATTGCGATCAGAATTTCGACGGGTTGCGAAGGGAGCCGCACCCAGCCCAGTGACCCCGCCAGCAACGTAACAGAATGACCCACCGTAAAGGCCGTTACAATCATCAATAGTCGCTTCAGGCTGTATTGCACCCCGCCAAACCGTCCCCAGCGATTTCCTCTTACCAGCAACGTAGCGGGCAACAGCAGCACCAATAAAAACAGTAAATGGTCGGTGCCCTCGGCAATGTGTTGCATGCCTAACTTCACCATCGCCGTGAAGCCGTTCCAGAAACTGCCCGGTCCGGCGGGGCCCGAAGCCAGATTGACCGACAGCGGGAGAATACGATTATTGACAATATCCAGACTGATTTCACCCACTTGTACCGGCTCGGTTTCAGCGAGTTGTCCGCGCTCCCAGTCCTGACGTACCGCCACCAGAATTTTGTGGGTCATGACCTGATGCAGCACTACGTCGTAGAAAAAAGTAAACGTCCGTACGTCTTCGTCCGGACTGGATAGGCCCGCTGGGGGAAGCATCTGCACCTGAGCCGTAAGTTCGCGGTATACGCCGTTAATCGGATTCTGGCTTTCGTGGACGGTCAGTTCGCCAACCGTTACGTTCCAGAAACGACCATCGGGACTTTGCGGACGGATGTGCGCTTTTAGGTACTCCCTAAGCTGCGGCCCCAATCGCGCGACCAGTCCCGCGGATGAATCATTTACCGCATGACCCCAGGCCGACTGCAACTCAACAAGCGGAATTTGCAGCTCGGCATCAATGCGATGGGCATGGACATTGAGCAGCACGACCGAGTTCGGCATGGGGTGGGCAGTGGCTAATTCAGGCTTCCCTATCGCCAATCCGAGTATGGTGACTATCAACAGCCATCGCGATAGACGGCTGTTGAATTGACTTACTTTATTCACTGAAAAAGACGTTAACATCATTTTTGTTTATGACTGACCCATCGAAGTTGGCGATGTACGCAGCGATTTAATTGCCGCCATAATCGGCGGTATGATCGCGCCAAACCGAGTGTGAGTGAGGAGTATTTCGGATGATAACTCCGCCCTGATACGAAAATTCAATCCATACACTCGGCCCGTCGATACGTACATAGTCACCTTGGGAAGCCATAGCGGTTGTGCCCGAGTAAGAGACATATGTATTCGCTAATTCCGACGTGTATTTAGTCAACACAGCGGCCGACGTAGCAGCATCTAAGTCATTCACGTAAAGGCGAATAGCGTTCAATACCAGCGCCTGTTTATCGCTGCTCAACGTACCGACCTGTAAACCTGATTTGGTTGCCGGAAATTTACCATCCTGACCTGGGCCCAATATTAAATCGTTAAAGCTACCGGAAAGCTTGGCGGTTGTTTGTTCGCTGGCACTCAGGCCCGTTAACAACGTAGCAAATGCGACCCGCTCTTGTTCAAAAGCCTGATACGTCCGGCTGCCCGCAGTAACAGCCGCCTGTGGCTCGGTGCCCCGGAAAGCGGGCGTAACACCGGTAACAGCTCCTGCGTTAAACGTAATGGGCTGGGTATAGTGGTGACCCGTGAACAAAATGGCCCATAAACTGCTGGTGCTGGGCGTTCCCAAAAACGAGACGTAATAATTACCGGCCCCATACGTAGAACCCCCACCAATTGTATAGAGATAATCGTCAGCAACCAGGTTTCCCAGCATCTCGTCGTACCCTTCGTTCGTACCACTCAGCGCCAGTACAGCGACCATCAGGTTGCGAAAAGCTAAAAGTTGCGCGTCACTAAGCGCACCCAGATTGATGCCGATTCGAGCCGACATGCCGGCGGGCAGATTCGACCATTTTTGCGCGTTGGCCTTCGAGTAGGTCAATTGTACAGTTGATACCTGGTTGGTGCTCAAGGTAGCCTTGAAGGCTTCGGCCAGACAAACGATCTGAGCCACACCGGTTGAATTACAAGTGGTTGTGGTGGCCGTTGCCGACAGCGTTGTTGTGATCGAACTGGAGCTGTTCGATGTTGAACCTGTCGAGCCAGTAGAGCCCGTTGTGGTAGAACCCGTTGTACTGGTTGCATCGACATCCGTTGATTTGCAGGATTCGATGAGGTTGCTGAAACCCAGTAGGATCAGCAGGAAAATTGTTACGTTTTTTCGTTTCATGATGTTTGCTGAATGCATTCTATTCAGCGCTTAATTGCTTATTTACCGAATACTTTAAACTGTTAATCGCTGTTGCACAGCCCGTTCGCAGTTGGGGTAAAGAGCCGAAATCTTGTGGTGAACGTACCGTTTATCGACCAACTATCCCTTCCAACGCAGCGCCTTCACAACCGGTGGACTTCGCTGACAAAACAAAGATCGGTAGTAAAAAACCGGCTTGGGGAAAGAAGTGGTTAACCCCATCAGGTTAGGGGTAATCAGCCTGATTTTGTGGTGAATCAGGTAAATTCTGGGGTTGAATCAGGCTGTTGACTTAGCCAGAAACCGAACGGCAGTACGTGAACGATTGGGTACGCCTTATTTCATGAATAGACTAAAAAAATCTTTTTCGTAACTACTCCCAATGGGAATTTCCTCTTCACCCATCAGAATCATACGGCCACGAATCGACTGAATTTTATCGATCGCGACAATGAAGGAGCGGTGAACGCGAATGAATTTATTCGCTGGCAGCTTTTCCAGCATGGCTTTCATCGTAAGCCGCAAGACTAAAGGATGCCCTTCTTCCAGATGAATTTTCAGGTAATTATCTAATCCCTCAATAAAAACAATGTCGGCAATTGTAACTTTTACCAGGCCATAATCCGCCCGAAAGAAAAGATGGGCTTGTTCAGCGCCCTGAATACCAGCGCTCTGCATTTGCTGGATGGCCCGCCAGCGCGTTTGGGCACGCTGCGTCGCTTTCGTAAAACGGTCGAAGGTATAGGGTTTCAGCAGATAATCTACAGCTTCCACTTCGTAGCTTTCCAGCGCATACTCGCTATAGGCCGTTGTGAAAATAACGAGGGTTTGCTGAGTGATGGATTTAAAAAAATCAAGTCCCGACTCCTTCGGCATATTGATGTCCAGAAAGATCAAATCGACAGGATTCGCTTCCAGATACAAGCGAGCTTCGCCAGTCCGGGTAAAGGTTTTAACCAAGTCTACGTAATCAATTCGGCTGCAAAAGGCCTCTATGACATCCAGGGCTGGACGTTCGTCGTCGAGTGCAATGGCTTTCATCAGGATAAAGTCAGGGTTAAGCTGACATGGAAATCGGTCGGATTGTTGTCAATAGTTAACTGATGAGCGTCGGGATAAAGTAGCCGTAACCGTTCTTTCGAGTTTTGTAAACCTATACCCGTTGAATTTTCAAACTGGATAATCTCTACCTTTTTGTTGGCAACATAGAGGCTTAAGCGATTTTCTTCAATATGAATCTGAATATCAATCTGCGATTCTTCATCAGGACTCACCCCATATTTAAAGGCGTTTTCAATGAACGAAAACAGCAACAAAGGCGCAATTTCTAAATGTCTCTCGTCGCCTTCCAGTTGGTAGTTTACCTGCACGGCATCGCGTAATCGAGCTTTTTGAAGGTCTATGTAATTGCCAATGTAATTAATCTCTTTAGATAGGGCCACTTTGTCACGGTGCGCATCGCGGATGATGTACCTCATGAACTCCGAGAGTTTGACAATGGTATCAGCCGTTCGTTCATCCTGACGAATGGCCAGCGCATAAATGCTATTGAGCGTATTGAATAAGAAATGCGGCTGAATCTGCGCTTTAAGCTGGCGAAGTTCGGCCTGTAACTGGTCATTCTCAACCTGATGGAGCCGACTGGCCGTCTGAACAGAAATGGAAATAAGCGAACTGACACTGCCCAGCAGAAAAAAAATGGCGAGCTTAACGGGAAGGAGCAACGTAAAAGGCGGTCGATGCCGATCAATGTTACGTTCCCCATCTGGTGGATAAGGTGAACCATCAAGCGCATGCGGTCCTCCCTGCCGATCAAATGGCCTGTGCTCATCAGGATGCGATTTACTACGTATATCTGAGGGAAAATCCAGCATCATTTCCTCCACAAAAATCTGGCGTGCCCAGGCAATTGGCGTATTTTCCCGTGGTAATTTGAAGAAAAACCATTGCTCGATGCGATACGGGAAATATACGGCTGCCAGTATGCAACTAACCGTAAGTAGCGCATATTTTCGGTACTGCTTCGTCAGAAACCAGCGAGGGACAAATACAGTATGGTTTAAATACGAGAACAGGACCAGCAGAATATAAGCCAGCCCATTTTGTACCAGATGCTCATGTGGTCTCAGTGGAGACCAGCTTACGCCATTATATACGGTATAAACAAGCGGCAGAATTACCAGGGCAATTCCGATCAATAGGTGGGTACTATGGGTTCTTAGCCAGACTATCATTCCAAAGAGCGATACGTTACAAAAGTACTACAACCCCTTACCAGACAGACATAAATGTGGTTGAACACCAATTTTTTGGGGTGAATAATCTTACAACTACTTACTTACGAAATGGATTAGCCATCGCTTTACGCTACGTTGCTACGTTCTGCATTATCGGAAAACCGACAAACCTGGCTACAATCCTGAGATGTGAGTAGCACACCCGAATACTGGTGCGGAAAGGCAAGGTTAATTGCTGATGTTTTCGGCAACAGAATTTTTTAAGATCGGCCGAGGTCATACCCTGAAACGGAATAGGCTTTTATGGCTCCTGACAAGAATGGGCTTCGAAAATCTATTGCATGTTTCCTTTACGTTTTAAAAGGAATTTAAAGTGACAGCAGAAGTCGTGGCCGGAATGCAGACAAACCGTCTGCAACAAACCTGGTTTATTGATAACCATTTGACCTTTAGTGAGTTTTACTACTACTCAACGTTATCTAATGAACTATGAATTTCCAGGAACTTATGCTCACCTACGGCTATCCTATGCTGTTCCTTGGCGTGCTGCTGGAAAGTGAAGCCTTTTTATTGGTTGGAGTTTATCTGGCCCATCGAGGTTATTTTTCCTTGCCAGTTGTCATTAGTTTAGCCGCTCTTTCGTCGTTTTGCATCACGCAATTCTGTTTTCTACTGGGGCATCGTTATGGCCCTGCCTTTATTCGCACGCGGCCTCGTTGGCAACTCCGTTACCAGCGAATTGAACGATTGATGAACCGCTATGGCACGGGGCTCGTAGTTGGATTCCGGGCGCTGTATGGTCTACGAGGAGCCATACCCGCTGCTGTTGGTCTGGCTGGTTTTTCCTCCGTTCGGTTTATGTTCTACAACGCACTGGGTGCCTTAGTTTGGGCAATAGGTGTGACTTTTTTAGGCAGCAATCTGGCTCAAGGATTCAATCAACTTTATGATCGACTTCAGCCTTCCGAAACAATGGCCCTTTCTGCAATAATGGGCATATTGGGTTTATGGTTTGTTTATCAGCTGATTAAGCGACACCGTTTGAAAAAGCAACAAATAGGCAAACCGGAGGCTGAGTATCAAACCATACCGCTTAATCAGCCATTACCCAGCACCAGTGACCTTAGCTATAATCTCGCTGCCAATGAGCTGTCAGGTGACGTGTTATCTCTTACAGACAACAATACTTCCACCCCTTTAAAATCATCAATAGATTAAGCCGCTGTACAAGGGATTGACAATGAACCTCCGGATGGTCGCGCCGTAATTCGTAAACCATCTCCTGATGGCAAATACAATAGACAGCGTAACTCTCTTTTTGCAACACAATGCTTGCATCAGGAACTGACCCATCCCCTGATGCAAGCAATTTATTCATTGATCTTGTGTCTGCATCGGTACATTACAGGCTTTAAATACTAGGAGCTTGATACTTATACGTCAATACGCCTTTCAAAGCCGATTGTAACTGTTTCGCCAGCGTATCCATGTAGGAAAACGCGAACCGTTGTCCAGAATCGCGATCTTTAGCAAATAGAATAGGTGTGCTTCGAGTTGATAGAGGTACGTTTTCGCCAGTTGCCTGCTCTAACACACGGCCTGTCAGCTCAACGATGCCCGCCGTAATCTTTAACTGCCCTTCAAAAACTAATCCTTTGGCCGAAAAGGCCGAGCTGTTTTGCGAACGTATCAATAACCGTTTTTCAGTACCGGTGAAGGAAAGAGATTGGTCCGTGAGTACAGCCGTTATTGCAGCATAGGCGGGCTTATCTGCCAAAAACGTTGACAATAGAATCGTGTTGGCTCCCACAAAAGGAGCAGGTTGAGCTTGGGTCCGCATACCGACCAAGCAGATCAATAGCAGAAAGAGGTGTTTTGATAAGGAGTAAAAATTGTGCATCATGATTATTAGGGGTTTATTGGTTTACAGGCGTAAGCCTTAACCGAAAAATACCGCCATTTGATCGCATTTTCAGGTTAAGGCTTACTACGTTAACTCATTATTTATTGATCGTTAGTCAACACCAGCGGCCTTTTTGGTCTTATCCTTGGCAACGGCTTTCAATTCCTTGGCATCGCTCTTTATCGCTTTCTTACGGGCATGTTTCATTTTCCGATCTGCTTTTGCATTCCGCGTTTTCGAGTCAGAAACGCCCGCGATTTCTATACCTTTACCCGTAGCTGCATTCGAGCGCAGCTCCCTGGCTTTGGCTACTTTCTTTTCAGCTTTATCCTCTTTCTTTTCAGCTTTAGCTACTTGAGCCGCCTGGCCGAAACTGGTCTGTGCCGCCGTTAGCATAGCGATAACCGAGGCACCTAAAATGATCTTTTTCATACCTGTTGATTGAATTTAGTGAAAGGATTATTTACTTAATTAACTGCTTGACAGCAGCTAAAATCTTGGTTGTCAGCAATAGGTTTAATTTAGCTTGGCGCCGGATGTATCCTAAGCGCCAAGCTGGTCGTGAATGGTAGATTGGGAATTAACGGGTTAAAACAGTTGCCTATTTCAAGCGTTGTGAACGAGTTGAGAACCAGCCTGCTGACTCGGCTCTTATCTTCGTTGGGGTAGCAGACGTTGTTATCTTACGGAGTAGGCTATACGATTGCCGTAATGAGCGCGTCTTACTGTCTTCTTTCCGGGGGCTAACCGGCGTTGGGTTATCATTCATTTTAGACTGGAGGAATCGGTAGGCCAGGTAGCAATAAGCCAGAATCATCCCTGTCTCTATCACCGTATTCAGAGGTTCACGCTCATAGCGGCCCACCCGCATGTCCTCATACCAGTCTATTAGTACCCAGCCGTAGCCGACACAAACCAGAAGACTGGCCAGAATGATACTAAACATTATGCTGTTATTTTTCATGATCGAATCTGTTTAGGTGAGTGCCCACTACTGGCCTAAGGCATGACGGTGCACTTTAAGTTTATCCAGCACAGGGTCGATACGACGGCGCGAAACTCGGATAACTGGCTGATCTGGCAGACTCAATTCAAGAGTCCTGGCATTAGAATAATCCAGAGTTTGTACAAAACCTGGATTAATTAAATCTGATTTATGAACCCGTACAAAGTCAGGTAACAACTGTTCGAACCAGATCAGGCTTTTGGTAGTCAGCAACGGTTTGTGCGCGTGCCGGTGCACCCAGGTGTAATTGCCGAACCCTTGTAAGCGAACAATGGTGTTTAACAGGATCGGGTTTTCACAACCGGGAATTTTAATAGATACGTCGAGTGAGTGGGCAGCAGAGGCCATAACAATAATGGATGATAAAAAGAGTGAACTACATACATGGATGCAGCCGCCTGATCCAACTAATACTAGCGCAGGGTACAAGCTAAGAAGATAAAATCTGTTCTGATCGGATTGATTCGATACATCTGTTCACAGCGAATGGTATTATATCAGAACTATACGGTTCTGTTCATTCCACCGGGAAGCACAAATGATCGACTGACTAGCAATAGCAGCGCGACAGAAAACTGAAGTAAAGAATAGGTCATAGCCGCCAAACGGCAAGCATTACTTGCAGTCGTCGGCGTTTAGATAGGTTGTAACTAAACAGAGCCACAGATGGCAAAGTAAGTACAAACGACATGCCTACAGACAATGCTATCGGGCGTTTGTAAGGCACAATGGCCTGTTGAGCTGAACGGATTTTACGATAAACGCTTTCCGTCGGTTTGGGCGATTGAACCGGTACGCTATGTACGTACGTATCATAGACATCACCAAAGCGATCGCCGGTGTCTCCCATGTCAAACTCCAGCACCGCACAAGTATATAATAGACTCACCAGGAGTACCGTCAATTGAATTCTTACCTGGCGGCTTGAGCCAATTAGTACCGCTCTTCGAATTTGTGCAACAAACCGAAAAATCAGACTATTGGCGGAAGCTATTGATATACTTAACATGGACAACTTAACGGTAGAGTAAACGTTAAACGAAACAGACTGACAAACAAACTTCCGGTCACAGATCAGTGAACAAAGCCAGAAGTAACACACCTCATCTTTCCAGAAACAGAAAATTCATTCTGTTTCACACGTGAAATTCACGTTCTGTCTATTAAATTCTTGTCAATCGAGAAGGAGGATGGATAGTTATTTTGCTGACAAAAGGCTTGCCAATGAAATTTCCTTCTGTGACCGACAGATCGAATTCCGTTTATTAATACAGAGAAAATTCTTCAAATAGACTCTTTATTGTATCCAACTGTATGTTTAAACGCCATTAATTTGAATAAAACAAACAAGCCCTGACATGATATTTTTTTAACTTGTGGGGCATAAATTCCACAGCTTTGAGGAAGGAAATAGGCAGCACAGACATATCAACGTTTATTAATATACGTCTTTAATCATATAATTAGAACTCGATTGGGAACTGCACTTTAGACACTAAAAAATTTATTATTAACACTTAATCACTAGCCTCCAATACAGCTTAAACAGATAAAGAATCCGACGGATTAAAACTCAGTGAAAACATTCTTAAATGCTAGCGAGTTAGTCAAGGCATTCACTATATATCACATCAACTCATGGGTAATCTATTGTATACAATTGCCGTCATCTTAGTCATTGTTTGGCTATTGGGCTTTTTAGGGGTTTTAGGAACTGGTATTGCCAGTAGTGGCCTCATCCATGTTCTATTGGTAATTGCGGTGATCGCTATCATTTTGCGATTAATTCAGGGGCGGAGCGTCTGATTGCCCTTTCACTAACAAAACAACAAAACCAATTTTATGGCACTTATCGCTAGTTGATACTGTGTTACTAAATTGGTTTTGTTGTATTAATTCTCCTGGTCTGACAGGGGTTTATGTAGGTGTTAACGTATTACCATTATCAACAAACTTGGCCAGATAAAAATCTGTATTGTTTGTGCCGGCGGCAGCTAAAGAAGCGCTGCCATCAAAGCTACCCACAACGTATATATTGTTACCATTCACGGCAATAGCACGGCCAATATCGGAGCTTAATGCTTCAAAGCTTCTTCCCTTTACGGCCAAACGTACTACCGTATCGACGTACTTTGCTACAAATATATCTGCGCCGTTGGATAGGTTTGCATTTACCAGTGCTACGCCTGCACTGGTACAACTACCATACGTTGAAGTTTGGGCTACAGGGGAAAATGATACGTAGCCAAAGACGTATTGAATAATAACTATCTGGGCAGAAGACAATATCCAGTTTTGCAACTCAGTGAAACTGGCAAGAACCTTACAATCTGGTGACGGGGAAATATAGCGTAAACGTAGCGCCGGCATCTGGAGCTCCCTGCGCCATTACGGCACCGTTATGGTTTTGCATTACTTTTCGAACAATGGCTAAACCCATACCCGAACCACTGTAGGGACTACTTATGCCATGTAGTCGCTCGAAGGCACCAAAGATGCGCTCCCGATAAGTTTCATCAAAACCAATGCCTGCATCCGACACCGCGAGTTGCCAGTAACCAGGATACAGTTTCCCCGAAAATTGTATGTCCTCCCCAAGCTCGGCACGTTTTCGAGACTGACAGCTAATCCTGATTGTGGGCGGCTCACCGACTTTAGCAAACTTGAGCGCATTCGAAACCAGATTGAGGAAAACCTGCCGTAGTTGTAGTTCATCGCCAAGCACCATTGGTAGCGGATCCAGCATTATAGTGGCCTTTGTTTCCTCCAGTCGATATTCCAGGTCGGTAAGTACCTCCTGAACAATCCGGTTCAGATCCTGCATAGCAAACGAAATCAGCTCACTTTGGGATAACCTCGCGTAGGCCAACAAGCTCTGAATAAGTCCCTGCATTCGATTCGCGGCCGAATGCATACGTTCCAGATAAGCTGTTCCATCGCCTAATTCTGTACCATACTGCTGGAGCAACAGATCACTGTAGGATTTAATCTTGCGCAGGGGCTCCTGAAGGTCATGAGATGCGACTGCTGCGAACTGATCCAGACTGGCATTCGAGTCACGGAGTTGCTGTTCGAGTTGTTTATGCTCCGTCACATTCATAAAAGTTAGGACAATTTTATCCGGTCCCTGTTGAACAGACGATACGTCGAACCACCCGTCAAAGCCATTCAAATCAGTATAGTGGAGGGTTGCCTGGGAGGGCGTACCCGTATCGGCCGTTTTGGCGTAGAGGGCAAAAAATCCGTTTTCAACATTACCGGGGAATACATCCAGTAAGGTGCGCCCTTCCAGCTCGGCTGGCGTTTTATTCAAACTTCGCTCAACAGCCCGATTCGCTTTATCCATGCGAAAGTCAACAATCTGGCCCGCTTCATCACGGATAGCGGTCATGGCCAGTATACTACTAATGGAAGCGTCCAGCGTCGTCTGGAGTAGTTCCCGTTGCTGCTTCAGGTCGGTTTGGACCTGTTCATACAAGGTTATATCGCTAATCACCAACATAAACCCGTCACCCATTACAGTTCCGGTCACATCCAGCCACTTCTTAAGATGAGTATAGTATCGAACCCGTCGAAAGCTTTGACCGGTTTCCAGGTGCTGCACATAAAAGGAAAATAATTCAGCCTGCGCAGGGTCATTAAAGCGTTCCCGAAAGGTCCGGGCGTGAATAATTTCGGCTGTTTGATCAAAAATGCGTTCGTAGGCAGCATTGAAAAATACAGTTCGAAAGTCGATTATAGCCCCTGGCTGACTGGCGGAATGGTCGCGAATGGCCTGGTAAGCAATGACACCATGCGGAGACGTATCCAGCAGTTGTTTCAGAAATGCGGTTTGTTGTTGCTGGTGCTGTTCTGCTTCTTTGAGTAGTGTTATATCGACAAACGTAATAGCAGTGTACTCACCATGCTTAACCGCTTTTACGTTAAACCAGCCCTTTACACCATCGGCATCATAAGGAATCTGGTCTAAATGAGCAGTTTGTCCAGTTTCATATACCTTCCGATAGACATCGACCAGTCCACCTCCTTCGGCAAAGTGATCGGTATAGCGTTTACCCAGCAAGTCTTCAGCGTTCTGCCCCAAGATCTTTGCGCCGGCTGTATTCAGAAAAGCGAATTGAAAATTCAGAAGTTGGCTCTGTTCATTTAGAACAGGCGCTAATACCAATACCCCAGTCTGACTATCCTGAGTGATCTGGTAAAGAAGCTGCCCCTGGTCTGGAAAAGTATTATTGGAAGAACCCATGTCTGGCACATTACGCTGAGTAAGAGGAAAATTTGAGTAGCAAAATAGAAAAAACTTTGCGGAACTGACAAGGCTTATTGATCGGATTAGTGGCATAACTGACTGTAAGGCCATCTAACTGATAGGTAAGCTATCTAACCGGTCGGAAATGACGTCGCTCAAACTCTCTCCCTGCGCTGGTACCGCACCATTGGGGCCGCTACGTAGTGAATTCACTACGTAGCGGCAAATCGTCACACCAGGTAGTACTACGTATGTATATCCATCTTAAAGAGATTTCACGCTGGCTATGGACTCTCTTATTCTGCTTTCAGGGTTTAGGGATTGCTAAATTAGCGGTGTTCAAGAGGTATTTCAGGGCTGCATTTTCTTCCAGCCGCAGGCTTTTTACAGTTGCATTATTCGTAGATAAATGAACTACATGACCAGACTTAATAACGACATTATCCTGAACGGTAGGCACCCGACTACAACTCCAGGTCGAGGCTTCATGCCAACTGCCCGAGCCTGCACTCCAGCAACGGTCGCCTGCCACGATCAGGATGTCATCCAGCCGCAGCTGGTCCCGACTCCCCGACGTTCCTACCCCCGTATAGTAGTACTGCCAGGCCAGCTGAACATAAGGCTGATTCAATAACAAAGCTGGCAGATCAATCGGTCCAATCATGCTGCTCTGGTTGGCCGTTTCACTACGTACATATTCTACCACCTGGTTTGATGCGTCGAGCAGGTCCACAAAGGGGCCGCTGTTGCCGATGCGGTAACGTAGCCGAATCCGATATTGCCGTGCTCCCGGCGTCACCGTCCCCCCTACCCAGCGCACACTGGCTTTGGAAACTCCGCTGGTGCGCAGAGCCAGCACAGCCGCCCCCAACGAGGTTGCCTGATAGCCCGGATTGGTTCCCCCTGTATTGATGAACGATAAGCCGTTGGCCTCCAGCCCGTTAATCCGGGTGCTGCTAGTGAGATTGTAGGCTCCCTTCACGGTGTCGGCTAGGGCATAAGTAGCCGACAAGGGCGGGTCGGCCTGGTTCATGCTGACCAACTGCATATGAGCTGGATACGTACCGGCCGGCGAACTGGCTGGCCATGCCTCAAACCGATAATCACCCGTACTAAGTACGTGTGGAGGTAGCGAAGTAGAATAATCGGGCTCGAAAGCGGCAACTAGTCTACGATCACTCGTTGGATTATAACTGAAAGCCGTATCTGTAGAAACGGTTACACTTCCCTCCTTCCAGCCCGTAAACTTAAAACCAGCTTTTGCTTTGGCTACGACCCGAATGGGATTGCCCTTAAAATAGATCCCTTTCCAGGGGTAGGGAGTGGCTGGAACGCCAACCGTTGTAGGCAATAAATCGATGGTGTTTACTTTAACGTATCCCGCAGCAGTATTCGACACGTCAACCGTCAGGCTGCTTGTGCCCGATAAGTTGAATTGGCTTAGTATATGGTTACGAGCGTGTATAGGACGTTCTCTAAAAAAAGTCCGGATTTCATTGGTATTGGTTAACCATGATGACAACGTAGTGCCTGATACCCAACGATTATAATGCTCGGCCATGTAGGGCCGATATTGCTCTTGCATAGTATTAAACAGAGCAATGGTACGTGTGCTGTCGAACGTAGTATTCAGCAGATCAGCGTAGCGGTTGATGAAGTACTTTTTATAGTCTGACAGAGCTAACAATTTTGGGAGGAAGGGATTAAAAGCCGATTGCATGGCCAGTTGAAGGGCATTTGCTGAGTAGCCATTCATAAAATCCAGGTCTTTCATCATCCAGCGAAAGCGGCCATCATGTCCTTTCGGCGCATTCGGTACATACGTACTGGTCCGCTTTCGCCAGCACATCTGATTATTCTGTGGCCAATCGAGGTTATTGGCAAATATTTCAGTGATTTGATAGTCGGTGAAATTCTCAATATCCATCTGCGTATTCACGTAACTATAACTGACCGAACTGGTCAGGTTGAAATAATCCACCAGAGCGCCATACCGTGTTAAATCGCCTTCATCGGCACTGTAGCCAAAGGCGATGGAAACGATGTCAACACTGTCGGTAGCTACCTGATAATTCCGGTTCAGATAATATTTGTCATACCGCTCGTAGAGGCTATAGACGCCATTAAATTCCCCATTAACAAACAGGACACTGGGTCGGTTAGCCTGCGTATCGAATGGCAAATGCTGAACCATGGTCTGCATATACGCGTCCGTTAGGTTGTTATACGACCAGTTGTTTCCGCCGTTACGTAGCAGTAAACGGTTATTGAATTGATTACTGGGTCGATTACTAAAAAAAGGATACCTGAAATCAGCATTGCTATACAGGCGTAAACTCTTAAGCGGAACCATTCGCGAACAGCCACCATGAATGCGCATGCCCACTGTCTGATTGATAATTGACGTATTAGCCAGAAAAAACTCTACGTTACCTGGTCGTTCCCAGGCATCACCCTCATTGGAATAATTACCAACTCCGTTTGCATAAATACCAGCCCCGTCGCAGGGCACTCCTGCATTCGGGTTATCCGTTCGCCAATTATCGAATATCGCACCTGGGGTATAAATCCCTGTATTATAGTCAAATAAATTACGTTGATCGGTAGCAATCGACACGACAGGAACACTGTATCTTGACGAAGCATTGGGAGTAACAAAATACGTTTGCGTAACAATGTCGCTAACCATCGAACCGTCTTTAACGGCAACGGCACGCACCACTGTTCCTTTAAAGACAGACGTAGTGGGGAAGTAATAAGGCGGATAAAACGTGGATGACTTTACTGAAATCCTGTTAGCATCCTTCGTTCGGTCGCGAATAAGAATGGGGCCCGAATAAGTATACGTCAGGGACGAGTCGGTCAGAAAAGAACCAAACGGCTGTCCAGGCGAGTGAGGAAAGCTGTTTTTATACTGGAACGTAGTACCCCCTAAATTGGCAGGATCAGGGTCAGAACCATCGAGCGTATAAAAAATCGTAGCGCCCGCGTCGTTCGGAGTGATTGCCAGATGAAAGCTATCGGCGTAAAAACCACCTGCTTGTGAAAATGTAGGCGTATTTAGCACAGAAAGATAACCGGTCTGACCATTATTTGAAGTTCCTGGTGTGATATTGCTTGCGGCAGATCCGTTTTTAAAGTACACCCATCCGTCTGATCCGTCGGGTTGCCGCCCCCAGGAAACGTCCGTTCGCTGCGGACCGAAGGTCACCTCGTCGACCTTAACGGCGTTCGAATTATAAATACCAATGGATTCACCATTGGCCGAGAGTTTAAAGTTTAGGTGCAGAGGTCCCCGTTCTACTGCCTCACTAGCCCATAGAACAATAAACCCATGGGCAGGTATAATCGTCTGCGGTGAACCGGTCGGTATTCTATATTTAGTGGGTGCAGTAAGATTGTCAGTAACGTAATACCCACCAATATCAACGGTGGTCGACGAAGGATTATAAATCTCAAACCAGTCCTCGTATGCCCCCGACGTATCAGTCAATGTCCGACTGTTGGCGGCCATAATTTCATTAATAAACAGGGACTGCGCCCAAGTGGGTAAACTCACCAAATACACGAAACAAAATAAAGTAATACAGTACAGCCTCTTCATGAAAGCGTGGGTAATTGAATGGTAATTGACTATTGTGTGAAGAGAGTAGCTGGTAATTCATGAGGAAGTAAATAAGGAGGTTAGGCTTCTACGGCTCATACTTTATAGAGCACTGAGCCTGGAAAAGTATGTTGAAAAGTACGTTAACGGCGTCCCTCGCCTGAGCTTTGTAAATAGCTACGGGAAATACTCAGGAAATCACTTTAGGGTCTGGCCTACCTACGTAGCGGATATTTGGTACTGCTCGATGTATTCGCCGTTAAATCATACATTCAGAAACCATAAGGACACAATTAGACGAGAAACTTCGCTTTCGTCACATAAGTCAATTAAGATCGTCATCTGATTGGCGTTGGTGTTGCGAATAACCATACTGCTTTGTTATTCCCTCCCGAGTGATTGGCGGTGCCTTTGGTAATTTCCAGAGTATTGCTGGGTGCTGAGTTACCAATGCCCACCTTAGCACCGGATGCGCTCATTATGAGTAAATTACCAGCAGCCAGAATGACGTTTACCCCTATAGCCGTGGAATTATCAACATTGCCCCCACTTATGCCTGTCTGAAATCCAATGAATGTGTTCTGGTTGCCCGCGAAGTTGGCTCCGCTTCATATATAAGTGTTGTTCTGCCCGGTAGTGTTGCCCACCTCTGATCCATCTCCAACTAAGCTGCTGTTCGGGCTCATTGTACTATTCACATCTGAATTATTGTCGATGAACAGATTGCAGGAGTCATCATTCAGTAAAGAGCAGGTTAGAACTCTACCTAGTATATCGTTAATTATCAGTAATTTAAAAAAGCAAATTCTTATAAGACATCATTACAAAATTTTCAAATAGGATTGTACATTTAGGTAATTATATCAAGCTTCCTCTTCTTTCTAACTTTTTCATGCAACACATCTACCCCCAGGTAAGCAAATTTACGTTTGCTTGCCTCTGTTCTTTGTTTATCTTTTTGGGCAACTCCACTCCGGTTTATGCCCAGACCCAGGTTGAGACGGCTCGCCAATACGTGGCCGCTAACCTTCAGCAACACAAGCTGAACCCTGCCGACATCAATGACTTGACGCTCTCCAGCGCTTACCTGTCGCCCACCACCGGCTGGTACCATGTGTATTTCAATCAGGCCTATCAGAATGTTGAGGTCTACAACCGCATGATGAACCTGGTGCTGTCGAAAGATCAGGTAGCCTACATGAATCATACCTTCATCGCTGGTATTGAGAGTTTAGCTAAAACCGGCAGCAAATATGCCACTATTACGCCCCTGACCGCCCTGCAGAAAGCTATGGCCGATGTGGGCTTAAGGTCAACCAACCTGGCGCCCATTCAGGAACTAACCACCACTAAATTAGCCGATGGCACCCTAAGCCGGGTGATGTACTCGCTGCCTGAGTTGTCAAGCGAGAAGATCGATGTGAAGCTCTACTGGCTGCCGGTCGAGGTAGTCAGCAAAGAAGAGTCAAGGGTTGAAAAGCTGGCGTTGAGCTGGAATGTACGTTTTATGCCTAACGACGGCAATAACAGTTGGAACATTCACATCGATGCCAGTTCGGGAGAAGTGCTCCGCAAAGTCGATGCAGTGATTCACTGTAACTTTGGCACCCCCAATCACTTACAGGCTCCTCATGAGTGCAAAGGCGTGAGTCTGCCCGGCGATGCTCAGTACTTTGGCCTCAAAAAAGCCACTAACGCGTTTACGGCCAACGGATATACGGTGTTTGACTACCCGATTGAAAGTCCCACTTTTGGTACACGTACCGAATCGGTGAACCCTTATACGCGGTTTGCTCCAACCGGTGCAGGACCAGGCACTACCAATGGTTGGCACAATGACGGGGTAACCAGCTATACGACTACGCGCGGCAATAATGTTTACGCCCAGGAAGACGTCAATAACGACAACCAGCCGGGAGCCAGTCCGCAGTCGGCAACACTGGATTTTACCTACCCCTATACGCAAGCCTTGAATACGGCGGCTGGCAATCGGAATGCGGCTATAACCAACCTATTCTACTGGAATAACCTGATTCACGACGTGCTCTGGAAATATGGCTTCGATGAGCCGAGCGGTAACTTTCAGAACAACAACCAGGGGCGTGGTGGCCAGGGCAACGATTATGTAATAGCTGACGCACAGGATGGTCGTGGTATTAACAATGCAAACTTTGCCACTCCGCCCGATGGTAGCAGGCCCCGCATGCAGATGTATCTGTGGAACACATCATCATCGTATCAGCCTGATGGCGATTTCGATAATGGTGTTATAGCTCATGAGTATGGGCATGGTTGGTCCAATCGCTTAACGGGAGGCCCTTCCAATGTGTCTTGCCTGGAAAATGCGGAGCAGGGGGGCGAAGGATGGAGTGATTACCTGGCTCTGATGCTGACCACCAACTGGGGTTCTCTAACTCCTACACTAACCAGTGCCAACATTCCCCGAGGTATTGGTACGTATGTTCTGGGTCAACCAACAACGGGAGACGGCATTCGCCCTTACCAGTATTCCTATGACATGGCTAATGTCAACGGACCCGTTACGTATGGTAAAGTGAATAGTGCCTTTGCAGCGACATTTCCCGAGCCTCACGGCATTGGTTCCATCTGGGCAACCATGCTCTGGGATATGACCTGGGCAATCATCATGCAGGATAGTTATATCGAACCCAATATTTATACCACGCCCAGCAGTGTAACAGCTATGCGCGGTAACTTAGCGGCCCTGAAGCTGGTTAATGAAGGATTACGGTTGCAGCCTTGTAGCCCGAGTTTTGTACAGGCCCGGGATGCTATTTTGCAGGCAGATCGCTTGCTGTTTGGAGGACGATACCAATGTGCTATCGGGCAGGCATTTGCCCGTCGTGGGTTAGGCACCAATGCCTCTACAGGTGCATCTAGTAATGACCGTGTAGTTACAGAAGATTTTACCTCTATCACCGGGTTGGCATTCACATCACCGCTTACTGCGACGAGTTGTTCCGGGACCTTGTTCAGTTACACGGCTACGGCAAGTGCCACCACCTCATTTCGCTGGACTCGACCTGCTATCGCCGGTATCAGTAATCCTACCGCCACAGTAAATTCAGACCAGATTAGCGAAACGCTGGTAAATACGACGAGTGGAGCCATTACCGTTCCCTATACGTTCACCATTACGGCTAATTCCACAGCCTGCTCTAATCAGCCTACATCGGTCACGCAGGTGGTTAATGTGGTTGTAAACCCTGTTCTAACTCCCACAGTAGCCTCTTATTCGATTTGCCAGAACGCAACGGTTCCTGCTGGCGAAGGGCTGGTAGCACCAACGGGTCTGACAAATACATTTAGCGGTGGGGTAACAGCCAGTTCTCCGACCTATGTGCGTAATGCGGATGGCGATGACAAGACAGTTTACATATCAGGTGGCAAAACGGTATACTTCCAGTCTTTCTCGTTTACGGCTCCTTCCAGCGGCAATCAAACATTCGAAATTATATCCTCCTCCTTTACTAATAATGACTCCTTTTTATCGCTGTACCAGACAAGCTTCAATCCTGCCAGCCCCGCTACTAACTTTTTGCACAGTGATGATGACAGTGGTGAAGGATTTCTATCCAAATTAACGCATAACCTCACTGCTGGTACAACCTATATCGTCGTCGTATCCCCTTATTCAACAAATGGGGTCGGAAACTATACGTTCCGATTAAGTCAGCCAATATTAGCAAGCCCTCCGCCCAATTGGTATACCGCACCTTCGGGAGGATCGCCCATATTTAGTGGTAATGTATTTAATCCGGTAGGGCTAACTGGTTCTGGCATTCCGAACACCGCAACGCCCGGCACTACTACTTTCTTCGTGTCTAATCCGGGGTCGGATGTGTGCCGAACTACCACCACATTCACCATTTTGAATAATGCAGCGCCAACTCCTTCGGCCAATACAACGATTACAGCTGGTAACTCTGTTTCTCTCACGGCTACCGGATGTACGGGTGCTGGATCAGTGCTGAAATGGTACCGTACTAGTGATAACGTAGAGGTAAGCATGCCTGTTTCGCCCACGGTTACGACGCAATACTACGCGCGCTGCCAGCAGAATTCGAGTTCAGGCACGTGTTTGAGTGATCCTAGTACGAACGTAACAGTCACGGTGGCACTGGCCGTGGCAATTACCCAGCAACCACCCAGTGGCACCGCCGTCTGTGTGGGGGCAACCGTTACCGCTACTGTATCGGTAACTGCCAGCAATCCCACCTACCAGTGGTATAAAGACGGGACTTCCTTAGGAGCCGCTCAGCAAAACGCTACGTTGACCCTGCCAAACGTAACAACGGCTCAGGCGGGTAGTTACTCCGTGGTGGTCACGAGTAACGCCAGTTCGGCTACGTCTACCGCTTTTAGTCTCACTGTCAATGCCCTGCCTACCGCCAGCCTTATTGCCAGCGGTAGCATCTCCTGCGCCCAGACCAGCGTTACGTTGACAGCAGGCGGAGGCTCCAGTTATGTTTTCAGTGGTACGGGCATTGTCAGCCAGAATGCTACGTCCGGCACAGCGCTGGTGAATGCTTCCGGCGCTTATTCGGTAACGGTCACTACGTCTAGTGGATGTTCCAGCAGCACGACAGCGACGGTGGAGCAAAATAGCAGCTCACCGCTGGTGAGTATCTCGCCAGCGAGTGCTACGTTAACCTGCACCACACCCGTAGTGAATCTGAGTGCGGTGGGCAGTGGTACGTATCGGTGGAACACGGGTGCCACTACGGCCAGTATTTCGGTGAGTGTAGCCACTACGTATTCGGTAACGCTCACCGGCGCCAACGGCTGTTCGAGTACCGCCAGCGTGAGTGTGAGCGCAGACCAGACCCCACCTTCGCTCTCGATCACCCCCTCGAGCGCTACCTTAACCTGCGCTAGTCCAGTGGTAAGCTTGAGTGCGGTAGGCAATGGTACGTACCGCTGGAGTACCGGCGCTACTACGGCCAGCCTATCGGTCAGTGTGGCCAATACGTATTCGGTGACAGCAACCGGCACCAACGGCTGTACGACTGTGGCTACTGTCATCGTCAGTGAAGACAAAACTCCTCCCCTGGTGAGCATCTCGCCAGCGAGTGCTACGTTGAGCTGCACCACACCCATGGTGAGTCTGAGCGCTCTAGGCAGCGGTACGTATCGCTGGAACACGGGTGCCACCACGGCCAGTATTTCAGTCAGTGCAGCGGGTACGTATTCGCTGACCCTAACCGGAGCGAACGGCTGCACGGCAACAGCCGGTGCCGCTGTCACCTACCAGAACTGTGCTCCTACGGTGGCGAATATTATTCCGTCACAATCGGCCACGGTAGGGAGTAGCTTTAGCTATACCATTCCGGCCACTACGTTCACCGATGCCGAAACGCCTAATAGCCTGACTCTGTCGGTGAGTGGCTTACCGGCCGGGCTGAGCTTTGTGTCGCCCAACACCATCACGGGTACACCCTCCACAACGGTGGGCTCACCCTTCACCGTGACCGTGGTGGCTACCGATCCGGGTGGCTTGTCTGTAGCGACGACCTTTACGCTGACGGTACAATCCCGTACGTTTGCCATCACCGGGGTGACCATGCTGGACTGTAATCACATTAGTTACTTCGAGCGACGCATCAATTTCACGGTCAGCTTTGAAGCTACCAACGGTCAGCCCATCAGCCTCTCGGTCGTCAATGAGACTACGGCTGTCGCCATCAGTGAGCCCTATCAGTTGAACCTGTTCACCGACAACCCGGTGATTGTCTTCAAGGCTCGTCAGCAAGGCACGCCGGGCGAAGCTACTTTTAGCTACAACTGGCTGGCTTTCTGCGCCAATGGCAATCCGCGGGTGGAGAACGCCATACCGCCCCAGTCGGCTACGGTAGGCCAGGCGTTTAGCTATACCATTCCGGCCAACACCTTCACCGACGCTGAAACACCCAACTCGCTGAGCTTGTCGGTGGTGGGTTTACCAGCGGGTCTGAGTTTTGTGGCACCGGCGACCATCGCCGGTACGGTGTCGGCCTCGGCTAGTGCGTTCTACAGTGTGACGGTGACGGCGACCGATCCGGCAGGTGGTTCGATTTCGACGATTCTGCCCTTCAGCGTGGTGAACCCAGGTGGTTGTGGAAGTATGTTCACTCTGAAGGCAGGCGACTGGAATGATCCGGCGGTTTGGTCGTGCGGTCGCATCCCGGTGCTAACTGACGTAGTGACGCTGAATCATGGAGTGAGTTTACCGGCCACCTATCAGGCGCAGGCCTTACGGGTGATTTATTCACCAACAGGCCGACTGCTATTTGGCGCTAGTAGTCGATTAAGGCTGGGTAGTAATTAAAGGTAGCGAAAGGTTAGTTTTCAAAGCCGGGCCCTAGGGCTCGGCTTTGTTGTATCTATAACAACCCTACCATTGGTAGTGCTGCCGCATTTGACTGAACATTGGGTTCAGCACAATCTAACCTATGGTCAGATTTTTGGGGAGCAGTTTCAACCCATCCTGCTCAAGCTTTTTCCCTATGTGGTGAGTTTCCTCATCCTGAGCATTTATTGGACGGGGCATCAGTACCGGTTTTATTTTATCAAGCTCATAACGCGGAAGCATCTATGGATCAACGGCATTTTCATTGCCCTTGGGCATCTTATTTACATACAGGAGTAAGTATTGTGCTGTTTTGCTGGTTCAGTTGTCGGACGGCTTTCTGACGACCCAAGCGCGTACCGGTGCCCTTGCCGAGATCGAAAATACAGTTTCTCAAAAACAGACGAAGAACGAACCATCCGATTAGACGTGTGGTAGGTTCTTTCTTTTCATAACAGACTTTATTAGTTCACCGCAGACTGTGAAGAAGATTTCAGGGGTAGGATTAGTTTTATCCTAAAAGAGCCTTCCTAGATAAAGTAATCGAAATCAATATGAAAGTCTCCTCCCTTTTCCTTCATAAAGTGAATGTTGCGTATTGTTTTATTGTGCTAGCCCTCGCTGGCCATGTCCGTGCTCAACAGATTATTCCTTTATATACAGGCTCTATTCCCAATGCTACGTCCTACGCGATGAAAGAATTGACGCAGGAAAAAGACGGCAGAGTCGTTTGGTACAGGAAAGTGTCAAAACCCACCCTAACCATTTTTTTGCCTCCTAAAGAGACCGCTAGTGGCACCGGAGTTGTTATTTTTCCTGGGGGTGGTTATTCGGGAGAAAGTTATGATGCAGAGGGGCTTAAAATAGCGGAATCCTTTATCAAGCATGGGGTAGCCGCTTTTATTGTCAAGTACCGTTTACCCAGCGACTCTATTATGGTTGATAAAAGTATAGGTCCGCTTCAGGATGCCCAACGTGCCATAAAAGTAGTGCGGGAGCGTGCTGCCGAATGGGGAATCAAACCCGACAAAATTGGCATTATGGGCTTTTCAGCGGGTGGGCATCTGGCGTCAACAGCCGGAACGAAATTCAACGAATCCCAGATCGAGAACACCAATAAGACCAGCCTGCGCCCCGATTTTATGGTTCTGATTTATCCGGTCATCTCTATGAATGAGACCCTGGGTCATAAAGGATCAAGAACGAGTTTGCTAGGACCTAAACCAACCGCGGAACAAATTGAGCGATTCTCGAATGAACTGCACGTAACAAACCAGATTCCACCTACTTATCTAACTCACTCCGGAGACGACACCGTCGTTGACGTGGATAATAGCATTGCGTTTTATGAAGCGCTACGTCATCACAACGTAGCGGCTGAACTGCATCTGTACCCAACGGGTAATCATGGATTTGTTTTAAAACTTCCCACCGAAGAGTGGATGCGCCCTCTCTTTACCTGGATGAAAAAAAACGACTGGCTAAAAGAATAAGCTCCCAGCAACCGGCCCTATCATGGGAGGCCAATTTGAGATTGTTAAGTATATTGAATAGATATAAGCCTACAGAACTATCTTCTGTCTTGGGAAACGGGCATTTTAGGAAATGAGATTACACGTCAAAATGGTTTTTTCTATTGCAGTAGTTCAACAATAAACGTACTCCCTTCACCTGCCAGACTCTCTACTCTCAAGGTTCCCTCATAGCCCTTGGTAATAATATCGTAGCTTAACGAAAGACCTAATCCGGTTCCCTGCCCGGTGGGCTTGGTAGTGAAAAAGGGCTGAAAAATCTTGGCCTTCACCGATTCTGAAATACCTGTGCCATTGTCCAATACCCGAATCTCCACCCTATTACCCGCTCGCCTGGTATTTACAGTTACTGTGGGCTGATAGTCAGAATCCTTACTTTGTCTGGCCCGCTCTGAAACGGCGTAAAAGGCATTATTGTAGAGATTGAGTAATACCCGTCCAATCTCCTGAGGAGCCACCGCCACCGGTTCCAGCGCCGGATCAAAATGGGTGACTAACTCACAGTTGAAGGCATTATCCTTTGCTCTCATGCCGTGGTAAGCAATCTTGAGGTATTCATCGGCCAGTGCGTTGAGATCAGTGGGTCGTTTTTCGCCGGATTCGGTGCGGGAATGTTCGAGCATGCCTTTGACGATGCTGCTGGCCCGCCCACCGTGGTGGTTAATCTTGTTAAGGTTGCTCGCCAGATCATTGGCAATAAAATTGGCTTCCTCCACATCTCCTTTAGCTAACTCCGATTTAAGTTCATCGACTAGTTCGACGCTGACTTCGGAGAAGTTGTTGACGAAATTTAAGGGGTTCTGAATCTCGTGAGCAATACCAGCGGTCAGCTCGCCCAAACTAGCCAGTTTTTCTTTTTGAATGAGTTGGGCTTGGGAAGCTTTCAGTTCAGCAGTACGGGCTTCGACCTGTTGTTCAAGCAGTTGGTTTTGGGTTGCTAGAAGCTGACGCTTCTCTTCTGTGATTTGCATTACCGCAGCGGCTTTAGCTCGATCTTCGGCTAAGATTTCCTTAATGCGTAGAACAATATAAACTAATAAAGAAAGGGGTAAAGACAGAAAGAAACCTGTACCTAAGGGTAAAATATAAGGGCTAAAGTCATTGGCACCCGATATGAGTAATAGAGCAATGCTCAGCGCAAAGCCAATTGTCAGAAATGCGCCTACAACTATCGCCCATTGAGCCCCTTGCAATTGTTTTCTTTTCCAGATAAGCAGCGAGAAAAAGAGTAAAAATTCGAAAATTGTGGCAATAGAACTGAATAAATTAGTATAAGTGTAAGCGGTTAGACCAGCACCTACTACCGAAATGCCAATGAGTAAACTAGTAATTAGCCAGGAGGGTGGATACTTTAATATACGCCATAGGGTGATGGGTAAGAAAGCAATAGCGATACATAAAAAGATATTTCCTAATCGATAAATGATCACTTCTACAATGAACGGAGGCTGAAAAACGGCATCCCCCAACGTAAACATACAGTAAAGAACAAGAAACGACTCGCCGATAGCGAGCAATTGAATGGTTTTCTTTTCATATAAATCCTGTAAGGCTAACAGCCAGTACAACGTAGTCAAGAGGAAGGATACAGCTAGCCAAAGGGTAGAATAAATTAAAAAAAATCGGGGATTGTTTTGCAGCCAATCAAACGTCTTTGGACCAACGATTCGAATTATTTTGCTCGTTCCATCCTCCAACTCGCCTTTCAACTGATTCTTTGAGAAGGGAGAGACATAATCGACAACATGAAGCGCTATCAGATGTTCATGGTCGGCAGTCAACTCGAGCGGAATGGCTGATTGATAATACGGATAGTGTTCACGATACGGTTTACTACCAGCACCTGTATGACCAAAGGACGTAATTAACCGCCCATCAACATACAAATCCATCGCTGCCCAACAGAAGCTAAAGGCCCCTATTTGCATATCCGAAACCGTAGAGTCTAGTCGAATAGCGAGCCGAAACCACCCTTCGGCCCGGCCTGTTTTGTCGGTATCTCGAACGGATAACGTGCTTGGCATGCGTTGAGACCAGTCTACGGTATTTAGACCCGGACTAGCCCAAACCGGATTGTGCCCTGCCTTGAACACCCATCCACGCATTGATGATAGATTAATGAGCTGATTGGAATCAAACATGCGCTCAGTCAGGGTGACAGTTGTATCCTGAGCCGGACAATACGTTAGGGTTAGGCAAGCGAGTACCAGGGCTAACAAGAATTTCATAATAAGCTATTGGGTGGATTGGATGCCACTACATTCTGACTTCATGAGGTGTCTCCTCTTATCAATCAGTCAAATCGGAATAAAGCGTAAAAACCCAGGACAGATTTATTTACACCTTTCTTAGCAAAGATATTTGGTCAAAGTTGGTAAAGGCTATCTCGTTTGAGACAAATCCTATCAATTTGGGTTCGATCTGATCGATTCCAGTTTGGACCAAAAAGTTGTGTAGGAAATAAGGTTATTAGAATGCTATAGAAAAACCAGGGCAGGGGTACTTAATAAATAGACCCGTCGTGTGTTTCAGACGAAACAGATTTTCGCAGTCAGGGCATTATTTTTTCAATGGCAAGTCGTCGTTTTCTGCCTTACATGCCGATTCTATATAGCCAAGTAGTCAACGTTTTATAGTGGTATCACCAACTCCTGAGGCATAGGATAAATTGGCGTACAGGCAAAGTCAGAAAAAGCCACTCATCAATCACGTTGTCCCAAACGAACTAGTTTTTGGCTCAAACGAACCAGTGTTTCCAGGCGAGCCAAAAGATATTTGACCTGTCCAAAGCGCAAGGCTACTAGCACTACCAGGACATCAGTCAAGTTCACTCTTATCTCCCCTAAAACATGACAACGTTCGTCTGTACTGCCACTCTTTATCTGTTCAGGTTAATTACCATCCAAAAGGGAACGCTGACCTACATTACGCCATAAAAAGCGCGAAACTGAGCAGATTTAGAGCATTAATACGACCATTTCAGTTATTCACCTTCCCCAAAAACTTATGCGTTTTTTCTACACCCATCGCCAGATCCGCTATTTCCCAGATAAGGTAGTTCTGCCTGCACTGCTCCTGCTTATACTGGCCTTCCAGCCCGCGCTGGCACAAACGATCCGCTACGTAACACTGGACCCAACTGCTTCATCTTGGACAAATACTATGGGCAATCTGCAACAGGCTATCGATGCCAGTAGCGCGGGTGATCAGATCTGGGTTGCCAGCGGTAATTATAAACCAGGATCACAAGGTAATACCGATCGTGCGATCAGCTTTACGTTGAAAAGTGGAGTGGCTATTTACGGAGGTTTTAATGGAGATGAAACATCTCTATCGCAACGTCAGATCTCGGGGCCTTCATCTACTACGTTATCTGGCGAATTGAAAGGTTCTAACAGCCCGCTCGAAAACAGCTACCACGTCATTCGGAATACTGTTGCATTGGCCGAAGGCACTACGTTAGATGGTTTTGTGATCAGAGGTGGTCGGGCCGATGGAGATGGTATCAACAGTTGGGGTGGCGGATTGGTCAACACTCCGCCTGCCAATCAAACTGCGGTTATTACGTTGCGTAACTGCTACTTTACAAGTAACTACAGCCGAACAACCGCCGGAGCCCTGTTGTCATTTGCCACTAGTAATGGCCTGGCTAGAGTAAAATGTTCTAATTGCACGTTTGATGCCAATTCGACGAAGTATGCAGGCGGAGCGATATTTATTGGCAGAAACGAATTTAATTCAGCTTATCTGGCAAATACGGGTCTCAATGAGGGAGTATTTGACGATTGTGTATTTAATAATAACCGAACCAATCAGGATGGACAAGGTGGGGCGGTTTTTCTGAACAGTCGTGGCGATCAGAATACCATCAGCAAGTTCAATCGTTGTTGGTTTACAAATAATCTGTCTACCAACGATGCGGGAGGCTCTACTAATAACAGTGAAGGAGGGGCCGTATATAACTTCGATGGATCGCCTACGTTCAGGAACTGTGGTTTTGTCGGTAATACTGCCAATCAGGGTGGAGTATTGAAGTCACAGGTGTATAGTACAAGCACGAGTGCGCTTGCCAGGCCAACATTTACAAACTGTAGCTTTACAAAGAACCGGGCTGTGGGTAGCTTTCCTGAAGGAGGGGCTTTTTACTTAGGAACCAAATCGCGCATCCTTCTGGAAAACTCGATTGTCTTCGACAATGGAGGTAGTAATACGATACACGTTTACGACACAGGTTTTTCGTCGCTGTCGGCAACGTCGTCGTTGTTCGATAATACCGTTACTACGTATAACAATAGCACGAACAACAATTCAACTACTACGACTAGTCCATTCAGTAGTACGTCAACGCTGGCTACTTTCCCGTGTTCACCTGTACTGAATGGGAGTTCTCCTGCCTTATCAACAACGGCGCTGATTGGTTTAAAGGATCTGGCGGGTAATACCCGGCAGGCAGGGCCGGCGGTAGATTTGGGCGCTGTTGAGTTTCAAAGTGCACAAATAGCGGCCTCCGCAGGAGAAATTAGGGCCAATGGTTTGACTGGTTTACAAGTCCTTTGCGTCGGTGCTAAGATTCCCGCCATTACCAACAGTGATGCTGGCCTGGCTCCTCGCGGATATAGTTGGCAAATGCGGTCTGGAGGTTCAGGCTCATTTACTACAATTAGTGGGGAAACCAGTCTTACACTGACGGTATCAACCTCAATTGCCAGTGGACAAATCATTGAATACCGGCGTGTAGCCAGTACATGTAATGAATCTGATCTGCCCTTATACAGCAACATATTGACGTTTGTAGCGTCCAGTACGGCTATTTCTCCAGGCAGCATCAGTGGCCCACCTTTAGTGCCCGCACCACAGGAAATACAGCTTTCGCTCACCAACGTATCATCCGGCTCGGCGCAGGCAGGACCCACTACGTATAGCTGGCAGCAGGGCGAAAGTAGTTGTTTTAACACCTATAACTGGACTACGCTTCCGAATACGAACACACTGACTATCTCATTGCCCACATTAAGCGCTGGGGCGACGCCTTCGGCTGAAAAGGAGTTTAAATTCCGACGTATCATCACGAATGCCTGTAGTGTTTCGGCAATCTCGAATGAGGTGACGGTAAAGGTGGTGAATACCGTCGGCAGCATCTCGGGTTCGGTATTCAGTCAGGATGGTAATACGCGCGTCGGTGGCGTTCTGATCACCGCTGTTCGCAATACGACCGGGCTGGCAGGTGGTCAGGCAGGCCCAAAATCGTATACAACACTAACAAGCTATGGCGCTCCTGGTGTGACGGTAGGTACCTACACGATTCCCGTGTATTGGGGGATGAGTAACACCACAGTACCAGCGTCAGTAACCGCTTCGTTATTTACAATTACGGCTAGCTTCCCGGGTCATACGTTCTCCGCAGCGCAAGACACGACGCTCAACCAGAACAACGCTAATCCCATTGTAAATTTCACCGATTATACTACCTATGGAATAACGGGTTCGGTTATCCAGTCCTGTACCAATTGCATTACCGGAACTTCTGGACCAGCGTCAGAGACGGGCTTAGTAGGTTGCCCAGTCGATAATGTAACTATGGAAGTTCAAAAAAGCGGTTACATTAACAGGAGTGTGAGTGGTTTTAAAGATGGTGAGTATGGGCGTTATGATCTGGTTGTACAGGACCCATCATCTCATACAGTATCGGCTGCTTATAAAAATCTGATTTTTCAGCCGGCTACACAGACAATCTCAGTAACGTCTGGGCAACGTTCTTATACACTGAACTTTACGTCGCAGACAGTCCGCACTATTACAGGGCGATTTACGGGAGGATGTAATGAATTTATTGGTGATGCCGAACTGGAATTCAGCGATGTATTGCCGAAAGCGGCTGACAGTACGGCCCGACTCGCCTGTTTTAAAAAGCGGGTAAAAACTCAAAATGGTTTTTACACTATAGCATTGCCGCCCCGAAAGTATAAGGTATCCGTAGTGAGTTTTACGAAAGCAAGTGGGGTTACTGTTGATGAAGACAAAGTAGTGAAGTTTATCAATGGGCCCAATGGTCTCAATCCCGATTCACTTACCCGCGACCTTACGACGCTAACGACAGCAACCAGCACAACACTCAACCTCAATTATCAGGTACCGCCAACGCTGTCGATTTTGGGTTTGCCTGCCGCCTGTAATCTACAAACACCAGTGGCCATTGAACAGGCTCGCCCTTATTCATTATCGATAGTGGCTTATCAGGCAGCTATTACGTCCAGTGGGAAAGTTTGTCTGGTACCAGATCCGCCTGTTTCCAGCACGACCACCAGTACATCGGCCAACACGGTGTCTGTAACGACAGCATTACGTACGGGTGAAGACGAAAATTTCACATTGAACCTGGTTAAATCGGTAGCGAGCTGGACGCTTACGCCTGGTTCGCCCAATGTTGTTGCACCCTACACCCGAACGATTAATGTAAAATACAAGGATGCGTACGGTCGTGATGCTACAGAGCTGCTCACTTCAATTATTGTGACAGGCATAAAATCAGATACGGCAACCTACACAACTGCATCGCCTGAAATACCGATGTTGGTATTACATGATCCACCAGGCGACAATAGCTTCAGTAAATGGAGTAAGAACTCGACGCAGGAGAGGGCCATTTCGTTTTATAGTGCTAAGGGCGGATCGGCAAACACCTGGCTGGAAGCCAAATTAGGTACCAAGTTTTCGACGGGTATTGGGGTAGAAATTGAGAATGAAGTCTGGGGAACGTTGGGAGGGAATGTATCCTCCTCCGTTCGCAATAATTCAAGTGGAGAAACCATTATGAAGACAACGATCCAGGACGAAATTTCTACGTCCGGGTCGCCCGACTTTATCGGTGATGCTGCTGACGTATTCATTGGAGCGGCTCTTAACTTCTTTTATACAACGGCAACGGTCATATCAGTCAACCCGACTTCGTGTAGTGTCGTATCGACGAGAGAGATTATTATGGCCCCGAATGGCATTAAAACGCAGTTCTATTATACGGATGACGATATCCGAAACCGACAGATTCCGAAGCTTCAGGATATTATAACCACCAACCCCACCAGCGTATCGGCGCAGGAAGCCCTTCGGCAGATAAGTGTGTGGCAGCAGCTTCTCAAACGCAATGAGGATAATAAGAAGCGAGCTGAGTTTGTGGAAAACAGAACATTCGGTAGCGGTGTCGAAATCAGCAGAACCGTAACCCGCTCTGTTTCTAAATCAACGGCAATTGAGTTTGCCATGGACATTGATGTGGGTGTTGCCGTTACGGCCGGTCTTGAGATTGGTGGTTCAGGAATTAGTGGTGGGTATTCCGTTAACTTTAAAATGGAGTCGGGAGGAAGCGACACTCAAACCCAGACAGAGGAAATCAGCACCGGTTATTTTCTGAAAGATGACGATGCCGGCGACAATGTGACGGTCGATGTTAAAACAGATCCGGCCTATGGTACGCCCGTTTTCTCGGTGCTGGGGGGCGAAACCAGTTGCCCGGCAGAACCCGGTACAGTCGCTCGTGATCGTGCCCAGTTCAACGCTCCTGTGACAAGAATTACGAATATTCCGGTAACTGGAACAGCGCAGTTCTCGCTTGTTGTGGGTAATAGTAGCCAGGTAACCACCGACGCCAGCCGGAATTATATAGTTCGTTTTGAGTCAAGTAGCAATCCGGGAGGAGCCAGAGTGCTTATCAACGGAAGTCCAGGTCCTGTATCTGTTCCAGTGAACCGTTTAGGCCAGACAATCTTAACTGTAGATGTTCAACGACCTGCGAATGCCAGCTCAACAGTCTATTCATTTGAGGGACTCCAGTTCAGGATCACTGATGGCTGCGACTCTGATCTGGGCGCTGATGGACGAGACATTGCCAAACCCATTCTATTGTCGGCTTTCTTCCAAAGCCCCTGTAGTTCGGCCAGCTTGGTTACACCCGAAACGGGCTGGATTTCGACTCGCGCCGACAATAATCGTATTCCGGTTCAGATTGGTGGCTACACGCAGGCTACACTCAGTAGTATTGCCTTACAATACCGCGAAACAGGTGGTGGCACCTGGACAGATGCCTTCAGTCTGAATGCCGGTCAACTCAGTAATAGCATTACACAAGCTTCCATGAATACTAGTGGTTTGGTCGATAATGGCTATTCGCTACGTCTCAGAATCGAATGCCCCACGGGCACTGGCGGTACGAATATTACGTATTCGACCCGAGTTGATGGCCTTATTGACCGGACACCGCCCGAACGATTCAGTAATACGTTGCCGGCGAATGATACGTACGTACCGGGCAGCGTGATCGGTATTACGTATAACGAACCACTAGCTTGTGGCCGACTCACGAATAGCAGCGCTACGGTCCGGCGGGCATCGAATGGTCAACAGATTCCGGTGTCAGTAGGATGCTCAAATAATCAGGTTGTGCTGTTGCCGTTGGCTAGCCTGTCGCCCTACGCGGGTGAGGTGATGAGTGTTACGTTAACGGGCGTGGCCGATCAATATGGCAACGTTCGTTCGACGCCAGATACCTGGAAATTTGCGGTGGGTAGCCCAATTGCCGCAACGGGAAACAATTCGCTCTCGGTGGCCATTAGCAACAGCCCAATTTCAGAAAGTGCAACTACGCCGATGCGGGTTGTTTTCCGGCTGCCGCAACAAACGACGAATAACGTATTGGTTAATTTCAGTATGGGCGGTACCGCTACGTTCGGCACCGACTATACCGCTACGTCGGCAGGCAGTCAACCCCTGTCGGCGAGTATAAACGGAGCGCTTGGCACCATCATGATTCCAAGTGGTGCTACGTCTGCTACGTTGCTCATTACGTCGATTAATGACGCCATTTACGAGCCTGACGAAACAGTGCTGATCAATCTTCTTGAAGGAGGAAATTACAGCATTAGTGCGGCTTCGTCGGTAACGGCAGTTATTCTGAATGACGACCCGCTGACCAATCCGGATATAATTACCAGCGTTCGCACCGGTAACTGGGAAGACCCTGCTACGTGGGATTTGATGCGATTGCCTTTGTTGACAGACCAAGTGATTATCAGCCAGAACCATACCGTTACGTTGTCGACAGCGGGATCAGCCAAAAAGATCGTCCCGCGAATTAACTCCCGACTGCGACTGCCGTTACCGTCATCAAAATTACGATTGATGCTCTAACGTAACGCGAGTTAGTAGGGTGATTAATTGCGGTTAGCCGATCAGGTTGAATCTATTTCAGAACTGATCGGCTAACCGCTTTATCTGATGGTAATGGCGGACCAACCTTTGCATAAACCAAAGGGCATGGCGGAATGCACCTCCATGCAGGGAGTGACCTTTACGATCTACCTGTATTATCTCTTCAATTAGTAATCAAATTACAGCGTAAGCTTTTTCTTTTATGACCATCTTAGTTGTCGACGACGAACTTGACATTAAAGAACTGTTTCTTCAGCGATTCCGCCGGGAAATTCGTACGCAAGCCATTCAGATTGCTTTTGCTCATTCGGCTCAGGAGGCACTAGATTACCTGGATAGACAAGGTAGTAAGGAAATACTCATTTTGTCGGATATCAATATGCCGGGTATGAGTGGACTGGAGTTACTTCGGCGTGTCCGGTCGCAGTATCCGCTACCTCCTCCCCCCGTCATCATGATGATTACAGCCTATGGCAATTCGCCTAACTACCAGCAGGCAATGGCCAATGGCGCCAATGATTTTCTGAGTAAGCCACTCGATTTCAATCTTCTGAGAGAAAAGCTCAAGCCATTTGTAGATGGACTATGATTAACCTTAAAAAGTGGCTATAATGACCGCTTTCGCTGTACTTGCTCTACGTATGGCCAGTGTAAGGAAGGCGCCTGATTATCCATTTCCTGATCCTGTTGACAATTAAATTGATGCTGAATTCCATGAAAAACGCTGTTTTAGGGCTTCTCCTTACCCTTCTAAGTGTTCAATTCATCTATGCACAATCTGCTGCTACCCGTTTGGCAGTTTCACTTGATAGTATTCAGTATCTGGTAAATGCACACCCCAAAGACGATACGACAAAAGTTAATTTATTGAATACCCTTGCTCGGTTTTGTTTTTATGACATACAACTTAAACGAGGGATTGTAAACGCCAAAGTGGCTCGTCAGATAGCCCAAAAAATCAACTACCGCAAAGGAGAAGGTCTGTACTTACGCGCCCTGGAAGTTCTTAATTCACAATCACCGCACTGGCTTTATTTTGAGAGCCAAACCCGTTGGTTTTATGAGCGCATTGGCGAAAAAGAAACCGTTAATCCTCTGGAAGTACCTGAAGGATTGCCATTGGATTTCAAAAAAATCAGCACCGAACTTTCTACGGCTCTTACCTATGCCCGGCAACAACAGGACAACGAATTAACAGCGATCTTCCTTCAGCTTATCAGTACATTGTATGCAGAATCAGGAAGGTATAAAGATTGCTTATCGTATGCAGATCAGGCTATTCAGCTCTACCAAAAGATTGGTCAGCCTATTCCTGGCTTTTTTGTTCTTACAACCAAAATGAGAGTTTTGGAAGAACTTAAGCAAGTAAAGGATGCCAATGCTGTAGAAAAACAAGTCATCAACATCATTGCCCAAACAAGGGATAGTCGAGATAAAGCACTGCTTTGTTTTCAGGCGGGACGCATGTTCAGGCACGCCCTTCAGAATAAATCCGGTTTAGCACTTGAGTACCTGTTCAAAGCAAATACCTTGCTTGAACAAGTGGGCGAAACGCAATTACGAGTGGAAGTTTTGAATACGATAGGCTATACATTTAATGCACTGGTTATGTACAGCAAAGCGGTTGATTACTACACCAAAGGGATCCCATTATTGGGGCACATCACAAATTATCCCTATACTGCTCTTAACATATTAATGAACCTCAGTTATGTAACGATTAAATTAAAGCAATTCAACCAGGCAAGTCGTTACATCAACCAGGTTAGTGAAATAGAAACTAAGTGGGGAATTAAAAATAATTTTTTTCATCATGAAACCCGTGGGGAAATACTTATGTATCAGGGGCGTCCTCAGGAAGCTATTCCTCATTTCCATTTGGCGAATGAAGCCTGGAAAGTGATGCGAAATACCCAACAGGAGCATCCTTTTGTGAATCTGTATATAGGGCAATGTTATTTAGCGTTGGGAAATTATAAAGAAAGCATCGTCTACGGCGAAAAGGCCTATAAAGGTTCATTCACATTCAATCGGCAGGAATTAGTCATAAAAACGAGTTTACTGTTGACCGAAGCCTACGATCGAACGGGGCAGCCGTTGAAAGCGTATGAATTCCTCAAAATACACCATGATCTTGTCAAGGCAAACGAAGCGCAAGACGTGGTTGGCCGTTCGTCAATGGCCGAAATAGAAAGTATTATTCAAAAAAGCGAGCAGGAAAAAGCGGCCCTCGAACGAGAAAAACTGATAAAAGAAGCCGAAAATCAAAACCAGCGGTGGTGGCTGATAACAGCGGTGGGAATTTTAATTTCTGTTTTTGTACTGATGCTGGTATTATATCGGAATAACCGGCAAAAGCAGAAAATCAACAGTCGGCTGCAAACACTGAACCATGAAATCGAGCAGCAAAAAGAAGAGATTGAAACCCAGCGCGATAATCTGGAAAATACGCTCAATGAACTGCAACTCACCCAAACTCAACTGATTCAGAAAGAAAAACTCGCCAGTTTAGGTGAATTGACAGCTGGAATCGCTCACGAAATCCAGAACCCACTGAACTTCGTCAACAACTTCTCCGAAGTAAGCACTGAACTCATTGACGAGTTGAAGGAGGGGCCGTTTCAAAAACTGCCCGACGACGAGAAACAATACGCCGAAGAAATTCTCGGCGATCTGACCAGCAATCTCAAAAAGATCAACCACCACGGCGGGCGGGCCAGCAGCATCGTCAAAGGCATGCTCGAACATTCCCGCACCGAATCCGGCGAAAAACGACCGACGGATCTGAATGCCCTGGCCGATGAATATCTCAAGATCGCCTACCACGGCATGAGAGCGAAGAACAAAGAGTTCAACTGTGAATTAGTTACTGATTTTGATCCGGCGCTGGAACCGGTGGCTGTGGCTCCTCAGGAGATTGGACGGGTCTTACTGAATCTCTACAATAATGCCTTCTATGCCCTTTCCGAAAAAGCAAAGAAAACCAGTGATGCTGACTACAAGCCGACGGTCACGGTTCGTACAAAGCAGGCATTCGATCAGGTGGTCATTCGCGTGTCGGACAACGGCACGGGCATTCCGAATGCGGTGAAGGCCAAGATCTTCCAGCCCTTTTTCACCACTAAGCCAACGGGCGAAGGAACCGGCTTGGGCTTATCGCTCAGTTATGACATTATCACCAAAGGACATACAGGAACCTTGCAGGTTATCAGTCAGGAAGGTCAGGGAACGGAATTCATTATTCAATTACCGCAGTAAGACAGCTATCACAACGTAGTATAATCCTGCAAATAAGCCTACGCTCAACGTATATACATAAACGTTCGATTAGGTTTATTCCCCTATTACAATCTCAATAAGGCCCTAACGTATCAAAGTAGCTTAGTCTCTACTGGAGAAATAAGCAAAAATTTACCCCTCCTGCACAGTTTGTCCTAAACGGGATAGGCTTTGTCTCAAACGAGATAGGTGCCCCTTTGGCTATTAGGCGACCTTTGATCTGTTCAAGATCAATGACATATCCTCATCCTTCTACCACAAATCTCCCTTACAAATGAATACGACATTACGTTTCAACCTCTTTACAAGTCTATCCATCACTTGTCTCTTCCTCGTCCATTGCCTACCATCGGTTGCCCAGGCCGTCTTGTCTGGTGCTATTCGCTCAGAGTCTGGGCAACCTATTCCATTTGCCAGTCTGGCGTTAGTTCATGCCCGTGATTCCAGTTTAGTAAAAGGAACCATCAGCCAGGAAAACGGCAACTTTGAATTTACCAACATTCGACCGGGGCAGTATCGGCTGACTGGTTCGGCGGTAGGCTATGCATCCACACGGTCAGAGGTTGTTCAGGTCGACAACAGCCCCGTTACGTTCCCTAATCTGACGTTACGTGAAACAGCCAAAACACTGGGCGAAGTAACCGTAGTTACCAAAAAACCTTTGTTTGAACAGCAGGTAGATCGACTCGTTGTTAATGTACAAAACAGTATTGTTTCGGCAGGTGGTACTGCGCTTGAGGTACTCGAACGCTCACCCGGCATTACGGTCAATCGTCAGAGTAATAGTCTGGTGATGAGTGGCAAAAGTGGTATTCTGGTGATGATGAACGGTAAACTCACGCGACTGCCGATCGCCACTGTCGTACAAATGCTGGAAGGGATGTCGGCTAATGACATTGACAAAATCGAGCTTATCACTACGCCCCCTTCCCGCTACGATGCCGAAGGTGATGCCGGAATCATCAACATTATTACGAAGAAAAACCTCAACTACGGCACCAACGGTACGTTGTCGGCAACGCTCGGATACGGCTATTACGAACGTCCAGCGGCTACGCTCAATCTCAATCACCGCGGTCAGAAGCTTAACCTATACGGTAATTATGCCTATTCTCGGAATCGAAGCTGGGGCCTCCAGCAATATGACCGAATTGTTCAACAACCGGGCGAAGTACTGGCGACCAACGCCGGGTCAGACCGGGTTCAGCTTATGACCAATCAAACCGCCAAGCTTGGTTTCGATTATACATTGACGCCCCAAACAACGCTAAATGGGCTGGTTTCGGGTTTCAGCAATGAGTACGCGATAACCAATGTGCCCAATAAAGCGACGACATTTATCAACAACGTATTGACAAAGCAATCCAATCTGGTCAACACGGAGCTGAATCAGTGGCAACATCTTTTGCTTAACCTGAACCTGCGCCACGTATTCAAAAACAAGCAGGAATGGAGCATCGACCTGGATCGGCTATATTACCACAACGATGACCCGAACAGCTACACCAGTACCAATCAGGATTTTACGACCAATAGTCAGCAAGAGGAACGTATCAGAATCAGCAAAAAAACACCGATTCAGATGTGGGTACTTAAAACGGATTTTGTCGCTCCACTTTCTACCAAAGGGAGTCTGGAAACCGGCTTGAAAGCGACAACGACACGTCTGGATAATGCCGTCGCCCTGGATCGACTGACGGACGGATTATGGCGACCTGATACGTTCTATAGCCAGCACTATCTGCTAGCCGAAGAAATTCTGGCGGGCTATGCCAGTCTGAAACAGCCCCTTGGTACCAAAACTACCATCCAGGCCGGGCTCCGCTACGAATACACGCATACCAACATTTACAAGCCCGAGGGACAGAATTTGGTCAACTGGCAGTATGGCAACTTGTTTCCCAGCGTGTTTTTATCGCATAAACTGGCGAAGAATCATGCCGCGAATCTAGCCTATAGTCGACGTATCACCCGCCCATCCTACAACGATATTGCGCCTTTTGTTAGCTTTATTGATCTGAGTACGTATTCATCGGGAAATCCACTCCTGCGCCCAACCATTTCGGATGCGATCCAGGGGAGCTATACGTATAAGGACAGCTACGTCTTTTCGCTGAAATATAGTTATGACCAGAACGTAATAGCTGGTTTTCAGCCACATGTCGATGCGACCACAAACCAGATTTTCTATTACGCCGAAAATATTGATCATCGTCAAACGCTCTCTCTGGCAGCCAGTCTACCCGTTCAGCTAACTCATTGGTGGAAAAGCCAGAATAACCTGACTGGCTTCTGGCAGAACGTAACGACACAATATCAGGGTACGCCGGTTAACCAAACGGTCTGGAATGCACAGTTTAATTCGTCGCACACCTTTACCCTACCGCACAAGTTTACGGCTGAGCTAACCGGATTCTACGTCAGTCCTTCTACGTTCGGACTTTATGAGTCCAGGTCTTACGGTCAGGTAACGATAGGATTACAAAAAGTTCTCCCGAAAGATCAGGGAACACTTCGACTAACCATGAGCGATGTTTTCTGGACCAATATTGGACGGTATAACAGTACGATTCCCGCGCTCAACATCAATACGAGCGTTACGTTCCGAAGCGAACCACGTGTGATACGTATCACCTATAATCGCAGTTTTGGTAGTAAAACCGTTAAGTCGGCTAAAAATAGGTCTACCGGTTCTGAGGAAGAACGAACCCGTTTATAAACTTCAGGTACTACGTTGATGACGTTAGCTAAATACACAAATGCTACGTACCTCCCATTCATAGTCTTTATTGAGCGACGATTTTTTGAATAAATCGATTCCCCGTACTAAACTTGATGAACCAATCAGCCGAATGGCTACTGACCCCAGGCTGATTGGTTCATTTCACACCTAAATCCATGAATCAACACCCCAGTGGATACTGCTACCGGCTGCTTGTCGTTATCCTGTTTATACTCGTTTCTGCCTTTGCGCACGGGCAGCATCCACTGCGGCAGCATCCACTACAATTCGAACATCTCGGTACTACGCAAGGCTTGTCGCACAATCGGCTTTTTTGCATTTATCAGGATCGAGAGGGCTTTATGTGGTTTGGAACAGATGATGGCCTGAATCGCTACGACGGGAACACGTTCACGGTATACAAACCCGACCCGGCCGATCCCAACAACCATATGGCTCTGAACACCGTCTGGGATATGCTGGAGTCGAAGTCGGGCGAAATCTGGTTTGTCACGCCGGGCGGAGGGCTGCACCGACTCAACAAGCAAACGGGCCGAATCAACTACTTTCGAATTGGCCCGGACCGATCGGAACGGTTTAAGCCATACGATATCTGCTACACGATTGCTGAAGATAAACAGGGGTTTCTCTGGATCGGCTCGGAAGGGGGGCTAGCCCGCTTCGACACCCGTACCAAACAATATCGGTTCTACGACATACCCGTTGCCAAGGGAATTGACGACCGCGTATGGTCGATTCAGGAAGATCGTTTCGGCACATTGTGGGTAGGGACTTCCACTGGATTATTCACAATGAATCCGCGTACTGGGCAGTTTAGTCCGTATTATTTTGGAATTAACCCCGACGAAAAGCAGCCCATTATCGAGTCAATGTATCTCGGTGCCGACAATAGTCTGTGGATAGCGACCCAACAGAAAGGACTTTATCGGTTATTGCCGGGCAAAAAACCATTGGCAGACCAGAGCAACGTAGCAACTACCTACGTACCAACCGGCCAGGTATACCTGAAAAATCTGGAAATATTGCCGCACGGTCTGGCCGAAGACGAACACCACAACCTGATGGTGGGAACATTTTTTGGGCTGATTCAGCTCGACCACAAAACCGGCGAGTCCACTACGTACCGACAAAACCCGAACGTAGTGGGCTCGTTGAGTCATGACGCCGTTTGGGCGTTGCTGGCCGACAATCGGGGCTCATTCTGGATCGGTACGGCAAACGGCATCGACCGGTATTCCATGCTGACGCCCCGGTTTGCCTTTTATCAGTCCATTCCAGATCACAACGCGACACCTCGTTTCGAGAACTATATTACTACGTTGTCATCCGACTCGCGAGGCAATATCTGGTTCAGTAACGCCACCCAACCTTACGTTAACGGTGTTTTTCGGCTGAATCTGTCGGACCGTCAGATTTACGTCAATTACACCTCGCAGTTGCTTACGGCTGGTGTGCTGGCATCGAAAAAAAATGTTACGCATCCACCCGTCGATAAGATTTCGACTGTCCATTGCGACCGAACTGGACGAATCTGGATGGGTACCCCGTCTGGCCTATATACCATGGATACGAAGGGTCAGTTTCGGTCGTACCCGGCGGGCTTTCCCATCACCAGTATTGAAGAAGACAATCAGGGGAAGCTCTGGGTAGGTGGCCTGTCAAATCTGGCTCGGTTCGACCCGACTAACGGCCGGTATGTATTTTACCGAATCGATAAGGATAGCCCCATCGGCAAAGGTGGCGGTCAGGTCAACGACATTCTGGTGAGCCGGGCCGGAGACGTCTGGGTAGCTGTCGGGGGCGTTGGCCCCTGCAAACTAGACCCACGTACGGGTCGGTTTATCAGCTATCATCCCCAACACGCCGAAAATGAGAAAATTCTCTACAGCCGGGACGTACCGGCGCTCTGCGAAACTCACGACGGAGCCATTTGGGTAGCGACGAATATTGGCGGGGTATTCCGTATCGGCCCAAAAAAGGACTCCATTTCTACCTTTACCATCCACGACGGGCTGCCAGATAACCATGTCGTTGGCCTCGTAACCGATCAGGCTGGGATGCTCTGGATAGCTACTGGTAAAGAATTGTGTCGACTGGACCCCGTTACGCGCAAACTTCGGGTATTCGATAACCACGATGGGCTGCTTAGTCAGACGTTCACCGGTGCCTGTACTCGCACACCTACGGGTGAGCTGGCCTTCGGTTGTACGAATGGATTTGTGGTGTTTCAGCCATCGGACATTGGCGACAATCCCTATCAACCGCCCGTACACATCACTCAAGTTCGAGTGCTGGATTCGACCCGCCTGTTTCCAACCTCACCCCTGACGCTCGCTTACCGCGACAACGTAATCACATTCAATTTCGTAGGGCTTAACTACGTAGCGCCGGAGAAGAACCGGTACGCTTACCAGCTCGAAGGCGTGAACAGCGAGTGGGTATATAGTGGAACACAGCGCACGGCGACCTATTCGTTTCTGGCTCCGGGCGACTATGTTTTCCGCGTAAAAGCGTCGAACAACGACGGGGTATGGAATGAGAAGGGAGCCTCAATTCGGCTGGAGGTTCTGCCGCCCTGGTGGCGCACCTGGTGGGCTTACACTTTGTATATTCTGCTGGCGGCTCTGGGAGTTAGGGCGCTGGTACGTTACCGGTCGCGGCAATTATTGCAGGCCAACCAACTGCTGGAACGTAAAGTAGCGCTACGTACGGAAGAGGTGATCCACCAGAAGCAGGAAATCGAAACCCAGCGCAACCATCTGGCCGATGCCTTGACCGATCTGAAAATCACACAGGATCGACTTATTCAGAAGGAGAAAATGGCTTCGCTGGGTGAACTTACAGCCGGTATCGCCCATGAGATCCAGAACCCGCTCAACTTCGTTACCAACTTTTCGGAAGTCAGTATCGATTTGATTCAGGAACTGAAAACGGAAGCTCAGACAGGACACACGGAGGATGTACTCGCAATCGTTGATGACCTGACGCTTAACCTCGAGAAAATTCAGCGACATGGTAACCGAGCCAGCGACATTGTGCAGGGGATGCTGGAACATAGTCGAGCCGGCACTGGCGAATGGCAATCAGTCAACCTCAACGCGCTGGCTGAAGAATACCTGAAACGAGCCTACCACGGTCAGCGAGCTAAGGAGAAGAATGCTACGTTCGATCGATTCAGCTGCGAATTGGTGACTGATTTCGACCCGACTGTAGGCGTCATAGAGGTGGCCCCCCAGGACATAGGACGTGTTCTCCTGAATCTGTACAACAATGCCTTTTACGCCGTTTCCCAGCAGGCAAAGAAAACCAGTGATCCCGATTACAAGCCAACGGTCACGGTTCGTACAAAGCAGGAATTCGATCACGTGGTAATACGAGTACGGGACAACGGCACAGGCATTCCGACTGCGGTAAAAGCCAAGATTTTTCAGCCGTTTTTTACCACCAAGCCAACCGGTGAGGGAACTGGGTTGGGTTTATCGCTGAGTTACGACATTATCACGAAAGGGCACGGTGGAACAATAGAGGTAGAAAGTGTGGAAGGCAAAGGAAGTGAGTTTGTCATAAAATTACCCATCAATATTTCCTCAAATGAAAAGTAATCTCCTTTCGTTTTTGCTTGTTTTCCTGTGCGTGAGGTATACACAGGCGCAGACGGGCGTTAATACATATTCTACCAAAATTGATAGTATCCAACAGCTATTAGATAAACGATCTGCTGTCGATACACTTCGAGTGATACAGCTCAATAATCTAGCTCATGTTTGCTTCAGAGACTTACAATTTAAACGAGGATTAGTGGCCACAAAAGAGGCTCGTACTTTAGCAAAAAAACTCAATTATGAGAAAGGAGAAGGGCTTTATTTACTGACCTTAAGAGACTTTAATGAAGATTCTTTTTTGTGGTTTTATTATAACTATAAAGCAATTTGGTTTTATGTAGACAGACACGAATATGCTCCTACAACTAGCCTAATCCCTGCTCCAGCATCTCAATCTACAAATGCTGAAAAAGCAATGAAAGCCTTACAAACAGCCTTGGCTTACTTTGAGCAAAATGCTGATGCGGAAATAACGGCAAATATTCTTCAGCTTATAAGCTACAATTATCGAATGATAGATAAAGATGGCGAAAGTATTCCTTATCTGGATAAAGCATTTGAAAAGTTTCAAGAGGCCAAACTACCCGCGACCGCTTATTATCTGTTAACTTATAAAAGTTTCTTTTTGGATAGAAGTGGCAAGAAACAGGAATCAAAATTAGCTCAACAAAAAGTAAATAAATTTATAGTTGCAAATCCGAATAATCGCGAAACGGCTTTAATCTATTCAGGGGTATCAAATTTTTATTTTGCAAAAAAGGATTTTCCATCCGCTTTTGAATTAAACTCAAAAGCCAATTTACTGCTGGAACGATTAGGTGAACAGCATCTCCGTATCCTTATCCTTGAACGATTAGGTGGCCTATACTTCTATACTTTAGACTTGCCCAATAAATCTCTGGAGTTCTTTCTCAAGGAAAAAATACTGGTAGAAGCAGTACATGATAAAGAAAATTTAGCAAGAATTTATCAAAAAGTGGCTTTTAACTTAATTAAATTAAAAAGATTTAAAGAGGCCATTCAATATATTGGCAAGGCCGAAAAAATAATAAATAATTCTCCGGACTCTTATAGAAATAAAAAAGACTTATCACAACACTATGATGCGCTCGGGCAGATTTTTATGGTGAGCCAGAAGTATCAAGAGGCTATATCAAATTTTAAGCAGGCTGTCAAAATTGACAGCATTTTGGGTTATACTGGCCTGTCTATTTACTTCAATATGTACATTGCCCAGTGTTATTGGGAAATGGGTAATTTTAAAGAGAGTATAAATTATGGCTTACGAAGTTATGAAGATGCCTCCAGCCATTATAACACATACCCGGACAGCAGATATGTTATACCAAGAGTATGTCGATTACTTTTTGAAAACTATGACAGTTTAAAAAAGCCATTGGAGGCTTACAAGTTTTTAAAGATTGAATATAAATACCGGAAAGACATTGAAGAACGAAATGCTGCTAATCGTTTGGCAGAAATGGAAATTCAATCTATCGTCCTGAAAAGTGAGCAAGAAAAAAATCGGCTTGAACAAGCACGATTGTTGAAAGAAAAAGAAAATCAAAATCAGCGCTGGTGGTTATTTAGTATCGCTGCTGCCTTATTTTCATCAGTGGTATTGATTGTTATATTTTATCGAAATAACCAACATAAACAAAAGGCAAATAATTTGTTGCATCGGCAAAAGGAAGAAATTGACCATCAGCGACATAAAGCCGAAAATGCTTTTGTCCAACTTCAATCTACACAAGCACAGCTCATTCAAAAAGAGAAACTCGCCAGCTTGGGTGAACTAACCGCCGGAATCGCCCATGAAATTCAAAACCCACTGAACTTCGTTAACAACTTCTCCGAAGTTTCTACTGAACTAATCGACGAGTTGAAGGAGGGGCCGTTTCAAAAACTGCCCGACGACGAGAAACTATACGCCGAAGAAATTCTCGGCGATCTGACCAGCAACCTTAAAAAGATTAGTCACCACGGCGGGCGGGCCAGCAGCATCGTCAAAGGTATGCTCGAACATTCTCGTACTGATTCAGGAGAGAAGCGACCCACTGACCTCAATGCGCTGGCCGATGAATATCTCAAGATTGCTTACCACGGCATGAGAGCAAAGAACAAAGAGTTCAACTGTGAGCTAGTCACCCATTTTGATCCAACTCTGGAACCGGTGACTGTGGCTCCTCAGGAGATTGGGCGAGTCTTACTGAATCTCTACAATAATGCTTTTTATGCCCTTTCCGAAAAAGCAAAGAAAACCAGTGATCCCGATTACAAGCCCACGGTCACGGTTAGTACAAAGCAGGAATTCGATCAGGTGGTCATTCGCGTGTCGGACAACGGCACGGGTATTTCCGAGTCGGTGAAGGCCAAGATTTTTCAGCCCTTTTTCACCACTAAACCAACGGGCGAAGGAACCGGCTTGGGCTTATCGCTCAGTTATGACATTATCACCAAAGGACATAAAGGAACACTTGGCGTGGAAAGCCAATCAGGAGCAGGAACGGAATTTATAATCCACTTGCCTGTCATAAGTTAGCGAGCTTTATAACTGAATTAGCTATAAAATACCTACTGTCCCAAACGGGGTAGTTTATGACCCAAACGAGATAGCGCTCCTTGTTTGGGCCTTTTAATTTTGGCTAATAAATAAGTCATCGCCAATTCGCATCTGCTACCATCCTTCTACCATGAAACCATGTTCTGCCTTCCTCTTTTTTATTCTTTCCTCGATAACAGTCCCGTTGGCATTGACCCAATCGGCCAAACAGATCGACCTTGGGCAAATCGAAACTATCGAGTCAAAAATTCTCAAGGAAAAACGTAAAAGCCGGATACACATCCCGGAAAGTTACCGGAATAGCACATACTTACGGCGATTATCTGATAGCTCGTAAATACACCGCCAACGCCGTCTCAGTTCACGAAAGCACTCTCGTTGAAAGACAAGGTTGCTACGTGAAAAAATCAACGGCATTACAGGCAAAAGCGGCTCCTAAACCGTCGTCTACCAGTAAATTGAGCAAATAGTGCGCTCCACCCGCATGCTTTTCAATTTTTGCCGCGATACGTATCGCAGCATAGCAGACCTATTGCCAAAACTGATTCCATCCTTACGTAGTGAAAGTTCAACGCATGTACTGAATCAGTTCAAAAGCTGATTTTCTAACCATCTTCCTAATCATTTAATACCATGAAAAAGTCCCTGCACTTACTCCTTGCCGGTCTCGTAATGACCACATTCGCAGCCTCATCTCAGCAACGTGAATCCGCTCCCACTGATCACTTTACCGGATTAGTCAACAGCATACGTAGCACTAAAGCTTCGCCTGGACCAGCTGATTATACGGATACGTATATCCATGAGAGTTACGGAAAATATAGCGTCCAGCCGGACAACAATTCATCGCTTTTGTCACTGTTGCCGACCCATAAATACTGGCTTGATTATAATTACGATGATACGTTCCAACTTTTAGAAACCGATAAAAGAGTCAATACAACGTATCAACATCCCCAACGCTTTCAACCCACCACCAATCTGGCTGGCGACATTGATAGCAATGCCACTACGTATCTGGAACCATCGGCCAATAAACCGCTTGCTTTTGCCCGACATACGTCCAGCAACCAACTAAGCGCAAGTCTGCTCCTAAAAATTGTAGGTGAATATGAATTTAATGGCCTGATCGCGCGGATCGAGCTTCGGGGCGAAAAAACACTTTACCTGATTATGTCTGGTCAGCCCGATTATGAGCTGGAGTTTATGGGCAATCAAGTATTTGCTAACAAACATCAGCCGAATTACTACGTCCATTTTGAGGTAGACGAGCAGGGTAACGTAGCAACTATCTCAACCATCCAGTCTAACGGTAATTTCACATTTACCCGTAGAGCGTCCGAGCCGATCTCCACAGTGAAGAGCTGATAAAAGAAACACCTATTTTCCCATGTCTACCAAGAAACGAACCGGGAGATTCTGGGTTTCCCGCACGGTATTACTGATTCTGCTAATCGCGGTCGGCTGGCTTATCAATCTGATCTGGTTTCGCCCTTTCACTATTCGGCACTTCTACGACCGCATATTCATTTCCATAATGCTACGTAGCCCCAAGACGGTCACCTACTATGGAAAGTAATGTTGGTAGCGAGGTATTCTTCTACCACAATTACCCGCTTAACCAGTTGGATGGGGTTCAGCTTAAGGTAGTCGACCTGCTGCTGAACAAGCACCAACTAAGGAACAAGAGCGACATGGATGCCTGTATCACCAAAGACCCTCACTCACCCGATAAATTCCGGATAAATGGTCCGTCGGCCAATTTTGAGCCGTTCTATTAGGCTTTTAACGTACAGACCGGCCAAAACCAGAAGTTAATCAGGCGCAGGTCTGGTAACTGGTAAAAGAAGAAATATCCTTAAGGCAGTAGTCCTTGCTCAGAGCGGTAATTAATCCGATTGGTGATTAGCTACCGCTCTGAGCATAACTCGAAATGGGACAACCTGTCTCAAACGTTATATCTTTTGTCCCAAACGGTATAGTTTCACTATGCTCGACTGCTTATCTTGGCGTAGCATACGCGCGTTCGCGAGATGGCTTCCCTGCTTCTATACACCCATGAGTCTTATTCGTTTACTCTTCCTCTTTTTACTAAGCTTTACGATTCACTCCAGCGGATTAGCTCAGCAAGCTGCTGGACTGCCTCAACGTATTCGCTTTGAGCACCTGACGGCGGCTGATGGATTACCCGAAAACTCGGTCACCTGCATGATTCAAGACCATCTGGGTTTTATTTGGATGGGCACTCTCAACGGTCTAGCGCGTTATGATGGGACGCAAATGGCCGTTTTTCAGTATAATCCCAAAAACAAGTATAGTTTTCGGGGTAGAAGCGTAGAAGCCCTTTATGAAGATCGTAATGGGGATGTATGGATTGGGGCAGAAATTTTGGTTCGCTTCGAACGATCCACAGGGCGCTTCATCGAATACCCTCGAAAAAACTTAGAGCCTCTTGGCTCGAAAAATTTTGTCCATTTCATCTATGGAGATCGCCGGGGCGACATCTGGACAATTAGCGGAGATGAGATGACGCTCAACCGACTCCATCCTCAAACAGCTACCTGGACTTATTTTCGGTCGGGCACCGGTCGGCGGAACCCCAAAGAGCCTAAGGGTTTAGCCAGCAATACGGTTTATTTAAGCAACACGAACGGCATTAATCACTTCGCTTTTCTAGAAACTCAATCTGGTACGATCTGGGTCACCACTAAGGGCGATGCTCAGAATACGCTGCACTTCTTTGATACGAAAACTGATCAATTTAACCAATTTATGCCTCGGGCAAGTCTTGCCATAGCCACTGACTTTCAGCGAATCACTGGAATTGCAGAGGACCAGCATGGTCAACTTTATCTATCTTCTTATGCATATGGTACGGGTATTTTTCGTCTAAATCCTAAAACCGGCCAGGTTACTCAGTTCAAACATGTCGCCCGAAATCCGTCCAGTCTTCGATCTGACTCAGTAACGCGGGTTCATATCGGTCGTGACGGGCTAGTGTGGGTGCCTACTTATCAGGGGCTAGACCGACTGGACCCCAAAACGGGGCAGTTTACGCATTTTCTATCTAGCTCTACCGGCCCTAACTCGCCCAATCCTGGCCTGCTTAAATTTCTTCACGAAACGCCAGAGGGTGATCTGTGGTTTAAGTCCAGCGAGGGACTTATCTATTACGATTACCGTCGCCAGCAGTTTGTGCGCTACCTGGAAACGAATGACCCAGATGGAATAGAGGCTGGCAATAACATCGTCTCGTTTCTGGCCGACCGAACAGGATTGGTTTGGATAGGGACGGCTAACAGTGGGGTTTATAAACAGAGTCGAATCCCTAAATTCACACCATTATCCATTGGAGTTGGTTCGACCTCTACGGAGGCAACTAATTCGATACAAACCCTTGAGCCGTATGCGATTTATGAGGCTCCCTCGGAGCCAGGCGTTCTTTGGATAGGCTCACCCAGGGGCTTAGATCGATTTGATCAAAAAACGGGCCGCCAGACAAGCTACCGCTATGATCCCCGAAACTCAACATCCATTGGTAAGGGAAATGTCTGGGCAATTGCCGAAGACAAAAAGGGCCGATTATGGGTTGGGACCTGGGAAGGAGGGCTGAATCTACTTGACCGGAAACGGGGAACATTTACCCATTTTAGCCATGATCATACCCGTTCCAACAGCCTGACAGATGGTGGGATTCGTTCTGTGTTTCCGGCTTCGGATGGCACCATTTGGGTTGGGACACTTGAAGGACTTAACCAGTTTGATCCTGACCGTCAAACCTTTACTCACTACTACAAGGCCGATTCGACCTATCCCACTGCATTATACGACCGCATTCAGCCATTGATGAACCTGAAGGATAAAGTAGCCTCTATCATGCACCCAGGCAACAACGTCAATAAAACGGTTGAGTTTACCCTGAATCAGTCGACCCGGTTACTAATCGTCGGTGCAGGTGAATGGGGGTCAACAGGTGCGCTCGATTACGGCTGGCTAGAAGACGAGCGGGGCAAACGACTCTGGGAAATGACGGATAAGCAGAGTGCAGGCGATGGCATGCCTGGGCGAAACCGGAATCAGATTGGGATTATTCATCTACAGGCGGGTAAATATCAGTTACGTTATCGCTCCAGTAATTCCTACGCGTATGGACACTGGGAGCCAGGCCCACCTTATCATCCTGAGTTATGGGGGATTCAGTGCTTTGCCGTGTCGGCTTCAGAAGGTGAATCCGTGAGTCAATTGGCTCGTCAACGGCAACTCAGAGGCTTGTCTAGTGATGCGGCCTTATCGCTCCGGGAAGACGCACAAAAGCGCCTTTGGATAGGTACCTTCATGGGTGGGTTACAGATGCTGAATCCGAAAACAGGTGAAACAAAAGCTTACTTAGCTGATGTCAAGGGAATGACAAACGCGATGAGTATTCAAAGCATTTTAGACGATGCCCGACCCAATTATTTTTGGGTAGCGGACTATGGAACGGGCCTGTGGCTATTGGACGACACCGGACAGGTACATAAACACTATACCCGGGCTAATGGCTTACCGAATAATACGGTATATTCTCTCCAATATGATACCAAAGGAAACCTGTGGGCAGGTACGGGAAATGGCTTAGTCCGGTTTAACCCAAAAACTGAGCAGTTCCGTTATTTCACTCAACGCAATGAATTGCCCAGCGTGGAAACGTATCGTATTTGTAAAACCCACACGAATCTATTCTATGTTGGCGGAAACCGGGGAATTGTAACGGTTGACCCGGCGCATATTGACGATGATACGCTTGCTCCCCCCGTAGTATTAACCGACCTGCTCATTAATGGTCAGCCCGCCACAATTGGCTCTGACGGTCAGCTACCCAGTCATATTCTGGTCACTAAAGAAATTACCCTACCTCACGACCAGACTGACCTTACCTTTCTATTTACCACCCTCAGCTATAGTCGGGGTAACGAATCACAATACGCGTTTAAACTGGCTCCCCTTGACACAGCCTGGGTGGCGATAGGAACAACCCGGCAGGCCAGATTCCTGGATTTACAACCCGGTACGTATACCTTTCAGGTCAAAGCCGCCAACGCTGACGGAGTATGGAATCAAAAAGGAACTAGTATACAGATAACAATACGTCCCCCTTGGTGGCGTACCTGGTGGGCCTATTTATTCTACGTATTAGTATTGGCCGGAGGAATCTGGTCATATATCCAATACCGTTCAAGGGTCCTGCGACTAGAAAACCAACGGCTGGAAGAGAAAGTGGCCGAACGGACGAACGAGGTTCAGCAACAGAAGGAAGAGATCGAAACCCAGCGCGATTATCTAGAAGAAACTTTAAATGAACTAAAAATCACGCAGACTCAACTCATCCAGAAAGAGAAACTCGCTAGTCTAGGTGAGTTAACAGCAGGTATTGCCCATGAAATTCAAAATCCCTTGAACTTCGTTAACAACTTCTCCGAAGTGTCCACTGAACTTATTGACGAATTGAAAGAGGGGCCGTTTCAGAAATTACCCGACGACGAAAAAGACTATGCCGACGAAATCCTCGGCGACCTAACCAGCAACCTCAAAAAGATCAACCATCACGGTGGGCGGGCCAGTAGCATCGTCAAAGGCATGCTCGAACATTCCCGTACTGATTCAGGAGAGAAGCGACCAACCGACCTCAATGCACTGGCCGATGAATATCTCAAAATTGCTTACCACGGATTAAGAGCTAAAGATAAAAATGCATCCACGGATCGATTCAACTGCGAGTTAATCACCAAGTTTGATCCGACACTGGAACTAGTAACGGTAGCCCCTCAGGAAATTGGACGTGTATTACTAAATCTCTACAACAATGCTTTCCACGCAGTTTCGGAGCGGTCAAAGCAAAACCATGATCCTGATTACAAGCCAAAAGTTGAAGTCTGTACAACACGTGAATCGAATTATGTGGTCATTTGGGTACGAGATAACGGCATTGGCATTCCAGAATCCATTAAAGCCAAAGTCTTCCAGCCCTTCTTCACCACTAAACCGACGGGCGAAGGAACCGGCCTAGGGCTTTCGTTGAGCTATGATATTATCACTAAGGGGCACGGAGGTAAATTACTAGTTGAAAGTACTCAGAATCAGGGAACAGAGTTCAGTGTTCATATTCCTGTTACGTAAAGCCTGGCCAGCTAACAAAATTTCCCGCTGTTGTTCATGAAATGATTGTCATATTCATAAACTCGATTATTTTTGTTACCCTCTCCCTAACCGTGACTTTACTACTTAATGACAACCAAAATTCTATTGGCCGATGATGAAACCGATTTGGAAGATCTTTTCCGTCAGCAGTTTCGCCAACAAATACAGACCAAAACCTACGAATTTCTTTTTGCTAAAAACGGCCAGGAAGCCTTAACCATCCTGGAACAACATCCTGATATTGCCGTTCTCCTTAGCGATATTAACATGCCCGGCGTCGACGGGTTGACCCTGCTTACCAAAGTGCCTCTTGTTAATCCCGTTCTCCGAACGATTATTATCACGGCCTATGGGGACATGAGTAATATTCGTACCGCCATGAACGAAGGGGCCTTTGACTTTCTGACGAAGCCCATCAAGTTTTCCGACCTCAAAAAAACGCTGGACAAAGCCATTCACTCAGCCGCTCAACAACGCGAAATGGTTGAATTAAAGGTGATGGACGATATGAAAACGCGTTTTTTTGCCAACATTACCCATGAGCTTCGTACTCCTCTTTCATTAATTGTTTCCCCTGTAGATAACCTACTCGAGACTGCCGAGCTACCTCCTGCCCACCAATACCAGTTAGCCACCGTGCAACGTAACGCCCGTCAGCTATTACGGTTGTTCAATCAATTACTGGACATTAACAAGCTCGAAGCCCAGCAAATGAACCTGGTCAACGAGGTTGGAGATCTGCCCGAATTTGTTGGGCAGATCGTTGATCTGTTTCGCCCCTCTACGGATATAAAACAATTGTCCTTAACGTATCAGACAGATCTGCCACCGGGCAACTACCTATTCGATGCGGATAAGTGGGAGAAGATTCTGTACAATCTGCTAGCGAATGCCATCAAATTTACGGAAACAGGAAGCATTCGTGTTAGCCTCTCCTGGTTTGGTTTGACGCCAACATCTACGACGGCTCAACTATTGGTTAGTGATACCGGGATTGGTATTGAGACCGAGCAACTTCCTCATATTTTCAACCGCTTTTACCAAACTAATCAGGCCCCCAATCGAACGCACATAGGCACGGGTATTGGCTTGGCATTAGTAAACGAGCTAGTGATTCGATTGGGGGGAACTATTCGGGTATATCCCCAGGAAGCAGGGCCAGGAATCAATTTTTTGGTAGAGCTTCCGGTACAACTGGCAACAGCGGAGCATGAGTCCACCCCACTGATACCGCCAGCCAAACCCCATTCTATCCAAGAAATTTCATATCCATCGCCTGATTCAACCGATGAACCTGAACTTGGTCAGCCCGAAGCTTCCCCTTTGCTGCTCATTGTCGAAGATAATTCCGAACTGCGGGAGTTTATGGCGACTGAATTAGTCACCACATTCAGGATTCGATCGGCAGCCAATGGGTATGATGGCTATTTAATCGCTAAAGACGAAATGCCTGACATCATCGTGACGGACTTGATGATGCCACGCATGAATGGCTATGAGCTGATCGAACAACTTAAGCTTAATCCTGAAACCGATCATATTCCCGTTGTACTATTAACCGCTAGTCATGATCCTACGAAGCGGTTGCAGGGATTGAGTTCAGGAGTTGATGATTATCTGACTAAACCTTTTAGCATGAGTGAATTACGTTTGCGTTTACGGAATATTCTGACTCGACAGGACAAACTGCGGGAAGCGTATCGACGGCAACTCACTCAAAATCAACCTGCTCAGGAAACGGAGCCACAGGAAACCGTTCAAGACCAGTTCCTGACTCGGTTGTATCAGTTATTAGAAGGACGACTTGATGATTCAACGTTGAGTGTTGAATGGCTGGCCGAAGAGTTAGCCATGAGCCGCCGGAAGCTGCACCGTAAACTTCAGAGCCTGCTGCAATTATCTCCCCATGACGTTATGCGCCAGTACCGGCTCCGGCGGGCCATTGATCTACTGCGGGCAGGGTACAATGTATCGGAAACAGCTTATAAAGTAGGCTTTGAATCACCCTCTTATTTTACTAAGCTTTTTAGAGAGTTCTATCATCAGACTCCTACCGATTATGTACAGCATTAATTGACGTACTGGTCCATGGATTTGCAACAAAACACTGGACAAATCTCTAAGCAACATTTTGATATTGACTGTTATAATAGTCGAAAGGGGAAAGATAGCCTAATGCTGAGTGCCTTCGTTGGCGATTGTACCAGATCTCTATGTACTCAAAGACTGCCTGTTTAGCCGTGGCTTGAGTTTGGAAATCATGCTGATAGACCAACTCCGACTTGAGACTTTTGAAAAAGCTCTCCGCCACAGCGTTATCCCAGCAGTTACCTTTCCCACTCATACTTTGCACAACCATTGGGTGTTTTTTCCGCAGTCTAGTAAAGCTATGACAGGCATACTGAACCCCTCGATCCGAATGAAAGATCAACTGGCGTTCAATTGGCCGGTTTTTAATCGCCATCTGCCAGGCTGGTATGGTTGTTTCAGCGGCCTTCATCGATTTACTTAAATCCCAGCCAATCACTTTCCGATCATACAAATCCATAATCATTGTTAGGTACAGCCAGCCTTCACCGGTTCGGATATATGTCAGATCCGAAACCCAAGCCTGGCCCGGTTTTATGGGTTTAAATTGGCGCTTCAAATGATTTTCTGCTAGTGGGTAGTTGTGTTTTGAATCTGTAGTAGTAGCTACATACTTTTTCTGAATGACGCTTTTCAGATTAGCCTGCTTCATTAGTCTGGCTACGCGGGGCCGAGATACCTTTATGCCTTTGGCCCTCAGCTCTCGTGTAATCTTTGGGCTACCATAACGCTTCTTACTGGCTGTAAATGAATCACTTATTAGTACGATAAGAGCTTCATTCTCCTTTGTTCTTTTGGTGGGACGTTAGGTTAGCCAATAATAATACCCACTGCGGCTTACATTCAGTACGTTACACATCGTCTCAACGGGAAATTCGGTTTGGTGCGCCTTTATAAATCCGAATATTTCCCGTCTCCCCTGGAGAAGATGCCGACCGCCTTTTTTAGAATATCACGCTCTAATTCAGCCTGTTTGAGTTCCTTTTTCAGCCGCACTATTTCTTGTTGTTCCTGGCTTACCTGAGTTCGGCTAACGGCTGGGGAGCCTTGAGCAACTACTCGTTCACTACCCCACCGGGTCAGAATTTGTGGGGTTATTCCCAACTTCTCAGCAGTCGCTTTCAGCGATCCTTTTGCCACTGATAGCTCCACAGCCGTCTTTTTGAATTCGTCGTCGTACTGTCTCTTTGTTTTCATGGTTCACTAAGTTAGATCACACTTAACTTAATGTCCAGTCAAAGGTAGCAGCTCCACTTGTTATGAGTGTACACCGAAAGGAGGGTTATATAAGATTTTTTGAAGTTTCGTTTTAAGACCATCTACAAAAACAAAAACAGCCAGATCAGCGATGGTCTGGCTGTTTCGATAATAAATGGGTAGGCCCTATGGCTGAACAAGTCGGATCACCTGACGTTCTGACGCTGTTCGTACCTCCAGCAACAACACGCCCACCGACCGATCAATCGGTAGACTTAGTCGCTCCTGCTCACCGGCACGCTCAATCCGCTCAATACCTAGCCGATGTCCTTGCAAATCCACTAACTCAGCCGTCAGAGATTGACCAGCTATACCACGGACCATTACCTCGACGCGTGAACCAATCACCGGATTGCCCAGTACCGATACCTGTAGACCTGTGCCAGCCTCTGCTACTCCCTGGCGAGCAGGGGTACTACAGACAGCTAGCCAGTTGTAGTCATAACTCGCCTGTGAACCACCCTGCTGAGCCCGTAAACGTAAGATCGAATTATCCGTGTACAATTCCAGAGTATATGGGCCTGTTGTGGTAGTAGGCAACAACTCATTGATAATCGAGAAGCTCACCGGACTGCCATCGGTTCCACTGTACTGGGGAGTAAACGTCACCGAACGACGACTCGGGCTTAGACTCACGCAGTTCAACGTCTGTACACTCGTGATGGCAAACCCACTCGGTGCATTGACTGGCAGCACCGTCAGCGAAAACTGGGTATTCACACTCAAGCCCGCCGGATCAGTAGCCGTCACGGTGATGGTGCTCACTCCACTGACACTGGGCACGCCCCCAATCTGAGTCGGCGCACTGAAACTCATGCCCGCCGGTAAACCACTCACGCTGAGCACCAGACTTTGGGGCGTCTCGTTGTCGGTAAACGTGAGCTGAGGAATGGTGTAGCCAAAGGCCTGACCGACTCGGGCGGTCTGATTCGTCAGCGGAATGTTCACCCGTGGGGCTGAATTGGGTTGGGGGGGAGTGCCACAACTCGCTAGCCAGTTGTAGCTGAAGGTAGTCTCACCCGCACTGCCCTCCTGCCTTGCCTTGAGCACAATCACCGGATTGTCGTTGTAGAGCTGCAACGAATACGGACCCGGAGCCGTGGTGGGCACCAATTCATTCACCACCCAGAAATTCACCACCTGCCCGTTAAGACCCGAATAACGAGGCTGGAAGCTGATCTGGTAGCGATTGTTAGCCACCTGCGTACAGGTGATCGGGCTTACCCCCGTGATAGCGAAGGGCGCACTGGCCGTCACCGAAGCAGGCTGGATGGTCAGCATAAAGCTGGTCGTAGCACTCAGCCCACCGGGGTCGACCGCCGTCAGCGATACCGTCGAGGTACCACTCATCGAAGGCGTACCCGAGATAAGCGTACCCGCCAGCGTCAACCCGACCGGCAATCCACTAGCCGTCAGCACCAGAGCATTGGGTGTCTGGGCATCACTGAAGGTAGTGCCCACGTTCAGGCTAAAGGGCTGCTCCTGAATGCCCGCCTGAGCCGAAATGGGATTCACCAGCGTTGGTGGCGTGTTCGTAGCGTTGGGCTCAACAACGGTCAGGACAAAGCTGGTGCTCACGCTGAGCCCCTGGGGATCACTAGCCGTCACGGTTATCGAACGAACACCCGCTACAGTGGGCACACCGCCAATCTGGGTGGGTGGCATGAAACCTAAGCCGGCTGGTAAGCCACTCACCGTCAATACCAGGCTCTGGGGCGACTCATTATCGGTGAACGTTACCTGCGGGATGGTATAGCCGAAGCCCTCGCCCACTCGAGCTATCTGATCTGTCAGGGGCTGATTCACGCGGGGTGGGGTGTTAGGTTGAGGTGAGCTACAAACCGCCAACCAATTGTAGGCGTAGGTCACTTCACCCGGCGTCCCGCCCTGCTGGGCTTTGAGGATAATCACCGGGTTATCGGTGTAGAGCTGAAGCGTGTAAGGCCCTGGAGCGGTCGTTGGAAACAACTCGTTGACTACCGAGAAGCTGATGGGCTGGCCGTTGGTGCCTGCATACTGAGGTGTGAAGCTGATCACGTAGCGGTTGCTGGCAATCTGCTGACAGGTATTGGTCGTCACAGCGCTGATGGCAAACGGTCCCGATGGAGCACTGGTGAGGCTCACCACCACCGAGGCCGTAGCCGAGCAGCCATTACCCGTGGTGCCGGTTACCGAATACGTAGTGGCTGTATTGACGAGGATAAAGTTGGTCGTGGCCCCGTTGCTCCACAGATAAGACGTAGCCCCACTAGCCGTCAACGTAGTGCTCTGGCCGGTAGCGATGGTCAGCGACGGATTGGCGGTAATACTCACCGTTGGTAGGGACGTATCCTGACCCACCTGAATCGAAGCCGTAGCTGAGCAGCCATTGCCGCTGGTCAGGGTCAGCGAATACGTGTTGGCTGTACTCACCGAGATGGTTGGTGTGGTGGCCCCCGTACTCCAGCGATATGTACCACTACCCACGGCACTCAGGCTAACGACTGGGTTGGCGCAAGTTAACGTAGCGCCGGTCGGCGTTCCGATGGAAGGCGCTATGCTGACCGTTGGCAGATTGGTATCTTGAGTGACCGTAGCTGATGCGGTGGTCGTGCAGCCATTGGTAGCCGTTAGGGTCACCGAGTAAGTCCCCGCCGACGTAGCACTGATGGCTTGTGTAGTAGCACCCGTGTTCCAGCGCAACGTACCGGTTCCTACAACACTCAGGCTGACGGTCGGCGTAGCACAGGTCAACGTAGCACTCGCCGGATTGATGCTCACGGTAGAAAGCGTGTTATCCTGAAATACCTGCACTGAGGCAGTGGCTGTACAGCCGTTGGTAGCGGTCAGGGTAACTGAATAGGTTCCGGCAGCAGACGCACTGATAACCGGGGTAGTGGCTGTGGTGTTCCACCGATACGTACCACTGCCCACTGCATTTAAACTCACGGTTGGACTAGCACAGGTCAACGTAGCACTGTTGGGGCTGATGCTCACCGTAGGCAACGTAATATCCTGACCAACAGTGGCCGACGCGCTCGCGGTGCAGCCATTGGTAGTGGTCAGGGTCACCGAATAAGTGTTGGCCGAGGTGGCACTGATAACCTGCGAGGTTTCCCCGGTGCTCCACCGATACGTACCATTGCCCACTGCGCTCAAACTCACAGTCGGCGTAGCGCAGGTTAACGTAACACCGGCCGGCGTTCCGGTCGAAGGAGTAATGCTCACCGTAGGAGCGGTATTGTCCTGACCAACCACCACACTGGCGCTGGTCGTACAACTGTTGGTACCCGTGAGGGTTACCGAATACGTATTAGCCGTACTCACCGAGATGGTTTGGGTGATCTCTCCTGTACTCCAGCGATATGTACCAGTGCCCACTGCACTCAGACTCAAAGTTGGAGTACTACAGGTCAACGTAGCAGAATTTGGGCTGATGCTCAGGCTAGGTAAGCTATTGTCCTGACTCACAATCACACTGGCACTGGCCGTACAGCCATTAGTTCCGATAAGTGTCACCGAATACGTATTGGCAGTGGTTACTGAAATAACTGACGTAGTGGCCCCCGTACTCCAGCGATACGTACCGGTGCTGCCCACCGCACTCAAACTCACGGTCGGATTAGCGCAGGTCAACGTAACACCGGCTGGCGTTCCAGTCGACGGGGTAATGCTCACGTTGGGCAACGTAATATCCTGAGAAACGGTAGCGTTGGCCGTAGTCGAGCAGCCGTTAGTACCCGTGAGGGTCACCGAATACGTAGTGGCCGCGGTCACCGAGATGACTTGGGTGGTTTCCCCGGTGCTCCACTGATACGTACCAGTACCGACTGCACTCAGATTAACAATTGGAGTACTACAGGTTAACGTAGTACTGTTGGGGGTAATACTCACCGTAGGTATCATGTTGTCCTGGGCGATACTCGTGCTTGCTTCAGCCGTACAGCCACTGGCCGAGGTAACCGTGACCGAGTAGGTGCCACTACTACTGACTGACCGCACCGCATCGGTGGAGTTATCCTCCCAGCGATAGGTAGCTCCTCCTGTAGCGGTCAGACTAAGGCTGGCGTTGGTGCAGGTTAAGGTAGTGCTGGCTGGTGTGAGAATGGTGGCCGTGGGCAGGGCATTCACTGTTACGTTAGTGGTGGCCGTTGCCGACTGGCCGTTACTGCTTACCGTTAAGGTAAACTCCTGAGGACCATTACCGGAAGCTAGCAGATTTTCACTAAAAGACGGGTTGGACGTAGTACCCGTGGTGGTGCTGATGCCATTGGTGAGCGTGTAGCTATAGCTGCCCGTTACGTTGCCCACCGTGGCCGTGAAGGCAACAGGGCTACCCGCGCAGACCACCGCTGGATTACTTTGGAAGGTGCTAATCGTTGGCATATTGTCGATGACCGTTACACTCACCGTGCCGGAGATGGTTTGGTTGGTGGGGACGGTGGCGTCACTTACCGTCACGGTGAAGGTCTGCACCCCGGCACTCAGGCCCGATATCGTAGCCGTGTTGCCGCTCGGTCCAATGATACCCGGTCCGCTGAAAACATAGTTATAAGGACCCGTGCCCCCCGTAACCACTGCCGACAAACTGGTGCTGGCCGTAGTGAGCAGGGTGGTGGGGCTAGCCGTGAAGTTGCTCAGCAGTAGGGGCGTAGCAGGGGCTGGACAGAAAGACAATCCGCCCCCAACGGTAGCCACATAGATCCGACTGCCCAGGGGAGATACACCATACACGTTATTATTGCCTATCCCGTTGGCGGTAGTCCGATTGGTAAAGTTGTTGCCCCCATCGGTGGAGATACTCAAGCCGCCATCGGTGGTGGTATAGACCACATTTCCAAGCACGTACACACCCGTCACGAAATTACTGCCCAGTCCGTTGGCGGTGGTCCGATTGGTAAAGCTGTTGCCCCCATCGGCGGAGATGCCCAACCCGCTACCCGTGGCGACATAGATAACATTGCCCACCGGCTGCACCACATACGTATCATTACTGATCAAACCGTTGGCGGTAGTACGGGTGGTGAAGCTGTTGCCCCCATCGGTGGAAATGCTTAATCCACCAGCCGTAGCGGCATACACTACATTGCTCACTACGTACACATCTCTGACGATATTACTGCCTAGCCCGTTGGCAGTGGTTTTGTTGGTGAAGCTGTTGCCCCCGTCACTGGAGATACTCAAGCCGCCGTCAGTGGTAGCATACACCATACTGCCCACCACGTATATACCCACCACGTTATTACTACCCAGGCCGTTGGCCGTGGTTTTGTTGGTAAAGGTGTTGCCCCCATCGGTGGAAATGCTCAACCCACCCCCCAACGTGGCAGCATAGACCACATTGCCCACTGCATGCACACGAATCACGAAATTACTGCCCAGCCCGTTGGCAGTGGTTTTGTTGGTGAAGCTGTTGCCCCCATCGGTGGAGATGCTCAACCCACCCTGAGTGGCGGCATAGACTATATTGCCCACCGCATACACACTAAACGAGTTATTACTGCCCAGCCCATTGGCTGTGGTTCGGGTTGTGTAGGTGTCACAGGTGGGGCCGTCGGGTGCCGGCTCGCTGACGGTCAGCAGGTAGAGGGCTTCCACCGCCGGGCATCCACCCGCTGCGGCCACCGTGTAGCGAACCTGGGTCGAGCCTACCGCCAGAGCACTCACCAGACCGGTGGCACTGACGCTGGCAATTGTCGGGTTATCACTCGACCATATTCCTCCCATAGTAGCATTGGCTAACTGGGTAGTAGCACCCACCAGCAGGTTGGGGTTGCCCGTTATGGGATTCAGGATGGGGGGCGTAGTCACCGTTACGTTGGTAATGGCCGTTGCCGACTGGCCGTTATTGCTCACCGTGAGGGTAAAATTTTGAGGCCCACTGCCCGAAGCCACCAGATTTTCACTAAAACTCGTGCTGGCCGAAGTGCCCGACGTGGTGCTTGTACCATTGGTGAGGGTATAGTCGTAGCTGCCCGTTAGCTCGCCCACCGTGGCGGTGAACGTGAGGGGATTACCCGCGCAGACAGTACTGGCCCCGCTGGTAAAACTGCTGAGGATAATGGGAGCCCTCAGTTTCACTATCCAGAAGTCTGACCGTCCCTGATGACCCGTTACATCTCCATCGTTAGAATAGGCATCTCCCACCACCACTAAATCCCTATCACCCGATGGCATTACGCCAAATGCTTCATCGTCGTCACTACCTCCCAAGGCTTTCTGCCACAACAGATTACCTTGGGCATCGAGCTTGGCTACCCAAGAGTCAGAATCCCCGTGATTACCCGTCACGTCCCCATCGGTGGAATAGACATTACCCGCCACGACATACCCCCCATCTCCTGTGGCCGTTAGGGCATATGATTCATCATAGTCACTACCGCCCAGGGTTTTCTGCCACAATAGACTGCCCTGAGCATCGAGTTTAACTACCCACATGTCATAATCCCCATGGTTGCCCGTTACGTCCCCATTGGTGGATTCGATAGTGCCCGCCACGACCAATCCCCCATCGCTTGAAGTCGCTATGGAACTGGCATAATCATATCCCGTACCGCCCAGGGTTTTCTGCCACAATAGATTGCCCTGAGCATCGAGCTTGACTACCCAAAAGTCTGCCCCTCCGTGTTGGCCTGTTACGTCCCCATTGGTGGAACTGGTATAGCCCACCACCACTAGCCCGCCATCGCTGGTGGTCGTTATACCAGAAGCGGCATCAGATCCCGTGCCGCCCAGGGTTTTCTGCCACAATAGATTGCCCTGAGCATCAAGCTTGACCACCCAAAAGTCTCTATTCCCCCGAGTACCTGTCACGTCTCCGTTGGTAGATTGGGTATAGCCAGCTACGACTACCCCCTCATCGCTGGTGGTCGTTAGGCCATAGGCTTGATCAATACCCGTGCCGCCCAGGGTTTTCTGCCACAATAGATTGCCTTGGGCATCGAGCTTGACCACCCAAAAGTCACTTGTTCCTTTATTGCCTGTTACGTCCCCATCGGTGGACTGGGTATAGCCGGCCACCACTACCCCCCCATCGCTGGTGGCCTTAATGGCCCAGGGTACTTCAGACTGGGTGCCGCCCAGGGTTTTCTGCCACAATAGATTGCCCTGAGCATCAAGCTTGACCACCCAAAAGTCTCCCCCTCCGTGTTGACCTGTTACGTCCCCATCGGTGGAACTGGTATAGCCAGCTATCACCATCCCCCCATCATTGGTGGATGTTAGGGCAGTGGCATAATCAGTCTGGGTACCGCCCAGGGTTTTCTGCCATAACAGCGTCTGGGCCTGGGCGCTTAAGCCACTCAACAGCCAGACAAGCCCAAGTAGACTCAACTGCAAGGCATAAAGAAGTTCAGGGGCTTTGTTGCCACCTTGCTGGCGAGTTGGTCGCCCTTCGGCCAGGGCCGGTTGATAACAGTAGTCGTGTTGCATACGTGAAAAGAAAAGTGAAACAGGTGATCGGTGAAAAAGCAAGCCTAATCCCGTGCTGGCTCATGGGGTAGTTGCCTACGATGTTGCGCACAGAAGCCGTAGATATCGTGTTCGCGTCACGCTTATATGCATGAATGTCAAGTTAATCATTTATTAGAAATAGATCTCAGTAATTTATTTATTGGAGAAATCAGAAACGTCGTGGTTTTGTGGGCCAAAGATCAGTGCTTGTCAGCAGGCGGACTGTCAATCCTGTCTCAACTGCTATCAATCCTGTCTCAACTTATCCATTTTGAGTCCCAAAACGACGTTTTTTTATGTTCCCTACTTCTGGCTAGCTCCCCGGTAGGGCATTCCCACTAGCGGTCAGCATTGAGTGCATAGACGAATAGAATTGGAAAAGAAGTCGTTTCTCAAGACGGATGTCTGCTGGTGTAATCATCGACTATCACCGAAATAGCATACAAAAAAGACTAGGTGGCTACTCACACGATCAAGGGCAGGAGCGATTGGCTGAGGGGTTATGCTGAACGGCCAGCAACGAGTGTATGACTTGGTAGGCTATGCACTCGTTGCCTCCAATGAGTTGAATAAGGCTACACTAGTTTAAGAATTGTCCATCTCACTAATTGCTCCAATACTGAAGCAAATACATGAACGATCGTTCGTCTCACATGGGAGGGTATTTTGAGAATGTACCTTTTGATTCCAGACTGATCTTTCAATAGGTGTCTAACTCAACCCGTGCATACTTGGCCTTATGAAAACCAACGATGAAACATATTCCACCATCCTCCTGATTTTGACGGATTACTCTCTTGAGGAGTTGACTCAGTTGTTGCAACATCCAACTCGTTAACTTGGATAGCAATGCCACCGAATCTGGCTTCCTCGGCCACGCATCTAAAGTTGTCAATATAGCAGACATCCGAAGGGTACAACTCCTTCTCCCCATCCAAGTAAACACCCTGACATCCGCCCCCGAAATTGGTATTCCAATATTTCACGGGTCGCCCTGCCTTGTCAGTGGTTCTTGCCGCGCAGGCTTTACACACATGCTTTGGGTATCGTGGATCGCGATGCTTGGGGCTTCCACATACAGGACAGTGATGTTGTGCTTCAAACTCCATTTTTACGTGCAAAAAATCTCTTTTGGTATCGATTGACAAGCCTCCTGAAATTATTACCCTCCTACATCACCTTACTATAAAGTCTCTTTTAACACCCGAATTAAGGAACAGACACATGAATGCTTGTTCGTACTCGGTGGGAGAGATTTGTTCGATTTAACCTATTACATATCCTGACAAATGCTACTTGGCGTCATGTCCAGTGAAATGTAGCAAGCCTAGCATCGGTTTGCTATCGTACACGCTACCGCATACGTATCGATGCCAATGGCAGTCAGGATGCAGTACATAATGGGTTCATTGAAGGATAAATACTTTCTAATTCACGTACCATTACGCTGCCTACTCAAGACCTAATCCAATCAATCATGCAACGCTCTGGTCATTACCCATCAGGTTAAGGTACATGCCCGTATAGCTGGCGACTCCTAGCATATTCAACATACGGTATAGAGAAGTTTCTTTCTAAAGTAAACGGGTAATGGTAAAAAGGTGAGTTGATGAATTCAATACTGATTTTTTTTTCGCCAAATGCGACGAGAGTGTTAAAGAATGCGACGAGAGTGTTAGCATTTAAAATCGGATTGAGAGTACTTAGCACCCAATTTTATGTACTAAAATAGCATCCTATAAACACGTAGAAAACTTATGCGAGATATAGTAACAATTATTTTCAACTTTTCAAAAATCGTATGAAAACTAAACTTTTACTTTTCCTGCTCCTAGTCACCATCAGGCAGATTGTGCTAGCCCAAGCTCCTACCATCAGTTCATTTTCGCCTACCAGTGGTGGAATTAACACCCAGGTCACCCTCTACGGTAGCAATTTTACGGGTACCACCAGCGTACGTTTCGGCGAAATATCGGCCCCCTTCACGGTCGTTTCAAGTACACAGCTGAACGTAACGGTGCCCCGGGTGGCCTCCACGCAGATTATTAACGTAACGAACGCCAGTGGTTACGGTCTATCGTCTTCGGCGTTCACGGTGACGCGGGCCAGTAATTTACTCACCTTTAACTTGATAGCAAATAACTTTGCCGGTGTGAACGTGAGTAGCAATGCCGCCCCGGCAGTGGCTGACATTGACGGCGACGGGCTACTGGACCTGCTGGTAGGACGCGCCGACGGAACGGTGATGCGCTACGAACAGACAACTCCCAATGGAACCGCCTTCACTAATCTAGGCACGTTAAAGACTAGCTCGAATGTTAACATTGACTCGGGGACCGAATCTACGGTATCTATTGTAGACCTTGAGGGCAACGGCAGGTTCAACCTTATCCTGGGGCGTGGCGACGGTACCGTAGACGAATATAAGCAGACAGGTGTCGGAGCGCCTACTTTTAATTTGGTAACGAACAACTTTGCGGGTATCAGTACCGATGCCAATACAGTTCCCAGCATGACTGATCTGAATGGCAATGGCCTTCTGGAGATTATCCTGGGAAAAGGTGACGGTATCATCAGTCATTCTGAACAGAATTTCATTTACAATACCGACGACTTCTATCGTATCAACACCAACTTCAATGACCTGCAACTGTCGGGCAACGACGCTCCGTTCTGTGTGGACATTGATGGTAACGGCCGGATTGATATTCTTGTCGGTGTAAATACGGGTAACATTTATCGGTTTGAGCAGTCTGACGTTGGGTCCTTTAATGTAAACCAGCTTACGAGCAATTTCAATAGCATTAATGCAGGTGCTAATGCCAAACCCTGCGTGACCGACATCGACGGCGACGGGTTGCTCGATCTGCTAGTAGGTAGGGGCGATGGTACTATTGACCGCTACGAGCAGGCGGGAATCGGCAACACTGCGCCTACTGACATAACCCTGAACCCGAGCAGCGTAGCGGAGAACGTAGCAGCGGGTACAACTGTGGGCACCCTTACCAGTACTGACGCCCAGGGTGGTTCGTTCACGTACGCACTTGCTGACGGCACGAACTATCCTGACAACGCGTCTTTCAGCATTAGCGGCAACAGCCTGTCCATCACCAGTTCGCCCAACTTCGAAGCCAAAAACAGCTATTCCATCAAGATACGGACCACAGACGGGGGTGGATTGACCTTTGACAAGGTATTGACTATCACGATTACCAATGTGACGGAGACGCCTACCGTAACCAGTTTCTCGCCCACGAGCGGTTTGGCAGGAACCAGCGTTAGTATCAACGGTTCGCACTTCAACGATGCCGGCAACGTAACGGTACGTTTTAACGGAGTGCCTGCCACGACCGTGAACGTACTTAGTAATAGTCAGTTAACAGCTATAGTGCCTAATGGAGCAGCCACGGGTACTATTTCAGTGCAGAATGCCGATGGAACAGGCACCAGTACCAACAGTTTTACCATAACGCCACAGGTGAGCAGCGTTGGCGTCCCGGCCAATTCTACCTACGGAATCGGTGCGGTATTGAATTTTCGCGTAGTATTTGACCAGCCAGTAACCGTAACCGGCACGCCCACCATTCCTCTGACAGTTGGCAGCACCGCCCGCACGGCCAGTTATGTAAGCGGTAGCGGCAGCACGACACTGGTATTTGCCTACACGGTAGTAAGTGGTGACCTCGACAATAACGGCGTAACTCTGGGTAGCGCTATTAGTCTCAACGGTGGTACTATTCGAAATAACACGATCAATGCAAACCTGAGCCTCAATAACGTAGCGTCGACTAACGGCGTGCTGGTGGATGGTGTGGCTCCAACGGTATCCATCACGAGTTCGGCCAGCAATCCCACCAGCACTTCCCCAATTACAGTGTCCATTACGTTCTCGGAAAGTGTGACGAATTTTATAGTGGGCGACATCTCGGTATCGAACGGTACAAAGGGGACGCTTTCGGGTAGTGGGGCTAATTATACGCTGCCCATTACACCTAGTGGCACCGGCACGGTAACTATTTCAGTGAGCGTGGCCGCCAACGTAGCTACTGATGGGGCTGGTAACGGAAACACAGCGTCGAATGCGTTCACGATTACGTACTCGCCACCACCTACCATCACGGGATTTGCTACGCTGGACAACACCATTTGCGTGGGTAGCCCGATTACGTTTACAGCCACCATCGGCAACGTAACGGGGAGTTATAATTACACCCTGACGAATGGTAGTGGTACGTCGCTGTCGGCTACTACGTCTGGTTCGACCTTCAGTCAGAGTTTGACGGCGGCTGGTTCGGGCTCACAAACATTCACGCTGCGGGTTATTGGCAATAGCCAGTTGGCTACGGCTACCACCAACGTAACGGTAAACAGCCTGCCTGGTGCAGGCTTGCTCAACAACGGTCCGTTGACCTGTGCTCAGGCGAGTGTAACACTGACGGCATCGGGAGGCACCAGTTATACCTTTGTCAACAGCAGTGGCACGGTGCTGGGTACCTCCGGGGCCACCACTACCCGAGTCGTCACGTCTCCCGGTACCTATTCGGTGACTGTGGCTAATTCAGCCGGATGTATCAGTACCACCAGCACAACGGTAAGCAGCAATACCACTGCCCCAACAGCTACTATTCAGACTCCCGCCAGCACCACCCTGACCTGTAACACGACAAGCATAAGTCTTACGGCAACCGGCGGAGGAACGTATCGGTGGGATGATAACACGGCCACTACCATACGTAGCGTCACTACTGGAGGCACCTACTCCGTTACCGTCACCGCTCCCAATGGATGTACCAATAGTGCATCAGTACAGGTATTCCAGAATAATTCAGCGCCTACGGTGAATATTACGCCATCCAGCGCTACGTTAACCTGCGCAAATGTCAGTACTACGCTGACGGCTAACGGCACGGGAACGTACCGTTGGAGCACAGGAGCAAATACACCAACAATCTCGGTAAGTCTGGCCAATACCTATTCGGTTACGCTGACAGGTGCCAACGGGTGTTCATCTACGGCCACGGCACAGATCTTTCTGAATAATACTACGCCTATGGTGAGTATCAGCCCAAGCTCTGCTACGTTAACCTGCGCCAGTCCAGCCGTGAGTTTGAGTGCGATGGGAACTGGTTCCTATCGCTGGAATACCGGAGAAACTACTCCAGTCATCAGCGTGAACACGGCGAATACCTACTCTGTTAGGTTGACGGGCGCCAATGGTTGTACCGCTGTAGCCTCCGCTCAGATTAGCCAGGATACGAATGTACCAGCCGTAAGTATTACGCCAGCCAGTGCTACGTTAACATGTACTACGCCCACGGTAAGTCTGAGTGCGCTTGGCAGTGGTACGTATCGGTGGAATACGGGTGCTACTACGTCCACTGTTAGTGCAACGGCCGCTGGTACCTACTCGGTTACGTTGACGGGTACGAACGGGTGTTCATCTACGGCTACGGCACAGGTAATTCAGGATAATTCCCTACCGACGCTAAGTATCAATCCAAGCAGTGCTACGTTGACCTGCGCGAATTTGAGTATTACGCTAACCGCTAATGGAACAGGTACGTACCGCTGGAACACGGGCGCTACTACGCAAAGTATTTCGGTCAACACGGCCAATACTTATTCGGTCACGCTTACGGGTGCCAACGGGTGTTCATCTACGGCCACGGCACAGGTCTTCCAGGATAATTCAGCGCCGACGGTGAGCATTACGCCAAGCAGCGCTACGTTGACCTGTGCGAATTCGACCGTTACCTTAACCGCTAATGGTGTAGGAACGTATCGCTGGAACACGGGCGCTACGTCGCAGACCATCAGCGTAGGCACAGCCAATACGTATTCGGTAACACTCACGGCAAGCAATGGATGTACAGCTACGGCCACGGCCCAAGTGGATCAGGATAGCAACGTACCCACAGTAAGTATTAACCCGAGTATCGGAACGCCGACCGGCGCTACGTTGACCTGTGCTACGTCGTCGGTGAGTCTGAGCGCGGTGGGCAGTGGTTCGTTCCGCTGGAACACCGGGGCTACTACGTCGGTGATCAGTGCTACGTCAGCCGCAACCTATTCCGTAACCCTCACAGGCAGTAATGGCTGCACGGCGACTGCGTCGATCCAGATCTTCCAGGATAATAGCCAGCCGACGGTGAGCATTACGCCAAGCAGCGCTACGTTGACCTGCGCTACACCGACGGTGAGTCTGAGCGCGGTGGGCAATGGTACGTATCGGTGGAGCACAGGCGCGACGACGGCCTCCATCAGTGCGACCTCGGCGGCCACGTATTCCGTTACGTTAACGGCGAGCAACGGCTGCACGGCGACCGCATCGGCGCAGGTAATCCAGGATGATTCAGCGCCTTCGGCGAGTATCAATCCGACCAGTGCTACATTGACCTGCGCGAATTCAAGTGCTATATTAACCGCTAACGGAACGGGAACCTACCACTGGAATACGGGAGCAATTTCACAGACGATCAGCGTTGGAACATCAGGAACGTACTCGGTGACGGTGACAGCCGCTAACGGTTGTTCGGCAACGGCGACTGCGCTGGTTAGTCAGGAGAATTCAGTACCGACGGTGAGCATTAACCCCGCGAGTGCTACGTTGAGCTGTGCGAATCCGGTGGTGAGTTTGAGTGCCGTTGGAACCGGTACGTATCGGTGGAATACGGGCGAGGTTACGTCCTCCATCAGTGCCACAACCGCTGGAACGTACTCCGTTACGTTGACGGCTACCAACGGATGCACGGCCATTGCTTCGGCACAAGTGGTTCAGAATGCCAACCTCCCTTCTGTAAGTATTAGTCCATCCACCGGATCGCCGGCAGGTGTTACGTTGAGTTGCGCCAGTTCGACTGTTACGTTAACCGCCAATGGAACAGGCACGTATCGCTGGAATACGGGGGCGACTTCCCAAACCATTAGCGTGGGGGCAGCGGGTACGTATTCGTTGACGGTAACTGCCGCTAATGGATGTTCGGCAACAGCGTCAATTCAGGTCTACCAGGATAACAGCTTGCCTACCCTGAACATTACGCCAAGTAGTGCTACGTTAACCTGTACGACTCCCGCGGTAAGTCTGAATGCGAATGGCAGTGGTACGTATCGATGGAATACGGGGGCTGTTACCTCGTCCATCAGTGTAACGGCTGCTGGCACCTACTCTGTTACGTTGACGGGCACTAACGGCTGTTCGGCTGTTGCATCAGCGCAGGTTGTGCAGGATAATGCCCTTCCTGCGGTATCGATTTCGGCAAATCCGTCGCTGACGATCACGAACGGTCAGAGTGCTACGCTGACGGCGAGTGGAGCCACTACGTATCAGTGGTCGACGGGGATAAATGGCAACTCCATTGTGGTCAATAACGCCGGGACGTATTCCGTTACGGGCACGGTTGGCAATTGCTCCGGTCAGGCGTCGGTTACGGTTAGTCAGGGTAGCCAGCCGACCGGAACGTTTGGTATCGCGGCCGTGACGACCAATACCTGTTCGCAGATTGCGGCTAATCGCTACGTGGTTAGTTTTACCCCTCAGTACGATGGGCTTAGTGGGCAACCGGTCAGTGTTTCGGTAGTGAATGAGATGTTCCCGACCACGGCACCTGGGCCATACACGCTACAGCTCTATACCGATAACCCGACGATTATCATCAAAGCACAACAGGCAGGCACGGCTGGGGAAATATCGTTCGCCTACAACTGGCTGACGAATTGTAGCAATCCGCAGCTTAACACGCCACCTCGCGTCAATCAACCCATTGGCGATCAGGTAGCGCGGGTGGGCGAAGGCTTTGGCTACACGATTCCGCAGACTACGTTTACTGACAATGAAACGCCCCAAAGTCTGGTCTTATCGGTTACTGGCTTACCGGTGGGATTAAGCTTTACACCACCAGCCCAGATCGGAGGTGTTCCTGCGGTGTCGGGTGTGAGCAGCGTTACCGTTACGGCGACCGATCCACAGGGACTCGCGGTAAGTACCAGTTTCCGACTGACGGTCGTCGAACAAACGGCGACCAATACTCCGCCTACTCTGGTCAATCCGGTGTCAAATCAGGTAGCTATCGTCCAGCAGCCGTACAGCCTGAATCTGGCTACGACGTTCACGGACGCCCAGACGCCGAATGCGCTCACGTTAACAGCCAGCGGATTACCGGCTGGACTGATGTTAACCGGTACTACGTTATCTGGCACGCCTTTACAAACCGGTACGTCTACCGTTACGTTAACAGCTGCCGATCCGGGCGGCCTCACAACGTCTACGAGCTTTGCCTTCACGGTGCAACCCACATCGGTAACGGCAACCGGGACGTTTGCGATCACAGGCGTTAATCCAATCACTTGTACGCAGGTAGCCAATAACCGATACGCCATCAGTTTTATGCCTCAGTATGCGGGCGTGAACGGCCAAACCATCAGCTTCCAGGTTGTCAACGAGATGGCTCCCACAACGGCACCGGGCCCGTATTCGCTCCAGCTCTACAACGACAATCCGACGATTGTGCTGAAGGCGAAACAGGATGGTAGCGCGGGTGAGTCTTCTTACAACTATAACTGGCTGGCCAGTTGCAGCAGCCCCCAACCTAACACACCACCACGGGTCAATCAGCCCCTGGCTAATCAGGAGGCTAAAGTCGGGGAAGGGTTTGGCTACACCATTCCGCAGCTTACGTTCACCGACAACGAGTCGCCCCAAAGTTTGGTCTTATCAGTTAGTGGCTTACCGGCCGGATTAAGTTTCAGTCCACCGACCCAGATCGGGGGCGTTCCCAGCGTGACGGGCGTGAGTACGGTGATCGTGACAGCTACTGACCCCCAAGGATTGAGTGTGAGTACGAGTTTTCTGCTGACCGTCAATCCGGCTAACACAACCAATGGATTTGCCATCACGGGCGTGCAGACACTAAGTTGTGTGAGTATCGGAGCCAACAAGCGTGCCGTTACGTTCACTCCGCAGTACAGCGGCCTAACGGGTGATCCGATTAGTTTTTCGGTAGTCAACGAGTTGTTGCCGACCATCGCTGCTGGCCCCTACCAACTTGAGCTGTATACGGATAATTCGGCGTTAGAATTGCGAGCCCAGCAAGGCAACGGCGCAGCCAGCTATACGTACAACTGGTTAGCAGCCTGTACCGTAGCAGGACGTCAGGGCGTAGAAGAATCCGGAAAAACCATGCAGGTTCGCGTTCTGGGCAATCCGATTGAAGGCGACTGGGTACGGGTACAAGTTAGTAATGTTGAAGGTCAGAAAGTCGATTTGAATCTGGTGAATCAGCAAGGGCAGGTTGTTGGCAAGCATCAGATTGTCGAGGCTGGTCATACCGATATTGTTGATTTACCGATACGTGGTCAGTCGGGTATTCTGATTCTGAGCGTTCAGACGAAACAGGATCGCCAGCAATTGAAGGTGATTATCCGATAAGAAAAAAAAATCCTGTATTCTTCTACTTTGCTGGGCTAGATTGGAATGACAGAAGAATACAGGATTTTTTAAAGAATTGATGTCGATGATCTTTATTAGGATAGCGAGATTCTTTCTGCGACGAATAATGATCGCCACCAACTTGTTCAGACTCATCACCACTTGAATTTATAGCATAAAAATCTTATAATCAGAGCGTATTTGTGAGATTAGGACAGTGACTATTAACTTTATGAAGGAGCTAGTTGCTTTGCATATGGATGCAAATAATGGACGAAACGGCCCCATAACGGCGTGACTGTGAAGCGGCCAAGTAACTAAGTAGGGAAATTACAAACTTGGCGGCCTGCCTCAGCCCACTTTTCACCGTCAGCGTGCCGCCCTGCGCCTTGGTGACAATCGTATAACAGGTCATTTCGGGTTGAGATGCAACCAGGCTATGGCGCGGCTTGTTAACGTAACCTGTTATTCCTCGTCGGTCAACGATTTACTGGTAACCATGTAGTACAAGTCCGACTCGGTTAGTTTAGAAAAAGACCCCATTGTTCCCTGATGCACCGGTGCGACCTGATAAATGGGATTGTCGCTCGACTCGGTCGACAGCTTCTGAATGACGTACGTTCGCAGCTGGTCAGCGCCGATGGTTAAATCGATCTCGAACAACAGGGGATCTTCCGTGATAATGGTTATGCGGCTCACACACGCATTGGTGTTGGACATGACGGGCGTATGCTCTCGATAAGCCGTTGACAGGTATCGCAGGATTGGGCTTTGGTTTTCCATAGTGAGGCCAATATAGGCAGTAAAGTCTTGGGCGGGTACCAGCGGGTACCAAACGGAAGCAGAATGCTTTGATAAGCCACTATTTCAGAGCATGATCGTGAAGAAAATAGCTAAAAACCCAAGGGGTAGAGGTAGGCAGCGTTGAATGCAAGATCACTTCTTTTTCGTTCCAAACTGCTTACGATAAGCTATTGGTGTCATTCTGAATTCTTTTCTGAATAAGCGAATAAAAGCGCTCTCGTTCTCAAAGCCACATTGGGGAACGATGTTGCCGACGGTGGCATTTGATTTCTTTAATAGTAAAGAGGCTTGCTTTAATCGTAGTCGCGTGAGGTATTGCAGAGGTGTCAGTTCATAGACGCTACGGAAGCAACGGATGAAATGATAGGGGGAGAGGTGTGCTACCTCAGCCAGTTGAGCGATGGTGATTTTTTCAGCTGGATGTTTGGTCATGTACGCCAAGGCGCGTTTCAGTTTTTATGCAGGTATTTTTGAGTGGCCTCGTGCGTGGCCGGTATTTTTTTGTCTGTTTGGTACTGAGGTGACTCAAACCAAGGCTTCTTTGGCCGCGTGGCAGGATAGCCATTTTTTTCGCGGAAGGCTTTGCGCTCGGGGGTGAAGTCCCACCAATTGAGTGTACTGTTTGGGTGGTTGGCAAAATGGATAACAAGCCGAAACTGATCTTCAACACATGGATCGATCCATACCCCTTTCTCCAATTCGAATTGATCGGTGAGCTTTGCTCCATCCTCACTCTTCAACTCGTGTAGGGAATAATAGCCCATCCAGATCAAGTCATGTGCGAAGCGTATCCCGATGGAGGGAAGACTTTGAAACTCAGATAAGGCAAACAGCTCCATCGCCCTGATCGTTGACGTATCAAGCAGCGTCTGCAATACCTCTATTCTGTGCAAGTGCATTTCACTCTTTTTGATTTTCAGCGCGCGCAGCTTTTTCACTTCTGCGGGTGTTACTTCCAGTGGATTGAGTGGCTCCTTAGTCATGTTCTGCAAAAGTTAGCAGGTAATTATTGTTGTCGCAGAGCGAAAATTCAGTAGCCCCATAAAACGTTTTCTCCAGGCCGGTGAGCACGGTTATGTGATCTTTGATAGATTCATAATACTGACGGATGTTATCCAAACTAATGTACAACAAAAGCGATCCTCCCTCGGTGCGACTCACCATCGGATGCTTGCCTTCAATGCTGGCAAAGCTCTGAAACATGAACGTGACACTTCCGTTCGTCACCATGGCAAATACCCTTTCGCCTTCGGGAGTAGTCACTTCATCAGTTAATATAAAGCCGAGTTGGGTGTAAAAGGTGATGGTTTCTTGTAGGTCATTGACGAAGATGTTTGGCGAGATGGATTTCATACATTGAATGAGTTGTTAGTTTGTTCAAAAGTAGGGTAAAGGTGAAACCGGAAATGTGCTGAAATTGCCAAAGTGGAGAAAACGTAAAGGAACAAATGAGCGTTTTATTGAGACTTAGATTTAGAGGGAAATACGAACTGATCCAAAAACGCACGGGCAAAGACCGAGGCTCGCAGATCTTTCTGCAGACGCGAATTGCTCCGGAAAATATCATACTTGGCATAAAAAGGCCGATTCAGATCCGGCGAGTTAGCCAGAAAGATCAGCGGCAGATCTTTCTGGGGAATTTTCACCAGCAAGGAGGAATTGCCCGTCCAAAGGCCCGTATGCCATAGGGCCTTAATGTCTTTGTAACTTCGAATGAACCACCCTAGTCCATAGGGCAGCGTTTTGCCTTTTGGTGATCGGAACGGGGTAAAGACTTGTTCCCAGGTGGCAGCCCGTAAAAACCGACCCTCATCAATGGCGATGGAATAGGTTGCTAGGTCGTTAACGCTAGAGAGCAAACCCGCCGATGGGCCAAAGTACGACGGATAGGTGGTAGGCACGATCCGCCCCTTCACCCGATCATACGCTTTAGCCAAGAGCTGGCTGTAAGCGATCCTATCGTAGTCAGTCAGGGAAAATTTGACCGTATCGGACAGATTAGGTGCTGTATGGGTCAGTCCCAACGGCCGGATGATCTGCTCAACCAGCAGTTGACCGAAGCTTCGACCCGATTCCTGTTCGATAGGCCAGATCAGCTGCCCGTAGTAGTCGCCGTTATAGCCAAAACTGTAGCCAGGCTTAAAGCCGTTGAATGAATTGCCTTGGGCGGTATGGGTCAACAAGTGTTTCAGCTTGATGCGGTTATCATTGCCCCAACGGGCACCCAGGTTAATCCCATAGTTGGTGACGGGATCATCCAGGTTGATCTTGCCCGCTTCCACCAATTGCATCAGAATGATCGAGCCGAATGTTTTAGTGACCGATGCGAGGTAATAGACAGTGTGTGCCGTAGGCACTATCTTCTGGTCTATATCCGCATATCCTAAGCCGCGATACCAGATGAGTTTTTTGCCCTGCACAATACCGACGGAAAGCGAAGGGATCTGGTAGCGTTGTCGTAAGGTTTCCAGCTTGGCGGCAAAGCCACTCGTATCGGCGGCTATCGCTGTTGCTTTATTGGATTGAGCTTGGCCCCAAAGAGAAGGTAAGAGCAACAGTAAGAAAAGAAGTTTCATCATTCGTGTTTTTGAGCAAAAAAACGAATCGGCAATGAGCTAAACCACTCAAATCCTGATTTGAGTGTTCTTATTGAGTCTTGTAAGCCCTGCTGCTATGGTCAGACTATTTGAGGAGCAGATTTCGATCTGCTTCTTTTATAATGGAGGAATATGTGAGATACGAATTATAGAACAGCAACCCGTTGGCTTATTCACCACCCGATAGAAACAGGATTTATTTTTGCTTATTTAGCCGACTCAAAAGCGAGTAGCTGTTTATGGCCAGCCAAGATAAGGTAGAATTAGTCGCTCATAATCCTGATTGGCATATACTGGCTAAAGTGGAAAGCCATCTATTAGCCCATGTATTGGGCGACCTGTTGATCACGGTTCATCACATCGGATCAACCGCCATCCCCACTATAGCGGCTAAACCGATCTTGCATTTGATTCCGGTCGTGAAAAGCTTGGCGGAATTTGATCAGCACCGAATAACAATGGAAGCCTTGGGCTATCAGTGGCGGGGAGAGTACGGACTAGTGGGGCGTCGCTACTACACAAAAGCCGATGCGACTACGGGGCGCAAATTGATTCATCTTCATTGTTATCAAGTAAGTTCACCTGAGATTGATCGTCATGTTGCCTTTCGAGACTATCTGCTCGAGCGGTCCGATTTAGCCCATGCCTATTTTCAGGAGAAAGCTCGTTGTCAGCGGTTTCATGGGCAAAACTCGCAGACTTATACCCAGTGCAAAAGTGAGTGAATCAAACGGGTGGAAGCCGAAGCGTTAGCTCATTTTGCTCAGCGCTAAGTGCTCACCCATTAAAGCGGCTATGTCTCAATGGGAAGCATTTTTTGAGATTTTCAAGTAATAGCTATCATGCTGTTCAACGATGATACTGAGTTGAGCCAAATCCTGTAAGCGTTCTATTCCTTCTTCTCCAGTAATTGGTGAACTAGCTTCTCTAACCGTTCAATTTTCTTATGCTGCTCGTCAATTTCCTGCTTATGCTGCGTTTCTAACTGATTAATTCGGGCTTCTTGATGCTGATTGGCCTTTTCTAACTGAATACTATACAAGGTCAATTCCTCCACTTTTTCCAGTAGTGTCGCGTTCATCTTCACCAAATCAACACCCTCGTTAACCACTTCTTCGGCCGAGGGAATATTGGGCAAATGGCCATGCTGGGCAATGTAAGTAGCTACTGAGGCCAGGGGGCGTAGGGGGTAAGTATGTAAAAAGACTTTATCACTCCACTCATTGGCGGTATTTATCCGCAGCTGATACCGAGCCTTGACCACATCACCCTGCTCGTTGACAGTCAGGAATTGATCGGTAGTCAGGCTCGTCTTGCTTTGGCTAGTGAGTTTAGACAGCCGCAGTCCGCTGTTATCCGTTTCATCGGCGACCACTTCCAGCTTGCTTTTTGGGGCTGAGGTGCCAATACCTACATTGACACCTCAGCCCAAGATCATTGAGTTGCTGGCTGCCACTCGTGAGTTAGACCCAATAGCAATGCCATTGAAGATGCCTTCATCAGCCTGGCTATTATAGCCTGTAAGCTTCCCTGAAATTAGGACAGTCATGGATTAGACTCGAAAAGAGCTAATTTTAACTGACACATGAAAAAAAAGAAGTTTACCGAAACACAAA